>DASXLR010000082.1:0-32578 GCA_036496075.1 Paenibacillus sp. | reverse complement strand
CTGAGCTGGTCGTGAAAGTAGGCGTTAATATACAACCTGGACAAGTCTTAATCGTGCAGTCGCCGTTAGAGAGTGTAGATCTAACAAGACTTATCGTGTCCAAGGCCTATGAAGCTGGAGCTAAATATGTACAGGTGGAGTGGGAGGATGAACAGGTCACGCGCATCCGATATGAGAAGGCTTCTGATGATTCTTTCAGCTACTATCCTAAGTGGCAGGCAGACATGATGGAGCAGTTGGCTGAAGGAGGAGGAGCCATTCTACATATTAAGGTGCCTAATCCGGAACTGTTCAATGGCATTGACTCATCTAAAGTATCTACAGCCGTAAAAGCAGCTGCAGTAGCACGTGAGACATATCAGGGTTATGTGCGAAACAATAAAATAAGTTGGTCTTTGATTAAAGCGCCAACCGTTGCTTGGGCTAATAAAGTATTCGCTGATCTCCCTGAAGAAGAGCGAGTATCGGCGATGTGGGATGCCGTATTCTTGATGAACCGCGTTGGTGATGAAGATCCTGTGGCGGCATGGCGTAAGCATATTAATCATTTGAAGCAAAGCCATGAGCGAATGAATGCCAAACGTTATAAGAGTCTACATTATCGCGCTCCGGGAACCGATCTTCACGTCGAAATGCCAGAAGGTCATCTGTGGGCTGGTGGCGGAGGTGAGAACGAAAGTGGCGTGTACTTTGTAGCGAATATGCCAACAGAAGAAATTTATACGATGCCGTTGCGTACAGGTGTGAATGGTATGGTGACAAGCACGCTTCCGTTAAATTTGAATGGGCGATTGGTAGAAGGGATTAAGTTACAATTTAAAGAGGGTAGAGTCGTAGAATATGATGCAGCATCAGGACGTGAACATTTGACTTCGTTACTAGAAACTGATGAAGGTGCATCTTATCTAGGTGAGATGGCACTTGTACCTCACGACTCTCCTATTTCACAATTGAACCGCATTTTTTATAATACAGGGATTGATGAGAATGCCTCTTGTCACTTTGCACTCGGTAGTGCATATCCCGTTAATATAGAAGGTGGGACGAAGATGAGCAAGGAGGAACTACTAGTCAGAGGTGCTAATGTTAGCTTGACGCATGTAGATTTCATGATCGGATCTGCTGACTTGGAGATTGACGGTGAACTGGCAGATGGAACGATTGAACCCGTATTCCGGAAAGGGAAATGGGCAATATAACGATAAATAGCACCCCTTAGAGTAAACATCGTTACCCACATATGGGTTTAAACGGATGATTATTCTGAGGGGTGCATTTTTATTTGTCCTACGGGGAGGATATCCTATTGTTGTGCGTTAATCTCATTCAGGAACTCAATCGCGTTATATAGCATTACTGCTGCTTCTGCACGAGAAATTTCATTCGTAGGTTTAAATTTGTCTTCATTAGTAAGAGTATTAATCTTCCAAGTTAGTGAACGTTGAATAGCCCCTTGATATGAAGCTGTAATATCTTTCTCATCCGCAATTTTTGCAGGGACAATATTAATTTTTGGTAAATTTCCGATCCGCTCTACTCCTCGTATCAAGAAATAGGTGAACTGTTCCTTAGTCATAGGTTTGGATGGGTCGATGTTTTTTGGGATGTCTATGTCATTATAGAAGGCATTGATGAATGCCTCTGCGAACCAAGCATTATCTTTAATATTAGAGAACAAATCACTGGCTTCAGGAATTTTGACGAAATCAATAGCGGCTAGGTTAAGCTGTAGACCTTTCGTGATAAGCTGAATACCTTGTGCATTGTTAAGCGTAAGGTCAGGTCTGAATTCGGTAGCGGTTATCCCATTGATAATGCCTTGATCATGTAATGCGATAATTTTTTCTTTGCCGGCCGTCTTATCTATATCTGCAAAATCTTTCATTGCCGCAAATAGCGGGCCTCCGAATGAGAGGGAAAGAATTGAAGCTACGGTTACGCTCGTTACTAACGTTTTCAGTTTCATCACGACTCACTCACTCCTATTGATAAATTTATTTTGGTTATTTTCTTATTTTTGTAGACGTACTTATTTTAATTAATGTTGCAGGATATGGAAAATAAAAAGAACATCATTTCCAAGTATACACTCGGAAATGATGCTCCCTTTGAATCCCATCGTCTATTATGAGAATCTCTATATCATTTTTCTACGCAACCAACCGGAAATAAAGTCTGTCACAATCACTAGCACGACAATGCCGAGTAATATGATTCCAACACGGTTCCAATTGCGAACTTGAAGGGCGAAGATCAACGGTGTTCCAATTCCACCTGCACCGACTAACCCCAGAGTTGTCGCGGACCGGATATTAATCTCAAATCGATATAACGAATATGATAGGAAATGAGGCATAACCTGAGGAATAACAGCAAACCGAATCATTTGGATTCGATTGGCCCCAGAAGCGATCAGAGCTTCTTGAGGTCCGCGATCGATCCCCTCAATGGTCTCGGAGAATAACTTAGCTAACATACCGATGGAATGGACGCCAAGTGCAAGCACTCCAGCGAATGAACCGGGTCCAACGGCTTTAATAAACAAGATGGCTACGATCATTTCCGGAAACACTCGAATAACGCTCAGTGTGAACTTACCCAATCCAGAAAAGATACGAAGTCTACTCATGTTAGCTGCTGCCCAGAAGGCAAATGGAAAGCAGAGAATAGCCGATACAAATGTACCTAGAATGGAGATCACTAACGTTTCTAGCAGACCCCGAAGGAGATCTTCCCCTTCAGGTAAGTAAACGAATGCCCAATCTGGGTGTAGGAATCCCTTAAGTATAGATAATGATACTGTCCCAGCGGTCGATTGTAATCCTTGAAAATCTAAACCTAGCAAAGACCATATAAACACAATAATAATTAGTAGAACGATCAGCCATTTACGTATTTGAGTTGTGAGAGATGGGGAAGATACATTCTTGTTCATAACAGCTTCCTCCGTATGCTAGTGCTTCCATAATCTATGATTAGAACGACCGTCAGTGTTAGTAAAATAATGGTTGCTGCACGGTCATATCGGAATAGCCCAAGTGACTGATTGAGTAAGAGTCCAATACCCCCAGCTCCAACAAATCCAAGTACAGTGGCCGCACGAATATTAATTTCAAATGTATACAAAAGATAGGAGACAAAAGCAGGAATGGCTTGTGGTATAACACCAAAGACAATCAGTTGAATTCGATTAGCTCCGACAGCAGTCATAGCTTCAAGCGGGCCCGGGTCGATAGCTTCTATCGATTCGTATGTCAATTTGGTAATAATCCCGAAAGAGAAGAACAAGAGCGCCAGCATACCTGCAAACGGACCAATTCCGAATATAGCTACGAATACAGCCGCAAATAAAAGATCAGGCACAGTACGTACTAGATTCAGTAGAGTGCGCATGGGGACAGATACAGTCTTATAAGGCGTAACATTATGAGCACATAATAATGCTGCGGGAATGGCTGGAATGGCTCCGAGAAGGGTTCCTGCAACTGCAATTTTGATCGTCTGAATCGTAGGTCCCCATACCGTAGAAACATAGCTCCAATCCGGTGGGAACATTTCCTTAAGTAGTACACCCATCTGTGGTAATCCTACAAAAAGCTGATAAGGTGTGACCTCTACATACACAGAGCACAAAATAATGATCACTAGAAATAATGTCCAAGTAGCGATACGTTTACCTTTCTGTGATTGAATGGCTGTCATTGTACACCTACGAGATGAACGTCTGCGTTTGTATCTAGCAGTTCATCTGCTTTTACTGGACGTCCATATATTTCAGCTAGCTTCTCATCTGTTGCTTCTTGGACACTCCCATCGAATACGATTTCTCCCGCGCGTAATCCGATAATTCGAGTAGCATACTCACGTGCTAAATCAATAAAATGCAGATTTACAATCGTTGTAATATTCAATTCTCGATTGATACGTTGTAAATCATCCATTACTTGACGAGTGGTTAGGGGATCGAGTGAAGCTACAGGTTCGTCCGCTAGAATAATAGTGGCTTCTTGTGCAAGTGCACGGGCAATAGATACACGTTGCTGCTGTCCTCCAGACAGTTGATCGGCCCTTATGTAAGCTTTTTCCCGAATATTCACTCTTTCTAAGGCAGTTAATGCGATCTCAACGTCCCGTTTCGGAAAAGAGCCGAATATCGTTCTTAATGTAGAATGATAACCTACACGACCCGAAAGTACATTCTGTAGCACGGTAGATCTTTTAATCAAATTAAAGCTTTGAAAAATCATACCTATATTACGACGAATCGAACGCAATTCCTTACCCGAAGCAGCTGTGATCGATTGGCCATGGATTCGAATATCTCCTGAGGATACATCACTGAGTCGATTTATCGAGCGTAACAGAGTAGATTTACCAGCACCGGATAATCCCACAATAACAACGAATTCACCTTCTTTAATCGTTACATTAATATCGTTTAATCCAATGGTTCCGTTAGGATAAGTTTTGGAGACGTGTGTCAATTCAATCATAGTTATTAATCCCGCTTTCTCTAATGATGATATCGATGTATAACTCACATAAGCAGACAGCGCCGCCACGATTGATAAACCGTGAGCGGCGTGAATGAAATATGGATGATTTAGTTTCTAGATTACAGTTCTAAAGGTGGGCAGAGGTTCTATTCATGGCTATGCTCTATTTGATCTTTTGACCCACAGCTTCTGCATACTCACGTACAGGTGTAAAGTTACTATCGTCGCCGACTTCATAACCTACATGCGTATAAATATCTTTTACGATTTGAGCGCCTTCTGGATCTTTTGTAATGGCTATGAATGCTTGACTAATCTTTTCCCGCCATTCCTGACTCATATCAGAACGGACACTGATTGTATCGTTCGGGATCGGAGTAGTGAAGTGAATGGCACGTGTCTGTTCAAATACATCGGGAACATCCTTTTTCACCGTGTTACGAGCATCTTGGAAAATAGCAACCGCGTCAACTTGGCCATTAAGTAAAGCCATGATAGCTGCATCGTGTCCCTTAATCGTGATGCCTTGCACATCTGTTTCAGGATCAATACCCGCTTTTTTCATCTCTGCTGCAGGAAAGACATAACCAGCAGAAGAGGTAACATCTTGCCAACCTATTTTTTTACCTTTTAAATCTTCGATACTTTTAATATCTGAATCCTTCTTAACAATAATCATCGATTTGTAGAAATCTACTTTCTCTTCTGTTGGTTCTCCAGTCTCATCCTTAACGCCAAAGCGTTGAGCTTGAAGGAGTAGATCAGCCGATTGTCTCAGATCATGTGCAAGTACATAAGCACTCGGAGGAAGAAAACCGATATCGACTTGTTTAGAAGACATCGCTTCTACAATTGTATTGTAGTCCGGTGAAACCGTGACATGAACTGGAATGTTCAACTGGTCGCCTAAGAGTTTCTCAAGTGGTTTGGTTTTGGCTTCAAGTGTCTCAGCATTCTGAGAAGGAACAAATTGTACTTTTAATTCCTTAGGTTCATACCCGGTTTCTGTTTTAGCTTCTGTTGTTGGTGGCGTAGCGTTCCCTGTTGTAGCGGCTGCGTTATTCGTCTTGTTGTTTCCTCCACATGCAGCTAGACTTGCACCAAGAAGCAAAATCATACAGAGTGTTGATGTTTTCTTAATAAACAAAGCCAATTCCCCCTCATTATATCTGGATACCGCCGGACCGATGTTAGCATCTATAGGCTACAGTTCAATTCCGACAAGTTCCATGCTAGCAGTGTTAGGAAAAAGAAGGGTCAAATGTAACGTCGATTTTATTCAAATCTATGTAAAATAATAGTGGAGTTTATTCATATGATTTTACATTGTATTCATAGAGTACTTTAAATCTATTGACGAAAACTCTATATACTATTGTAGATAGACTTGTGCACAGAAATTAATAATGTTGAAAATGCATATTACATATTGTATTAAGGGGGCATCCGTAATGGAGAAAGAACATGCAGCTATGAGGATCGTTATATTGGAGACAAGTGATGTACACGGATACATGATGCCATATTCATATGTAGATGGAAGCCCTATCAATCAAGGGCTATCGGTCATCTCTAGTCTTATCAATGAACATAGGCAGCATAGCGAAGAGGTACTTCTTATAGATAATGGGGATTTTCTACAAGGGTCGCCTTTAACCTATCACCAAGCTAAGGTAGATCAATCACGGCCGACTACCGTAATAGAATGTATGAATGCTATGAATTACGATGCTGTTGTACCTGGTAATCATGAGTTTAATTTCGGTAAAAGTTATTTAGACAAGGCATTTACAGCTTCTTCTTTTCCATGGTTATCCGCTAACGTACTATCCGAAGAGACTGGAGAGCCTTTATTCGGCACACCTTATCGGATATGGGAATGGGATAATGGTGTCCGGATCGCGGTACTAGGGTTAACGACTCAGTATGTTCCGAACTGGGAGCATCCTAATCATCTACAAGGGATCACATTTACCAACCCTGTAGTAGCAGCTAAACAATGGGTTCCATATTTACGAGAGCAAGAGCGAGTGGATGTCGTTATCGTTTCTTATCATGGAGGGTTCGAAAGAGATCTTGTATCAGGTGAGCCTACTGAGTCACTCACAGGTGAGAATCTAGGGTACGCGTTGTGTGAAGAAGTATCTGGCATTGATGTACTATTAAGTGGTCATCAGCACAGAGTTATATCCGGCGAGGAAGTAGCTGGAGTATGCGTAGTGCAACCAGGTAGTGAAGGGCAATTTGTGGGGAAAGTTACGCTCTCGCTTCAGAAGGCGGAACACAAGTGGATCATCAACCATAAACAATCAGAGATCGTGAGTTGTGAAAGTTTCGTCGCTGATCCTATCGTGTCTGAGATAGCAACTCCTGCGGAGAATAACCTTCAACAATGGCTTGATCAGCCTATTGGATTTGTTGTAGGAGATAACATGCGTATTTTAAATCCATTTCAAGCACGAATGACAGAACATCCGTTCATCGAATGGATTCAACGAGTCCAGATGGATATTAGTGGGGCCGAAATTTCCTGTACCGCCTTGTTTGATGATCTTTCCCCTGGCTTTGGTTCGATTATCACTATGAGAGATATCATGATTAATTATAAATACCCGAATACATTACGCGTTCTGAGATTGGAAGGTCGAGATATTAAGGCGGCCTTAGAACGCTCAGCACAGTATTTTCATTTAAATGATTCGGGAGACATCGAAGTTAGTTCAACGTTTCTTTATCCGAAGACACAGCACTTCAACTACGATATGTGGGAGGGGCTTAACTATACGATCAATGTATCTAGAGCGCATGGGGATCGAGTTGTGGATTTGGAGAGAGAGGGAATGCCTATCCTTGCTGACGAGCAGTATGTCGTCGTTATGAATAATTACCGTGCTAGTGGTGGGGGAGAGTACAGTATGTTCAAAGATAAACCTATAGTTAAGGAAATCTCAGTGGATATGGTTGAGATCCTTGCAGACTACATTAGGGACAAAGGAACTATTATATCCACGGTAAATGACAATTGGAGTGTTATTTCTGGGGCATAGTTTTTTGTCGAATTTTGCAGATAATAGGGACTTTAGATACAATTATTTAAATTTTATTTACAAATATTTGTAAGTCATATAAAGTGTTAAGTAAGCGCTTTTAAGTTTAAGCGCTTAAACTTAAAAAGGAGGGTAGATAGATTTAATTAGAAGACGGATAAGCTGTAAGGTGGGAACGGAATGTATGTTGGAAAGGAACAATACCTGTACTCTAATTCTACCAAAAATCGATTCCAAAAGGAGCGTACGTTGATGAGAAAAAATAAGAAATTTAGCTTTAGCAGCAAAGCCGTAATGTTATGCTGTCTCGCTTTTCTTATGGTCCCAGCAGGTTTCGCGTTCGCATCACCTAACAAACCATTTCCTCAACACACCACATACACCAGCGGTACTATTAAGCCAAGTAATGCTACGCAAAGTGCGATGGATAATGCGGTCAAATCGAAATGGGATAGCTGGAAAGCAGCTTATTTGAAGCCAGCTGGAACCGGTAAATATTATGTGAAATACCAGTCTAACGGAAATACGGTTTCTGAAGCACATGGTTATGGTATGTTGGCCTCGGTAATGATGGCTGGACATGACAGTAGTGCCCAGAGCTATTTTGATGGACTTTATAAATATTATCAGGCTCATCCGAGTGATAATAACTCATATTTGATGGCCTGGAAACAGAACAGTAGCTTCCAGAATATCGAAGGCGCTGACTCTGCAACTGATGGAGATATGGATATTGCTTACTCACTTCTGTTGGCTGACAAACAGTGGGGAAGTAGTGGTTCCATTAATTACCTGCAAGCAGGTAAAAATATCATTAATGCGATCATGCAAAGTGATGTCGATCAGTCCCGTTGGACCCTTCGTCTGGGTGACTGGGCAACGTCAGGGAAGTATGACGGAGCTACGCGTCCTTCGGACTTCATGCTGCAGCATATGAAGGCTTTTCAACAAGCAACAGGGGATAACAAGTGGAATAACGTCATCGATAAAACATACACCATTATTAACTCCCTCTACACTGGATATAGCTCAAGTACAGGATTACTTCCTGATTTTGTTGTCTTATCTGGGGGAGTCTACAAACCTGCTCCTGCCGGTTTCCTCGAAGGTGAAAATGATGGTTATTATGGTTATAACTCCTGCCGTATCCCTTGGCGGATTACGACAGACTATCTAATGACAGGTGACAACCGTGCGCTGACTCAACTGAACCAAATGAACACCTGGATCAAAGGTAAAGTAAGCAGTAACCCAAGCAACGTCAAAGATGGCTATAAGCTGAACGGGACGGCAACGGGTTCGTACGACAGTGGCGCATTCTATGCTCCCTTTGGAGTGAGTGCGATGACATCGTCTTCCAACCAAAGTTGGCTGAATGCTGTATGGACTAAAGCAGCTAACAGTTCTAACGAAGGCTACTATGAAGATAGCATCAAGTTCTTCTCTATGATGGTCATGTCCGGCAACTGGTGGACATATTAACAGGCATAGAAAATAATATTTAAAAAAGGATAGATCCGCTAATGTAAAATTAGCGGATCTATCCTTTTTATGGAGTCATATTATACGTGTTAAATGTGTGTGAATGAACGAATTTAAGGGATTGATAATTAAAAAAAGCCCCAATAGATGGGGCTGTTCGCTATTGTGTAGACTAATTCTTGAAAAACTGTGGTAAATATTGTTTATTTGCTTCGAGCATTTCATCCAGCATCTTGATTGCTACATCCACTGAAGGAACAAGTGGGTGATGTACTAGAGCTTGAAGAGCCAGGCCACGGTCGCCAGTTACGGCAGCTTCAATGGCAAGCTGTTCGTAGGTTTTGACGGCATGAATAAGTCCAACAGCTGAACGTGGAATCTTAGTCAGTGGAAGCGGAAGCGGGCCGTTCTTGGTAACCAGACAGTTGACTTCAATGCTAGCGTTATCGGGTAGGAAGTCAAGCGTACCATTGTTGGCTACATTCAATGTCTGAATATCGTTAGTGCCGTTGTAAAGAGAGCGCATCAGATTAATGGCAGCTTCTGAGTAGAAGGCTCCGCCGCGTTGCTCTAATTGTTTCGGCTTATCTTTTAATTCAACATCTTTATAGAGTTCGAATAGTTCCGCTTCTACACGCTTCACGACCTCAGCACGATTGCCAGCCGTTTTGACGGACTCTTGCTGCTCTTCAAGCATGGCATCTGTCATGTAGAAGTATTTCAAGTAATAAGATGGCAATGCGCGGAGTGATTTCAGAAACTCAGGATCCCATTCACGTGCAGGTACGTTCTTGGCGCTGTAGCTAGTGGTGTCTGCAAGCATTTCGTCCAGTTTATCTTCGCCCTCAACATCAATCCGTGTGATCCAGTGAAGATGATTCAACCCAACGAACTCCGCATAAATGCGGTCTGCAGGTACATTGTATTTAGCCGAAGTCTGCTTGATTAATCCGATTGGCGCGTTGCACAAACCGATGCTGCGGACGTTCGAATATTTCAGAACAGCCTCTGTAACCATACCCGCTGGATTGGTAAAGTTCAGTAGCCATGCATTTGGAGCCAACTCCTCAATATCACGGCATACATCTAGGAGTACAGGAATCGTCCGTAGTGCTTTCATCATGCCACCAGGACCTGTTGTTTCCTGACCGATGACTCCATATTTCAATGGGATGGATTCATCGTGCCCACGAGCTTCTAACATGCCTACACGCATTTGAGTGCTAACAAAGTCTGCACCTTTAATTGCTTGGCGACGGTCTGTTGTTAAATGAACTTCTATTGGAAGTCCAGATTTCTCAACCATTCGTTTAGCTAGATTACCAACAATATTCAGCTTGTGCAGACCGGCTTCAATATCGACCAGCCATAGTTCGCGAATAGGAAGCTCCTCATAGTAGCGTATAAATCCTTCAACCAATTCAGGTGTATACGAAGATCCTCCACCAATTACAGCAATTTTTAATCCTTGTACTTGTGTCATAGTTTCCCCATCCTATCGTATAGTTTGTTTGATTTCTTCAAATTCACGGTATGAGCGCATTCTTTCATATGTTTCTGTAGATATAGTTAATCCATCTTCTTCCATGGCGGACCATACTGCGCCAACAACGGGCTCAGTCGTAAGCGTCACGATGGAGGCCAGTGGAGCCGCCGTATGTACAGCGTTTTCAATCGGACCTCGAATCCAGCCGCGATCGCCTCGCGTCAACATACTTCCAGCGAGCACCACGTCGAACGTATCTTTTTCCATCCCGAGCTTGTGTATGACGGCAGCAGCCGACTTGCCCAGTTCTTCACCTTGGTGTCGTAAAATATCCAACGATACAGTATCATTCAGTGCTGCCGCTTCAAACAGCAGTCTAGCAGCATCGACAGGTACACGGTGGCCGTTGTCCATGAAATCGTTAAACATATTCTCCACATTCTCATATCTAAGCATACGAAGGAGTGAATCCGTGAGTAGTGTAGGTTGTTCACGTCCATCCCATGAACGGATGACTGAGCGGAATACTTCAATATTCAACGAACCACCGCCGCCGAAGTCGCCATACATATAATCAAAGCCACCGCATTGATAATGTTTACCCTGAAGGTTACGTCCTGCTGAATTCGTACCGGTCCCGCAGATGAGGGAAACCCCATAAGAGTGATTGGTACCCGCACGTAGACCGATCATGGTGTCGCAATTAATGCTATAATTCGTAAATCCAATTTCACGAATCATGGGACGTAAAATACGGTAATCTGCTTCTCGGTCAGCTCCCGCAAGACCGAAGTAGGCGTGTTTCACATCTTCCTGACGCAAACCAGCTTGTGCAATGGCATCCATTGCAGCGCTTTGGATATTTCGTGCAGCAAGGGATGCGTTAGTCTGGTGATTGCCGTTACCGCTCTTGCCTTTGCCGAGCACATAACCGGACTCGTCAGTCAGAAGCGCGTATGTCTTGGTTCCTCCTCCGTCAATTCCTAAGTAGTAAGTCATATGGTAGTCACTCCTATATTCATCAGATATTTGTCTAGTCTAATTCAATGACCAGGTGGTTGTAGGGAAACCGTAGACTCACGGACAAGCAGTTCGGGATCAAGTTTTATGCAGGATCCCCGTTTCATTGTGCCGTCGATACGTTTCAGCAGCATATCCACAGCGGCCAGTCCGATCCGCTCTCCCGGCTGGCGGATTGTGGTTATATAAGGATGAAGCTTAGAAGAAATATCCTGTCCGTCATAACCAACAACGGCTACCTGTTCTGGAATACGTATTCCTGCTTCAAGCAATGCATTAACGACACCGAGCGCAATGAAGTCGTCACCAGCAAAGACTGCTGTTGGAAGCGATCCTGAGCTTATCCATTTGCGGCAGGATTGATAGCCAAATTCGATCTCATATTCCCCATACAAGATTTCAAAAGGGGCAAGCCCCTGCTCATCGAGAGCCTTTAAGAAGCCGCTACGACGCTCGTGTGTACTGCGGAACATCTCATCTCCGCACAGATGCGCTATGGAGGTGTGACCTAGTTCAAGAAGATGGCGTGTAGCAGCGTAACCGCCTTTGACATTGTCTACAGTAATCGAAAAGCTATCATTCTCGGGCTTTTGATGGTCGATGAGCACATAAGGAATGTTGCGGCGCTTCAACTCAACGATATAGCTGTCTTCTTCTAATGGAGAGAGAAGGATCAGCCCATCAACACGGTCTTCCTGAATCAGATAATGGCTCTCGTCCGAAGCGATGCCAGCTGACGACACTGAAACAGCGAGAAAATAGCCGTGCAATGCCAGTAGGTCGTTCACTTCCTTGACGATCGCATCAAAGAACGAATCGTGCAGGGTGGTTATAATTAAGCCGATGATACCCGTCTTGCCTCGGGCTAGACTGCGTGCGGCGGCATTGGGACGATAGTCCAGTTCTTTTATAGCATCAAGAACTTTCTGCCGGTTTTTCTCGCGTACCGATTCGGCACCGTTCAGGACACGTGAGACGGTCACCACAGACAACCCAGATTTTTTTGCTACATCAAATATATTAACTTTCATTTCGCCATTCTCCCTCGCAATCCACATTCCGTACATGATAACTAACTAACCTTAGTATACATGTAGTAGGGAAGAGCTGCCAAAGCTTATTTTGGACTAGGAAGCTCTTTTGCTCGGGTGGTATATGGAGAACTAGCTTTGATATCTCCTTGATTCGTCGTTAGTCGTTATTTATTTTCAACCTAAGTTGTGTTGCTATTTTCATTGTGCTACATCTTAGTGATCGTAGTTCGTGGAGCTAGGATTGAGTTAGTATATAACCAGGTTAGAAAGAAAATATCAGGAAATCGTGAAGCCATTTAAATAAGAACAAGTACATGTACATGTAAAGTGTTGCCGCCGGCCTTAGCAATGGTTCGCGGATACACCTACCTTTCTGCATACTATAAGTTAAAGCGCTTAAACTTTAGGATATAAAAAACCAGATAAACATAAGAATTAAAATAAGGTTATGTTAAAAAGTTAAAGCACTTTAACTTTTGGGTCCGGCCTGATAACAATATCATAGAGGATGATTTGTAAATAATCAACCCCTTTTATATGTTGAATGCTTCTTTTGATATAAGTTTTAATGATCCAAAGGAATGATTTCTTCCATATTTATTAATAATCAACATTATCTTCGACATATTTGGATAATATATCAAATCTATTTAAAGGTGATTTCAATTTTTTGGGGAATCGGGTTGAAGTAGTTCGAAGGTGAATTGAGTAATAACAAACAGCTTCAACTCGTTTGGGCTGTTTGTTATAAGAGGAGAGAAGTCTGGTTGATTTACTTATTTGCAGTCGACGTCAATGCTAGTGTTATCCGGCAGGAAGTCAATCTTCAATTCTGACACGGGTTTCCACATTTAGAAAATCGTGATCTCATGAAAATACACCACCCCGTGCGGGGCGGTGTATTTGGTAGTTAGCGTTTAAGAATATCTGTAACTTTCTTTTGAATCGTTGGCATGACTTCCTCTACCGTTTTGTCTCCATTTTCAATGGGCTGCATTTCATTGATAAACATGTCATTGATTTGTGAGTAATTCGTAATTAAATGATTGAAGGACTCAAAGCCGTATTTCACGGCGCCCTCATACACTTTACGTACGTCATCAGGATTGATACCTTCAAAATGCTTATAGTAGGTTTCGGCAGCAACGGCGTTTACTGGTGGGTTACCCCCACTTAATTCAATAGATTTCTCCTGAACTTCCGTGGTCACCAGATATTTAATCCATTCAAAGGCTTCCTTCGGATGCTTGGAATCTTTCAGAATCAGCAGTGGGTCGACGTAAAGCGTACTGCGTACGTTATCGTTACCACCCCAAGGCACAGCGGCTACACCAACTTTGAAAGGAAAATCATTTGAACCGGCGAGACTCCATGATCCGCTAACGGACATACCAATCTTACCTGCTACAAATGGATCGCCGTTCTGACCCGCTACACTCTTGCTCCATATCGTAGTCGGAGCTACTTTTTCTTTCAGAACGAGTCCGAACAGCTTGTTGTAAGCATCCATGACTTCTGGGGAGTCAAAGTGGGTTGCTGACGGCACACCGCCGTTGGTCCATGTATCATCTGAATACGGCTGGGCACCAAAGTACAGTGGACGCATATCGCGTTCGGACCAGGTGAAGTCCACTCCATACTGTGTTTTGGCGATATCCTTGGAAAGAACGGTCATTTTCTTTGCATCTTCAACCATTTTCTCAAAAGTCCAGCTCTTATCCTCGTAATCACTAGTTGGGTATGAAAGCTGTGCCGCATCAAACATGTCTTTGTTGTAGAGCATGAGCGTGACATACATGTTGACCGGAATACCGTAGGTATGATCTTGAACGGTGTAAATCTTCATCAGATTCTCGGGAATGTTATAGTCTGATGATTTGAAGCCGTCTTCTTTAATCAGATCGGTCATATCCAGTAGCATGCCCTTGTTGTAATATTCCGCGAACCCGCCGTAGCCATAGTGGCTTGTAACGTCAGGTGACTTATTGCCAGCAATCAATGTCTGCAACTTACTGTCAAACTGTTCATAAGGTGCTTTGTCGATTTTTATCTTAATGTTGGGATGCTTAGACTCAAAGTCAGGGATTAGTTTCTCAATAAACGTCCGATCTTCTGAGTCAATTGTATAGTGAGTAATGGTAACCTGCCCATCCTTGCCTGAATTATTGGAGCCAGTCGCTGTATCTACGCCGGGAGCGAAGTCACCTGCTGATTTACCTCCGCTGCATGCGGATAATGTTAGAACGATAAACATCAACGTTGCAAGTAATAATGAACCCGATTGCTGTTTCCTGTTCTTCTTCATATGTTTCATTCCTCCATATCGTTTTAAGTGATTTAGTTGGATTGAATTACTTGATACCCGTTAGTACAATGCCTTCTACGAACCGCCGCTGAGCTAAGGCGAACAGGGCGACAATAGGTAGCATAGCCAGTACAGAGGCGACCATTAACAAATGCCAAGGTGGTATTCTAAATCTGGATGAGGTTAAGGATGACATCCCTACTGGAAGCGTAAACTTGTCAGAGGAGCTCAAGTAGAGCACCGGAGTAAGTAGGTCGTTCCAACTGTAAATAAAAGCAAAAATCGCGACCGTTGCCAGAGCGGGTCCGGACAGTGGTAAGGCTATCTTGCGCCACATGCGGAGTTCGCTGCAGCCATCCATACGACCTGCATCGAATAATTCATTAGGTAGTGTGGAGAAAAATTGGCGAAGCAGAAAGATGTTATACGCTGAGCCAAAGAATGCCGGTACAATCAGTGGTAGGAACGTATCAATCCAGTTCATTTTCGAAAACATGATAAATTGTGGGATCATAATGGCCGGATACGGTAGCATCATTGTGCTTAGCAGGAGCATAAATAGCAGATTGTTACCTTTACCACGGTATCTGGCGAAGCCATATGCTGCGAGTGAGGACGAGAGTAGGGTGCCAAATACAGTAAGTACACCAATAGTTAAGCTATTCATGTACATGGTGCCGAAATTCAGTGTTTCAAAAATGTCCTTGTAGTTGCTCCACTGCCAAGTTTCGGGCAGGAATGTTGGAGGAAACTTCAGCAATTCGCGCTTCGACTTCAGCGACGTAGATAACATGAAGAACAGGGGCAGTAGCATTAGGACTGTTGTCACAATTAAAGTAATGAAACTAACTACACGGACCGGATCAACATGGCGCTTACGCCGTGAAGGTCGTGAGTCCGGGCTGCTTATTGAAGGAATAGTACTCATCGGTTTCCTTCCCCCCCTTCATAATGAACATAACGGTTGGAGAATTTCATTATGAGTGCCGTAAACAACATAACAACAATCAGTAAAACCCAAGCGAGAGCTGACGAGTAGCCTGCTCGGTATTCTTTAAATGCACTGGTATATAAGTTATAGACATAGAACCAGGTAGAGTAGTTTGGGCCACCTTGCGTCATAACAAATGCTTGGGTAAACACTTGGAAGGACTCAATGATGCCAATGATGAATTGGAAGAGGAGTATAGGTGAGATCATTGGAAGCGTCACATGGAGAAAGATATTGAAGCGTCCGGCGCCATCAAGTTTTGCAGCCTCGATCAGACTACCCGGAACACCTTGTAAACCGGCTAGAAATAGAATCATACCGGAGCCTGCTGTCCAGAAGGACATAATAATGAGTGCGTACAGAGCCGTGTCTGGACTCATGAGCCACGACGGACCTGAAATGCCGATCCAAGAGAGCATGTAGTTGAACAATCCGATTTGCGGATTGAAGATCCAGTACCACAGAAGGGACATGGCTACACCCGAAACCATACTTGGGAAGTACATAGATGTCCGGAAGAAGCCGCGAAATGGTATCTTCTGGTTGAGCAAGAGCGCGAAACCCAGTGCGAGTAACAGCTGAATGGGTACACTAATGAAGGTATATTTCAGCGTTACCGTCACAGATTTCCAGAAGAGTTCACTGCTCAGCATTTCATTGTAATTCGCTAGTCCAACAAATTTAGGTGGATGGATGATGTCGTAGTCCGTGAAGCTGTAATAAAGCGATGATAAGATAGGATACAAAGCAAATACGATGAAGCCGAGAAGCCATGGTGAGATGAACAGGTACATATAAAACGTTTGTCGCCGGCTTTCGCGATGGATCACTGAAACACCAACCTCTCTACATGTTATATTTATGTATAAGTTAAAGCGCTTAAACTTTATGGTATAAAAATACCTCTAACAAAGGGTTAAGGGTGCTATTATGTAACAAAGTTAAAGTGCTTTAATCCCTAATGACAATATCATAGAGGATGATTTATAAATAATCAACACTTTTTTTGCAAACGCTTTCTATCATTGAACATAACATTCTATTAACTTTAAGAGTTAATTATAATCACATGATCAATATATATCTAACATATGATGTTAAATTATTATTTGGTGTATATATTATTAACATATGATATGAAAATAACACTCATTATATGACATGCATATTACACATACTTCGACACCAATATCACTTGACTATTGTCCGGAGTAAGAAATAGAGCTTGATCCGCGGGGCCGTATCTGGATCATTGATGACAACGAAGTAACCTACACAACATAAAAAGCAGTCTCTAAAGTTTAAACATTTATAAACTTCTCAGAGACTGCCTTTATATTTTCCTGAATTTAGCTTACCATTTCGCTCTTATCTAACGGCTTAATATCTTTATTGAAGTAAGGTTTTGTTTTGGAGGTAGGGAGAGTGACTCGAGTATAGCTACTATCAGAATATCTTTCATTTGTCAGCAGGGAGTATGAATCAACGTGCTCTTCGATTCGCTAAAGTGGCATTAATCTCTCCACCGATCAATATAATGATTGAGCTGATATATAACCAGATTAATAGAACCATTACTCCGCCTAAGCTACCATATGTTCTTGTGAGATCCCCAAATCGGTTCACATAAGTTGAGAATAATACCGATGTCGTGATCCATCCAACAGTAGCAAAAATAGCACCGGGTAGCACTTCTTTAAACGTCATCTTGCGATTCGGAGCAATGAAGTACAGTAGTGTAAATACGGTGGTCATCACTAGAAGGGGCACGATATATTGAAGCAATCCCCAAGCATCTCGAAAGCCAGAAGGATAGTTTAGTAGAATAAAGAGCTGATCCCCGACCCATCCTCCAAAGACGAGTAGAAGCACACTAAGTAGAATGACGATGCCTAATACAAGTGTGGCTAGTAAAGAGATTCCTCGAACTTTCCAGAACGTTCTATTCTCCTCAATATCGTACGCTTTATTAAGTCCTTTGATGATAGCATTGATCCCTCTAGAAGCTGCCCACAAAGTGGCGAGCATACCAAATGAGAGCAGTGTCTGGCTTCTGCCTTGGGAAACTTCTTTGAGAATTTCCTCAACAATAGATACCGCTTCCGCAGGCACAATGTCACCTAAGTTACCTATCCTTTCTTCCATGGAGACATTCGCATAACCTACTAGTGTCATAATAAAGATTAGAAAAGGAAAGAAGGATAGGATTAAATAATAGGTCAACTGGGCGCTGATGGCTTGTACATCGTCATCCCTGACCTTTTTGTATAATTGTTTGAAAAAACCTGTCAACCTTACTGCTTTAGATCTCTCCATAATACCTCCCATTTGTTATTAATTGTTTACTTTGAACACTATAACGTGCATTGCTATGCTAGGGAAACTATTAATATAAAAGTAGATCTATAGATTCAGAATCACTATGTTATCTAAAGTTAAAACTTATGCCTAACCACTCCATGTTATACTATTATTTGTCCCCAAATTAAAGAGATGTCACTCACTCCTTGAAAAGATATGTTCAATTGATAATTGACATTGATAATCATTATCAATTATAATCAGTGAAACAGAAAGTCATTGGAGGAGAAGGGAAGAACATGGCGAAGATTATGGTAATCTATGCAAGCTTGACTGGAAATAAGGAGGAAATTGCTGAACTTATTGCAGATGGGATCCGCCAAACGGGGTCAAGTGTTGATGTGAAATGTGTTGATGATTGCAATGCAGTACAGTTACTTTCTTATGACGGCTATCTGCTTGGAGCGTATACATGGGGAGATGGCGAGTTGCCAGATGAATTCCTCGATTTCACTGAAGAAATGGATGAGGTTGATTTGAACGGTAGCAGAGCAGCCGTTTTTGGTAGTGGAGACACTACTTATAGCATATATTGTGGGGCTGTAGATGTGTTAGAGAATAAACTAAAAGAATGTCATGCGGTTGTAGTTCAAGAAAGCCTTAAAATCGAATACGGTCCAAGCAAGGAAGAGCAAGATGCATGCCGTGTATTTGGTAAAAATTTTGCCGAAGCTTGTATGGCCGTTTCTTAAAGATATGATAACGCAGGATGGCAAAGGGCTCACAACACTTATGGTTAATCGTAGCCAGATACATGACTATGAGATTGAAGAAATGATTAGATACGAGAGCATTCACAAATGTACTTGTACGAAACGTAATCTTAACTGGCGCCATCGCGCACAGTATGCTGTAGGTCATGCACTTAATGATTTCTATACACTTGCCCCTCATGTGCGTAAAGAAATTCCAATGCAATATTTGATTGAACGGCGTTGGCCACGAAAAATGGATGATTTCAATCATCCATTGCATTATTGGAGTGTTTACAATAAAATCGTGGAAGAACTGACGAGAGTGGTGAGTTCTGATCGCATAGACAAGGTTCCGGTCATGTTATATGAGCAATGGTACACGGTTGTGCCGGAGTTAGACCTCAACCTGTCTATGATCTTTCAAATAGTGTGGCAGGATATAGATTCTTCGGGCGGTATGTTAATACAGAAATTTTTGGTGGATGATGACCGAAGCGTTATTCAGGCTTTCGCGCATATGGCTAACGTTCTGTGCCACTACGCATTTGGTGGCCCTGCGGAAGAAATAGAAGTATATACATTGCTAACAGGACGCAAACACTTATTTCCTAAAGGGAGTCTTGCATTACAAGAGTCGTTAGATTACGTTTCACTGCTCGTAGGAGTGAATACACGGAGTGCGGAGTTGAATATAGATTGCGAGTGTAAAAGATGTAGTGACTCTTGTTCATCTGATATGGGTCATCCATGTTTAAAATTTTCTTGATGAAAAGGAAGACATTTAATAGAGGGATGAAATGAAATGACTTTAGGTGATTTCGTGTCTTCCTTTTTTTGTATTTGTTGAGAGGGTGTATAGAACTGTTATAATGGAGACTATAGAATGGTTTCTAAAACAAGCCACAGTCATGCTCATGATAGATAAGTTTTTACTACCGAGGTTGAGTATAGCTGATATGAATTCATTTATGTATAATCAGATAGGTGTGTACTGTGACTAAAAAATACTTAGGATGAGAGTGATAGAATGAAACATCTTCTGGAAGTGAAGAATTTAGCAGTGTCATTTAAGACTCATGGTGGAGTGGTACAAGCCATCCGTGGAGTCAGTTTTCATGTTGATAAGGGCGAGACATTGGCAATTGTAGGTGAATCAGGATCAGGAAAAAGTGTAACTTCTCAATCGGTAATGAAGCTAATTCCAACACCACCAGGTATTTATAATAGTGGTCAAATTATATTTGATGGTCAGGAACTCATCTCGAAAACAGAGAAGCAAATGCAAAAGATTCGGGGAAAAGAGATTGGACTCATCTCACAAGACCCGATGACATCGCTCAATCCTACGATGAAAGTAGGACATCAAATTACAGAAGTTCTTTTCAAACACGAGAAAATGTCAAAAGATAAAGCACACAAGCGGGCTGTAGAATTGCTCACCCTTGTGGGTATACCCAAACCTGAACAACGCTATAATCAATATCCACATGAATTCAGTGGTGGTATGCGTCAACGGGTCGTGATTGCAATGGCGCTTGCAGCTAATCCCAAGCTCTTGATCGCCGATGAACCGACTACGGCACTGGATGTAACGATACAGGCGCAAATTCTGGAACTGATGAAAGATTTGCAGCAAAAAATTGAAACATCGATTATTTTCATTACACATGACCTTGGCGTTGTTGCCAAAATGGCAGATCGTGTAGCAGTTATGTATGCGGGACAAATTGTGGAGACAGGTACGGTAGAGGAAATCTTCTATGATCCAAGACATCCCTATACATGGGGATTATTGGCGTCTATGCCTAGTCTGGACAGTAATAGCGGAGAGATGCTGACAGCGATTCCAGGAACGCCACCGGATCTTATTAAGCCTCCTAAAGGAGATGCATTTGCCTTACGTAGTGCTTATGCTATGAAAATAGATTCGGAAAGAGAAGCTCCTCTGTTTAAAGTATCGGATACTCACTTTGTGAAATCATGGCTCTTACATCCAATGGCTCCAGCAGTAGAACCACCTGAAGCTGTGAAGAATAAAAGACGTGTCTTGCCCGGCACATATGAACAACCTGTGATGGTTGAACAATATGAGGCGTAACCCTTAGTAGGGTATGAGGTAATAAATATAAATAAGAGTAGCGAACCTAAATATGCGTCAGGCCGTTTATACGGCTTGACGCATATTTAGGTTTCATATTTGTTTCGGGCGTGAATACTAGAATCTAACCATTATCGTTATTAATCGTATTTATTATCCTATTTGGATGAAGTCATTCAATTAACTATTGTACGCTTACGTAGTTTTAAGGTTTATGTAAGGTTTAAATTAATGGGGTGTAAGGCTTGAGATTTATAATAGCTTTAACAGGAGGAATGACATGAAACCCATTTTGAAAGCAATAAATGTGCAAAAAGTATTTGGTGTCAAAGGCAATGTATACAAAGCGTTGGAAGATATTAATTTAGAGATTCAAGAAGGTGAATTTGTTGGGATCATGGGCCCATCGGGTGCCGGCAAATCAACACTGCTCAATATTTTATCAACCATCGATATGCCATCATCAGGCGATATCATTATCGATGACCAGAATATTATTCAAATGACAGAGGAACAATTGTCAGATTTCCGTCGCAATAAGCTAGGCTTTATTTTCCAAGATTACAACTTACTTGATACGTTAACAGTAAAAGAAAACATTGTACTTCCACTTGCCTTGTCAAAGGTACCTGCAAAGGAAATCGAAAAACGAGTCGATGTAGTGGCTGATACATTTGGGATTCGGGAAATACTAGATAAATATCCCTACCATATATCCGGTGGTCAAAAACAGCGAACAGCAGCTTCTCGTGCGATTGTCGCAAATCCAAGCTTAATTCTGGCTGATGAGCCGACAGGTGCACTGGATTCGAAATCTGCTACAAATTTACTCGAAAGCTTAAGCACATTAAACGAAAATAACAAATCAACCATTATGATGGTAACTCACGATGTGTATGCAGCAAGCTTCTCTAAACGGGTGTTATTCATTAAAGATGGCAGGCTTTTTACAGAAATTCATAAAGGACAGATGCTACGCAAGGAGTTCTTTCGCAAAATATTAGATATCCTCGCTTCGCTCGGAGGTGGAGATCATGACGTTATTTAGCATTGCCAGAAAAACGATCAGGCAAAATTTCAGTAACTATTTTCTCTATTTTGCATCGATGATATTTAGCATTGTGATTTACTTTGTATTCGTGTCATTAAAGTATGATCAGACGATTCAGGCTACTTCCGACTCATCCCAAAAAATTAACTCCGTATTTAGCGTGGCGGCAGTCGTTTTATTAATTTTCGTAGCTGTTTTTATTTGGTATTCCAATTCCTTCTTTACACGGAAACGTAAAAAAGAAGTTGGACTGTACTCTCTACTTGGTGTACGAAAGAAGCAAATAGGTCGCATGCTTTTTTATGAAAACTTCATCATGGGATTTTTGGCCCTTATTGTCGGGATTCTGTTGGGTTCTGTATTGTCGAAGTTTTTTGTGGTGATTTTAATGAAGATCATGGGCTATGATGCCATTGCGAATTTCACCATTTCACTAGAAGCGATCATGAACACGATTATTGTATTTACGATTATTACGCTCATTACATCGTTTCAGGGATATCGTTTAATTTACCGTTTTAAATTAATTGAACTATTCCAGGCAGATAAAGAAGGTGAACAAGAACCCAAAACCTCTTTTATCATAGCCTTGTTATCCGTTATATTCATTGGGGTCGGTTATTGGCTCGCGTTACAGAACGCGCTAGATTCAGCGATATGGAGAACAATGGGGTTTATGGTTACTCCACTCGTTATTTTAATTACAGTGATACTAGGCACATACTTCTTATTTAGTAGTTTAACTGTTTATTTATTAAAGGTTTCAAGAAAGAATAAAAAGAAATATTGGAACGGAATTAACTTGATCGGCACTTCCCAGCTTCTATTTAGGATTAAAGGAAATGCACGTACACTGACCATTATCGCAGTACTTAGTGCGACGACATTAACAGCCGTTGGAGCAGCTTATAGTTTGTATTACAACAACAGAAGTAATGTGGAAAAGGCTGATCCGAGCAGCATGATGTTTATTGCGGGAGACAACAACGTAGCAAACAAAGTAAATGACATGATTTCAAGCAGTAAAAACCATGACGTGATCTATCATGAGGCGATTTCGACACTTCAAATAGAGGCTGACGTAACCCATCTAAATAGTAAATTCTATAGTGATGAAATGATTTATTCAGTGGTTTCAAATAGTGATTTCAATAAAATAGCTAAAGTGCAAGGAAGAAATGATGTGCTGTCACTAAAAGCAAATGAAGCAGCAGTCTTAGATGCCATGTACACAAAAGGGATGTCGCCTGAGTATGTCGGTTCAACGATTTCTTTAAAGGTAAATGATCGTGATGAGAATATTACATTTAAGAACTTGAAGAAGTATAATATCCTCAATTTTTACACTGCGGGTACTTCTATTGTTGTCAGTGATGCGTTATTTTCCGGTTTAGAAAAAGAGATAAAACGAGAAAATATGGTCTTGTATAAAATCACAAATGAAGATGATGCTGAGCAACTAACAAAAGACATTCGAGCGATTATGCCGGATAAAGCAAGGTTTTCTAGTTTCTATGCGGATTATGCTGCCGGCTTAGAATCAACAGGCTTAATGATTTTCATGGGCGGGTTTTTAGGGTTAGTATTCCTTACTGCAACAGGAAGCATTATCTACTTCAAACAATTAACAGAAGCTAACTCAGACAAAGAGCGTTATGAAATTTTGCACAAAATTGGTGTGAATAAAAAGGAAGTGCGATTAGCTATTGCCAAACAAATGTTATTCATCTTTGGCTTACCTTTGATTGCAGGAATAGCCCACTGTATAGTCGCATTAACTGCTTTATCAAGATTGTTACAAATCAACTTCTTAATTCCAGTGATGATATGTATGGGAGTATACACATGTATTTACATCGTTTATTACTTTGTAACAGTAAATGCTTACTACAAAACAGTGACGAAAACAAAATAAAGTATAGTGAAGGAGACAAATAATGAAAAAGGTAATCCTAGTTGTATTTCTTGTAGTGGTTCTTGGAGGTTTCATTTTTATGCAAAATGTGAATTTAAACAGAATAGGTACGGACAATTATTATGTTCAGATTAAAGGGATGGGGGAGAAGATAGAAAGTAAATCAGATAGTGGTGAGAAATTCGTAACTTATGAATACACCTTACCCGCCTTTAATGATGATGGAGTAGAAAAAACGTTTACTTTTACAAGTAACAAGCAACTTCGTGAGGAAGCTTATTTAAATTTGTTTGTGAAAGACGAAGAAAAGGTCAAGTCCTATAAAGAAGTGAAAATAGAAGATATTTCTGACAAAGCTAAGGAAAAATTAAAGTGAATCCATCCAGATGATATAGGATCATAAGTAAGGACTTAGTTATCCCGATTAAGGATAACTAAGTCTTTTTCATTATGAAACACATCTAAAACGTGCTGTCTTTTCGAATGCTATTGTTTAAACTGGGGTACCTATGCTGTATACTTACTAATACTAACACAGAGGAATTTGGGGGAAGGAGTTATGATATGTCACTAAACAATACTAAGGTTTTAATTATAGATGATGAAGAAGATATTTTAAGAATTTTAAAAACAGTTTTAACAAAAGAAGGAATAGATCATATCTATACTTCGACAACAGTGAGTGACGGATTTATGCAATTTCAGCAAAGAAAACCTGACATTGTTTTGCTGGATATTATGCTGCCTGATGGAGAAGGTTATGACGTTTGCAAACAAATAAGAAGTATCTCTAACGTGCCGATTCTGTTCTTGTCCGCAAAAACAGAGGAAATTGACAAAATTCTTGGATTTGCTATTGGTGGTGATGACTATATTGTAAAGCCGTTTAGCCCCAAAGAAGTTGCTTATCGTGTAAAAGCACAGTTGCGTAGAGCTGAGTATATCCAGGCTGATAAGGAAGACACTCTATTGAAAGCAGGTCCCTTCGAATTAAATGAACAAAGGGCAGAATTAAAAAAGAATGGTGAAAACATTGAACTAAGGCCTAAAGAACTTGGCTTAATATCGTATCTTCTTAAGAACGCGAATCGAATTATTAGCAAAGAAAGCCTCTGTGATCACGTGTGGGGGGAAGATTTTATAGGCTTTGATAATACGGTCATGGTTCACATTCGGAGGTTAAGGGAGAAAATTGAGGAACAGCCTTCAAACCCCCAATATCTAATTACAGTAAAAGGTTTAGGGTATAAACTTGTTATAAGGGACGAATAATCCATGAAATGGTGGTTAACTGGAAGATATTTATTATCCGTTGTGTTGGTAGTCATCCTAGTGTTTATTATAAATATTGTGATTGTACTGGGTTTGCTCGTCACCCAGGCTGTGTATCAAAAGCCTTTTTTTCAAACCAGAGAAATATCTGCGGAAGCATTTACGAAAGGATTCCGTGAGCATATAGCGATGGCTAATAATCAGGTGACAATCAGTGAAAAGGGAAAAGAAGAGCTTGAAGCTAATAAGGCCTGGATACAAATATTAGACGAAAACGGCAAGGAAATATACGGCTATAGGTTGCCAGAAGAGGTAAAGAAAAAATATACGCCATTAGAAGCTATTCAAATGTACAAATATAAGGAAATTGATGGACAAACCACTGTTTTTGTTAGTGGGAAAGAAATGAATCAAAAAAACTACAGTTTTTTTATTGGACTTGAAGATCCTAATATAGGTAAATATGTCTTGTCATATGATTATCGGGACATCTTCCATATTTTCAAAGTAGGAAGCCTTATTTTTATTATTATTGATGGGTTAATTGCTTTATTGATCGGATATTTATTCAGTAAAAGGCTTACCAAGCCTATAAACTCGTTAATTGATGGGATCAAAAGGTTGGCAAATAAAGAATACAACATAAATTATGAACCTAAAGGAATCTACAAAAATGTTTTTTATAATGTTAATTATTTGTCAAATGAGCTAAGAGTGAACGAAAATGAGCGAAAAAAACTGGATAAAATGAAGGAAGAGTGGATTTCGAATATCTCTCATGATATTAAAACGCCGTTAGCCTCCATCTTAGGTTATGCCGAAATGATGAAAGATGCAGAATATCAATTTTCATTAGAGGAAATGATGGAATATGCCGAAATCATAGAAAGCAAATCACTATATATGAATGAGGTTATTGAAGATTTAAATTTATCTACAAGATTGAAAAACAAAGAATTAACTATAAATAAAAAGACCATTAATATGGTGACTCTTTTACGGAATATTGTGATTGATATTTTGAATGATGCGAAGTATTCCAATAGACACATTGAGTTTCAGTGTAACCAAGAAACGATACAAAGTGATGTTGATGAGATTTTTATTCGGAGAGCAATAAGTAATTTGATCTATAACGCGATTGTTCATAATGATAGCCATGTAAACATTGTTGTCCGTATTGAAAAGAAGGAACAGATACACATCATCATTCAAGATGATGGAAAAGGCATACAACCACAAGAGCTAGACAGAATTTTTGATCGGTATTATCGGGGAACAAACACCGGGGAGTTACATAAAGGCTCCGGACTTGGTATGGCTATTGCAAATGATGTTATTCGGGTACACAATGGAGAAATTAAAATCAATAGTGTAGTGGGTTACGGAACAACGATTGAAATCGTATTATAAAAGAAGCGCAGGAGCGAACCGAAAAATTTATTGATCCATTCAACATCGGATCAAAAATATCTCCCTAAATGCGAAACGAGCCTTAGAAGCGATTCTAGAAGCTCGTTTTTTTTTCTGCCTATTTTATTTTCTTTCGATTCGTGTCGTGTCTTGATAATGGGGAGCATTACATTGTCTCTCTTCAGCACGATTCATCAATCTATCCAAATTAAAATCTGAAGAATTATTAGTCGTTGTTCTTCAGTGAGAGTGATTCACTCTTTGTATCATCTGATACAGTTAGATAATATAAAGACTCCCCTTTTCTAAATATAATCGTATCAGGAACAATAGGTGAAGCATCTCCAATTTTTAAACTAACCTTGCTTGACTGAGCTTTTAATTGCACACCGCCCCATACACTCTTACCCACTGGAATTCCATTTTTGATAGTTGGATAAATTAATCTCACAGAAGTTGTATCGGAAGTTTCATTTAGATCAGTTTCATTATATTTCTTCTATCCAAGGTATCCCTTGTCTTCTAATATGATAATGCCAATTTTAGACGAAGACTCTTCGCTCTTTTGGTCAAAAAGATAAAAGTGTAAATTTCCGTCTTTCAATGAGAGTTTTATATCATCTCTAGATAAACCAGCATTATATAAAATCCCGGCCGAAGTGGAGTTAAGATAATATAAAGTAGAAAACAATAGGATTATGAACAAAAACAGAACTGACAGATGGTGTACAAGATATTCTCATCACATGCGTAGACAACTTAACAGGCTTCTCACAAGCGATTTCAGCTTGTTATTCGCAGACAGAAATACAAAAATGCATCATTCATCAGATTCGCAACTCTACTCGTTTTGTATCCTACAAAGATATAAAAAAAGTAACCGCTGATCTATAGCCCATTTACAATGCCGTAAATGAGGAAATGGCGCTACTAGAACTGGACCGTTTCGAGGAAACTAGGGGTATTAAGTATCCCCTCATTGTGCGCTCCTGGCGAAACAACTGGGATAATTCGCAACCTTTTTTAAATACAGTGTTTTATCATTCAAAGAGGGCCATATGAGATAAAAGGATTAAGAAGGGGCTGTCCCAAAAGGGGATTTTTCGGAAATGACTTTTGGGACAACCGACTTGGGAAAACAATTGAATAGGCCATAAGTTTAAGAATATATCCAGAAGAGAGGTCTCGATAAGGCCATCACGCAACCGATAAGTATATTTGGACTCTTATCATGTGCCAATAACGGGGTGTTTGCCATATAGTATTATTGACTATACATGAAAATCAGAAAGGGAGTTTTATTTTGTCCAAAACATTTTTTTATCGCGATATGTATACTTCTAATGATCCTAATCAACTCGCTGGTCAAAATTTTGTGAAGGCCGAGCATTTCGAACGTATGAAAATGGCTAACGCGAACAATCCAGTGTTGTTTTTCCAGTATGCCGAACATGAGTATTATCACAAAGCTCTTGCTCATCACTATCAAGGGATAGCACATGCCGCGGAGAAGTAAATGAGCTTCAATCGTTGTTTCGTCTATCTTATAATAAAGGGATAAACTGAAATAATTCATAAATTCCTAGAGACTGTTCAATCTGCTGTACGATTCGTCGATAGCCATTATTGCCGAATCGTTTTCCTAAACGTACAAACTCTTCCGGTCCGATAATACTCCAGAAATCAGGAAGTCATAATGGCAAGAGTAAGAAAAGCATCATTAGCGACTACGGCGAGTTTTCAAGATGTCGTAAACTTGAGACGGACGATATATTAAAGTTTGAGGTTGGTAATTTGAGATCAGTTCCATTGGATGAATGCCTCCAATCTGCATTACGTTTTTATATGTAATGTCCTTACACTTGAAAACACGAACAATACAGACATTTTGAAACGTCAAAAACGACCTTAAAACCGAACGTTTGAGTATGATATACTCAAACGTCGGTTTTTACTTGGCCGCGATGGATGTTACCCGCAAATGGACAGGCAGTGTACAGAATTGGGGGTAAATGCTTCTTCCGCTATCCGTATTCTTTCCAGATCGCATCGGTCAGTATCTCAGATAACTTTTCTCCCCTCGGGGAGGAGACTATTAAAAGTGTTTATACAAAATATTTGACAGACCACAACCTGCTCTTTTCGATGTATATGATGAGTACTTATTCAGTTGACATGGATTGGTTAGACTGCCTTTTACCATATATCCGATACAAGAGTAGTCCGAATAACATACCTACAAAAGACATGGCTGAGAGGGACAAATACAGCGTTGTGCCACCAAAGGCTTCATACACGGCTCCACCTACATAAGAGGCGATGATGCTAGATACACCGAAGAATAATAATGCCAGCACCGTTTGACCCGTGGCACGCCATTCCTCAGGCACAATACGGTAGAGGTATTGAATAGCTGCTGAATAGAATACCGGAAAGGTAAGCAGTTGAAGAACCTGTATGTAGGCTAGTAAATGTGGATCGGTAATCCAAGCTGAGAGAAAGAAGCGAATAAAGTAAAAAGCGCCAGAAATGGATACGATCAAGAGTTCTTTACCTGGTCGTAGCCACCAGAAGCTTAGTGCGAATACGATAATTTCGCTACCTGCTGCCAGAAAAAAGGATTGTCCGACCAGCTCGGTACTTCCTCCAAGCTCACGGATGTAGACACCAAGAAAAGTGTCATTCATACGAGCTGGAACGGAGCTTATGAATACGAGTACTAGAAACAGTAGCGTTTCGCGATTACTCAAGAAATTCTTGAGACCCCCTACCGTTACCGGCTTGGCAGTGACCGGAGCATCCGGAATTCGAAGATTAATGATAAAGCAGCAGATCCCAATACCCGCAAAGAGCAATGCTAAGCTGTAAGCTCCGAAATAAGACATAAGGTAACCGGTGATGAGTGACATCACGCCATAACCGAGCGCTCCGTATGTACGAATGGAACCATAGCTAATACCCATTCCCTCAGATACACGAAAGTTCAAACTTTCTGTGAGTGGATCGATTGGCATTAGGAAGAAATACACCAGCATAGCGAATAAAATAAGCATTCCATAGCTTGTTGAGTTAAATAAGAAATAACCGGCTATAGTAGCACCTACAAGTAGAAACAAGACCACTTTACGAATGGTTTTGGTTCGATCACTGATCATCCCCCATAGAGGCTGAGCGAGGATCGTAATGAAACCTCCTGTACCTACAATGAATCCGATTTGTGATGGGCTCAATCCTTGATCATCTAGAAAGACCGGAAGGAAGGGAATAAATAGGGCAAGTAGAGCAAAATACAAAAAATTAAACATTCTTAAGGGTGCTGCTGAGTTCATGAATTTGTGTCCTTTACGTATTTGACGTCATCTTGTCGATTGCAGTCTTGTTATTGTATCATGCTTCATTAGATTCATGAAGCATGAGGTAGATCCTCCATTGTTATTACCCTAATGAATGGCCAAGCTACATTGTACATATATGTTACACTGGAATAAAGTAACCAAAGTGAACTGTAAGGAGATAAATGACAATGAAGCTAGTATCGTGGAATGTGAATGGCTTAAGAGCATGTGTAACCAAAGGATTCAATGACTATTTTGAGGAAATGGATGCAGATATATTCTGTGTTCAAGAGACGAAGTTACAGGAAGGACAAATTAACCTTGAGCTAGGAGAAGAATATACTCAATATTGGAATTACGCGATAAAGAAAGGGTATTCGGGTACTGCTATTTTTACAAGGATTAAGCCACTTTCAGTACGATATGGATTGGAGGAAGATGAAGAACCAGAGGGAAGGATCATCACGCTGGAATTTGATACCTTCTATCTCGTGAATGTATATACGCCAAATGCTAAACGTGATCTAACAAGGCTTCCGTATAGACTGGAATGGGAAGATCGCTTTCTAAGTTACCTTCAACAATTGGACGATCAAAAGCCTGTTATTGTATGTGGTGATCTGAACGTTGCCCATCAAGAAATAGATTTGAAGAATCCTAAATCGAATTTGACAAATTCAGGATTCACCCCAGAAGAACGGAATAAAATGACTAGACTACTAGATGCTGGATTTATCGATACGTTTCGATATTTCTATCCTGAACAGACAGATGCTTATAGCTGGTGGTCCTATATGGCAAAGGTTAGAGAGCGAAATATTGGTTGGAGAATTGACTATTTCCTTGTTTCTTCCAGACTGAACACCTTCTTATTGGATGCACAAATGGATTGTAAGATCATGGGTAGTGATCATTGTCCCATCATTCTTAATATTGAAGATATTATCGCGTAACGATACGGATCTTTGGCAACTTATGTGTAGATATGAACCATAAAGGAGAGATATGCAATGAAGATCGAGCTTGCATCGGAGTTAGATTACACATACATCGCCGATCATGACAGGCATCTGTTAGAGAGCTTAATATTAAAAAAAATAAATAATAAAGAAATATTCATGCTGCGTAATCAGGAAGATCTAAAGATCGGATGGATGAGGTACGGGTACTTCTGGGATAATACGCCCTTTTTGAATATGATATGGATTAATGAAGAATACCGAAATAACGGTATGGGGAAGCAAGCCATTCTTTTTTGGGAGAATGAAATGAAATTAGAGGGTCATAGCTTAGTAATGACTTCAACCTTGGCGAATGAAGAAGCACAGCATTTTTATAGAAAATTAGGCTATAAGGATTCAGGATGCTTATTGCTAGAAAATGAGCCGTTAGAGATCATATTCACGAAAGCGATCTAATAGGGTTACAATTCTTCATCGCACGTTTGTTAAACACAGATATTGAATATCTATCCTTTGAGTAGTTTCTTTCGAAGGATCTAAAAGGTAGAGGTATCTCAAAAGCCATGAAGAATGGCTTTTGAGACACCTTCTTTTTTAATATCCATTGTCATGACTTGGAATTAATAGTAAGTTTAGACTACATATCCTCTGTAATTATCGACAATCAGCATATGTGCAATATATTCCATTTGGTGTAAAGTTAGTTTTGGTAGAATTATTGTTAAGAAGGAAGAGGGGGCAGATCATGATTGCTTTAATTATTGGTTGTGAGATCGCATTCTGGGTATTTGTCCTGGCTGGATTAGCGTGTCGTTACATTTTTCGCTTAAAAAAAACAGGGGCCTTATTACTTTACTTCACCCCTATAATCGACTTGATTCTTCTAATTGTAACGGTAGTTCATTTACAGGAGGGGGCAGAGGCTAGTTTTGCTCATGGTATTGCAGCGGTTTATATCGGAGTTTCGATAGGATTTGGTCATTCCATGATCCAGTGGACTGACGTTCGGTTTGCCCATAAGTTCGCAGGTGGTCCTTCTCCGCAGAAACGAGTCAAATTTGGCAAAAAGCATGCTCGAGACGAACGACATGGTTTGTTCCGTCACTTTCTTTCATGGGCGATCGGGTGCGCTATTTTGTATGGAATGATATTTATGGTGAATGTGGACGGTCGTACGTTAGTGCTGTTTCAGATGATGCGTGTATGGTCAGTTGTGTTAGGTATTGATTTTCTGATTAGCTTCAGTTACACATTATGGCCTCGACACAAAAAAATAACGGAGGATCATTCCGTATCCTCAGAATAGCAGCGAAGAAGGGCTGCGTCCAACGTGGCTTTTTCTACGCGCACCCACTACAAATATTCACGCTTAAATAGAAAGAAGAGCTTCCTGCTAGCTACGAGTAACATCAAGTGTAGGGTCCTTCTGTCCAATTGAAAACGGTGGCGTGAGCCCGGCGAAGTCTCCTGCTAAGCTTGCAAGGGGTCTCCATTTATCAATAGCTACTTTATAGTTCCCTGCATAGGCGGCCGAATTCATTTGTACACGAAGCACTTTTCCTAGTACAAGATGATCTCCACCTACTGGAATAATCCGATCTAGCTTCAGTTCGAA
>DASXLR010000081.1:0-2727 GCA_036496075.1 Paenibacillus sp. | reverse complement strand
GCCCTTCGATTGATTTATGTAGCGAATACAAAATACAATGCCATGATATACACCCTATAAAACCTGATCTTTTGCTCCGTTTTATAAAAGACACTTACTTAATCTTTCCTTGCCCATAATCCCTCCATTTTATTGAATTGCTGAACTAAAGTTCAGCATGTTCAAGATGAAGGCGGGATTTTTTTATTTCCACCCAGATACCAGAAGAATAAACGGTGTAAATTTTTTGTCTAAAGTTGTTATTTTCACAGATGCTTCCCATTTCAGTATGAGAGGAGATGTTTATAATGAACCATGACCAAGAAGTATTCTCCAATGTCGAGAAGGGATTCAGCCGTTACATCTAATCTTGCTCTCTGCTATTCGCACCTTGAAACCATTGCAAAGAAAACGCAAAGGAAACTGCTGTTTCTTAAATTCTATGAAGAAAAGACGGATGCCGAAATTGCAAACCTCTTAGGCCTCTCCCAAGAGGCCGTGAGCAAGACCAAACGTCTATAATTGGACAAGCTTAAAAGTCGCTTGGAGATCTAAATTCACGTCACTCCTTTGCATTCGTAGTCCTCCTCCTTCTTTCTTAGCCAACTGCTTGCAAGAAAGGAGGAGAATCTCAATACGAGAAGTGATAGACCTTATTGAGTTAGCCCAAGCCGGAGACAGCCAGGCGGAGGAAGAACTGTTGCGTAGGTACGAACGATTGATTCACAAGTATGCTTGGCGCTATGGTCAATTTAGTGAGGATTGCAAACAACATTTAGTCATTGTCTTTATCTTGGCAGTTAGACGCTTTGATCTTGAACGCTACAGACCATAGAGCATTCGGTACCACTGTCGGTGTTATAGTCAAAAGTTGATATTCTCAATTTTTTTATTGCCGGTGTTTTTTTCATTGTTACTACATACCGCCTATTTCAAGCACGTTCCTCCCGAAGCTGTTTTGTATGAACTGTTCGGAATTCCGAGCGAGATCCAATTCGATTGTAGCTCCTGCAGAAGATCCACTGACCTCATAAATCTGAACTATTGCAAGCCGATAAACGGGACAAAGTTAACAACTGCCCCCGGTAGTACTCTTTTAGTATCAATAAGCGAAGCACCGCCACAATGTAGTTATATTTATGTCAAATTAATACAATGTAGAGAGATTAGTGCATTTAAGCGCGACACCATTTTGCCTACATAAAAATAAAATAATCCCGATTCGGCAGGCTTTACTGATTCTGATTATGTAGGTACTTTAGTGTCATTGAACATATATATTTGTCGGATGACAACAATATGTTCCGATTACCGATAGTAACAAAAGAGGCCCTGATATCCTTCAGGGCCTTTCTGCTTAACAAATAACAGGAATACCATCATGATAGATTGGGCGTTGGCCAGAGAATCATGCCTTCAAATACTGCTGAAAAATCCGTTTTACCCGTGGAGTCACATAGCTGCTTCCGCCGCGCTTCTTCACATCTTCAATCATGAAGGCTACCATGAGCTTGGTCTTATCCATCTCGAATCCCATATACCCCAGCATGTGCAGAACATTGCTTGGCATGCCCTCCCTAAGCTGTCCCTGCTCAAAACAAAAATGATCTATTTTCTCAGCCAGTGCCAAGTATCCGCATCTCATAACAGGATCGAGCAAATGTGTACACCTACAATCGGAGGGCTGCTCTACGAATATCTGAAATAATGCCGCTGCATCCTCCTTATCTCCGTACATAGATATAATACGACAATAGGATGTAAGAACGCTGGTATCTAGCTTATGCTCGGATCTTAGCAGTTGTATAAGCTTTGTTGTAATTTAATTCATGCTCAAACCGTTACATTTTGCGTGATCGCTTGCCATGCTTCATTCAATACTTTGCCATGTAGTGCTTTGGCGTAATGAGATCGGAGAATGGCCAATAAGATGAATACAACAAACACAGTTCCTACTAAAGACATCGACAAAGTAAATTGTTCAAAAAGGAAGTTTAATAAGAAATCGCCCACACCTAGCTCTGGCTGCAGATATTCGAGCCCAGCGACGATAAACGTTGGCAGCAGTACGATGATAGCCAGGATCATCAACAAGGTGCTCACTCTCTTATACTTGGCTAAAGCCTGTTGAAAAAAGCGGGTTCCTGCATGATTCTCCATTAAGATGATTTGCTTGTGTAAGTTGTTCTCAACGATTTCTACAGGTAATTGGTATTGTCGTATAAATGCATGAGCCTGTGGGTAGCTCTTCTTGTACGAAATTACTACTTGCAATGGCGTCACCGAATTGTTTTAAAATATTCATTTTTCTAAAGATCCCACTTTCTTTTCTTAATATTTGCTCCCGTAAGGAACGCAATTTTACTTTCTACCTTTAGGGTAGTCATTTGATATTATCCTCTAGTAGAATTGTTAAAATATGAATCTAATCTTTCTCTCAGCCGGACGGTAAGCTGTTTCCAGCGCTGATCCTCCTTTGAATCGGCAATTTCATCATCATCCATTTCCAGCCAGTTGTCGCCATCCATTAACTCATACATATCCAGCAGAGTGATATCGGCGCAGTTCTGATTCTCAGAAGCCGCAATGATTGGCTCTGGTCCGTCATGTAGTGATAGGTAAGCCTTTGAGATAATCTCTGGCTTTTCCCCCACTCCACACCGTACGTGAGACTTTCACCTCATACGGCGTTCTATCTATTTGAACTAATAATTCATAGGTTCCAAGTTACACTTATTCCGATACTGG
>DASXLR010000080.1:0-7619 GCA_036496075.1 Paenibacillus sp. | reverse complement strand
CCTAATTTACGTGAGAATTTCATAGGTGAACTGCTGGCTAAGCTAGTTGAACCTTACTTGGCTCCGTTCCGTAAATTTATTCCACCGATTATGGGGATGCTTGATATTTCACCAGTGATTGCATTATTCGTATTGCAATTTGCGTTAGTGGGATTGAAGGGAATTCTTCGTTATATCTTCTGGTAAGTGATGATATGAGACTAGATATCCAAGAACATTTTCATCCGGATGAACGCGATTTCGTGGACAAAGCTTGGGAATGGGTCGTTAATGCTGGAGAATATCATGAAGTAAAGTTAACTGATTTTTTAGATCCGAGACAGGCTTTTATACTTCAGACGCTCGTTAATCGGCACCCAGATGTACATATGGTAGTGAATGGTGGATGCGATGGGGCCGAAAGATGTCGCGCGCTTGTTGCCCCTGATTATAGGGAGATTGACAATGAAGATATGGGGCTATCAGTACTAAGCGTACACTCTGGAGATCAGAAATTTCTTGAACTTGATCATGGGGATTATATGGGTTCTATTCTAAGTCTAGGTATTAAGCGCAGTAAGATCGGTGACATTCATGTACTTGACGATGGCTGCCATACGGTTGTGAGTCAAGATATTGCTTCTTATCTCCAAATGAATTTAATTCAAGTGCATCGTATCCATGTGCAGAGTGAGATTTTACCGCTTGAATTACTGCGGACAAGCCAAGTCTCACTCGAAACTATGGACATTACGGTCGCTTCTTTGCGTCTAGATGGAATTAGTAGCGATGCGTACCGATTGAGTCGAAGTAAAATACTGGTACCGATCAAAGCTGGACGTTGTCGGGTGAATTGGAAGGTAGCAGAAGATCCCTCCACTTCTTTAAAAGAAGGGGATATGATCTCCATTCAAGGCTTGGGGCGTTTCAAGGTGATGGAAGTCAGTGGGTTGACTAAAAAGGGACGATATCGTGTACAAATCGGTAAATTTGTATAACCTCTTTGCAGGAAGTCAGCTTTTCTTGTCGAATTAAATTATGCTAAGTGGTACTTAACAAAATAGTTGTTATGACCGATACATTCAAGGTAAGTTAAATTTAATTACATGATTACTGAGATTTCTAGGAGGTGCACACCCAATGCCATTAACACCATTGGACATACATAACAAAGAATTTGGACGCCGAATTCGTGGTTATGATGAAGATGAAGTTAACGAATTTTTGGATCAAGTTATCAAAGACTATGAGAGTGTCATTCGTGAGAACAAGGAACTTCATAACCAAATGATTATGATTCAGGAGAGATTGGATCACTTCACGAATATTGAAGATACGCTTTCTAAGACGATTATCGTAGCTCAAGAAGCTGCGGATGATGTGAAGAGTAACTCTAAGAAAGAAGCTCAGCTCATTATTAAGGAGTCCGAGAAGAACGCAGATCGAATTATTAATGAGGCTTTGACCAAATCACGTAAAATTTCTATCGAGATAGAAGAACTGAAGAAGCAAGCATCTATTTATCGGACACGCTTTCGTTCATTAGTAGAAGCGCAGTTAGAACTTCTAAGTTTAGATGGATGGGAATCATTGGAGAATCAAGAAGTGAAAGAAGTTAAGGAAGTGTATTAGGCTTCTGTTCGGGTTGACTTTTTCAGTAAAGAAAGCTATAAATATAGTCATAACTGATTTATTTCGTTTATATGTATTTGATGATGGGATAAGTACGATAGTGATCTGATCTCCAGAGAGTTGGCGTATTGCTGTAAGCCGATGTTCAGACCCTAAGCGGAAGATCCTCCCGGAGAAGTGAAGCTGAAATGTCTTTTGACACGTGTAAGCTGAACCGGTCCTGCCGAACGTTATATCGGCTCTATGTTGGAAGTATCAGCGTAGGTATGAGGTGTCGTTCAAGATAGGGTATTCTTAATTGAGCGAAATTAGGGTGGTCACGCGAGCAGAAGTCTCGTCCCTTTGGGGATGGGGCTTTTTTGTGTTTCAAACCCCCGTGACAGCGGAGGTTTAGAGGGGAATTCCTCTGATTTAGGGCGATTGCTCACAATAATATATGGAAGGAAGTTGAAACGAATGAAAAGAGTAGATGTTAAAGAAAAGGCACGGACACGCGATCTGCGTATCCTTAATAAATGGAATGAAGAAGGAACGTTTCGCAAATCCATCGTTCATCGTGAAGGTAAGCCGAATTTTGTGTTTTATGAGGGACCACCTACAGCGAATGGTAAGCCCCACATCGGTCACGTTCTGGGTCGGGTGATCAAAGATTTCGTTGGTCGCTATCAGACGATGAAGGGCTTTCGTGTTGTTCGTAAGGCTGGATGGGATACGCATGGTCTTCCGGTAGAACTGGGTGTACAGAAACAGCTTGGAATTTCCCATAAGCATGAGATTGAGGAATACGGCGTAGAGGCTTTTATTCAGAAGTGTAAAGAAAGTGTATTTGTCTACGAACAGCAATGGCGTGATCTAACGGAGGCTATTGGATACTGGACTGATCTTGATCATCCATATATCACATTGGATAACAACTATATTGAGAGCGTGTGGAACATTCTAGCTACGGTTCATGAGAAAGATTTATTGTATCGTGGTCACCGCGTTAGCCCATATTGTCCGGATTGTCAGACGACGCTCAGTTCCCATGAAGTGGCGCAAGGGTATAAGGATGTTAAGGATCTGAGTGCTACAGCTAAATTTAAGCTTCATGATAGTGGCGAGTATGTTCTAGCTTGGACAACGACGCCATGGACATTACCTGGACACGTAGCGCTTGCTGTGAATCCGGATATGGAATATGCACGGGTAAAACAAGAGGATGGCGTATATATCGTCGCTAAGAAATTAGTGGATGATGTCATGACTGGCGATTATGAAGTTATAGGTACACTCAAAGGTTCTGAATTGGTTGGTAAGACATATGATTCTCCGTTCACATACGTTCAAGTAGAGAAATCTAACGTAATCGTGGGTGCGAAGTTTGTTACAGATGCTAGTGGTACAGGTATCGTACATTTGGCTCCAGCACATGGTGAAGATGACTACAGAGTATGTAAGGAAAATGACATCGGGTTTGTAAACGTTGTGAATCTTCAAGGCTGTTACGTGGATGAAGTGAAGGAGTTAGCTGGACGTTTTGTGAAAGATTGTGATGTAGATATTGTTAAAATGCTCTCGGATCGTGGATTGTTATATAGCAAAGAGAAATATGAGCACAGCTATCCATTCTGCTGGCGTTGTGATACCCCGCTACTCTATTATGCAATGGATAGTTGGTTCATTAAGACGACGGCGATCAAGGATCAGCTTATCGCTAACAATAACGAAGTAGATTGGTATCCTGGTCATATACGTGAAGGACGTTTTGGTAAATTCCTAGAAGATTTAGTAGATTGGAATATTAGCCGTGATCGTTATTGGGGTACACCGCTAAATGTCTGGACCTGTGACACATGTGCAATAGAATTTGCTCCGCACAGTCGTGCTGAGTTGAAGGATAGAGCAATCGGTGAGGTTAGTGATGATCTAGATCTGCATAAACCTTATGTGGATGAAATTAAGCTCCGTTGTACATGTGGTGGGGAGATGAAACGGACTTCAGAAGTGATCGATGTGTGGTTTGACAGTGGATCGATGCCATTTGCTCAGCAACATTATCCTTTTGAGAATCAGGAGACGTTCGAACAGCAATATCCGGCTGATATGATCTGTGAAGGAATTGATCAGACCCGTGGTTGGTTCTACAGTCTATTGGCTGTATCTACATTGTTAACTGGAAAAGCGCCGTACAAGGCCGTTATGGCCACGGGGCACGTCCTTGATGAACAAGGACAGAAAATGTCTAAGTCTAAGGGTAACGTCATTGATCCATGGGAAATCATTGATGAATATGGTACAGATGCTTTCCGCTGGGCGTTGCTGTCTGACAGCGCACCTTGGAATAGCAAACGTTTCTCCAAAGGAATCGTAGGGGAAGCGAAATCCAAAATGGTGGATACGCTCGTTAATACCCATGCATTCCTGACTCTATATGCAGGTATTGACGGTTATCATCCAACGGAACATCCTTTCCAGCCTTCGAATCATAAGCTTGACCGCTGGGTGGTATCTCGTCTTAATAGCTTGATCAAGACCGTGGATAAAGGATTAGCTGTGAATGATTTCTTAAATGCTTCGAAAGCCATCGAATCATTCATCGATGAGTTGAGTAACTGGTATATCCGTCGTTCACGTGATCGATTCTGGGGTAGCGGACTTACCGGAGATAAGCTTGACGCATACCGTACTTTAACGGAAGTATTATTAACAACAGCGAAGCTGATTGCACCATTCACACCTATGCTGGCAGAAGATATATATCTTAATCTTGGTGGCAAAGAAGAAAGTGTGCATCTGGACGATTATCCACAAGCAAATGAATCTTTCATCGATGAGGCATTAGAACGGGATATGGAGACAGCACGCCGCATTGTTGAGCTTGCACGCAACGTCCGTAATGAGACAGGACTCAAGACGCGTCAGCCATTGTCTGAGCTCATTGTATCGATCGATCGTGATTTTGATCTGCCAGGTTATGAAGAGATCATTAAAGAAGAAATTAATGTGAAGAACATCCATACAGAAACGGATGATAGTGGATTCGTTGATTTCACGTTCAAGCTCAATTTGAAAGTTGCAGGTAAAAAATATGGTAAGAATGTTGGATTCCTGCAAAACTTCTTCAAGGGCATGTCTGCGGAAGATACACGTAAAGCAGTGGAGAGTGGTTCTCTGAATGTGGTTTCTCCAGAAGGGGAAGATCTTCAAGTCACTTCTGAGGAATTACTAGTCGAGAAGCAAGCGAAATCGGGCTTTGCTTCTGCTAGTGGCTATGGCATTACAGTAGCGCTGAATACGGATATCACGCTAGAATTGGAGCAAGAGGGGTGGGTTCGTGAAGTTGTGCGTGCGGTTCAAGATTATCGTAAAAAGCTTGATCTACCGATTGAGAAACGTATCGTTTTAACTTTGGATACTGACGAAGCATTGAAGACTGCAATTACGAACTTCAATCATGTACTCCGAGATAATGTACTGGTTACCGATCTACTGTTTGGAAATAAAGAGCCTATGGAACAAGCGGATATTGCTGGAAAATCTGTGGGTATTCATATCGCCGACTAAGATATACTCCTTTGGAACATAATAACAAGATCATGAAGCATATGTGCAGGATCAATAAGATGCATTTATCTTATACTTCAAACAAAATACGAGCCAAATGCACCTTGGGGAGTTAATCCTCAAGGTAGCACTGGCTCGTTTCTTTTCATCCAAAGGAGTCTGATTGGTGTAATGTCAAATAATGATAAAGATACGATGCAAACACAGGAACGCACTGAGCAGATCTTCAAACTCACTTCAAGCATTGCGCAGCAGTTAGAGAAATCACGGATTTCAGAATATATAGGGCTTCTGAATCGACCTTGGCGATTAATATGGCTGAATATGTTAGCCGGTACTGCGCGAGGGGTAGGGATTGCGATCGGGTTCACTTTTTTTGCAGCGACGATTATTTATCTTCTTCAAGCATTAGGAGCTCTGAATTTACCCATTATAGGTGATTACATTGCCGATATTGTGCGAATTGTACAGCGTCAACTCCAATTAGATCATTAAAATGATGGGTTTGAACATCCGTATTAATCTAGGTTATCAACGGGGGCATTAGGATCAAGGATATTAAAACCTTCTCCATTCTCCACATATTTAAGGTATTGCTGATTACGCACAATGCCAATAGGCTTACCTGTAATATCTGAGGCTAAGAAACTTTCAAAAGGTTCAACACAGCCCTCCATTTCATCATCAGCTTCGATTTCCATTTCATTGTAGCTGCTGATGTTGTTTCCTTCAGCGAGTGCGGGGCTATCGGAGGTACCCCAGTTCTCAACAATTTGCCATGCATCTTCTCCATCGAAACCATTCTGATCATCTCGCTCATCGAGACTTGTTCGACCAAAGGGAGGCATAAGAAATTCTTCTTCCACTGGACGATAATCTGAAACGATTCGTCGCGGGGTGTGCTCAATACAGTATTCGGTTGCTGGAATAGCCGACAGACGATCATAAGAAATAGGGCAGTCACAACGGGTACATGTACCGTAAACACCCTTATCCATGCGAGCGAGTGCTGTGTCAATGCGTTCTAGTTGTAAATCATCATGCTCTAGAAGAGAGATATCCATTTCGCGGTAGTAGAGTTCAGTGGCCACGTCAGCAGGATGGTTATCAATCGTTGATAATTCACCCGTTTGATCACGGAGAGATTCCTCTAGTCCATGATGTTCATTCTCCTCTGTTCGATGTGCGATATCTTCTCGTTCTTGCTCTAACTTCAAACGAAGATTGTTAAATTGGGATGACGAAAGATGGGACATAAACAAGCTCCTTCCATTGTCCAAAGGGACAGCTATTTCTCTTTATATAGAGTGCGCTGTTCGAGTCTGTTTTACATAAGGAAAATGTTCTCGTCAATGGTCCATTATGGACGGTTTCAGACAGGCTGTGCTACAATAAATGAGCCTATTTACAGTAGACGAACCCTTTGCGCTGACATCAAGTGAAGGGATGAGCAAATCATAAGATTGGAGTGACCATTTGAAGTGATATATTACATTATTGCGTTCATTGCTTTTTTGGTAGATCAAGGAACTAAATATTTGATTGCTACTCGGTTGGAGTTAAGAGAGCAAATACCCGTTATTGGTGATTTTTTCCTGATTACATCTCATCGTAATCGCGGTGCAGCTTTCGGAATACTTCAAGATCAGCGTTGGTTCTTTATAGTGATTACATCGATCGTGGTGATTGGGATCGTGTGGTATTTACAAAAAGTAATGCACTCCAACAACAAACTTCTTCCGCTTGCCTTAAGTCTTGTGCTTGGTGGTGCAGTTGGGAATTTCATTGATCGTATGTTGAATGGAGAAGTCGTTGATTTCTTGCAATTTAATTTCGGTAGCTACACGTTTCCTATTTTTAATGTGGCCGATTCATGTATTGTGGTTGGTGTAGCGCTTATTATTGTAGACTCATTGTTGGATATGAAGAGAACACCAGTTAATCAGAACGAGGAAGGAAATGAAGAAGCGTGAATGACACCATGGAGAACGAAGGCTACATGCTTGAGCAAGACTTAGATTTAAGGGAATGGACGATTGATGAGAGTTATGCTAAAGAACGAATTGATAAATACATAACCGAAGTGTGGGAAGAGGAAATATCTCGTTCTCAGGTTCAGTTGTGGATTACTAGTGATCATGTAAAGGTGAATGGTAATAGCGTTAAAGCGAACTATAAACTTTCTGTAGGCGATCATGTTGAGGTTGATGTTCCCGAACCTGTGACGGTGGAGATTATTCCAGAGAACATTCCTCTTGAGGTTGTGTATGAGGATTCAGATGTTATTGTGGTTAATAAACCCAAAGGGATGGTAGTTCACCCGGCTCCAGGTCATTCGTCTGGAACGTTAGTTAATGCCCTTATGTATCATTGTACTGATTTATCAGGCATCAATGGTGAGATTCGCCCAGGTATTGTTCATCGGATTGATAAAGATACATCTGGACTTATTATGGCAGCAA
>DASXLR010000079.1:0-43703 GCA_036496075.1 Paenibacillus sp. | reverse complement strand
AATTTTCCTTTACGTTCATACTTAGCCTATCAACGAGCGAAGCATCCACATATGTTTTTCAAGATCGCCTTTAATAGTAATCAACATGTCGCCCGTAGGATGATCTTTAGCATCTTCTGCAAGAGTGATACCTTCATCTAATTCCTCGGCAACAGTAGCGAAGTCTTCAATGATCGTTTGCACCATTTTACGAGCATCTTCTTTACCTTGCGCTTCTTGAATAGTTGCAAGTTCAAGATATTCTTTCATTGTTGCCGTAGGATTACCTTTGATAGTCAACAAACGCTCAGCTATTTCATCCATCTTCAGAGTTACATCATTGTAGAGCTCTTCAAACTTCACATGTAACGTTACGAACTGTTCACCTTTAACATACCAATGAAAATTATGAAGCTTTACATATAATACGTTAAAATTAGCAACCTGTTGATTCAGTGCCTGTTCCAATGTCTCGTTTTGTGATTTAGTTGATGTTGTTTTTGCCATTGTAATCCCTTCCTTTTCCATAAAGTATAAGTATGTTTCCTTGTCCACAACTAAGTAGTTAGAATATATTAGGAAGACAAGCTACAAGCAGTTCTCTTAGACACTAATATTTCTTGTTATTCACAATCAAAAGTCTGTACTTCCTAAATTACTCAATCTCTTATACTAATATTTACCCTCTATATACTGATATGAAACATGTCACCCCCAATAAAAATAGTTTAAAATCATCCTATTTTCCGTTATACTGAATTACCAAGTAACTAAGTAGGTTTTTTGATCCACCATTCATTCTGGAGGTGACTCTGTTGTCCACTTATCATCCTTTAACTGTTAATGAAGCTATGGCCTATGCCAGAACAATACCAGGTTACTTTGACAATAATTCAAACCTTCATTGTTCCGAAATTGGAGATGGGAATCTTAATTTAGTGTTTCACATTATGGATCAAGAAAACCATAAGAGTATCATTGTCAAACAAGCCCTCCCTTATGCGAAAGTCGTAGGAGAATCTTGGCCGCTATCACTGGATCGCGCACGTATTGAACGTGAGGCCCTTCTTATGCAGTCTCGACTATGTCCTGACCTTGTACCTGAAGTCTATGCCTTTGATGAATCCATGGCTATTACAGTGATGGAGGATCTTAGCGATCACGCCATTATGCGCAAAGGTCTACTTGATGGGAATAATTATCCACTGTTCGCAGAACATATGGGTAGATTTCTTGCCAACACATTATTTTATACATCAGATCTTGCTATGAGCCCACAACAAAAGAAGGAACAAGTTAAAAAGTTCATTAACCCAGATCTGTGCAAAATTACGGAAGATCTCATCTTTCAAGATCCCTACCAACAATCAGACAACAATAATTATGCTAACAATATAGCCGACGAAGCGCTTGCCCTTCGCGAACATCAGGCTCTTCATCTTGAAGTTGCCCTTCTTCGTGAGAGGTTTCTAACCCAGACACAAGCCTTACTTCACGGGGATTTACACACAGGTAGTATCTTTGTAACTCAGAAGTCTACAAAGGTCATTGACCCAGAGTTCGCCTATTATGGTCCTATGGGATTTGATATCGGTGCAATCTTTGCGAATTTACTACTGAACTACACTGCCCAACCCGGTTGGATAAATGATGAACTCACTATCCAAGAGAAACAAACCTCCCTACTACTTATGGTAGAGAACACTTGGAATGCATTTGAATCTAATTTCCGCACACTTTGGAATAAAGATATACAAGATGTCATGGCCACAACTCCTGGTTATCAAGATATATATGTTGCTCAACTTCTAAAAGATACGGTTGGCTTTGCAGGTTGCAAAATCATTCGCCGCATTGTGGGGCTATCCCACGTAATCGATATCGACAACATCAGTAACGATATTGCACGTGAAACGGCTCAACGTAAAGCATTGTCTATCGGTAAACAACTCGTTCTTAGTAACCGTAATTTAAATTCTATTCAAGACTTAATTGAAATCGTTAAGAACACATCTCAAGTCACAACAGAAGGAGTTACCTATGAATTCAAATAATCAGACAAATTCACAACAACAACCTCTATCGTCTCTTCAATGGGAGGAAGATCATTTAATTCTTCTAGACCAGCGTCTTCTACCCGATTCTATTGTTATGTTAAATTTATCTACAGCCGAGGAGGTATGGGATGCTATCCATACCATGAAGGTAAGAGGGGCTCCAGCGATCGGAATTGCGGCTGCGTATGGTATTGTGCTTGGTGCACGGAACAACAGCGCTAACAACGCTGACATCGATGTTAAAGACTGGCTCGATCATATTATAGAAGTTAGTCGTTATTTAGCTACTTCACGCCCTACAGCAGTAAACCTCTTCTGGGCGCTTGATCGTATGAAGGACAAGGCCACTTCTCTTGTGCACGCTGGGCATGGAATAATCCAGCTCAATGAGTTACTGCTCTCCGAAGCTCACGCTATACAGATAGAGGATGAGGAAGTCTGTCGACTTATTGGAGAGCATGCTCTTCCCCTCTTTCATGATGGTATGGGCGTATTAACGCACTGTAATGCCGGTGGATTAGCTACAGCTAAATACGGTACGGCTCTTGCGCCTATGTATCTTGCACATGAACAAGGTATTCACTTGAAAGTGTATGCCGATGAGACTCGACCAGTACTTCAGGGGGCACGTCTCACTGCCTTTGAGCTTCAACAAGCAGGTATTGATGTCACACTCATCTGCGATAACATGGCGGGTATGATCATGAAAAAAGGCTGGATTGAAGCTGTCATCGTCGGTACGGATCGCGTAGCTGCCAATGGCGATGTCGCTAACAAAATCGGTACCTATAGTGTAGCTGTTCTAGCTAAAGCTCACGGTATTCCTTTCTACGTCGCTTGCCCTCTCTCCACAATAGATTTATTGACAGAGACGGGTGATGATATTCCAATTGAAGAGAGACCCGCAGAAGAAATAACAGAAGGGTTCGGTAAAAGAACGGCACCCGAAGGAATTAAAGTATTTAATCCTGCCTTTGATGTTACCCCCAATGAGTATGTGACTGCGATTATTACTGAAAAGGGAATCATTAGAGCCCCCTTCAAACAAAATTTAGCTGCCATATTCGCTGATACTCAAACTTCATAATAAAATAAAAAAAGACCAATTCGTTAGATAAAATGTACCCTATAGAATAGACACTTTAAAAAAGTCTACTCTATAGGGTATTTTTCTATATAATGAAAAAAAGAATACGGAGTGATTCATAATGAGTCATAAATTATTTAATAAGAAGGAAGTCAAACCACTAATTGCGAACCCATACGTGAAAAATATAAGTGAAAAAGGGGCTCTAATTCATAATCAGTGCTTGCAGAAAATAGAAATCTATGCTGATTGTCGTGGAGAAGCGTAGCGTGCGCCTTTGCCCCTGAATTTTCACCGCAAAGAGCGGTAGATTCAAAAAAATTTGGGGGGGCAACAGCGATCGGAAGGACAATCCATCCGCGTAGCGGTCAATTATCAACTCTATACATTTGTCAAGCACTGATTTTGGCGTTGATCCGAAAAAGGTATTACTTACACAGATGAATTCAAACGTATCTTCATCGCTGAATATGAAAAGGGAAAGTTACCGAGACAAATCTTTGAAGCGTGTGGCTTCGATGTTGAGATCCTCGGGATGGATCGCGTACACTCAGCTGCGAAACGTTGGAGATCCGCGTATCGAAGAGGTGGATTAGATGGTCTTAAAGATACATGCAAAGGTAATTCAGGTAGACCAAGTGAACGGGAACTGTCCTTAGAGGAGAAATATGCTCGGTTAGAGGCACAAAACAATTTACTCAAAGCAGAAAATGAATTACTAAAAAAGCTCGAAATGGCAGAGAGGATGATGAGAAAGGAATCAAAATAAGGAGTGATGAGAAGTTCCAACTGATCCAATTCGTTGACTCAAAATTTAAACTAAAAAATAAAATTAACTATTTATGTAAAGTAGCTGGTGTGTCGCGTTCAGGATACTATCACTACTTCTCTGTGGCATCACAAGAACGCAGAAGCAAGCGAGAGAATCAGGACAAGCTTGTGAAGGAAATCATCCTCAAAACCTTCCGCTATCGCAGACGCAAAAAGGGTGCACGCCAAATAAAAATGACATTAGCAGGTCAATTCAACACCGTATACAACTTAAAACGCATCCGACGTATTATGAAAAAATATGGAATCATTTGCTCAATTCGCCAAGCCAATCCATACCGCCGAATGGCGAAGGCAACGAAAGAACACCGAACGCTATCGAACCAATTAAAGCGTCAATTCAAGCAGAATATGCCTGGTAAGGTGCTTCTAACAGACATTACTTATTTATTTTATGGTAAAGGTAAGAAGGCTTATTTATCTACTGTAAAAGATGCATCAACAAATGAAATACTGGCTTACCAAGTATCAGACCGTATCACACTAGATATCGCCACCGACACGTTACTCAAGTTGAAAAATAATCGCCATGTTCAATTAGCAGAAGGTGCATTCATCCACTCTGATCAAGGCTTTCACTATACCAACCCCACTTTTCAAAAACTTGTGAAAAAATATGGTTTAGGACAATCTATGTCACGACGAGGTAACTGTTGGGATAACGCCCCGCAAGAATCATTTTTCGGGCATTTCAAAGATGAAGCTGCCATCAAACCTTGCGAAACACTGGATCAATTGAAGAAGGAAATCAAGAGTTATATGATCTACTACAATCATTTCAGGTATCAGTGGAATTTAAAAAGGATGACTCCTGTACAATACAGAAATCATCTTCTTCAAATTGCCTAGTCTTTTTTAAATTGTCCTGTACAAAGGGTACATTTTAAGATGAGTTGGTCTTTTTCAAAATATAAGAAAGCTTAAGTTTTTACTATACTTTGCTTATATTTCTACAAGAAACGGTTGCCCTCCTTTTTAAGGACAGGGAAGCCATTTCATCTTGAATCTAGTCATGACATTCTCAGTAATGCATCTTTACCTAACATTCCAGTAGTAATCCCTAACTTCTCGGCCTCAAAAGTAACGGATTCAAGGGGCGCATCCAGTAAATCTTGAAGAGTTCTTACGCCTACAGCTCTACCTGCAATAATCTGCCGATCAGCAAGCTTCTCATTCAATAGGTTTACATCTAACGCACCACACATAATATAGCCTTTTGAAGTGTTAATGGTAAGTAAAGTTGTCTTGGGCAGTTTCACTTCAACACCGACCATTGTTTGGTCATTAATAACAATAGGTACAACGTTGATCATAGCATGGCACCTCCTTATGTCCTACACAACATTATTAGTATTCGGAACAATATGCATTGGTGCGAAAGATCATCCGCAAATTTTGTCGAAAAAATAAAAGAAACCCTTGTCCTACGCCAAAAGGACTATTTTTTATCCCAATTTAATGGTATAGTTTATGAGCTGTTGGAACATTTCACTAATAAGCTGGGGGAACTATGGATATTAAAATAGGAAATGAAGATGAAGATAGCGGATACTTATTCAATGTGGATATACTAATTAAAGAAAAATCTAATGCACTTGCCTTGCAATTATTAATTGAAATGATCAATAAGAATGAACAAGTACTGGATTTTCGAGTTAAGTCTGGAATAGAGCTTGGAGAAATTATTGAAAGTTTGATTCATAACAAAAAAAAATCGATGATTTCTAAAAACAGCCTTAAGAGTAACACATTTTCTAAGCTTGGCAACAACGAAAAAAGGGTACCTGAATTACCTATCCCCATAGAAGATAAACCTCAAATAGAGACAACCAAGTTGACACCAACGACTGTAGGATCGTCGTTATATAATGATGATCCTACAGAATGGATTAATCTATGTATTAAAGGTAACCGATTAGTTCGTATGACAACGAATCGGCAGGGTCAAAAAAAGAGTATTCCATGTCGCATTTTAAACTACGATCAAACAAAACAATTGATTAATGTTTATCATGTAGATGAAAAACAAGTATACTCCTTTCTGTTAAATGAAATTGATGAATTTGATGGTCGCTAGTATCAAGGATAAACGACTTCGTTTACCGATAAAATATTAGAACGTCTATACTTTCAAATATTCAAAAAAGAGGACCCACGGGTCCTCTTTTTAATTTCATTCAACTACTTTTGCCTCTGCGTAGTACATCTGACATGAAATATAGCCAGCCCATAATGAAAGCAATGCCACCCAGTGGGGTGATTGCACCCAACAATTTAATTCCACTAATACTCAAAATGTAAAGGCTACCGGAGAACACTATAACCCCAACCATGAACATCCAACCTGCAATATTGAGTTTCTTAGACTCGCCTCGCTGTCCCGCAGTTATTCCTACTAAGATTAACGCAAGTCCATGAATCATATGATATTGGACACCCGTCTCATAAATTTCTAGCGCATCCTTACCAATTCTAGGTTCCAATAAATGGGCACCGAAAGCACCTATGGCTACTGAAAGAGCCATTAACACGGTGCCCCATTGAATAAATGTACGTTGCACAACAATTTATCCCCTTTCCAAACTAAACTGACACCTCTGTACCATACTACCGCATACTCTTTGTGTTTGCTAGCCCATTAACATGTCTACATAATAAAATGAACAAGCCTTGATTTTTATAACCAAATATGGAAGAGTATTAACTATACTGGAATATGGATAAGGAGAGATCGATAATGGATTCACATAATCCTCATGATTCACAGCAACAAACTATTGTAGACAATGAACATTATAATTCCACGATGAGTTTTCAATCGCCGATTGAATTGAAGCATTCAGGACCCGGAATAGCTTCCTTCATTATTAGCCTTGTGAGCTTATTAGGGTATATCGCAATTGTAGCCATTGCCGGTGCGCTAATTGGTCCTTATTTAGAACCAAATGGTAACGGATTCATTGGTTCCCCTAGTCGTGAGATGGTTACCAACATAGGAACTTTAGGCATCGTTGTTATTGTATTCTTACTCAGCAATCTCATTGGTGTCATATTAGGTATCATTGGCGTAGCTCTAAAGAACAGAAAGAAAGTATTTGCTATTATAGGCTTAATCATGAATAGTATCGTTCTTGTTGTTCTTATCGCTTTCTTCGTCATCAGTATAATTTCCGCAACATCAATAACATAAAACAAGGGTGGGTTATCATGCCAAGAATTAAAATATTTGCTGACAGTACATGTGATCTACCTAGTGCTTGGATACATAAATATGAAATTGACGTCGTTCCGCTCTATGTCGTTTTCGGAGATGAGTCCCTGCGAGATGTAATCGATATTACACCGACCCAACTATACCAAAGGGTATCACAATCGGGCAGTCTCCCCAAGACTGCCGCACCATCCCCAACTGATTTCATAACTGCTTTCACACCCTATATAGACCAAGGAGATCAGGTTTTGTATATTAGCCTTTCTTCTGAATTATCCTCAACCTATCAGAATGCACGAATTGCAGCTGAGGAATTTCCAGAAGGACGTATCGCCATATTTGATTCACTCAACTTATCCTCTGCTATAGGATTATTAATCATGAAAGCAGTCCATGCAGCTAAATCAGGGAGCACTTTAGATGAAATTATGAGTCTGTTACATGCTGTGAGACCTGCAATAGAAGCTGAGTTTGTCATTGATACACTTGAATATTTACACAAAGGTGGGCGTTGTTCCGGTGTGCAAAATTTTATCGGAAGCCTATTAAAAATTCGTCCCATTATTAAGGTATCTAAGGGTCTGATGATTCCTGCTAATAGAGTACGGGGTAAACGTGAGAAGGCTGTTGAACAGTTACTTCTGAATGCACTTGAGAAAAAGGAACAAATGGATTCTGATCTCATCTTTGTCGTTCATTCCCTTGCTGAGGAAGATGCTCTTATATTACAGTCCACCTTACAGCAACAAACGGGTGCTGAAGTCGCTCTGGCCACAGCCGGTTGTGTTATTTCTAGCCACTGTGGGCCGCATACAATCGGGATTATGTATAGCAAAAAGACTTTATAATTGTTAACTTTTTAAATATTCAATTTTTCATTATTAGCCGGGATTAATTGTTCAATCATTTAGGTAAATATCTTTATATTGATTGGCTTCGTTTGCTCTTTGTGCTGCAAATATATTTACTCATAGTTCCCCCCTCTTTAAAAAACAACAAAAGCCAAAGAAAGAGCATAGTTGCTCCATCTTTGGCTTATATTCAGCCCATCTCTCAATGTCTGACCCATTTCCACCCGATATAATAGAGAATAGTGCATCTCTATATTAAACGAAAGTAAATTTTATTGTGCCTTAGTTAATACAAGCTCTAGCCGAACACCAAGGTCATTCTCCGTATCCAGAACTACCGTATGTGGATTCTTCATACCAAAATCGGAGAAAGTTACATTAGTTGTACCTGACAACAATAGTTGGTCTTCACGATATGCAACTTCAGAAATGAAGGATACTTCCTTCTCCACTCCTTTTACCGTTAGCTTACCTTTCATTTCAACAAGCACCGGTGTACCTTCTGTCCATTCAGTCGGAATATCAGAGAAAGATTCTGCCTTGAATGACGCTTCCGGATATGTTCCAATAGCTAAGTAGTCATCGCTCTTCACATGCTCATCACGCTGTCCATTACCCGAATCCAGTTGGGTCATATCAATAGAACCTTCGCCTGACATAACATCCTTATCATCCACATTAACACTCCAATTACCCTTTACGGCTGTATCCACGAAGTTAACGGTTTCTTTGGATGTTGTCACAGACCAGTAAACCTTGGACGTGTCTGCAATCATCCAATCACCATTTAATTTAGTGGATGTAACCTTTGCACCTGTCGATGCTGTATCTACGGTCTCAGCACTAGAAGCTTGACCTTGCGCTGGGATCACCGATTCAATCTCTACATTGTTACCCATATACTGATTGAAGAACAAATATCCTCCAATTGCGCCCACAACAACGACTACACCTACCACACCTAGTATGTTTTTCTTCTTCATAAATTCCCTCCATTATCTCTATATAAGAATTCTTACTTATACATATTAACAAGCTAATAAGTCAGGAAGATGTCAAAGTGCTGCCAATTAGAGGATGTGATAGAATAGTCGTACTATTTAGCTGAAGGAGGAAATGTAATATATGAAATCCATCTTGATCGTTGAAGATGAAGAAGCAATATCAAGAGTACTAAGCGCATATTTGAAAAAGGCTGGCTTCAACGTTATTCGCGCTTTAGACGGTCAACAGGCATTAAATTCATTCGATGAATTCAATCCTTCTCTTATTCTTCTTGATATTATGCTCCCCGAAATAGACGGCTTCGAGCTATTGCATCTCATTCGTACAAAAAGTAGTTGTCCGGTTATTATGTTGACTGCTCGTGAAGGCATTGATGATCGCCTAGCTGGTCTAAACGGTGGCGCTGATGATTATATGACCAAACCTTTTATCCCCGAAGAAGTTGTAGCTCGTGTCAATGCTGTATTGCGTAGACCATCACAATGGTCAGATGGTAAGCGTAAGCGCCATTTCGGAAGTTTATTCGTGGATTACTCGGCTAGACAAATCTACTTAAATGGAGCTGAAGTCAATTTAACTCCACGTGATTTATCACTACTCCTCTTCTTAGCAGAGCATCCCAATCAGATATATACGAGAGAACAACTGATTGAGCATGTATGGGGAATGGATTACGAGGGTAGCGATCGAGCCGTAGATCTTTCCATTAAAAGACTCCGTCAAGCACTTTCACATTGGTCCTCAAAAGAAGGCGAAATTAGAACATTAAGAGGAACGGGGTATCAATTATGGACAGGCTAAAAAAACAAACCTCTATTTTGTCTTATTGGACTTTTCGCTATTTACTGATCTTATGTATCGGATTGTTAGTGATTGCTATCACTTCTATATGTTGGATTAGACAAGAATCGATGAATAATCGGTTACAAACTACCGCACTGCTTGCACAGGAAATTGCTGACCGTATCGTAAATCCAGACGGCTCCATTGTAGTGGGAGAAAGTCTTCGTGAATTAATTGAGAACCGTAAACGTTTTTTCAAAATGACCAATGAAATGTGTGTCATTGTGACAGATAACAAGGGTATAATGCTGTTCTCTATGCCTAAACTGACACAAGAAGATTTGCTTCACAAGTTAGATGACGAACTCAATGAATCTCGTAGCCCAGAGTTCAAAGCAGCAAAGGCTCACATTGAATACGGTGGGGAGCTTATTGGTCAAGTTACATTGCTACAAGCAAAAAATGAGCTAAAATACATTCCAACAGAAGAGAAATGGTTCTTCGCCATTATGCTGGCTAGTTTAGCAAGTCTCAGCTGGTTAACCATTTATCTACTTTCACGTAAGCTCACAAGGCCCATACGCAGAGTCGTGGATGCTGCGGCACAGATCAGCCGAGGACAATACGATATTCGACTAGAAGCAGATGCTAATGAGCGTGAAATTAACGAACTGCTTCTCTCCTTTCAAGAAATGGCAGGAAGACTGAAGCAGCTAGAGCATTCACGTGCGATTATGCTTGCAGGTGTTTCACATGAGTTAAAGACCCCGGTCACTTCAATTAAGGGCCTTGTCCATGCCGTACGTGAGAATGTGGTGAACGGTGAGGAAGCCGATGAATTTCTCGACATTGCCCTCTTAGAAACCGATCGTCTCCAGCGAATGGTCGCTGATTTACTCGATTATAATGCACTAGCTGCTGGCATTGTACAGGTTCGCCATGAGCAACTCGCAGCTATTCCACTTATTTCGGAAATTGTTTATCAGTGGAAGCTGACACAAGGAGAACACGTTGATGAACCCAAGCTAATCATGCCCAAGACGCCTTTTAATCTAATCGGTGATCCACTTCGTATCCAACAAATTATTGTTAATTTGCTCAATAACAGTGTACATGCTAAACATCCTAACAGAACTGTACATATCCAAATTGAGCTTATTGAACATCCTAATGGATTAGCTGAAGTCATTGTAACAGATAACGGTAGCGGTATTTGTACTGAGGATCAGGGCTTTGTTTTTGAACGATTTTTCCGTAGCGGTAATCAAAAGAACCGCGTCCGTGGACTCGGTCTTGGCCTTACCTTCAGTCGACTACTAGCGGGTGCAATGGGAGGCGATGTAACACTACGAAATAGCTCCGAGAAAGGGAGCAGCTTCGTTCTTTTATTACCTATTCATAGCCAGCCTTTAACAGCCCAGGAACAGACGGATAAGCCATAGTAAAATTTTTGCTCAAACGCTAAAGCATGGGGTGAGTGTTTCATATCAAAGTAATATAAAGAGGGTCTCCTATCACGATGGGGCCCTCTTTAGTGTTCTCATAAAATTGATGTATTCAATTATTCTTCTAATTTATTCTCTTACGCCATCACATATCGTCCTTCCCCATGAATATACTTTACAACAGACTATACTGTGCCGAGCACATACCATAATGGAGGTGCCACCATGCCGGAATCACGCTATCCATATAGCTTCGTTGTATCGAAAGAAGACTGGTCTCTGCACCGCAAAGGATACCAAGACCAAGTCCGTCATCAGCAAAAGGTGCGAGATATAATTAAGCAGAATCTACCCGACCTGATTACCGAAGAAAATATTATCATGTCTGACGGTAAACAAATTATCAAGGTGCCCATCCGAAGTCTAGACGAATATCGCTTTGTGTATAATTATCAGAAACAAAAACATGTCGGTCAAGGGGATGGAGACAGCCAAGTTGGAGATGTTCTCGGCCGTGACCCCGCCCAAAAGCCAGGCAAAGGTGAGAAGCCCGGTGACCAACCCGGACATGATATTATGGAAGCCGAAGTGAGTATTGAAGACGTGGAAGAAATGCTGTTCGATCAGATGGAACTTCCTAATTTAAAACAGAAAGAAAAAGATCAAATGGAGACACAAACCGTTATTTTTAATGATGTTCGCAAGAAAGGCATGATGTCCAACCTCGATAAAAAAAGAACGATTCTTGAAAATTTACGAAGAAATGCTTCAGCTGGTGATCCCGGCATTCATGGCATTAATCCCGATGATCTCAGATACAAAACATGGGACGATGTTGTGACTCCAGATTCCAACGCTGTCATCATCGCTATGATGGATACGTCAGGTTCCATGGGCAATTTCGAGAAATACTGTGCTCGTAGTTTCTTTTTCTGGATGACCCGATTCCTGCGGCGTCAATATGAGAAAGTTGAAATTGTATTCGTTGCCCACCATACAGAAGCTAAAGAGGTTACCGAAGACGAGTTTTTCAATCGTGGGGAAAGCGGGGGAACGATCTGTTCATCCGCTTATCAGAAAGCTCTTGATATCATTGATCAACGCTACCCAACGGCAAGATATAACATCTATCCCTTCCATTTCTCTGACGGAGATAATCTAACTTCGGATAATGAACGGTGCGTCAAGCTGATCGGTGAGCTGTTGAAGGTATGTAATATGTTCGGTTATGGTGAAGTAAACCAATATAATCGTAGCAGTACCCTAATGTCAGCTTACAGGAATATTAAGCTAGACCCATTTATGTACTATGTCATTAAGGAAAAAGGTGAGGTATACCAAGCCTTAAAAACTTTCTTTCGCAAACGCGAAAATGCCTAAATGTGCTGTTGTCACATTGCTAAAGCCCTTAGCTCTCCTAATAGGAGGGCCAAGGGCTTTAATGGTATTAAAATCTAATATTATTATTTCCTTACCCGTTCTTGTTGGCAATAGCCTTACTAATTTCCTCAATAATATGATCCATAGAAGCAGAATCATGAACATCATATTCATCAATATTTAACCGCAGCACAGGACATGCTGTGAAATCGGTAATCCAAGTTGAATACCTGCTATGCATATGTTCCCAATACGAAGGATCTGTCTGAATTTCCATCTCGCGTCCACGCTCCTCAATACGTGTCAGAATGGAGGGTAGACTGCCTTCAAGATAGACCAGCACATCTGGATGTGGAAAATACGGCGTCATTACCATAGCCTCGAATAGATTTGTGTACGTCTCATAATCCGTTTTAGACATGGTACCCTGATCTGCATGCATCTTGGCAAAAATGCCGGTGTCTTCATATATAGAACGATCCTGAACAAATCCGCCCCCTGCTTCAAAAATGCCTTTTTGTTCTTTAAAGCGTTCCGCTAAGAAATAAATCTGTAAATGAAAACTCCATCTTTCAAAATCATGATAAAATTTCTCCAAATAAGGATTACCATCGACTTGTTCCAGCGATGTTCTAAAGCCAAGGCGTTTTGCCAATTCAGCTGTTAATGTAGACTTTCCGACACCTACCGTGCCCGCTACAGTGATCAGCGCATTTTGAGGTATGTTGTATTTATTCATTGTATGAACTCCTTTACATTTGAAGCGATTTGCACGAACTGTTCTCTATTCTCAACAAAATCAATTGAATTTCCGTCAATGGTTATAACGGTTGTGGAATCGTCTTTGTCCAGAAATGTCATAGCAGCATCGTAGTCTTCCATTAATTGCTGTAAGTAAGCTGTATCCATCGTCTGTTCAAAGAGACGTCCACGTTTCTTAATCCGCTGTAACAGCGTATCTAAATCCGCCTTAATATAGAGGATGATATTGGGTTTCGGTAAATCATCTGTAAGCAAATGATAAATCTGTCGGTATTTATCCCTTTTTACCCCTGTCAATGTTCGTTCAGAAAATATGAGATTTTTATATATATGATAATCAGCAATAACCGGCTTCTTCAGATCAATATACTGTAATCTAGTATCTTCTAGCTGCTTGTACCGATTGCAGAGAAAGAACATTTCCGTCTGGAAACTCCATTCATCTATATTGTCATAAAATTTATCAAGAAACGGATTAGCCTCGACAATCTCTTTAATGATTGGAATATTTAATTCTTCAGATAGCATCGAAGCGAGTGTTGTTTTCCCTGCTCCAATCGGACCTTCAACGGCTATAAATGATCCTTGTTTCATTACTTTCCTCCTATGCAGTATTCACACCTGTAACAAACCACAACATATTGTACCATATGAGTAATCTTCCCACGAGAGAAATTCTTGTGAACACTTAGTTGGATAATCAAAAATAAAAATTAATCTCCTTAAATCGGAAATAACCACTAACTTCTAGTCTATTCGCTTCGAGAAGGATCGAATCAACACCATCAAAAGGATGACATGAAAGACAAACCCAACACCAAACGACCCCAACGCTATAAGGGGCTCATTCGAGATTCCAGCGATATAACATTTTGCCGGCCAAAACGTAGGCACCCACATCCCTAGAAACTGCCACGATTCCGGAACAAATGAAACCACGATCGGTCCAGCAATAAGTAGTCCGTTCGCCTTGGATAAAGCCAACCCCTCTACTTTATTGGCTGCAAAAGCCGTGAGAAGTAACGCGATGCAAGGCGCCTCTAAGGCAAGTAAGACCAATGTATATCCACTCTCCATTTGGATCTTCGCGATACCAGATAAAGAAAAGAAGAGTGTCGTTAAGAGCAAAGACAGAAGACTTGGCAGAAACATCCGATAGTACAAATAACCATTACGGGCTAGTGGCGTAACCGCGTAATATGCAATGATGTTCTCATCCCGTTCGTCCAACATGAGTAGACCGGCCATTGTGCCAGGCAACAAAGTCACGATAACCAAAAGAAAAATGACGGTAAAGTCAGTATAGACTGATAAATCAAACGTATACTGCTGTTCTATCCATTCAGATAACAAAGGAAATGCAAACCGTGCAAAAGCTATAATAGCCATTGGCCCTAGCAAACTGACCATCAGCATAGGATCCTTAAGGATATGTCTAAGATCATTTATAAGCAACATCCGATACTTTGCCATCTTATTTAATCACCATCCCCTATTTTCAACAAAATCCTTTGCTGAAAGGACCTATACGCCCAATAAAAGGCTCCCACGTTACCAAGAAACAGAATCACTATCGCATAAACAGTCTCCCCAACCGAAACGTATTGATAGGATGATTTCAGCAGTAAAAGTGATCCTTCTGTTGGGAAGAGGAAATAGGCTTCTGGCTTCCCGATTCCGAAGAAACCAAGTAACGGTATCACAAAAGGTAATGAATAGACCTGCGAGAGAATTATAAATCCGTTAATGGAACGTGAGCGAGATATTGGGACAATATTCTCTTCGCATAACCCCTTTTCTCTTACATATATATGATAAGAAGCATTTTGAATTTAATATATGGGGGGATCACATGCACCAGGATGAGGTGGCCGGTCTGGAGCGCGCCATTGCAGAAATTACGGAGATTGCTGTAGGGTTCGGTCTTGATTTTTATCCCATGCGATATGAAATTTGTCCCGCAGACATTATTTATACCTTCGGAGCCTACGGTATGCCAACACGCTTTAGCCACTGGAGCTTCGGTAAAACTTTTCACAAAATGAAGACGCAATATGACTTCGGCCTCAGCAAAATTTATGAGCTCGTTATCAATTCGAATCCCTGCTATGCCTTTCTTTTAGATGGTAACTCTTTGATTCAGAATAAGCTCATTGTCGCCCATGTGCTTGCACACTGCGATTTCTTCAAGAACAACGCCCGCTTCTCGGCTTCTAATCGCAACATGCTAGAGAGCATGTCCGCTACAGCAGAAAGAATTAGTCGTTACGAAATGGAGCATGGGACAGAAGCTGTGGAGTCATTCATAGATGCCGTACTTGGCATTCAAGAGCATGTGGATCCACAGATCATTAAACCACAACGTCTTGATAAACAACGGTATATAGAAAGAAAAATTCGAGAGCAACGAAATCCCAATCAGTCTACCTCCGCTCCCCACGAGTATGATGATATATGGAAGATCAATGAGCCTCAAGAATCTCATATTAAAAAAACATTGGCCGAATTACCATTTCCGCCTGAGCCAGAGAAGGATGTCGTCTGGTTCATTCAAGAGTACTCGGAAATACTCGAAGAGTGGCAACGGGATATCATGAGTATGCTACGTGATGAAATGTTATATTTCTGGCCGCAAATGGAAACGAAAATCATGAATGAGGGATGGGCTTCCTACTGGCATCAACGTATTATTCGTGAGTTGGATCTTACTAGTGAGGAAACCATTGAGTTCGCCAAACTCAATTCATCCGTTGTACAGCCTTCACAGCAGAGTCTCAACCCTTATTATCTGGGACTCAAAATATTTGAAGATATCGAACATCGGTGGGAACATCCTACCAAGGAGGAATTAGAGGTACCTGGACGGAAACCAGGGCAGGGACGTGTAAAAATGTTCGAGGTTCGTGAATTCGATTCTGATATCTCCTTTTTGCGTAACTATTTAACCAAAAAATTAACAGAAGACCTCGATCTATACGTCTTTGAGAAAAAGGGACCTGAATGGAAAATCACAGATAAATCATGGGAAAATGTTCGTGATCAAATGGTATTATCTAAAGTCAACGGGGGAAGTCCTTACCTAGTCGTAAAAGATGCTAATTATATGCGCACAGGTGAATTAGTGTTGAAACATCAATATGAAGGTATTGAGCTTGATCTCAAATATATGGAGCGTACACTCCCTTATGTTTATAAACTATGGGGGAAAAGCGTTCATTTAGAGACCGTAGTTGAAGACAAGAAGGCTATTTTCATGTATGACGGTACGAAACATCATCGTAAATTTTTATAAAACTATAACCCCCCCTATCTCATCAGCTTGAATATGTGATGACGAAAGGGGGTTTTATATGTGATTTGGGCAACAAGTCATTCTTGGATATTTATGTATAACCTTGGACTTCCTGTTGACTGACGAACAACTAGATTCGATGGCTCAGTCAGTATAGGGGGCGAGCATTCAGCCTTCTCAATCATCGTGATCAGGGATTCTATCGCCCTAACTCCGATATTATGAATATTCTGATTAATCGTCGTCAACCCCGGTTTAAATACCTGAGCATAGTAAGTATTATCGAATCCGACAACCGAAATATCCCTGGGAACATTAAGTCCTTGATCTTCAATTTCATGAATCGCTCCAACAGCTGCCATATCCGAAGTGCATATCACTCCTGTTGGTGGGACAGGCAAAGATAGCAGCTTTCGCATGGCGTGAGCCCCTCCATCAAATGAGTAGTCACATTGTTCCACATAAGATTTATCATAAGAAATACCTAACTTCTCTAGTTGCTGTTTATAGCCTTCAAAGCGACTATTCGATACCATATGACCCAACTCACCTGAAATATAAGCCATATGTCGGTGGCCTAGATCATACAAATGCCGTACCGCTAATTCTATAGCATTCTGGTTGTCCGTCGTAATATATCCAGCACGTTTACCCACTAACACTGTATCCACAAACATTACAGGCATATCCGAATGAAGCAGTTGCTCCATGCTAGGGTTCTCAGGTTCCACACCAAACACAACGACACCATCTAAATTGCGACTATGACAGTGATTAATAAAAGAGTAATCTGGGTCATTTAGACGAGTGGAGAAACGCATCAGATCATAACCACTGTTCTCCAAAGCTGTCTTAATTCCATCTAGTAGCTCTGATACAAATGGGTTCGTAAATGAAATATTAATTAACACACCAACCGTCCATGAACGTCCTTTTACGAGCCCCTTGCTACTACATTAGGCTGATAACGTAGCTGCTCGATAACTAATTTAACTTTCTCCCTTGTTTTATCACTAACATCTGAATAATGGTTTATTACTTTAGATACAGTTGCTACGGACACGCCTGCTTCCTTGGCTACATCATATATAGACGCCACTATTCTCAGCCTACTCTCTATCTCATCTTTCTGTCATCGGATTACTGCATTAATAACGGTTAGGGGGGATAGAACGAACAAAAGGTTGCCAAATCTGTTTACATCATGCTAACAAAAAGAAACGGCTTCGCCGTCCTTAATGGGACGGTAGCCGTTTCTCATAGAAATATAAGCAAAGTATAGTTGAAACTTATACTATCTTATATTTAAAGAAACTGCCTAGAGCGCAATACTCACCACAGGCAGCAGTCTTAAAGAAGTCTCTAATTAACATGCACACTTATCTGTTAAGCAAACTACCCACATACCGTAGCAGCTCATTGGCACATACAGGGCAATATCCATGGTCATCAATGAGTCTCTTACTGACTTCATTAATTCGTTTCAACTGATTGCCATCAGGTGTCGTGGTTGACGTTGTAATCTTGACGATATCTTTCAGATCTACAAAAAGCTTCTTCTCGATGGCTTCCCGAAGTCTATCGTGATTGTTGTATTCAAATTTCTTCCCTTTACGTGAGTATGCAGAGATACGAATTAGAATTTCTTCCCGGAAAGCCTTTTTAGCATTCTCAGATACTCCAATCTGTTCTTCTATGGAACGCATGAGTCTTTCATCCGGATCCATTTCTTCGTCGGTAAGCGGATCACGAATTTTAGACCAATTGCAGAATGCTTCTATGTTATCCAAATAATTCTCGAATAGAGTCTTAGCCGATTCTTCATAAGAATATACAAATGCCCGCTGTATTTCTTTCTTAGCTAATTCATCATACTCCTTACGTGCAACGGCGATAAAGTTAAGATACCGGTCTCGTTCTTCCTTCGTAATGGAAGCATGCTGATCTAATCCGTCTTTGATGGCCCTTAATACATCTAGAGCATTAATGCATCGTGTATCCTGCTTAATGAGCGCACTCGAAATCCGGTTAATGACATAGCGAGGATCGACGCCTGACATCCCTTCCTCCAGATACTCATTCTGCATTTCCTTAAGATCCGCCTCTTTGTAACCTTCCACTTCTTCCCCATCGTACATCCGCATCTTCTTAACAAGATCCATCCCTTGCTTCTTCGTCTCTTTAAGTCTTGTCAGAATAGAGAATATTGCAGCAGATCTAAGCGCATGCGGGGCGATGTGAATATGCAACATGTCACTTTGCTCAATTAATTTCGTATAAATTTTTTCTTCTTCCGACACCTTCAGATTGTATGGAATAGCCATAACGATCATCCGTGACTGTAGGGCTTCATTCTTTTTGTTGGATATAAAAGACTTATACTCCGATTCGTTCGTGTGAGCAATAATCATCTCGTCAGCCGAAATTAACGCAAATCTCCCTGCTTTGAAATTCCCTTCCTGTGTCAATGATAACAAGTTCCATAGAAATTTCTCGTCGCACTTAAGCATTTCTTGAAACTCCATCAAACCACGATTCGCCTTATTCAGCTCACCGTCGAAACGATAAGCCCGTGGGTCCGACTCCGAACCAAATTCCGTAATCGTTGAGAAATCTATACTCCCTGTAAGATCAGCAATATCTTGCGACTTCGGATCAGAAGGACTGAATGTACCAATTCCAATACGGCCCTCTTCAGAGATGATTACACGGTTTACCCTCACCTGCTCAATATCTCCACCATATTCTGTCTTCAGTCTCATTTGGCACGAAGGGCACAGGCTTCCTTCAATTCTAACGCCAAGCTCTTTCTCTACCTCAGACCGAAGATCGAGCGGAATTAAATGCAGAGGTTCTTCATGCATCGGGCAACCTTCAATGGCGTAGACAGCACCCTTATCTGTCTTCGAGAACTTCTCCAGCCCACGCTTCAAGAGTGTAACCAATGTCGATTTACCACCACTGACAGGTCCCATAAGCAGCAATATTCGTTTACGAACATCTAACCGCCTTGCTGAGGAATGGAAATACTCTTCCACAAGCTTCTCTACCGCTCGATCTAATCCAAAAATCTCCTGTTCAAAAAACTTATACCGCTTACGCCCATTAACCACTTCTGCGCCATATGCTTCGATCATTTCATACACACGAGCATGCGCAGTCATGGCAGGCGTCGGGTCAATGCGTAGCAAATCAATATATTGTTTAAATGTGCCACTCCACTCCAACTGTCCGCTCTCTGCCCGATACGCTGCCACGCGTTCGAAAATATCCATGATTGCTACCTCCTATGACTATGTTATGAACTGGCATCACCAAGGATAATCTGCTACGACATCAATTAAACGCCGTACGTTTACCAATGGACGATTTAGAAAGAATGCAATACATATCTTCATTTCTAATCGTTGTGAAAATGTGTCAAGGGTCAACCCCATAGCGTTTAAAAAGTGTATTACATACCTATGCAAGAAAGGACGATTAGTTGACCTCTTTTTTCAATAATCTGGAGTTTGTCTTTTGCCAAATGATATATTATATGATCAACGGTCCATTTCTTTTTCTCGAATGGATTATACAAAGTGTTCTAGCAAGCGACAATAAAGTGGTAATATAGAAATGCACTATGCTGTATTTAACTTATAAGAAAGGGGGCTCGATATGGCTGTCAAGCATGAAACCGAGCTGTATGACCCTTTGAAAACATTCTTTGAGCAACGTGGATATGTCATCAAAGGAGAAGTGCGACACTGTGATCTTGTTGGTGTGCGAGAAGATATGCCTGAACCTCTCATCGTAGAAATGAAAAAAACGTTCAACCTCTCGCTGCTGTTGCAAGGGATAGAACGCCTTAAATTAAGTTCAAATGTATACTTGGCTGTGGAACGGAGCCGCGCTAAGCGTGGAGCTGTCAACCAACGTTGGGGCGACTTATCCAACCTATGTCAGCGACTGGGACTTGGACTCATCACCATAACCTTTTATAAGACGAAAAATCCAATCGTAGAAATCCTTACTCAACCCAATGCATCACTAACATATCCACGGAGCAATAAACGACGGAAGTTACAACTCATTGAAGAATTCCATGAACGGAGCGGTGACTACAATACGGGAGGAAGCAATCGCGCCAAATTGGTCACAGCGTACCGTGAGAAGGCACTACGAGTCGCCCACTCTTTAAGAGATGTTGATGCCGTTGGAGTCTCTCCAGCTTATTTACGCAATCTCACGGGCCTAAGCAATACCTCCTCCATCCTTCAGAATAACTATTATGGTTGGTTTGAACGAATTTCACGAGGACGATACGTGCTCACAGACGTTGGGATTGCTGCTTTAGAGCAATACGTAGATGTGTTAAAGTCATGCTCCACAAGCTCTATCCTATTAACGGAACCCCTCACTATCACAATATCCGAATCCAATTAGCTCCGAGCTGTAAATTCATTAATGGCCTCACTTATTAGATTCATTCCTAGCCATAACTCATCTCGACCTGGATGAGTAAAATTAAGGCGGATGTGATCCATCCCTCCCTTACCTGCATAGCAGAGTCTACCTGGTAAGAAACTAACCCCTTTTTCAATGGAACACTTCAACAGTGCTTCACTGTGAAGTCCAGCCGGAAGCTGCACCCATAGAAACATTCCACCAACAGGAAGCGTATAATGGACACCTTTCCAGGCTGGACGCTTCAATAACTCTGCCATCAACTTCAGACGAATATTATATTCACGGTTTAGAAGGGCTAAATGTTTATTCCAATCGAACAATGTCGATTCTAGTAATTGATGTAACAGCCTCTGGTTCAGATTACTAGACTGCCAATCCGCCAGTTGTTTAGCTGTAGCCATAACTTCAATCAATTGACGATTACCCGCCGCCCAGCCCGTACGTAGTCCAGGAGCTACTGTCTTGCTGAAAGAACCTACATACAACACTTGTCCACCTGCCCCATGACCATCCAAGGCGAAGAGAGAAGGATAACGCTTCGTAAAAGGGGCTTCCTTCTCATTCATGAAATAGAGATCACCATACGAGTCATCTTCCACGATGAGAATTTCATGCCTGCGGCATAACTCAAGTACCTCCTTTCGTCTTTCTAAACTCCACAGAACGCCTGTTGGATTTACGAAATTAGGAGCGACGAAGAGAACTTTAGGTTGATGTGATTCAATCTGCTGTTGTAAATGTTCGAGAAGAATTCCTTCTTTGTTCCCTTCCACGGGAATAATATATGCACCTTGCATTCTTAATACTTGCAGACATCCCGGAGACGTAGGATTCTCTACAAGCACTGCATCCCCTGGATCAACATACACTCTGCTCAAAAGATCCATTGCCTGTTGACTGCCTGTCGTAAGTAGAATTTCACTTACGTTTACCTTTATATCTTTATGTAGTCTCCATTCTTCTCTAAGCCATGTACGTAGTGGGGTATACCCTTCTGGATCACCATATTGTAGAGCCATAGGGTTACTAGATAGAACAGCGGCTGCAGCTGATTTCAGCTGTGTAAGCGGAAATAGGTCTTCTGCTGGTAGCTCTTCTGCAAAAGATATAAATGAATCTCGCCGTGGATATGACTTGATATACTCAAGCGGAGATAACATCATCCATTCCGCTCTCGAAGCAAATGAGTAACGCATGATTTCTCCTCCTCCATTGAACTGATCTTATCTTTTGGTTAACCCATCAAGCGTATTCGCTATTAGCTTTAAATATGCATAATCCTCACATAATGGTTGTCTTAAGCGTAAATCTGACTGTGCATCTGCGAATGAAGTGTGAACTTCTCTATGGCCTGTGCCCGTGTTGAAACATTAAGCTTCACATAAATTTTTCGTAAATAATTGTCGATAGATCTCCTGCTAACCTCAATCTCTAAAGCTATTTTATCGTATGTAATTCCTTGAATAATTCGTTCCATTATAAATATTTCCATCTCAGTTAATTCAAATAGCTCTTGCTTGGACATGGGACCAACAATAGGCCAAATCCCGTGGTTGAGCCACTCTAGTGGCAATAACGTGAACCCTGCACGTAAACCTTCAATAAGGAGAATAAGCTGTGAAGAAGTTGCCTGTTTGGACAGTACACCACTTGCTCCTAAACTAAACATGGTATGAACCACGGTAAGTCCTTCCTCATCTGTATATACGATTACCTCACTTTCTGGAGACTGATACCTAATTTGCCCCAGTAATAGCTCTGATCTTCCTTCAGGTAAGTCATCATCTAATAATATGAGTTCTGGTTTCAACTCTTTAATTAATTGCATCCCCTCTACAAAAGAGGACACCATCCCTTGAACCCGTAAATTCGCTTGTTCCTCTAAGATTAGTTTAGTTCCTAACATTCGTGTCGGTTGACTATCCATAATTACAACTCGCCAAACCTTTGGCATTGTAAAAAACCCCCTGAACTGAACTTATGATGAATAAACAACAAAAAGATTGTATATCAATTTTTCCATAATTGGCAATCCCATTCTAGCCATTCTTGTGTCACACAAGAGTTGTTTTGCGAAATGAATAGGGTAATGATAGAATAGGAACTTGATAAAAAAAAGCATAGAGGTGATGAAATGCAATCTTCCACGGAGACCACTTCACATTATAACCAACGCAGAACAACTAAAAGTGGCCCCTCTGTAAAACTATTTTTGCTGGTATGGTTCTTACTGATCGCATTGGGTATTACGGCTACCTATTTATATAGCAATCACTTGAAGCAAGACATGCTCCAGCAATTACAGCGGGAAACACAGAAACACATGACACTATTAAAAGCTGATTATGAGAAACAGCTAGGCATCATATCTAATGAAGTAGGTGAACTTGATAGCAAGGTGCAGTCTTTCAATGAACTTCTTACATTTACGAAAGATAATGCTACAAGTAAAACCGACAATAGCAACAAGTTATATACTCAGCTGAATGATGTCAAGAATCAGTTAAACACGTTGCAGAAGAAAATGGACCTTCTCAAATGACATTGCAAGTTAAACAAGTCAATCGTTTCTTTCTAATATTAACAGCACCTTTCCTTGGTCTTTTTCTGTGGCTCATAATTAGCTCTGCACCTCTGCAATGGAGTGCAGATACCGAAGCATTTGTTCCTACAATAACTTTAGATACACAGACTCAATCGATATCTAAGCAATTAAGCCTAGCTGAGAATACTGCCCAAGGCACCCTGTCCTCCATCCGTAAATCAGCGAAAATTTATCAAAACACACTAGATACAACATCATCTATCGTTAAACAAGCACGTACACAAGCCCTAATCCCTGAGCGTATCTATAATCAAAAGATTTCTGCAAAACTAGGCACACCTTATGAACGAGTGAACAGCGATCGTATCTCGATTGAACTTTTCAAAGTGAATACTGGCTATTATCGCGGATATGCGATGAAGGTCAAGCTGAAAGACCCTACAGCGATGCAAATGAGCTTAGGTAGTGATACTGTAGGTGGCTCGGAGACGACCTTACAAGCTGTTAAGCGTACTCAAGCCGTAGCTGGAATTAATGCCGGAGGCTTTGCGGATGGTGGCGGCAAACGTTATCCTCTGAGTACAACCGTAATGAACGGCCAATATCTAACCGGATTTGAATCCAGTTACAAAGATCTTTCCTTTGTAGGACTTGATCAATCGGGTAAACTTATCGGCGGTAAATTTCACAACAAGCAAGACTTAGATGTACTTGAGCCTTCATTTGGTGCCACATTTGTACCCACATTACTTGAAAATGGTCAAATCATTCCCATTCCCGTGAAATGGCAAACTTCACCGGTCAGAGCGCCACGTACAGTGATCGGAAACTATAAGGATGACCAAATACTCATTCTTGTCATCGATGGATACAATGAGAATGGAAGTTCCGGCGCTACTTTGAAAGAACTTCAAAGTAAGATGTTCCATTTAGGCGTTCGTAATGCCTATAACCTGGATGGTGGAGGTTCATCTTCCCTTATTCTTAATGACAAAATCATTAATAAACCTTCGGATGGCAACCTTCGTAAGCTTCCTACAAATTTCTTATTTTTTAAATAAAGAGTTTCTCATTTATTTTTTTGATAAGGCTGGTTATAATAGTAATCATAGTGCACTTGTAAGTAGTATGATCAGGAGGTGGCTTTAATGTCTTTCTCATTAACTTTTTGGATTATCATGCTTGTTCTTGCCTTATTCTTGACAGGCATTCTCACATCCTCTTACAACGAAGATAAAACTAAAGGTCTGTAAGAACCGTAAAGCTTCCTCCTCGTGGGAAGCTTTTTTAATTATTTTAACTTTCATCCCTATTTCATTGCTAAACGAATGCCGTCCCTTTAAGGACGATGAAGCCGTTTCTTCTTCTCATGATTTATTCGGGCTACACTTTATAAAAAAAGCATCGCGAATATTCGCGATGCAACTTTCCATGTGACTATGCTTGAAGCAATTGTGTCATTTCAGACAGACATGGGGCACAGATATAACGATCTTTGAAATCACTTACTTCTTCTATTGAACCACAAAAAACACATTTTGGACGGTAACGCTCCAATATAATATGTTCTCCTTGCACCAAAATTTCAACTGGGTCCCCTTCATTCATCTGATATCTTTTTCTCAGTGATTTGGGTAAGACAATTCTTCCCAGCTGATCCACCTTACGAACTACACCAGCAGGTTTCATAACGGAAGTACACCTCTCCTATTAACTATTATATGAATCTTAACAAATTAGAAAGTAGTTCCTAGTACAGGAATCATACTTTCTCAAAAAAAAAAATGAGTCTTTATTAATAGTTCGATATAAGGATGTCGAATCCTGCTATTTAACTATTTTTTTATTATAAGCGTACCTCATAAGCTAAAAATTCTCGACCGTGCTCTTACTCCATGCCTGGAAAATCTAACTGACGCAATGCTTCATAGATGATAATAGCAGCAGAATTAGAAAGATTCAAGGAGCGAACCTTATCTGACATAGGTAAAGTCATGCAAGTATCTGGATTCGCCGCAAGCAACTCTGGGGGTAGTCCTTTAGTCTCTTTACCAAATACGAAGAAGTCCTCATCCTGAAAGCTGAAATCAGTGAACTTGTGATCAACTTTAGTTGTAGCGTAGAAAAAACGACTTCCTGCATACTTTTCTTGAACCTCTGCAAAAGAATCATGGTATTCAACATGAACTGCATGCCAATAATCTAATCCAGCTCTCTTCAAAGTAGCATCATCTGTACGAAATCCTAAGGGATGCACCAAATGCAGATGTGCACCTGTTGCGGCACAGGTTCTAGCAATATTACCAGTATTAGCTGGTATTTCGGGTTCAACTAGCACAATATGTAAAGCCATGATATCCTCATCCACCTATCTTTTCCAACTTATTTGAAACATGAACACGGAACGATTGCAAAGTATCCCTGAAATCAAAAGGATATAATCGTTTCAAAAAACCTTCCGCCTTATGGCGGAAGGTTGAAATTCGAATTAAAAATTCATCACCTTGTTACCTCTTACCCATTGTCCTTTTGGAAACGTACCATGAAATCAGCCAGAGCCTTACAGCTGTCATAAGGGACGGCATTGTAGATTGAAGCACGCAAACCACCTACACTACGATGTCCCTTAAGACCTATAAAACCGTTCTGCTCCGATTCCTTAATGAACTTGTTCTCTAATTCTTCGGATGGCAGTCGGAACGTAATATTCATGATAGAACGACTAGCTGGATCAACGGGTCCTCGGTAAAAGCCATCACTGTTATCTATTGTATCATAGATTAGACTAGCTTTCTTCCTATTGTTCGCTTCTATACCTTCAAGTCCACCTTGCTCTTCCACCCATTTAAGAACTTCATTAACCAGATATACAGAGAAGGAAGGTGGTGTATTGTAAAGAGAATTATTTGAAAGATGAGTATCATAACGTAACATTGACGGTATACCCTTAGGTGAATCATTGATCAATTCTTCCTTAGCAATAACGACCGTCACGCCTGAAGGACCTAAGTTCTTTTGCGCCCCTGCATAAATAAGATCGAACTGAGTAATATCAAGTTTACGACTCAGAATATCACTAGACATATCAACAATTAGGGGTATCTCCCCCGTATCTGGATACGTCTGATACTGAGTTCCCTCAATAGTCTCATTTGAAGTAACGTGTACATATGCTGCGTTCTCAGGCACAACAACTTGACTCAAATCAGGAATAGTCATAAATTTGTCAGCTGCTGAAGTAGCCAATACAGCAGTCTCACCTATTAGCTTAGCTTCTTTAATGGCTTTGTCAGCCCAGCTACCTGAATGTACATAAGTAGCCACTTTACCTTCGCTTAAGAAATTCATCGGAATCATTGCGAATTGTGTGCTTGCTCCACCTTGCAGGAACAGAACTTTGTAACCTTTCGGATTTCCAAGTAAAGAAAGCAGTCGAGTTATCGCTTCATTGTGCACCTCTTCGTAGACTTTACCACGGTGGGACATTTCCATAATAGACATGCCTGTGTTGTGGAAATCCACAAATTCAGCTTGTGCACGTTCCAGTACTTCCAATGGCAATGCAGCGGGTCCAGCATTAAAATTATAAGCTCTCTTAGTCACGTATATTCCCCACTCTCTCTTATTCTCGAAATATGATATCGCTATGATAGCAGTAATACTGTAGGCCATCAAGTACGATCTGCACAATCTTACATATAACGATATATTTAATTTATTTATAGGCCTGTTACGTTTTGTTTATCGAACTAAAGCGACACCGTACGAAAAGAATAACTAACCCAGAAGTAACGGCTTCGCGTCCTTTTAACGAAGGTAACCGTTTCTCGTAAAAATTTAAGCAAAGTTTCGTTGAAACTTTCATTCTTATATTTAAATAAAATCCCTCGGGCATAACCCGAAGGATTTATTCAATAACATAATGATTCCAATATGATCTTAACAATCGAAGTAAAGACCATATTCATGTGGATGAACACGAATCGCTACTGATTTAGCTTCAGCACGCTTCAGAGAAATGAAGTTGTCGATGAAAGACTTAGTGAACACGTCACCCTCAGTAAGGAATTCGAAATCTGCTTCCAATGCATCTAAGGCTTCATCCAAAGTAGCTGGAACACTGCGGATCTTAGATTTCTCATCTTCAGATAGTTCATAGATGTTAGTATCCATAGGACCATATCCAAGCTCAACTGGGTCAATCTTTCTCTTGATACCATCTAGACCAGCCATCAGCATCGCTGAGAATGCTAGATAAGGATTTGCAGTGGAGTCAGGTGTACGGAATTCAACACGACAACCTTTAGGTGTTACAGCAGCCACTGGGATACGGACTGCTGCAGAACGGTTACCTTTGGAGTACACCAGATTTACAGGAGCTTCATAACCAGGAACTAAACGTTTGAATGAGTTCGTAGATGGATTAGTCAACGCAATCAATGCTGGAGCATGATATAGAATACCACCAATATAATGTAACGCCATTTCACTCATGTTAGCATATCCGCCTTTTTCATAGAAAAGTGGCGTGTCCCCATTAAAGATGGATTGGTGAACGTGCATTCCACTACCGTTATCACCAAAAATAGGTTTTGGCATAAACGTTGCTACTTTACCATATTGGCGTGCCGTGTTGTGCACAATATATTTATATTTGAGAAGATTATCAGCTGTCTTCTTCAATGTATCGAAACGGAAATTAATCTCTGCTTGACCCGCAGTTGCTACTTCATGGTGATGGCGCTCAATACGTAGTCCCGATTCTTCAAGCAAACGACACATTTCACTACGGATATCTTGTTGTTTGTCTATAGGAGCAACCGGTACGTATCCTCCCTTAACGCCAATCTTGAAGCCAAGGTTACCTCCTTCTTCCTTACGATTCGTATTCCAAGCCGCTTCTTCGGAATCTACAAAGAAAGAAGAACTGTTCATACCACTTTCATAACGTACATCGTCAAAAATAAAGAATTCAGATTCTGGAGCAAAGAACGCTGTAGTACCTACACCGCTTTTTTGTAGAAATTGTTCTGCCTTAGCGGCAATACCACGCGGGTCACGCTCATAGGCTTCACCATCCGGTGTATGAATATTACACATAATATTTAAAGTAGGGTGCGCAGTGAAAGCATCAATGAATGTTGATTCTGGATCTGGCATCATTACCATATCTGATTCTTCAATACCACGAAAGCCAGCAATAGAAGAACCATCAAATGCTACTCCGTTAACAAACGTTTCTTCATCAACCTCGGAAGAAGGTAAACTAATGTGGTGGACACGTCCTGCTAAATCTACAAAACGAAAATCAACCCACTCAATGTTGTTATCCTGGATACTTTTCAATACATTTTCAACTGACATGTCTTTTTTCCTCCCAATTTCCGAACATTAACTAGTTTTATCTATTCAAATGTTCATGAACATTTATTTTCTGTCGTCATTATAAAACGCACAATTTTCAGCGTCAATATGTATGTAAGGTATTTTTTTTATTGATGTTAGATATTCTTACATTTGGATAGAGATCTATCCTTATTCATCACAAAGAACCCACTATCTCTGATTTTTTCCAGAGGTGGGCTCATATAATGATTATTTCAGTTATTAGTTCTGTAATTAGTTCTGCGGAAAATTAACTTCTAACTGCGAATACTTCAGCAGCGGCCTTCTCAGTATTAAATGTTCTACCCATGATAGGAGCTAATTTCTCAATGTCTTTCAATAGTGCTGCAAACTGATCTGGGAACAGAGATTGCACGCCATCACCTGTCATCGAATTATCTGGATCTGTGTGCATTTCAATAATCATACCATCTGCACCAGCAGCTACGGATGCCTTAGCCATAGGTTCTACCAGCTCTCTGCGTCCCGTACCATGGCTTGGATCGGAAATCACAGGTAAATGACTGAGTTGTTGTAGAACTGGAATAGCGGCTAAGTCTAGTGTGTTACGAGTGTATGATTCAAATGTACGAATGCCTCGTTCACAAAGCATAACATCAGGGTTCCCGCCAGCAAGAATGTACTCAGCTGCATTCAGTAATTCATCATAAGTCGCACTGAATCCTCTCTTTAGTAGCACGGGTCTACCGCAAGTTCCGAGCTTCCGAAGCAAATCAAAGTTTTGCATATTCCGTGTTCCAATTTGCAGAATGTCAGCATATTCAGCACAGACATCAACATATTCCGGTGTCATAACTTCAGTAATCGTTAATAAACCATGTTTCTTCCCTGCTTCTGCCATCATAATTAAACCTTCGACACCCACACCTTGGAAGCTATATGGCCCTGTACGTGGCTTAAATGCCCCACCACGAAGAACTTGCCCTCCAGCTGCCTTAACTAATCGCGCTATTTCATCAATCTGCTCAGCCGATTCTACAGCACAAGGACCGCCCATAATGACGATTTCCTCTCCACCAATCTTTACATCCTTGATGTTAATAACGGTGTTCTCCGGATGGAAATCACGGCTAGCCAATTTATAAGATTTAGAAATCTTAACCACATTATCCACACCGCTCATTTGACGAAGGTGCTCAGCAAGCTTTGGGGTTACTGAACCAATTAAACCAACAACAGTACGATCTGCGCCTCGAGATACATGTACTTGCAACCCTTCCTGTTCAATAACCTTCACAATTTCCTGAACTTGCTCATCTGATGTAGCATTAGACATAATTACGATCATTTTTATTCCGTCCTTTCGAATATGAGTTATATGATAGAAATACTTCTCCACTTAAACGCTTGTTCGCTTTTATGCTTTTAATCGCTAAAGTAAATATAACGCATAAAGCTATTCTCCGTCAAGTCCCAATCCTCTTAGAGCAACCTTTAAGTGCGAGTTCAAAAAGTCGACTATTCAGCACGATAGCTTATGCTTACGATGCCGCGTTTTTTCAAAACGCTTCAGAAGGTGAGTACAGACCGAAGAAGGAGTAGCGGAGTTACACGTTTTCGAAGAAAACGACTTCGTAAGCATGCGCTTAGCAAACCTACATGAGCAACGGACTTCGAGGGTTGAACTCAGATTCGATGCCGAACATTCTTCTTGCGTTACTTCGTGATCAATAGATGACTTTTTGAACATCATCTATAACAAAGAAAAGACAGACTCGTATTATCAATACTAAGTCTGCCTTCTCATTTCTATGAATAGTATTGTGATTATGATGTAGAGGTACTACTTTTTACTTTCACGGATGGAAGAAGCTTCTTCATGTTTACAGTCCGCTTAATCTCCCATGTATCTGGGTTCGCAGCATCATATTGCTCAAGATACGTAATGACTTCCTTCGTAATAGGGGTCGGGGTAGATGCACCTGAGGTTACAGCTACTCTGCTAATCCCTTGTAGCCAAGCTTGATCTATTTCGGTTACATCACCTACGCGGTAAGCCTTGACGTTAGCAATTTCTTCGGACACTTGCGCAAGTCGGTTGGAGTTATTGCTCCGGGGATCTCCGACAACGATGACTAGTTGCGCCTGTCCTGCTTGTTCAGCTACCGCTTCTTGTCTAACTTGAGTAGCCATACATATTTCATTATGAACTTCTGCTGTAGGGAATTTTAGGAGCAATTGCTTCATGATATGCTTAATATCCCATTGGCTCATCGTCGTCTGATTGGTAATCACAATTCGTGTTGTATTAAGAACAAGATCGTGGATTTCCTCTTCCCTCTCAATGAGATGAACATGGCCAGGAGCAACACCAAGAGCACCCTCTGGTTCCGGATGATCCTTCTTACCAATATAGATAACCTCGTACCCGTCACTAACCTTTTCTTCTATAAGGACATGCGTCTTCGTCACATCAGGACAAGTTGCATCTACAGTCGTTAATCCTTTGTCACGAGCAATCTTGCGCACCTCTGGAGATACACCATGAGCGGTGAAGATAACGGTACCTTTATCTACTTGGTCCAGAATATCCAATCGATTAGAACCATCCAACGTAATGATGCCATCATCTTCAAACGAATTGGTTACATGAGCATTATGCACGATCATACCCAATATATATATAGGCCGAGGAAGATCTAAATTCTGAGCCGCTTGGCGTGCTAACACCATCGCATCTACGACTCCATAACAGTATCCCCGAGGAGAAATCTTAACAATCTCCACAAGTCTCACCCTCTTTTCTTTAACTTGCTTTCCCTTACTATTATAGCTTATTCAAGGGGAGCATGAAAGATCGTTGGCAACCAGATGATGAATGTCGTTCCTTCACCAAGACGAGTAACGACTTCTACTGAGCCACCCATCTCATCTATAATCCATTTAGCGATAGATAGACCTAATCCAATCCCTTCCGTGACACCTCTAGACTGATCTGCACGGTAGAACCGTTCGAATATGAGCGGCACATCATTCTTATCCATCCCAATCCCTGTATCAGATACACGAATTCCGACTTGATCCTGATAACGGAACGCATCTAAGAGTACATGACCTTCAGGCGTATATTTGAATGCATTCTCAATAAAAATGAACAACATTTGCTGTAAGTAATCCTTATTTCCATAAACATACAAACCATTCAGGGTAGATAAATCGCCGATTATCCATTCAACAGCATGGGGTAAAAATTGAGCTCGACGCGCTACTTCTCCAACCAAAACTTCGAGTGGTACAGGCTCCTTATCAAAGGTATGCCCTGTATCTGCCCTTGCTAGTGAGAGCATATCACTTACAAGCCGACTCATTCGTTTGGCTTCATCTGCTATATCCCCAACCGCTTCAATTGACATTTGCTTTAATGCCTCTTCATCTAGATTAGAACGATCTTCTGGTTCCTTACTCCACATCCTCTGTAACAAGTCCACATTGCCACGAATCGTAGTTAGCGGTGTTCTCAATTCATGTGAAGCGTCCGACACAAAACGTCTCTGAGCTGCATAAGAGTCTTCTAATTCTTTGTAGAATCCATCCATCCGTTCTAGCATATTGTTGACAGTTCCAATCAACTGGCCAATTTCGTCTTCTGGACCCTCATACTCGATACGAACGCTAAGATCGGCCCCCTTCTGAATCTGGTTAGCAGCTTCTATCACTTTGCCAATCGGTCGCATAGATTTGCGAGCCAGAAACAACCCTAAAGTTGTTGCAAAAATAATCATAATCAAGGAACCGAGAAACAATATATTCTGTAGTCGATTAAGTAAAACTTGTTCTGGTCCAGTAAACGCAGCTACTTGAAGAAGTCCAATCATTGTTCCATCTAGAGCAAAAATGGGGCGTTGATATAACATAAAGGGATAGAGATTCTTATTCTGAATTTGAATATGACTAAATCCACCCTCCCTTTCCCCACTTATTTCCAAAGGGACAGGTATTTTCATACCTATTCGTTGTAAATTATCATCAGATATAATCTCACCATTCGTATAGTTATAGACTTGTATAAAGGTCTGGGCATCCTGAAAATTGCTTGGCGAATTAAATATGAAATTATACGTTCCATCACTTAAATTTAAAACCGTTTGGACTTGGCTTCGTTTAATCTGCTGATCAATTCGTTTCTCAACTTCAGAATATGTGTTATAGTATATAACGCCATAAATAAAGAAGCCAAATACAATAAGCGTAACGGCTAGAATCCCGGTATACCAAGCGGTCAACCGCAGTCGTATGGACATACTTAATTGTCACCTCTTAGAATGTATCCAGCTCCCCGGATCGTTTGAATAAGCCGAGTCCTTCCATTTTCCTCCATCTTCTGACGAAGCATGGCGATATATACTTCAAGTACGTTCGATTCACCACTATAGTCATATCCCCATATTTTATCCATAATTAAATCTCGAGATAACACACGCTTCGGATTCTGCATGAACAAATTCAGAAGTTCAAATTCCTTAGCTGTCAGTTCTACTCTTTCCCCTGAGCGTAGCACCTCTCTTGCATCCATATCTAGAATAATATCTGCGTAGGCCAACTTATTGTCTCCAGCTTCATTCTGTTCAGGCTTGCGTCTTAGCAAGGCTCTTACACGGGCTAACATTTCCTCTAGCGCAAATGGCTTGACCAAATAATCATCAGCTCCGAGATCTAATCCCTTCACTCTATGCTCCACTTCGTCCTTTGCTGTAAGCATCAGTATGGGTAACTTGCTACCCCCTTCTCGCATCCGACGACACACTTCAAAGCCATCTACCTTCGGCATCATGACATCCAGTACAACAAGGTCAGGTTCCCCTTCAAGCATAACGTTAAGTCCTTCTGCCCCATTACTTGCGGTGACAACGTCGTAACCTTCAAATGCAAGTCCTCTACGAAGCATAGATATAATTTTCTCATCATCATCAATAATTAATATAGTCGAACGCATGAATCCTAGCCCCTTTATGAATGTCAATTTATAAATAGTTGTGGCTCAATACATAACATACAGCAATAGCGAAAGGAGAGGAACCCTTCCGCTATGACTATTAAAGACTCTGTCATTATTATTTTTTAGTTACAGTGGTGTCGAAGTCATTCTTATTTCCAATAGTAACAGAAAGATCAATTTCTTTTCCATCCCGAACAATATTTAGAGTAATCTTTGCTCCCACTTCTTTCGTCCGAATGAACTCGATGAGATCCTGACTCGTAGAATACTTCGTATCATTGATCCCTACGATGATATCATACGGACGAACATCTGCAACGTAGGCAGGAGATTTAAAAGTAACGTCAGAAACGAAGGAACCTTCTTTTACCGTTGACCCCATTTGGTTAGCAACTTCATCTGTCATTGTCATTAAAGTAGCACCAATGAAGGGTACAGGTGTTTTAGGGATCTCTTGATTGCTCTCAAGCTTATCTACAACTTGTGAAATCACACTTGTAGGGATCGCAAATCCAATCCCTTGAGCATCCGCACTGACAGCGACATTAATCCCTATAACTTGACCACTAAGATTCAGCAACGGTCCACCCGAGTTACCTGGATTAATCGATGCATCCGTTTGAAGTAAATGTTCATATTTACGAGTTCCACTACCATCTTCTTCATTTATATCAATGCTACGCTCCATCGCACTAAGTACACCCGCAGTAACTGTATGATCGAAGCCTTGTGGATTACCAATAGCTACAACCGGCTCACCCACTTTAGCACTCTTAGAATCTCCCAGAGGAACGATTGGGAAATCAGAACCCTCAATCTTCAGAACAGCTAAGTCCAATTCCTTGCTTGAGCCTAAGAGCTTAGCTTCATACGGTTTTTTATTGTTCTCAAGCGTCACTTGGATCACATCCGCCCCATCAACAACGTGTTGATTCGTTAGAATGTAGCCCTCTTTATCGTAGATAAAGCCAGAACCTATGCCATAAGGAACTAATTGATCCGCAGTGCCGCTTCCAGACTGCGTAGAGGAATCTTCACTATTTCCCCTACCACCACTACCAAATTGATCTCCGAAGAAATAAGAGAATGGGTCGGTGGAATTAGGATTTGTACGTTGACCCCTTCTATTACTAGATTTAACTAACGTTGCAATCTTAACAACTGCAGGGCTGGCTTCTTGAACTACTGTGGATACATCGGTCGGCTTCGATAATGGAAGCGATGTATTGACAGCAGTCGAAGGAGCTACATCTGCTATAGCTTGCTGGCTTGAAGGAGTCGATGATAACAACGCATTTCCAGTAAACATATTCGTGTAATCTGCTGTAAACATCAGACCACTAATGACAACCATACCCGCTAGAAAAGAAATAGCCATGCTCTTGAATGAGCTCTTTGGACGTTTACTATATTGCCAATTCCCATTACCACCTGAACCGTTATTTCCCATACCATTGCCTCCTTTACTCATTTCTCCATCTTGCTCACCACTTGAAGTTCGAAATGAATTCACTATAGGCAGAGGTCTCACTGGCTGTGGTGTAGTAATTTCTACATCGTCATCGTACCTACGCGGGTATGAATCTGCTCCGTTATTTGTTCCATTGTCTTTGCCAATGGACTGAAATGGTCCATAAGAATAATAATATGAAGAACCCGATTCAGAAGATTCCTGGCGTTTGTTCATTTCCTGTTCCAACTCTTCGTCCGAATGTCCGGATCTGTTATTGTTATTACGATCATCCATATATAATACCTCCCATACCCTAACCTCGCTTTATGGAGGAGGGATATTATTTAACTGTTCTTATCATGTACTATAAACCTTAATGGCACATTAAAAACAATTTAAAGGTAGATAAAACATATGAAATAATTTAAATATGTATAGTACTAAGCCCACCCTTTACGATGGGCAAATATAGCAAGCTGAGTTCGATCATCAAGTTCACATTTCATAAGTAAGTTACTAACATGCGTTTTAACCGTTTTGATACTTATATGCAATTCCTCTGCAATATCCTTATTATTCTTCCCTTCAGCAATCAATAACAATACTTCCTTCTCTCGTTCCGTTAGACCTGAAGAATCGGTCTGTACCATACGTTGCCTTATTCCACGTGTTAACGCTTGGGAGATATCACCTGTCATGACTGGCATTCCTCTATTTGCACCCTTTAAAGCATAAATCAATTCATCTGCTGACACTGTTTTTAGCACATAACTCACAGCACCTGCATCAATAGCATCTACCACAAGATCATCTTCAAGAAAACTAGTTAGAATCACGATCTTAATATTCGGATGCTCCGCTAGAACGGCTCGTGTCGTCTCCACGCCATTCATGACCGGCATCATCATATCCATTAATATTAAATCTGGAGGGCCATAAGGGACTCCAATCCGTAGCATCTCGATCACTTCCTGACCGTTGCTTGCTTCTCCAATCACCTCAAAGGTTGGCTCAAGCATTAAATACGTTTTGAGACCCATTCGGACCATGTCATGATCATCCACAATCAGCACTTTAACCCTATTCTCCATCTACTCCTCCACCTCATTTGATTGGTTATCTTGTTTACTATCAATTTGGCTAAACTTCGGAATATGTACGCGAATTGTAGTTCCTGCACCCTTCTTACTTATAATCTCAACTTGACCGCCAAGCTTCTCAGCTCGTTCACGCATCGTTAACAAACCATAAGATCCCTGCTTATGTGATTTTCCATCAAAGCCCTGTCCATCATCACTAATACTAAGCACAACCTGATGGGTACCCTCTCGTAATGACATACTAACTAATACCGCATGTGCATGTTTCACAATGTTAGCCATCGCTTCCTGTATAATGAGAAAGAGTTGATGCTCAATGGCCTCAGACATTTCCCCCTGTAGTTCAAGCTCATTCACGCCCTTAAGCCCATTCTGACGACAATAATCAGGGAACCATTTCTCTATAGCTTGAGACAGGCTTTTCCCTTCCAGTTCAACTGGGCGAAGCTGAGCGATCAGGGCGCGCATTTGCTTTTGGGCCATATGTGACATCTCAATTAATTGCTTCAACACCACTTTGCCTTGCTCTTCATTCTTAACCAGCACTTTAGGTAATGCCGAAGCAGACATATGAATCGCAAAAAGTTGCTGACTCACCGTATCATGTAAATCACGAGCCATACGACGCCGTTCTTCTAGCACAGCATTCTCTGATGCCTTTTCCTTCTCCATCACTTCCTGCTCACCTAATCGCTGAAGCAACTTCATTTTCTTCTCCACGGCTTCCATCATCATATTGAACTCATGATATACACGAGCAAAAGACTGGTCCTCCACCACTGGCATCCGAACCGACAAATTACCTTTGGCCACCTGCAGCATGTTAAGATCAAGCAAATCTATGCCTCGCTGAATTCGCTGTCCCGCTATATAACCAATCACTACTGTGAAAATAACGATACCAAGTGAGTAATATAACCACATCCGATTATCTTTAATCTCAATATACCCCATGTAGTCACCCATATAAATGACCCCTGCCATCACTACGCCACTTAGTAAGAAATAGAACAACAGTACCCATTTTGTACTCTTAAATATAGTCACCATCTATTTATCCTACCTTGGTCACTTTAATATCACCAATAAATGCACTCACATTAATGATTACTTTCTTCTGTGCTTCTCTAAAATGTGGGGTGGACGATTGTATTGAGCTTATAAATCCGCTACGCGATTCAGATAAAACAGACATATCTCCAATAAAAGAGCTAGAGTTTACCTTTACTCCTAGATCCATATCATCTGGTACATACACTTTGATGTCACCAATAAACGCAGAAATATTAATTTTTGTCTTACCATATGGAATTTGAGCATTTGTAAGATCAATGACTGTATCCCCAATAAATTGTGATACATTCGTTGGTTTGAGCTCGAAATAATCCCGACCCATATGCACATCTCCGATAAAAGTAGACTTATTCACTTTGTCGCGAGAGTCACACCCTTTATAATCTTCATGACGACTATAACGCTGATGCTCTTCTGCCTCTCTTTCACGGCGATAGCGATCCTTAGCTTCTTGTGCCTGTTCCTTCTTCTCATCTGCAAAAGAAATACCAAACTTCTCTTCAAATTGTTGATCGAGTGTCGATTCAGTTGGTGTTTCAGGTAGCTCCGATGGATTCGGTGGGACGACATCCGGCTTGATAGGATACTCCATGTGTTTACTACGCTTAACCCGACGTGGTTTCAATATCACATAAACACCACATATAATTAATACAGCAGGAATTAGCGACCTAAAAAAATCTCCCGGTGATACCCCGATCCAACCTAATGCACGTGATTGGAAATATCCCCCCACAGCAATCATGATAAATGCCCCAAGAAATGAACCCTTTTCACCATGTGAAGTCACAAGATTCTTGAATCCCATATATATCAAAATAAGCGGCCAATAAGTTGAGATAATACTCCCAATACTTACATCGACAATATTCATCTGTTGAAGCAAAAATATTGTACCGATACCGATCAAGACTACTCCGCCAAATATGCGATCGAACCATCCTCTTTTCATCACCATATCCCCTTATCCTTTTCATTATCTAAATTGTACATCAGATTCAAGCTTTACAATAGCGGCGGAGGAATGATCCTGTTCTCGGTCTAGAGACGGATACAAATGTCAAATTATTACATTTCATGCATGTAACTCTCATACATAAAGAAAGAGGGTATCCCCTAACCAATGACTTGGCTTTGGGAACACCCTCTTTGTAATACGTTCTGAGAAGCTTTATTTAAGAATTAGATTTTTCATTCGGAGTTTTGTAGTTTTCTTGCACTTTGTTTGGTTTCTGGATTTTTGGAGTTGCAGCACCATTATCTTCACCAAACTCTGCGTTGAACTTTTCATCCGGAGTTTTGTAATTTTCTTGTACCTTCTGTTTCTGGTTTTGATTCTGATTTTGATTGTTAGCCATGAGATCCACCTCCTCCTAAACTGGATATACTGACATACATAAAATGGGGCTTATGAAGTTACCCCAGTCCGTAGTATGTGGAATTCCCAGTTTATTATGCAGGAAGCGACAAAAAATTTATAAATGTTACATTTTATATCGCTTCTTCCAGTACAAATGCTGGCAACGATTTATAGTTTTGAATAGCTTCACCCAGTGTAGCTAACATCTTTTCCGTACATTTTCCATTTCCACGCTTAATAATAAGCACTTCCACGTCTTTCTTGCCCCACTCCTTATAGACCTGCTTAACGGTATTGAAATACAGATCTATCTTTCTCCCCTTAATGGCAGAACCCGTATCTGCAACAATGCCATATCCATATCCCGGTATATATAGAATACTCCCTAGTGGAAACACTTTGGGATCGGCTGCAATCGTGGATACAGTATTTCTGTCGCGCTTCACTTTCACACCTGAATAGGTGATTCCATATTCGGGATGGCTTGGCCTCTTGCCAGTAGACTCATATCCGGGGCTATACCCTGTCGCTGACACTTTAACGACATCAATAACTTGCTCTGCTCGTGGAGCTGACACCGTTATGGATGGTAATTGTCTCTTAGGTGCTGGCTTGGCTATAGGCTTCTTCATACTGTTCGTATATATGCTAGCAAATGAGTAATCATTATTGATCTTCTGCATATATGAATCCTCATGAACTCCTTTAATCATCGCAAATGCGTGTGACTTACTTTCCCCTGCAAGCACACCTAGCAATCCAACACATAATAAAATCCTCTGCCATGTTTTTACCTGATTCATAAGAAAATCTCCCCCTTACTAGGGAGGTTGCCCTTAATTACAGGTTTATATACATGACAGAGGATTTATTAAACATTATTAAAGGCCCAAAACCAATATTTCTACTGCTATAAGCGGTATTCAATCAAGAAATCTGAGGGCAACAGCGATCGTAAGAATAATCCGTCACCGTAGCGGTCTTCCTTCACGACTTTTTCAAGCACTAGTTTTAGTATTGATCCTTAATAAGTACGATAATTAAACAATATGGTTTGAAATTTCTTCTTTTAGAATGGCGATCATCTCAGAAAGTGGTTTAGCTCCGATATCACCTTCACCCCGCTTACGTACCGATACAGATTGATCATTCATCTCATTCTCACCGATAACGAACATGTAAGGAACCTTCTCCAGCTGTCCTTCTCGGATCTTATAACCCAGTTTTTCATTACGAAGATCGGCTTCTACAGAGATACCTGCAAGCTTCAGCTTATCCACCACTTCGTTGGCATATCCTTCAAAAGCTCCCGATACAGGGATAACCTTAACCTGAACTGGAGACAGCCATAGTGGCAATGCTCCCGCAAAGTTCTCAAGCAAGAACGCAGTCATCCGTTCCATTGTTCCTAGAATACCTCGGTGGATAACGACAGGACGATGCTTCTGTCCATCATCACCAATATACTCAAGCTCAAAGCGTTCAGGAAGCAAGAAGTCAAGTTGTCCAGTTGATAACGTCTCTTCCTTACCAAGTGCAGTCTTCACTTGTACATCTAGCTTAGGACCATAGAAAGCAGCTTCTCCTACAGCTTCAAAGAATGGAAGACCCACTTCTTCGACAACTTCACGCAGCATACGTTGAGACATCTCCCACATCTCATCATTAGGGAAATACTTCTCCGTATCCTCTGGATCACGATAAGACAAGCGGAAGCGATATTCCTTAATACCAAAGTCTTCATATACTTTAGAGATCAATTCAATAACACGCTTGAACTCTTCTTTAATTTGATCTGGTCTACAGAAAATATGTGCATCATTCAGTGTCATTGCACGTACACGGTGTAATCCTGTGAGCGCTCCAGACATTTCATAACGATGTTGCATACCAAGCTCTGCAATACGGATCGGAAGATCACGGTAGCTACGCATGTCACTCTTATACACCATCATGTGATGGGGGCAGTTCATAGGACGGAGTACCAGTTCCTCGTTATCGAGTACCATTTTTGGGAACATGTCGTCTTGATAATGCTCCCAGTGACCGGAAGTCTTGTACAACTCAACATTACCCAAAACCGGAGTATATACATGATCGTAACCTAAGCTTTCTTCCAAATCTACAATATACCGTTCCAGTGTACGGCGCAGTTTAGCACCTTTTGGAAGCCAAAGAGGAAGCCCTTGACCCACAAGTGGTGAGAACGTGAAAATCTCTAATTCTTTACCTAGTTTACGGTGATCACGTTTCTTAGCTTCTTCTAAAAAGTGCAAATGCTCCTCTAACTGAGCTTTTTTAACAAAAGCTGTTCCGTAAATCCGTTGCAACATTTTATTCTTACTATCCCCGCGCCAGTAGGCACCAGCTACATTCATAAGTTTAAAAATCTTAATTTTGCTTGTGGATGGTACGTGAGGTCCTCGGCATAAATCGAAAAACTCACCTTGTTCATACATTGAGATAATGCTGTCTTCAGGTAAATTGTTAATGAGCTCCAGCTTGTATGGATCACCAAGTTCACCGAATATTTGTAGAGCCTCTTCACGACTAATCTCTTTACGAGTAATCGGTAAGTTCTCATTAATAATCCGTTCCATTTCCTTCTCGATCTTCTGCAAGTCCTCCGGGTTAAGAGCATGCTCTAGATCCATATCATAATAGAATCCATCTTCAATAACGGGTCCAATGCCTAAATGAACTTCCTTATTACCAAACAATCGTTTAACCGCTTGGGCCATCAAATGTGCTGTACTGTGACGCATAACCTCTAAGCCCTCAGCAGAATCCAAAGTCACGATTTCAATAACCGCTCCCTCTTCTAGGGTTGTGGATAAGTCCACCACTTGCCCATTTAACTTACCTGCTACAGCACTCTTCTTAAGCCCACTACTAATAGAAGCTGCAACATCTTCAATACTACTACCCTCTACATACTCTCGAACCGAACCATCCGGTAATTTGATATTAACTGCCACGTCAATTCCTCCTTCATATTCTATAAAAAGACAACAAAAAAACACTCATCCCAGTAAAGGGACGAGTGTTATACCCGTGGTTCCACCCTAATTCAACAGTTGATATACACTCATTGTAGCTATGTATATTCAAGTCCTTCATCAGCATTATATAACGGAATGACCCGGCAATTCTTACTGTTCAACCGATAACTCGGCGAGTTTCATAATCGCAGCTACAAAGGGGTAAACCATAGCTGGTACCGAAGGGAATTTCAGCCTCTGTTCCCTCTCTCTAAACGGTCCTTGTCTAAATAGCTCATGTCTTTGTCATAGCTTTTGGTGAATTCATCAATCATTATAATTCTGCCTGCACGAATCGTCAAGTTATATCTTCTCTTTTTCTTTGAAAAAGGCTTGGCATTCTGGACAAGACCGACAAATCTCAACCCTTTTATCAAATATTTGGATGATCGTATTTATCGCTGGCATGTGAGGTTCGCGGGTGTGGATAACCACTTTAGCAGGGCAGACAGAAATGAGTGTGCTTACAACCACATCTTCCATTTCCATATCCTTCTGATCTAATCTTTCCACAATTACGCCATCTTCCGGCTTTTTCTCTAATGGATTCATGACTTCGTCAAACAATAACAACTCCTGCCCACTCTTATGAATCACATGTACTACAGGAATCTGTGGCTCTTGAAAATACACAAAGTACTTCAGTAAACTTACAAATTCCTCATACTGTCGGTCGACTAAGAATTCATCCACAGCATATTCCACAATTTCTCTTAGTTCAGAGGCGTATTCCTTTTGTCTGAACGTGATAAATCCATCCAGATTAAAGGTTGAATACTCCAACAGACAATGCTCTATTGGCTTTATCAGCTTTTTATGTCGACGTTTCCATGAATCATTGGGTGATTCTTCTCCTTTGGCCAATAAGGATAAACAATGTTCTACGACGCGTTCGAGTTCCTCCTTACCAGAGAAATCAAATTCTTTATCGAGAAGCCCCTCCACTATTTGTTTTTCCTTAATTTCTAATATGATTTCAGCGACTGCTTCCGCCACCGAATGAAATAAGGAGGATTTCTCATCTCCCATGGATACTTTCTGTTCGCTTCCCGTGCATTTCCATACTGATATTCCATCTTGGGTAGCGTGACTCAACTTCAACGATCTGAATTTTTTATGTAGTTCTTTATTTTTCTTTGTAACGATACGGTAGAATGAATCCTCTTCTTGTGAGGAACCTGTCTTAACAGTTATTCTGAACCATTCCATGGAGATCACTCCTTTCGTTATCCTTGTTAAGTATATGGTCTCTGAACAAGGGATATACGGAAGGGGTTAATGGAAAACAAGCTAAGATTTCTCAGGTAGTACCTCTTGCTACGTTTGAAGGGTTAGATATCGAATCTCAAGCTGTCAGTCGATCAAAAGACAACTTCTATCCTCTTTACCCATATTCGCTTCCTTTTCTATTCAAAAAAAGACGTAAAAAATCCCCGCTCTCAATGAAGAAAGCGGGGTTCAAGTATATAAAGATTAGTTCTGCATCACGAAGTCTCGATCAGCATGAGTGCCTTCTTCGAATACTTTTAATATATCGTATCTTGTATTGCGTTGAGCTGGAATTTTACCTGCTTCACGGATCAAGGTAAGAATGGACTCTATGTTGACTTTATGAACAGCTCCCGCTGAAGAAACCACGTTCTCTTCCATCAT
>DASXLR010000078.1:0-52408 GCA_036496075.1 Paenibacillus sp. | reverse complement strand
AATGCTTCAACTGTTAGCCTCCCTATCTAACGTAACTTTTGTAAGCATAAATCCTGTCATACTTCGACGAAGGATGCTTTCTGCCAGCTCCAAACTTATAACAATATAAGATTCAACTACATTGGCTATCATAAATATGTGCTCTTTTTTTATTTTTTTATCATCTAACAGCAGTTTTTTTATTGTTCCATTGTTATGAAACTGACTGTGAGGTGAGATACATTCTACAGCGGGAATTTCCGCTATCCAATAAGTTGTTTGCAAAGAGGCCGCTTGATCTATACAATGAATTGCTTTGAAGCGTAGCCTTGGATTGTACTTTTCTAACAGCAACTTCATAGCATCAGATATGATTACTCTAGGTCTATCAAGCCAATCCACATGCTGAGTGATAACTGAGGAGTCTACCTGATAGAACGATATATTAGGAGTATCCTGAAAGGTTTTTCCCTTTATCTCCATTGGAGAAGGTCTAACCTTGTTAAATACTCGTTCGTCCTCACTTATCAAAAAGTAATTACGCATCTCCAACCTCTCCTCTGGTAATCCAGTGAATCGATTCTATCTGAACTTCACTTAAATTCAATTTGTTAAGATTTTCTTTCAAGATAGTTGTATTCTTCATAATTGCATTATGAAAGTTAGCTCCTTCAAGCTCTGCATAAGAAAAATCAACATCTTCAAGGTTGGCATTTTCGAAATTCAATCCTATTAATCCAGGTACCTGAAGTAATTTGTCTTGTATACCTCGGCTATCTATATGAACAAACCTCGCTCCTTCAAGGTCGCAATCTCTAAAATCTGCATCACACAATTGCGAGAAGCTAAAATCGACGTGACGAAGCTGACATCCGTTCCATTGGGTTCCTGTTAATAGACAGTTCGTAAACTTACTTCCTTGTAAATTACTTCTACTGAAATCCGTATATCTCAAATCTATATCGTCCATCATCTCGTCATAGAGTTGAATACCTGTAAACGATTTATACGCACATCCCAAATCTGTAGTTCTGCTCTTCAATTGACGACGTATGCTTCTCTCATCCTTCTGAGTACGGTCATCTACATGGACATCCTCACTGTAATCCTTGAACTCTCCTATGCGTACACGCAAGCAATCTGTTTTATTGATCTGTTGGTATTCCGTTAACTTAACAGCTTGCGACAAAGAACTACGGGCAAGAGCTATAACAAATTGATTGTAGTATCCTAAGTTTTGAAGAATCATCCTCTGAATATCACTATTATCAATCAAGTTCATATACTTTTTTCTCGTCATCTCCAGAGTATTCGTCATAGACTCCAGACTTTGATAAGCCCAACCTGCATCATAATAAGAAAGACACTCAACGTCATCCCAATACCATTTACTAGAATACGCTTCTATAAGGTAGTGAGCATTTCCCTCTAACATAGACGTGCGAAGCATTGAATAATGAATATACCCTATGGGATCCTTCGCTTGATTTTGCTGTATATTGTTAATTAACCGACAAATCCCACGGAACGATTCTACGAATTGTTCAACAAGAAGAGTGCGATGTTGTCTAAAATAGATTTGTAAATCTGATACGTCGCTTTCTATAGTAGGAAGGAATGTACTCTCATATAGATGCTTGATAGCTTCATCCTTGTTTATAATCAGCACCTCACTCTAGTTCATCTTAATTTCCGAGCCTTTCACTGTGACATTGTCCTCCAAAGTGATTTCATTTCCGTTACCTGATAATGTTAATTTCGAGGCAGAAATCCCAATGTTTTGTGAAGACAATAATATATTTTGTGTTGCGGTAATATCCACATTTTGTCCACTTATAATTTGAATGCCATCCGCATCACTTAATATAATCTGCATATCACCTGCAGAAATAATAATTTTATCTGGCGCTAGCATAATTTCTTTACCATATTTAGTACGAAGTGTCTTGATGGCAGGATCACCCATTCGATCAGGAGCCGGCTCACCAACACTTGAAGCAGGTGGTGATGAATTGCTCGCAGTGGTTATGCTACTACTTGATGAAGCAGAAACCTTAGGAGCAGAAGGAGTGGCTGGGGGTTTAACTACTGAACTGATAGCAATCCCCTCCTCTTCCTTATTGCTTGGAAAGTAAATGCGAATACTATCATTCTCCTCCGGCATGAAGTACCATCCCGTATTGTTCTCTGAAGCATAAATGGTCGAATAGGGGAACCAATAATCCATCTTTTGGTCTTCCTGATCATCCATATCTAACTTGGCTTGTACCATATTCTTTTTCACTCGTAAGACTCGGCCTTGTATAGATGCACCAATAATTGCGTTATTGTGCTTTTGGTTTTGTCTCAGTCCATTACGAGGAAACAGTTTATATCTATAATTAAGGATGCCCTCCTTCATTTCAATAACAGCTTCTCCCACGATTAGACGTTTAGCTTTGAATTTAACTGAGTTACCCAGTTCAAGCAATCGATTACATTCAATTTCATACACGTTATAATCAGCATCTACTGCTCCAGGAAGATGATTCTCAGAATCATTCCTATAATCAGAGATACGTTTTTTTAGCGTATATTGAGTAACTTTTATTTCACCCTTTTCTTGATTCTCAGGCAGTCCGAAATAAAATCTTGGGTTACCCACACTAGCGTCCGGTATTAATACCGTATAAAAATGCGAAGCGATGCGTTTCAAGAACTGCCAATCTGTTTCTTCGTACTGCATAACTAACTTTCCAAGTTTCTTACCATTCGTTACATCATCTTTAAAATGAGCCTTCTGATAGGAAGAGGTGATATCATTTATTAACGCTGTATAAGATAACTGTGGATTTTGAAAAGATCTCTCTTTTCTTTTAATATCCAGTGCATAGGAATTCGATATCGCTTCAACATGTAAGTAGTACACTTCAGCTCTAACCCGTACACTAACATTAAGAACAATCCCCTCAAACAGAACTCGCTTCTTACCTGATCCATCTTTTATAATCATACTCACTTGATTTTCAGAACCCGTAGCATTGACATAGCTGTCTTTTTTCTCTTCCGGGATAATACCCGTAAACGTGAGCTTAACATGCTCATTCACTCTTTTAACTATCTTTATAGATTGCACGCTTACTAATACATAAGGAGTTATTTCAATATCTCCGTAGGTTACTACAGATTCTTCCACCTTAATCCCTCCTAAATCTATATGCCCTTAATATTAGGCCTCTAGGCAATTCACTATAATCTGCTTATTTACTAACAAATCCTAATCCACAATCACCCGCTGCGGCCCACCTGCTGCGAGGGTACTACGAGCTTTACCGCCGCTCCGAACGTTATCCAGAATCCGACTCAGGTACTTGTGAATCTGCACATGGGTATAATCCTTGTAGGCTACGCCCATACGACCCGAGATATAGTGCAGGATAAGGCTGCGTGACACGATTCCTTCATTGGCACACATCATCGCGAAGACTAGATCACGTGGGTCGGCACTGCCACTACGAAGCATCTGATCTGCGAAATAGCGCATCACAAGGGGAGATACTGTACTCTCTCCATGTGCAGCATAGGATGTGTGCAACACATTCAAAGTGTTGTATTCGGTCGTGAAATCCGCGAAGTTCTGGTAATCCTGGCGGAGTCTAGCGCCTTCCTTCAGCTTGAAACGACCAAGCTCCAGCTCAGTTGCGTTACATTCGACTTGTTCATCCAGCACAATCTCGCTAGCGTACACCGTCAAATCACTCCCTTCCTTAACTTCAAGGAATCGGATCTTGACCGCTAACTCCTTGCCTGTAGCCAAATATGCAAGCTCCGTAGATTCGCTCAATGTATAGAGCCTACCCTCATGCCGCACAATACCTGGTGATATAATCAGATGCTTAGGACCGACTTCAAGATTAGCACCTGTCACAATACCATCGGAATAATCCGCATAGTGGATATCTACGAATTCACGAGGGAAATCTCGTAAGTTCGTCAACATTTCTGTCTTCAGAATTCTACCTTTATTGAATTGGGGATATAGATGTGTAAACAATGCGCTCCTCCTCTGCCGCTTGGTACCTTTACTTCAATCCATCGAAGAAATCCAGTTCGGACCGATCGCTCTCAAATGCAAATATTTGTTTCCTTCCTAAGTGCAATCCGTCCTTCCTCCGTGCTATAGGGAGCACGTGGAATCCCCAATGGTTATCATCGGCGAACACGAACCATTTGGTCTCTCCATTGACGATAGAGTCCGTATCATCCTGTGGGATTTTGCCATCGTAGGCTAGATGGATCTCTTCATGTGTGACAGGACGATAGTCCTCCACTTTATTAACATATAAGTAACTCTGACGAAGCCCGCCATCACTTCCATGAAGGAAGAATTCGATCTCTGCGGTATCGAAGGGGCGTGAGATGGAACCGAGCACTCGGTTACTACGTTCCAAGCTACTGATCAATTCTTTCTCTTGCTTATTATGGGTATGTGCACTGACAGTGTAAGGAATAACAGCCGAATAATTCGTAATACTTACTTCAATGCTACCGAATTTCCGTGCATTCAAATACCGGATCGCTCCGCGTAGACAGGATAATTTAAGATCAGGCACTCTACCTTCTACTGGCTTCTGTCGGAATTCAATACTCCGTCCAGGGACGAATTCTTTCAGGGCTTCACGGAACACGTCGATGCGACAGGATTGACCCGTAAGCTTAATAATGGAATAGTCGCTGATGCTACCTTCACGGTAGAAGTCATCCAAGAATTTACGGACGACATCGTATATATCCGCTTTAATTAATTGCGTAATTTCCTTAATGTTGAATACAACATCTGGGAATTCGTACTCGTCCTTCATCTCGCCATTGCGAGACACGGATAAGAACCAACGATCCATCGTCGTAATCTGTAAGTCGCTTTCTTCGAGGGAATCGTGATCCGAGTGGAATCGATTACGTAATATGCCAGTTCTGCGAAAGAACTGTTCCTTCATCTGTTCAGCAATTTCCCATAAGAAGTGAAAGTTACCACGTACACGTAAATACTCATCACGCGAGCGATTCTCGTATAAGGTAAATGCTGTTGGGATGACATTCTCCGCCTCACGGTACCTTCGTTCAAATTCACTATATATTTGCTCAACACCCTGCTCATCGACTTCTCGGAATAGATCATTCCCAGGGATGTCGATCAGCGTATCAATATCGCTTAGATTGCGTTGACCCATGTAATAGTCGGCAAAGACAATCTTCATGAATTGCATAATTCGGTATGTAATATTGTTGCCACCGAAATTGGTGTCCCCATTCTCATAGGTCGTATTGATATCGATTCTGTAAGACATATGCCCGTCTTCCACTCGAAAGTTACACGAGGATAAGTCCGTCGTTCCTCCCCCGCAGTCAATGACCAGCGCCTTGTATTCCTCTCCGTCTTCAAACGTTCCGCGTTCAATTCCATCGGCAATCGTGTTATAGAGTACGGCCATTCCTTCATCCAGCGCATTGTCTCGCTCGATCTTGTAATCCGGGAGAATATGGGTGAACATATCTAGGAACTGTGTCTTCATCTTGACCGGGCTGGATAGATGCAGATGTCTGAATTTACACTTGAACTGATGCTCCGCTCTAGTCACCACATAGTTGATATACGCGCGAAGAATATCACTCCTAGACACCACAGCAATATTCCCCTGTGCATCCATGACTTCTTCTAGCTTGGTGTAATTGTTCACCCATCGCTTCATACCATGAAACACACTAGCACGGCTACTATAACTACTATGTCGCATGCTTCGAAGCGCCTGATAACCGAAGTTATACTGAATGTTGGTAGGGTTAGAACAGTCCGTCACACTAACTACCGATGGCAGTGCTTCAATCCAATCCGTCACCTTATACGTCGTGTCCGGGAACTTAACGTAGTTAATAGCATCCATATGAATCTGTCCATTTAACAGATCTAAGCTACTAGGTGATGCTGCATAACCGTTATATAGAAAGGCGCCCGCTGTCGTATTCGAGGTACCGAAATCAATAGCAAGCACAGCATCGGTTTCTTCGAGTTCTCTTATCTCCAATTCTGCGAGCGGAATCTTATAATATTGGAGGTTAGCTGGAGGTTGGTCATGTACCTGATAATAGGTATTGTAGATATATTCCGATTCTCGCTTACGCAAGAATAATAGGCTGTACTGACGATTGGATGTAAGTACCCATTGTGTTTCGCGATCTGTCGATAGGTAATATTGTCCTTGCTTCCCATCTTCTTGTTGCAGATTAAGAATGCCACATAGCTCCATCCGATCATTCACTAATAACACATTGGATTCCGCTAAGGGAACTGTTGCTGTGACTTGATAACGATCTGACTTGTCCATAGCCATACCTGAATACAGAATCAGCCTTGCAGGTACACGTATACCTCCATCGCCCTGTAAGGGAAGCTGCATATACTTACGAATCGTACTTTGAACCCGATCCAAGCCTCCCTCACAGATGGGGCCTATGAATAACCTTTCCTCCGCACTCAAGTATTTCATAATGACCTGGATCAGCCTTTCACGGTCCATGTTATTGCCTAGTCCTTCAACTAATCTTTGTGTATAGCAAATATTCCGCAATTGAAATGTGGTCATCTCCATAAGCTCATCTCGGCCATACTTAGCCACACCACGTTCGGAGACTTTCGTTGTGGGATTGTTATGCAATTTGTAGGAATAACCCTTCATGCCTTGTCCTCCTCTCTGATTATCTGTAAAGCCATCCTATTAACCTTGCAACTTGATTTGTTAATAGAGTGCGATATGATCTTGAATCATCGTATAATCTTCATTGATAATGCCGAAATGATCGTTCCAGTACACCTCTGCGCGATACCGGATGGGGAGGAACAGGTCCATAATCAATTGAAGCTTGTTACGTGCTGTTTCATTCTCCTTCTGTCCGATATAGAACAGCAGTTCATCCTTCTCCTCACAGTTCGCATATATCGTCGAATGTTGAAATATCTGACTTACTGTATATCTCAGCAAATGAAGTGCTTCTCCAGTGTCGTACAGTCGTAACACATTAGCTGCAATGGTCTCCTGTTCCTCTCGGTTGAACAGTGAAATATTCTCTTTCACGGGTTCTCCTAGCAGACCCTCTTGAATATCCCGCAGTATAAAGCGGATGTGATACTCCCGCTTGTTCATTCCCTGCATCAGATCGATATCAGCTAAGAAATGAATTAATATATCAAACAAAGCATTGCGTAGTTCTGTATCTTCCGTATTATTAATATCGAACATCCCATTAAAAATATCGTGGAATCGATAGTACGGATTCACCTCAACGTCACGCGCAACCGTCATTGCATTCAGATCTTCTTGACTAAGCTCCATATATGGCGAATAGACTTTGGCAGGCATGAAATAGATGTCTTTCTTAGCCATTCCTAATTCCTGTCCACGGATCATGAGGTCCCAGATATAATTCAAGCCCATTCTCCTTCGCACTTATATTCAGGGAAAGCTAGCTGAATCTCAGATACGAGAAAGCTCATTAGATCCTCCAATATGAACTGGTTCTCTTCCCGACTCTCTCTACTCCGAAACCGAAGAAACATTCGTGTCTTTCCTTGCTCCGACCGTACATGATCGCTAACAAAAGGATTCAGTTCATAGGTAACGGAACGCCCCACGCCAGACTCTACTAATTCGTAATCGACCAGTTCTAGCATCTTCGATTCTGCAAAGGCCTGAATCATACGAATGATCTCACCCTTTGATCTCACCCTTTGATCCTGTTTATGTCTGTATTTTCCGATAAATCCATCTACCTTACGATTGGATATAACGTCGTAATCCAGCTTACCGATCACCGTGTCTACCGGTTCTGCAAGCTGGAGTAAATGCCATATATCTGATTTATCACGGGGGGATACGATCGTAATCTCGTCCTGTGTACGCTTGATATAACGGATGTTCTCTTCATCGCCATCTACAAGATAACCATGTCTAGTCCCGGTTTTGCGTAATGGAAGCACATGTTCATAATTCACACGGTCTTCCGCTGGAATAGGAAATCCACCCGTCTTCAGCTCTAGCTTCTGAATGTTCCACAGCGGTATAAGGTTCATTCGTTTGAATGCCTCATATTCTTCTAAATGAACCGTAACTTGCGAGATTTCTTCTGTTTCTTCTAATTCCCCATCACACCCCGTCAACAGTACATCAACAAATTTATGTATGTAGGGATGATTGACCGTTCTCCATGGAAGACTGTTAGTGATAAACACATGGTACAGTTTCTCAATCTGATCCTGATAAGTCCTGTTCTGCTTCAGTCGAACCTTAACGGTATATCGTCCCTTGGTGGTGAGTAGCTCTCCCTGAAATTCCCTATCACTTTGCAATAACTGTTTAATTAACGAATAATTACACTCTAGAAATAGCGTAGTCAGCAGTACCTCTTCCTTCTGACTCAAAGCATCGACGATACCTTTCATGTCAATAACAGGCACTTCCGCATCCTGTGGGATCATTGGGTATAGAAATTCGTGTATCGGGTCCAATTCTTCCCTTGAGCATAACGCCGTGAATACATCATGCTTCCCATCATCGCCTTCGACCTCATCGAATACCCGGCGTTCCAACTTCTGATTCAAATCATCCTGATACTCTACTAGATTCAGAAACACACCTGTCATCATATTCTTCAACATGCGACGTTGTTGTAAATCCTCCATCTTGCTAATTCGGTCCTGTACAATATCCTTCATAAATCACAATTCCTCCTTGCTATCAGGGGTAGGTCTTATCGGGTTTGGATCATCTGCTGTTACATCCTTCACATTCTGTGTGTTATCATCCACACCAGCAGGAGGTGCTACAGTTTCTTTCCTAGAAGCCTGTGGATCAGTCTCTGTCACCGATTCGTAGGGAAAAGGAGTTCCTTGATTTGCGAAGTTACTATTATCTGTCATAGCTTCTGATTCGGGAACTACGGGAACCACAGGAACGACAGGATGTAACTTCTCATCCGCCTTAGCAATCTTGCGCTCCATCGCTAATACCCGCTCCAACTTGCCAGTGGACTGATATTTCTCCTGTGCCTGCATGTAGCCATCAATAGCTCCCGCATAATCTTGAGCATCGAAGCTACGGTCGCCTTTTTGCTCCAGCTTGTCACCCTTTAGGTTAATCGTCTCCATTTGCACGGCATCGAGTTTCTCCTGAGCCTTACTCATCTTATCTTGTAGATCCTTCTGAGCTGAGGTATACGACACTTCAATTGCGGCCGTATTCGCCTTCTTGTAAATAGCGAGAGCACCACTGTAATCCTGACCCTGAGATTTGAGGTCTCCCTGCCTAATCTGTTCTGTTACGACTTCATAATCTGTCGTACGATCGATTCTTTCTTGGATATCTGCTTCATCGAACATATCCCAATGATCCGCATCCTCTAGCGCCTTCGTATAACTAGAGACGGCTTTATCGTAGATGCGATCCTTCAAATATTCGTCACCGTCAACTAAAATCCGGGCCAGTTTCTGCTTTCTCCCAATAAGGTTGGTATGAATCTTGTCCTTCACTTTGGAAGCTGCATTCCTTGCCTCGCTATATGATTTAAGCGCCTTACTATAATCACCATCCGCCGCATATTCGTCTCCGTCACGTTCGAATTCCACCATATTAGCGGCTGCTTCAGCGATCCGAGTTGCTTCTCTTACTTTATAAATCCAGACTCCACCACCTGTTAACAGCAAAGCCATCATTGCAATGAGAATACGTTTGATCCATTTCTTACGATTCTTAGGTGGCTCCTTATACGTCTTATCCGTATAAATAGCGACCGCCGTGTAATTGTTGATGGTTCTTTTCTGCTTGCTGAGAAGTATCTCCTCAAGCGTATCTGTTAGAGCCTCTGGCTCTTTACATTCCTCTAATGCATCAAGCATTTCGGGAAGATTAACCTGCTCCCATAATCCCGATGTACAGAGTAACAACACATCGCCATCTGACAAGGGAATACGGGGTGAAATATACGGGTGAAAATGATCTGGATTACCCATGTAATGAAGTAAATTGCCACGTTCCTCATGCTGTGATACAGTCTCATCTGGGAGGAAACCATCATCTGCCATAACCTGTGATAGACTCTGATCTTTACTTTTCTGATTAAGCCTTCCCCCACGGAAATGATATAGCCTCGCATTACCGCTGGATGCCCAGATCATCTTGGTATAGTTGGTTACTACCACAAGTAGACTGGCCTTCAACCGAACCCTCCGGCTCTCAAACTTCAGCCATTCATGTGCTTCATGTAATGAGCTTTTAAGTTGTCTCCGCGATAAGGTTGGACGCTCTATGAAATTCTCTAATACCGTCTTGGCTATCATCTCGGCGCTGTGAGCTTCTTGATCGTTATCGATCCCATCTGCAATGACATAACAAGCCATATCATCTAGCTCTATGTAAGCGAAATAATCCTTATTATTAATAAAAGAACCCGCTTCAGAAACGAAACCGGTCTTGAAATCACTGTTCTCCTTCCGCATGTGTTCCCCCTTGTCTCTAGCGATCCGGATTTGCGGATGCCGCAAGGAATCACCAGCCCTTTTCTAGTATAATAACTGTCGCATTGTCCTGATTTCTTAAGCCTAGGGCCTCAATCTGTTCGATGATATCGTCAGCGATGTCTTCCACCGGCTTCTTCTGCTTCAACATTTCTTCAAGCTCTACTTCACTTAACGCATCGTAGATCCCATCACTAGCAAGCATAATTCTATCTTGTTTGCGCAAACGAAAGGGTTCACCGATCTCCATATTTCTAAAGCCTTCATATCCCAAATAGTTGACCAAATGCTTACGGACAGGGCTTGTCTCAGCTTCTTCTTTGGTCATTTCTCCACTAAGAACTTGCTCCCGAAGTAACGTCTCGACCGTATGCTTGGAATTCATAGAGATAAATTCGCCATCTCGGAATACCGAGACCATGCTATCTCCCACCGCTGCCCAGTGAAGCATTCCAGAAGATACCACAGCTGTGACCAAGGTTGTTCCACCGTTACTTCCACTTAAATTGGCTAGAATTCCACTATTACTCTGCATTGCTGCCTTGGAGAAAAATTCAGTGAAATCTTCCGTCTTCTCCAATAAAAGAAATTCCTTGCTAAACACCGTTACAGCGAGCGTACTCGCCATTCTTCCGTTAGACAAACCGCTAATTCCATCGGCGATGACTGCGAGTGTACCGACAGAAGTGGTTGAACTGGAGAAATAATCATCCTGCTCCTCCCGTCTTCCGATACTTTGTCCATTCCCAATCTGAATCCCAGTGGTGGTAGTGGTGGTGCTTGATTGACGTCGTACGAGTACTCGCCGGATATAGTACAACACAATCCATAAGATAAGTGCTGACAAAATAACGATATAATGCTCTATTTCTACCGTCTGCAACATCGTTAACATCACGTCCTCAATTGTTTTCCCATTCGAAATGAGCGCCGCACAGAGGAATGAAGATGAATTTACTGTGCCCCAGTTGAATTAAATCATATGCCGCCAGCTCAGCAGGTGAATAGACCGCTTCGTTATTATGATAGGCTAGTCCTGAAGCATCCCCTGGAAGCAGATAGAAATTCCGTTTCTTCGGATCATAGACGATAACGGCATGATTTCTACGAGAAATCGCATTGTCTCCAAGAATACGAATATGCATTTCCTCCGCGCGTCCAATGAAGTTCTTCTCTGACATTACCCGATAATCTTGACCCATTTGAGGTCCTTCAATACAAACCAGCCAACCCGTAACGGGATGAATACTCATGGTTTCCCCTAAATAGGGCATCGTCTTCTCTTCTGCATCTACTGAAGTCTGCCTTCTCGGCTCTCCCTTCGGCGTAGCCTCTACCGTAATGTTGCAGTAGGGGCACGTATTACCATGCTTTCTCGTGCTGAACATGTGTCCGTTGGCGCATCTTGTCAAGCTCATTTTGTCTTCATTCCTCCAAATATCTTAGTCCAAAGCGCGGCTATACGCTTATTTCACTAGCAGTCGCGTATTGGCGATATAGATCAAATCTCCCGCTCCAATCTGTAGCGGCTCTTCAACAACCAACTTACTAGCGGTACTTGTTCCCGCTTGTCTAATACCCGTGCCACTATTAGATTCCATATCCTCAATGTACCACCGTGCACCCGCTCGGTTCAGTACCGCATGCTCTGAACTAATGAGTGACGCATATTCACATTCCGATAAATCTATATCAACTTCACCGCGTTGACTGTTTTTTCCAATGAGTAACGATGTCTCTCCTTCGATGTACCATTCCTTCATACGTTCTCCATCGTCATCTAATAGAATCAACTTCACGACCCGCTTCTCTACAGTACGTGAAGTCTTTCTAGTCAAGCGTTGCAATAGGATTGCACCTATAAAAAAGGCCGCTCCCACGGTGACTGAAATTTTCAATATTTGATCCTCAGGGTGTAATAAAGCGTAAAGAATAATGCCGGCTACAATGCCGTACATGATTACATCAATCACTATAATCCACACGGATTTACGCGCCTTCATATCCGCCACCTCCATCTCCTTAAGGGGTATTCACGATTCATTCATTTATTTTCTTTTCGTTCCAAAATAACGATCGAATATGGCAGAAGTATCGAGTGGATTTTTGGAGTTCTCTTCTTTTTTAGATTGAGAAGACCCTTCCTTCGACTTGTCCTGATATCCAAAAAACTGATCAAACTGTTTACGCATTTGTTCGGCGTTAAATGCTGTGGGGTTCGTCTTGTACCTACCCGTTGATTCACTTTGTGCATTCTTACGTTGATGTGTGTTCTGACTATTCGCACTAGCTGACTTAGCATCATATGCCTGTCTTGAGGAGTCCTTACTCAGAACCTCATATGCTTCATGGATCTGTTTGAATCGTTGTGCCGCCTCTTCACTGCCCTGATTCGTATCTGGATGGTATCGCTTGGCTAATTGCCGATAGGCTTGTTTAATCTCTACTGCTTGTGCATCCCGACTAACACCGAGAATTTGATAATAATTAGTCACTGACCTTGATCCCCCGCCTTTATCTGTAACGCTCTCTATTACAATAGAAGGTCTGAACAATAAAGAAAAAAAGCATTTTAAGAGGCCGAAGCCTCTTAAAATTGCAAGATTATCGCCTTCATTAGGCGGCAAATGATGCAAATGCTTTATTGTGAGAATGCATATCCGCCTAGAATGCCAGCGAATTCTGTTTTGTCTTTCTTTTGCTTGATATACAAGTTAAATGTTCCTACCCCTTCGGAATCACCGAAACTTTCGGTATAATCCACTACAAAGGCGTTAGGGAAACTTATTTCACGAACAACCTGGTCCGCTGCAATCACTTTCAATGTGACTTTACGGTAGCAATCTGCCTTCTCAGCAGGTACAAGTGACCAGTTAGCCAATTTCAGCGTATCATCTGCTTTATCCCCGTCAGTCGCGGTGATGATTTTACCACTAATTCTTAGTGTTGAACCTACATCTGTTGATCTTGCGTTGGAGTCATCCGGTGTATCCGTGTCGTATACAACCTTCTGAATATTGTCCATACCTAGTTCAATCGTTTCTGCGCCTTCTACTTTAAGAATAAATCCCATTAATACTTCCTCCTTTAAAATAGCTAATATTGGGTCTGGAGCGTTTGATCGTCTCCAGAATTTATGTGTAGAGGCGAGCTTATTAAAGAACGCCTCGAACATACGCTTTAGTGAACCGATCATGCTTTGACAGTACTCGTTGCTTTAGTAATCATCACTTCCAAGTTCTTCACGTTACCGTTAAAGATCAAGTCAATGTGACACAGGTTATTCTTCTCATCGATCACATAAGTCATATCGTCTCCATCTTGAATAATGGAGTTGATGAATCCTCGCGTACCCAGCCACTTACTCTTTTGACTGCCGGGATTGTTACTGAAGAATTTCACAATATTCTCATGTTTGAAGTCACCTGTCTGAAAGCGAAGAATCCGCTCTATATAGGTACTGACAAGTGTCTTATAGATCGAGTCGAACCCGTCTTCCGAGGCAGCTAGGCTTCTCGCTTTATAGACAGTGATCCGACGGATATCTTTATCCTGTAGCTGAGCACTCTCTGAGGAGAATACAAATCCAAAGTTCTTGCGATTAATAGAATCCTTAATATTGTTCGTGAATCCAGTAATCTCCTTGGCCATCGTTGTGACAGAACGCAAACTGTTGTCCTTAGCCTCAATATCATAGCGAACACCAGGGAACTCCCGACTCACATTCTTGAAGGATTCTTTCAAATATTCTGGACATTGATAAGCAGCCACAATACCCGCCGCTACATAGGAAGCGCCTACATACACGCCTTCAATCCACAATTTCAGAATATCTTCCTTCTCCCTTGAGAGCTGTGCTCCATCCTCTGTCTGAAGCATACGGCTATCAATTACCACACCCGATTTATCCTTTGGAATAATGGTGAAGTTAGGTACACAAGGAATCGCAAATTCGCTGTATTCCTTACGAAGCAATGGAGCACATTTGTCGATGTATTTATCAATGCCTGCTGTTGCCATACTGCTAAACGTCGTATCTTCTCCAGATTGAAAGTTGAAGAACAACTGCACTTTGTAATCCTTGATGACTTGAAGAAGCATTGTTAGCGATTCAAGGTTATTCCCATCCTGCTTAACAACTTTCTCATTCCCACGGAAACGTTCACGACTCACTTTAGCGTGACCTGCCGTTTCTAGCTCGATGGAAGGCACAATACCGAACCAGATGGTATCAGAGAATTCATTCTTGGAATTCACCGTATTCAGGAATGTTTCAAGTCTTGGGATATTGCTACTTTTGACCATCATCTCAAGCTTGGTATTCGTAATCAGAAGTGACGGTAACATCCCTTTGTTCTTGATCGCATATTGGTCAAAGAACATCTTGACGCCAAGAATTTTCTCAACCAATGGCTTGACCGTTTTGACGAAATCATCCTTAGCTGTCTTGTAAAATTCTAAGTAGGTATTGTAATTCTGGATTTCTGTTGAGATATCTACTTCTTCATGTACAGCCGGAAGTGGGCAGAACGTGCGCACGACGAGATCCTTGACATACCCTGAAGGGGATTCTGTAACACTGTTATAATCATCTTCAAAGACGTTCACCAGTTCATTGGTTCCACTCTCATCAAGCAATAACAATTCTGTACTTTCACTTTTTGGCGCTTCGATAATCTTCAATTCCCCACTGTCTCCAATGGTTAAAGTACCGATACGGATCGCTTCAGACATATTCTCTTCTTGAGAATTACCTAGTAGAAGACGGGTCTTAATATCCTCAATGGCTAGTGGCAACATCGCCATGACATTGTTGTAATTCTGACTTGCATCTTCAAACATGGTATTCAGCTTGTCCCCAAGGTCTAACTTCTTGGGATCACCCTCATCTAACTTCTCATACTGTCCAAATAGGTAGTGGATTTCCTTACGCACTTGGCGAATATCATCCATCACTTTTTTCGGAGAAATCATGTCGAGTAAATTCTCGAATTTGAAATCCACATTCGTAATACCCTGACTGCGTTTCGTATCGATAAGTGTAAATAACATCTTTAAGAAATCATTATTCTGATCAATGCGGATCTCAGAAATACAATCTTCTGCTAATCCTTCAGGTTTCTTCAAGGCATACATCACTTTCTGATTGGCAGCATTAAAGAATGAGTACACACTTGGTGAAAATTTGTCTAGAAATTCATCAAAGTTGTTCACCAAGAGGTGTTGGTGGATCTCTTTGACTTTGTCATCGCTCAGGCTGTCAATTCCTTTAACATCCCCTACGATAGTTACAAGATCTAATTTCTCTGGATTGATTTCCTCAAAAAGCATCGTCCGATTCGTTTGATTGATAATGTCCATGAATGGTCAGCATCAATGTTTACAAGCCCACTCGTGTCTCAAGACCCCAAAATACAGGACTTGACGGCTCATAAAAATTCATGCCTCCTCCTCTCCCCGTTTACTGCATACTCCGACTTGAGAAGTGTGGTCATTCTTTCTTCTGCTCTTCCCATCATCATAGTGACTCATTTCGAGCAAATAAGACTTCATTCCCAAATATTTCCCGTGTCATGGGGTTAATATTAAGGAAATATGCGTTATATTGTCAATATATAGAATCACAGTATATAAAGGGGTACTTGGACCTAAAATTAGGATGTTACTGGCATTTAAAGTCAGCATAAAGCCCTAATTATTGGATAACTATTAATATTCAAGGAACAATTACCGATAAACTTTTTTGTGTAAAGTTTTTACAACCAATCAAAAATATATTTAAACCAACAGTCCTATTTTTATAAATCACAAAAGCTTCTACTCCCGCTTCCCATGCCTATTTTATACATACTTACAACCCATTTAGTAACTGAAAAAAAGGTGGTTTTACAAAAACATGAGAATATTAGCAAGGACTTTTTACCTGTTTTTCGGATTTATATTTATTGCAGCTTCGACAATCTACGCAGAGGCACCTGTTAAAGATACTAGTGGCAAGGCTTTTGATGCAGTTTTCGTTCTGGATACGAGCTTCTCCATGAGTACTAGTGATAAAGATCGTATATCGTCTGAGGTTATCCAACTATTCATGGATATGAGTGAGGCTAGTCGTACACGGGTCGGCTTCGTAGCTTACAATGATCGTATTGTGGCTTCCCAACCTCTCACTTCCATTGCTGTGGTGGAGAAGAAGAAGGCACTCAAGCAACAAATTAATGAATTAAAACGATCCAATTATACGGATATGGGACTAGGTCTCCTCAAGGGGGCTGAAGTGCTAGAGGCGGGAAGTTCAGGTCAATCCTCTCAAGTTCAGGGCAGATTGCCCTTTCTCATTCTATTATCTGATGGGGAGACCGATCTCGGTCACTCTAGTGGTGATCGAACGAAACGAAATTCCGATAAAGACGTAACAGCAGCTATAGCCAAAGCAGATAAGAACGGGTTCCCGATTTACACGATCGGACTTAATCATGACGGTACCGTAAACCAGAAGGAACTAGAACAAATCGCTACTCAGACGGGGGGAGCGTCATTCATGACAAGTAGCGCTGACGATCTTCCTGAAATATTCAATCAAATTTTCGCCAGCGAGATGCGATCTGTACTGGTACCTGTTGCAGGAGTTACAGCGACAGGGAAACTACAGGAAGTCAAAGTAAAACTCCCCAATTCAAGCATGGAGGAAGCGAATATTATTCTGCTCTCAGAACATCCATTGAAAGAAACACAAATCTATTTCAACTCTGAGAATACGAGACTTTTCAAATCCAATAAGTATTCCTTAATGAAAGTTTCTAACCCGAAACAAGGAACTGCCGTGCTTAAGTTCAAAGGTAAGCAAGGAGATTGGATCAAGATCAATCTGTTAGGAAGTTATAATCTAGAGGCTGAGGCCAAGCTCAGTCATGATAAACCGATCAAGGGGAAACCTTCAGAGATTGAGGCCTACCTTGCAACACCCGGAGCAACAACGAGGTTGAAAGATGATGCGGTGTACACCAGCCTGAAGGCCGAATTGGTAGTCAAAGAGGTTGAAAGTAAGGAGGAACAGCGCATTCCTATGACCAATACGAAGAAAGGTTTTCGAACAGATTATACATTCCCTAATTCAGGGAAGTATGTCTGGAAAGTCATGATTGACGGACCTAACTTCTATCGTGAGAGCTCATCAAATAAAGTGAATATCACTAACCTCCCTCCCCAAGTAACAGGGGCATTGGATCTGAATTTCATCAAAGAAGATGGGGCAATCACATTGGATCTCGGGAAATATATTCAGGACCCTAATCAGGATCTCATAACCTATTCACTGCCGGAGACAGTGGAGGACAAGTTTACTACAGAATTACTTGGAACCAAGCTAACTTTAACGCCCAAGCGTACAGGTCAATCGGAAATAGCAATCTTGGCAACAGACTCTGAAGGTGGAACCGTGACGGCTCTCTTCCATCTGACTATTAAATCCAAATATACACTTTATAAGATTATAGGTGTTGCCGTAGCCGTTATTCTCATTGTTGGCATTCTTATGTACCTCTGGTTACGTCCTAAACCGGAATTTGCAGGAAAACTGGAAGGCTATTTCCTAAATACAGCTAGCGGTACGGATATTCCAGTCAAATCATGGCCGCTAACTTCATTTTCAGGCAGACAGCTTACTCTGATGCAGTTATTCCGAAGTCTTGATGTGAATGAGGACCTAGCGGAGAGTGAATATATTATATTCGAACCTGGAAAGAATGGGGCGTTGTATGTCAAGCATCATACACGTTGTGCTGTGGTTCGGGGGAAATCTCCTCTTCCTAAAAACAAGAAAGAAGCCCTCCACTTCAATGATAAATTGTATATCACCTTTGAAGATGGGAAGACCGAGATTGAGCTTCGCTATAAAGCGGTTAAACCCGTTACTACCATTTATACAGGGAACAACAACCAACACTCAGCCTAGTCTGAGTGTTGACATTCTCGCTCTGCTGGAAGGGAGTGTGGTACAGCTGTGGGTTTACGACCCATTAGCCGAACCACACTCTTTTTTTGTAATATATATTCTGCTCGTAGTGCCGCTCTAAACCATCGAAGAGAGCCACACCTCTTATCGGTGGAAAGAGAAAGTCCCCAATGAATGACACGCGATAAGAGAGGTGAAATGTCTCTATTTAAGAGACGAACGGACTCCAACTTATCTTCAAATAACCGTGTCGGCACAGCTATAGGCGCTGCTCCGATACAACAAAAGTATAGTGTTGCCGCTAAGCTATAAATATCCGCCGCAGGGGTCTGTAACGACTTATTTGAGTACAATTCTAAGGGTGAATATCCAGCCGTAGTAAAGATGGGGCGTTCGGCATCAGATTCTGTATAACGAATAACAGACCCGAAATCAATCAACTTGCTCCGCCCATCCTCCCCAATGATAATATTGGCAGGTTTTATATCTCGGTGTACGAATCCTTGTTGATGAATATGTTCCATCGCCCCGATCAGCGGAAGCATGGAAGTTCGTAGAAAGTTAGCATTCATGCTCTGACCATTCTTTCTCACGACTCGGTCCAACGTTATACCTCGGCAATACTCCATCACTAGATACGCTGTCCCGTTCGCTTCGAAGTAGTCCTCGTAACGGACGATTCCTGGGTGCTGTAGATCACGTAATACCCAAGCTTCCCGCTGAAATGCCTCCATTAGCTTCACGAATTGTGGCGAGACCGAAGCTTGCAGGCATTGAAGTGTCTTACCGTCGGAAGAACGACGAGCCAAGGTACTCGGAAAGAACTCTTTGATCACGCTCATGATTCCTGTATCTACATGACGTACGATATACACGACAGACAGCTCACTACGGGATAAGATTCTACGAATTTGATATATTTCTTCATTTCCAAGCATCGTGTTTCGGGCTAAAACGCCATTCATCGATTCTTTTCTCATGGTAACCTCTCAGTAAACCCCTTTATGATGGACAAGGATCGCCCATTTCCCCGGTTTGATAGAATTGTGTCGAACTACTATATCCACACTTATAGTAACAGACAGCATAATTATTTCCAAGCTTGGAATTCTCAAACGATGCTTGTTGTCGTTCTCCAACACATTCCAAGATGGTTCACATCATGATGTCATTTTGTTATGTCATTTCAAAAAGACCAAATTCCCCTGTTATATCAGGGAAATTCGGCCTTCTTATTATGGCTCAACAGCATCATCAGTACTTATAGTACGTGACCTCTTATAAAATTTTAACTCGTTACTTTTCTTGCTTCTCTAGCGATTTGAGTCGCTTGTACCATGTGTTTCAGAGATGCTACCGTCTCTTCCATTCCACGTGTCTTCAACCCACAGTCCGGATTAATCCAGAATAACGCTGGATCTAATACCTGTAGAGCTCTATCGATCATAGATACCATTTCCTCCACAGCTGGAATTCTTGGACTGTGAATATCATATACCCCTAAACCAATACCCAACTCATACGTGGATTCTTCAAAAGTATGAATAAGTTCACCATGGCTACGTGATGTTTCGATGGAGATAACGTCAGCATCTAGTGCCCGTATCGCATCAATCATCTCGTGGAATTCACAATAACACATATGTGTATGAATTTGGGTTGTGTCTTTTACGGTTGATGTAGATAGACGGAAGGCAAGAATGGAATCTTCCAGATAGCTATCCCACTTCTCTTTCTTCAGTGGTAGTCCTTCTCGAAGTGCAGGTTCATCAACTTGAATCATCTCAATTCCAGCCTTCTCTAGCGCCTCAACTTCCTCCCTTAATGCCAATGCAATCTGAAAGGCCACTTCATTACGAGGAAGATCATCACGTACAAAGGACCAGTTCAATATCGTCAATGGACCTGTCAACATCCCTTTTACGGGTTTGTCCGTTAAAGACTGGGCATAGACACTTTCTTTCACGGTCATCGGAGCAATGAACTCCACATCTCCGTAAACAACTGGAGGTTTCACGCAGCGCGAGCCATAGGATTGTACCCAACCATTCAACGTAAAGGCAAATCCATTCAATTTCTCGCCGAAGAATTCAACCATATCCGTTCGTTCGAATTCACCATGAACGAGTACGTCTATGCCAATCTCTTCTTGAATTTTAATCCATATTTGAATCTGGTCTTGAATGAACTTCTCATATTGCTCGTTACTCCATTCTCCTTTTCGGAAGCTTTGGCGAGCCTTTCTGACCTCTGGTGACTGTGGGAAACTCCCGATTGTTGTTGTCGGTAGGAATGGAAGCTGCCATTTCTCTTGCTGACTAACTTGGCGTTTATTGAAGGCACTCTTTCTTGTCGAGGGCTGTGAATCCCTATTAGCAGCAGCTTGTCGAACTTCAACACGATTTCTTGATTGGGACGCATTAAGCGCTTCGACTGCGTTTCTACTATTACTTAGCTTCGCATCTGTACCCTCTTGACCGCTAGCAGCTTGAACAAGAAGTACAATCTCATCCAACTTCTCATCCGCATAAGCTAAAGCCTCTTTTAACACAGGATCTAATGCTGTCTCTGGTTTAGTGCTAACCGGAACATGCAGTAGACTGCAAGAAGGCTGTACCACAATCCGATCATAAGATACGAATTCAGATAGCTCTTTCAGCAATTGGAGTGGAGATTCAAGGCTTGAACGCCAAATGTTACGTCCGTCAATCAGACCCGCGCCAAGTGTTTTCCCTTCTGGGAATCCGAACTTTCTAATCGATTGCAAATTCTGTTCTAATCCATGAACAAGGTCAAGTCCGAACCCTTGAACTGGAAGCGAGATCACCTCTTCATAATGATCAACCGCTTCAAAGTACGTCTGTAGCATGATGTTAAGCTTAGGTGCAGCCGCATGCAACGCTGTATAAATATGCTGAACTCTCTCTATATCTTGTTTCGTTAAAGAAGTCACTAGAATAGGCTCATCGATCTGAATCCACTGCACACCCTCTTGCTCCAGCTCTAGTAGAATCTGGCTATATAGGGGAAGGAACTGCTCAATTAATGCATCCAGTTGATCTGCTGCATATCCTTTAGCAAGCTTCAAGAACGTATACAGACCTACCAATACGGGTTTACCTTCGATACCTAACTTTTCCTTAGCTTCACGATAGGCATATAGCGGCTGATTCTTAGTAAGAGTCGGAGTTGCTCCATTCAATTCTGGCACGATGTAATGGTAGTTGGTATTGAACCACTTCGTCATTTCACATGCCGTTCCATTCTTGTCACCTCTCGCCATCGCGTAATAAGTAGAGACTGGAACAACCCCACCCTCATAATCAAAGCGATCTGGAACAAGACCGAACATAGCAGACGTATCAAGGATGTGATCATAGAATGTGAAATCATTCAAGGGAATGAGATCGATCCCCTTGCTCTGTTGGAGCTTTAAATGGTCTAATCGGATAGATTCTAATTGATGAATCAGATCCTCTTCATTAATCTTACCAGCCCAGAAAGATTCAAGCGTTTTTTTCCATTCGCGGTTTGCGCCAATACGTGGGTACCCTAGATTACTACTCTTTACCATGTCGTTAATGTGCCTCCTCTTATTTCAAATCTCTTTATATATTCATAGCAAAAAGACATCTTTACCCAACACAAAGAGGATAAAGATGCCTTTTGAATATGCCTGATTTGGCGGCCATCTCTAACACCTTCCTATCTCCCGTAGGTACATCAGTGCTGTCAAAATAGGCAGGTCTCCTGGCTCCAGAATCGTAATCTCTCTGCTTACCTTCCCGATTATACAATCAGTGGCTATATAGCAGTGACTCCTCTGTTACAGTGGCGGGACCGCGCCGGTATTACACCGGACTTCCCTTTTAAGCTTCAATTCATTCAACTGAAGCACCTAATTCCACATTATTCAATTTCATAAACATTCATTATCATGAATATTATACATACCAATGTATCTTTATTCAATGATAATGATTATATTTATGATCATACCTTGACATTCAATTGCTGTCAACTTAATAGGGATACTCGGATTAAAAAATCATTCCCTTGTCACTACTATAACTGCTAGAATAGTAAGATTAGTTCGTAGAGAGTTAGGGGGAATATCGTGAATTTCATACAACGAATGATGGGAGAATGGAACAGTTTATCTCGTAATATCAAATTATTTTTTCTAGCCAATATCTTATTTCAGATCGGAGGCGGTATGTTCTCCGTATTATATAATCTGTTTATCCAAGGTCTTGGTTATGCGGATGCCATGAATGGAAGGATCATTAGTATTCAGTCCTTAGCTACGGCGCTCATGTTCATTCCTGTCGGACTACTTGGTGACCGAACGAGTCGTAAGCGTCTATTAATTATTGGAGCTCTATTCACCGGTCTTGCTTTCATTGGGCGCTCTTTCTTAGTGACCGAGTTCAATCTACTGACCTTTGCCGTCTTGACTGGACTATTCACTTCGATATTCCAAGTACTCGCTATACCCTTTCTAGCCGAGAGTGTCTCTGTTTCACAGCGCCTGCGGGTTTTTAGCTATTATTCATCCCTTGTGTTAGCTTCACAGGTCATTGGAAGCATGGGTGGTGGGATTCTAGCAGATATGCTTCAAGGTCTTGGGGTGAGTCGGGTTTCAAGTTTGCAGATCGTACTAACTACCGGAGGGATCGCTACGTTTGCTGCGTTTATTCCGCTATTACTCATCATTGAGCCATCTAAAGCAGTTAAATCTATCCACGCTACACCCACAGTTGTTCCTCAGACTGTGCCCGTCCGCAATCGCACATTGAAATCTGAATACACAATCATAGGTCAATTCGCCTTAGTACAGCTCATCATTGGAATTGGTTCTGGACTCGTCATTCCCTATTTAAATCTGTATTTCACCAATCGTTTCGCCGTCTCGCTTAGCACCGTGGGTCTACTCATCTCATTAGGACAAATTATGACGATTGTATCTATGCTTATCGGCCCCTCACTTGCAGGACGGATCGGATCTGTAAAAGCCATCATATGCTTCCAGATGCTCTCTCTCCCCTTTCTCCTCTTAACCGGGTTTACTAATATACTGGCTATCGCAGCCATTAGCTTTTTATTCAGACAAGCCTTGATGAACGCTGCGAATCCAATTCTATCCACCGTCTTAATCGACCGTGTATCTGATTCTAATCGAGGAATAGCCAATTCAATGACACAGACAGCGTTTATGCTGGGATGGGCATTCATGGGACCTGTTCAATCCTATCTTATTACTTCCTATGGCCATTATTGGGGATATGCAATCACGTTCAGCATTACAGGTACACTCTATGTCGGGGCTTCCATTCTATATTACTGTATGTTTAGAGACCCTCGCAAAACAGGATCAACGGGAACACACACTTCTATTGAGTACATCATTTAGACATAACTAAGCAGCCCTAGTGGCTGCTTTTACTTTTATTAGCTACTCATTTCATTGTTTTTTTGTTGGGTTTTATTTATAACTTTTGCAGTGCCACTTCTATCGATTTACCGAACTTCGTATGATTGGCATTGTCTAAATTTTCATGATGCCAATAGAGTATGAGCACATTGTTGTGTTCATAGATGTTGGGTATCTGCATATCATATTTTTCCTTTTGAATGTTGAAGTCTTCAAGACCTTCTTTACGTGCCTGTTCTGACTCATAAACGTAAATAGAGATGAACTCTGGGTAAACAGCTTTTTCAGTTGGTCGACTTACAAAAAACCTATGAGGTGTAACATGATTTAGAACCCAGTCCGTCTGTTCTTCCTTTGGGAACATTTCAATCCCCTCTGCTTCGAAAGCCTTTTTCACTTGATCCAATGTATGTATGTCTTCGTTTACAGCTACAGGTTTCTCTCTTATTTCTACAGTCTCTGGCTTTATTTCCGTTGGATTAGCAAAACAGCCTGTCAGAGCAAGTAAAGTTACAAATGATAGTAATAACGATTTTATTCTCATTGCTGATAGCCCCCTCATTGTATTTGTATGTTCAACGAGTTGATTCCTGGTTTTGTTGCATTTTCTACAGAAGATGCTATAAAGAAACGTGTAAATACAAGAAGAAACGCTTCATGCACATCACCAATGAACTGACCTTTCTTACACCGATCCTATATAAATATGCCGCCAATCAAAGGATTCAATATTTACAGTTTCATGCAACATACTCTCTCCTTATTTCGTCTAACAAGTACAGATCGATATATAGTTTCAATATAATATAAGGAGTTGTCTTGTTTGCATAAATTACGGGTTCTCATCTGTCTACTTACGCTCATACTGCCAGCTTGCACGGCATCTAGCCAAGCTTCACCCGCATTATCTTTGAAAGAAAGACAGCAAGCCGTAAATCTCATAAATCCTCAGATCATACAGGCTGAGAATACACTGGGCCTACAGCTTCATCGCCAGCTTGTTGAAAGTGGTGAAGGAGAGAATGTGATGATTTCTCCCTATAGCATATCCACTGCATTAGCACTCGCCTATAATGGGAGCGCCGGAGAAACGGCGTTAGAAATGGCAAAGACGCTGGGGTGGGAAGGCTTAGATCTAGGGGAAATGAATGAACATAATGAACAATTAAGGAAGCTACTATCAGGTTGCGATGACGGCATTCAACTGGATATAGCAAATTCCGTCTGGGTTCAAGAAGGGATGGAGTTTAAGAAGCCTTTTCTTCGTGCGAGTAAAGATAGCTACCATGCTGACATTCACTCTTTGAAATTAAGCAATACCAAAACAATGGATAAAATTAATAATTGGGTTAAGAAACATACCCGAGATAAAACCACTCACATTCTTAATCAACCCTTAAGTCAAGACACCATGTCTGTTCTTATCAATGCGAGCTATTTCAATGGAACATGGAAGCATCCATTCTCCGAAGATCATACACAGGAACAATCATTCACACGACAGGACGGATCTACTCAGCAGGTTCAAATGATGAGGCAGCAATACTCCTTTCCCTACGCTGAGACTAAGGACTGGCAATCAATTAGACTCCCTTATGGAGACGGACGGATGTCCATGCTTATTATTCTACCAAGTGAGCAATCCTCACTAGATGCGCTCCAACAAGAGCTCTGGAATAACCCTTCTCCATGGCAGCAACCCTATGATTACAATACTGTGGATATAGGTCTACCCCGCTTCAAAGTCGAATATAAGCAACAATTAAAGACAGTATTGCAGAACTTAGGGATGAAGAAAGCATTCCAACCCGAAGAAGCTGATTTCTCGCAAATGTCTAATGAACTACCTCTTTATATCAGTTCAATCATGCATGAAACATTACTTGAAGTGAATGAAAAAGGAACAGAAGCTACAGCAGTAACGAGTATACTCGTAGACGCCGGCTCCGCTCCCCCTTCAGAACCTGTGACTATGACCCTCAATCGACCCTTCTTCTTTGCGATTGAAGATACACAGAGTAAGGCTTGGTTATTTCTAGGTTCGGTTACACAACCCTAATGGGTTAAGAAGTGTACTCTCACCTTACTTAAAATTCTTAAACGACCTACATACACAAAAACCTTAATCCATCATTTCTGATGAATTAAGGTTTTTTACTGTATATCTGATGGATGGTCAAGCTATGTCGCAGCTTGGTATGACCTCTGCCTATCTATAACGTCTCTTGTAGAGCGACACCTTCCGGCATCACCGACAGAACATGCTCTCGCACGGCAGCATTCTGTTGTAAATCCTCGCAAAGAATAGCAATAATGCCTTGATCGCTGCTTGAGCGAATTAGGCGACCGATTCCTTGGCGTAAACGTAGCAACATGTACGGCAGATCAACTTCCTCAAAAGGAGATGCTGAAGCATTACGTTTCGCCATAAATACAGGATCTTGAGGAGGAAATGGTAAGGACCATATAATGACGTTAGATAAAGAGGGTCCGGGTACATCAAGTCCCTCCCACAGACTAACCGCACACAGCACACTCGCTTCGTCTCGTTGAAAGGCCGAAATAAGATAACTGATCTCTTGATCCCCTTCATAATAAAAGGTCATGGAAGCATAACGCTTATCATTCGAAATCTGCTGCTTGAACTGATGTAGCTCCTCATGGGTGCGGAACAAGATCAACGCTCTCCCGTTTGTACGTTCTAGCAATTGCCCTGCAAGCTCCATCTTCTCGGAGAATGTCTCACCGCTTGCCAATTTCGGTGCAAAGGCCTTCATTTGATGTTCATAATCATATGGTGAATTCACGGAGAAGGATAAATAGGATTCTAGCCCAAGACTCTCTGCCACATAATCAAATGAGCTATCCACAGATAATGTCGCAGAAGAGAAAATGATCGGCATCTTCGTGCTGAATACCCGTTCTTGCAACACTTCTTTAACCGTCTTCGGCATGATGGATAACGTCAATCCGTCTTCACTGTCCGTTGCCCAGCAGATTAAAGCTTCTGAGTTCTCAAACAATCCTAAAGCCTTCTGCATCATCTCAATATGTTCCTCGACTATGCGTAGTTGGTAATCATCCAGTGTATACAGCCCACTCTCAAATACCAGCTCTTCTTCGATCGCAGTTAATATACTCCGGAACCGATGAACTTCCCGCAGGAGCTGATCATTCAAATGAATGTGCTTCCGTTCAGAGCCGGGAATACTTTCACTTTGTCGACCCAACACGTCAAACATCATTTCACTTTGTTCAATCGCTTCGTCAATAAGTACTGCTAACGTTTCTCTCACAGTTCCTTTTAATAACCGCAAGATCAGCTCTTCAAATACAACATGTTTCATCTTATATCCAAGCGCCTTCATCGCGGCAGATTCAAGGAGATGACCTTCATCAAATACGACAGCACAATGATCCGGTAGCAGGGGCAACTGACCTTCCCGCTTTCTTCCCTCATATGTCCACACATGTTCCATATAATAATCATGAGAGCATATAATTAAGTCTGTCGAATGACGATAGTACTCTCTTGAAAGTGTTTGCCCACAGCGATGCCGTCGATCGCATGTGAAGCAATCCTGGAAAGTGTCCCAATTAATCTTATGCCACTGTTCATCATTTAGATGAGGATAGTTCTTCCGATCTCCATAGGCATAGAATTTCTGCATGGGTTCAGGACTATGAACGAAATCCGGTAAATTCTCATATAGATCTTCCCACTGTGCACCCTGCTCATCTGTGAGTCTAGCTTGATCAAGCTTTACTAAACAAACATATTGATCAGGTGACTTTCCTAGTCTGGCATCAATCGCAAGACTAAGATGCTGCGCTAACTTCGCAATATCGCCTTCAGGCTTCACAAGTTGCTCAATAAGCGACTCATCTGCACAAGCAATAATCGCCGGCTTGCGAGTGTAACGAGCATAACAAATAGCATATAGTAAATAGACTAGCGTCTTCCCTGTCCCAACTCCCGCTTCTGCAAAAATAGCCTTCTTCTCGGCAAAAGCACGCTCCAATTGAAACGCCATATATATCTGTTCATCACGAACTTCAAAGCCCGCTGCTGGCAATAATTCGTAGAATACATCTGCTACCCAATCCCCTACTTGCGGAATAAAGGGCTTGGAAGGATCATGCTCGAAAGGATAACGCTCCACTATATTGTTTACCTCCATAAAGTCATATGACAATAATGCCCAATACACATTGTATGAGCTAACGTTTCATTATGCCATGATTTTAGAATAATTACAATATAATTTCTTTAGCGCTATTCATTTGGATTAGTCGACTGGTGTGATTTCATTAAACTTCTTTGGGCCCGGATCACGATTCGTTTCGTTTCCTTCATATCCGAGGCCTCCAACCACTCATCACAGATGTGAATCACCCAATCAGGATTAGTTTTGCTAGCATCATTTAGCCAATTCCCTACGGAGTCCTGAACATATTTGGCCGGATCGGATTTCACAGCTTCCAGAAGCGAAATAGCCATCCCAGGATTCTCTTTTAACTCCGTAATATGTTTGGCCCACACGCCTTGCGGGCGGGTCGATTCGATAGCAAATCTCCTGATATTCGCATCTTTATCGCGCACCCAATCTTTTAGGATATCAAGTGATTCCATTAGTTCCTTTGAAATCGATTCCCTTACGGCCATCCACGCAATCTCACGAACACCAAAATGAGAATCCGCAGCAAATGGGCGAATGCTTGTCAATTTTTTTACTATACTTAACCGTTGATCTAGCCCAATCATATAACAAGCCCAACATCGAACGCTATCTGAACGATGAGTGGCTAGCGCATCAAAGATTCGAGAACCTTCCTTGTCCGATTTCCTGTCTATTATACTCAGCCACTCGCGCGCAATGGCGGGGATAATTCTCATCATCTTCTTTTCATTCAATTGAGCCAGTCCGGATAACATTGTATCCGAGTCTTGCTGCAATTCGAGCTCATGAAGAACATTTTCCAGTAGCATTGAATGGTCAACTGCCAGCCATTCTGTCAGATTAACCGTCTGTAATTGCCCCCTCTGAAGCAGTGTGACTACTTCAGCCGGAATATCTAATACTTTTCGAGCCCCTTTTCGTTGTAAAATTGTATCAGAAATTATAATTTCCTTTTCATTATCCATGAATCGCTTCCCCCTTTAATACGATGAAATCGAATCGCCTTAGAAAGCTCTATTAAAGAGAATGGAGAATATGCAATACTTCAGTAGGCTCCATACGTTTTTTATAGTCTGCATCAGCATTTGCTGAACAGATTATACCTTCTTTATCAATAACATAAGTAGCTGGTACTGGAATCTCCCAAGAATTATCACCGTTAAATGTATCAAGTGAAATGTCCAATGATCTATAGATTTCATGTACATATTCAGGCACTCTAAATTTAAGATTATATTTTTCTGCTATTTGATTTCCCAAGTCGCTTAGAACATGGAAACTTAATTCATTCTTTTCTTGTATAAATGCAGAATGATCTGGGGTTTGCGGGCTAACCGCGATCAATTGAGCGCCAATTTCCTTAATATCATCCATTATTCGCTGGTATGCCAGTAACTCCAAGTTACAAAATGGACACCATATGCCGCGGTAGAATATAAGAACAACTGGACCTTTTGCTGTTTCTTCAGACAAAGTTATTTTTTTACCTGTAGGATCAGCTAAAGTGAAGTCGGGTGCCTTGGTTCCAACCCTTAACCCTTTACCGAAATCAGACGCTCGCTGATCTTGAATCGATCTATCAAATGCATCCACCGCTTCTTTGGGGAGCATCTTTTCCATTTGTATGGTTGCTAAATCTAAATCCATTTGCAATTTTTGAGATATTGGCTTCTCCATAGAATCATCTCTCCATATCGTATATTTATTTAACGTTTATACGATACTTCTTTATTTAGAAAAAAGATGTAATGCAGTTTACAACTCATCCTTTAAGCCTTTTTTCTTTGCAAGAGCTTGTCTCGATGGATATAAATTGTTTTAAATCCGGTCTTAATGACTCCCTCTATCGCAAGTTCTTGTAAAGCTACAGTCACAGCTTCTCTAGTGGCTCCAACTAGATTCGCAAGCTCCTGATGTGAAAGGGGTAAATCAATTTTGTAATACTCCTCATTACTCGTAAGTCCAAATTGATCAGACAGCTTTATAAGAACATCCAAAATTTTATCGTGTAGATTCCCAAGAGCTAAACTTTGAGCTAAATGACTCATAGCAATAATTCGATCACTCAACACTTTGAGTAACTTCATCATAAATCGTGGACGCTGGATTATAAAACTTTCAAACCTTTCCTTATTCATCAAGCAAATGTGACTTTCCTCTATCGTTTCAATATACATATCCCGTGTTCCTAACGAGATTGCATCCATTTCGCCAAAGACATTTCCTTCACTGAGTATATCCAAGGTGAATTGCTTCCCCTCAGCATTCAGCCTATATATCCGCACTTTTCCTTTTTTCACAAAGTAAAAGCCTTCAGAAAAAGTTTCCGGTGTTTGAATAAACTTATTCTTCGGGATAATTGTGATAGAGGTTAATTGATCCATTTCTATTAAATCTTCCATTGACAGCGAATTCAGTAGATTGAATTGTGATAAATATTGAATTTTATCCATTGTTCCCCCTGACTTTACTATTCAAACAATACGATCTTCGGTTCCTTTATATTCTGCGATAATAAGCTATATAGTTGACCTCGATGATGATACACATGACATAATATCTCTAATAACCATTCATATCTACTATAGGATACTCCCCAATAGGAGGTTGTTACTTCATGGAGTTCTTGATTGCTATAGTTAGAATAATTCCTGACCAGAAATTCAAAATTTGTATGTAATGCCTCTCTAATGTCATGTAAAGATGAAGGATCATTTTTACTATAGAATTCAGTCATTGCTGCTTCACTTGCTTCATTAGCAATGCAATAATCCGCCTGACATATGACTGAAATATGACTTAGTGTTTCTCCGAGGGACCGCTTGTTAATGATAGGTCTTACGCTCAATTCTTCTTCTGTAAATTGATCACAGAGTTGAATTAATGAATTTATCGCTATATTTAATTGTTTGAAAATAGGATCTAGCATATTCTCTACTCTCATAAGTAAGTACCCTCCTGTTGTTTCATTTCCTATGGACAATTATAACAAACAAATAGCGAATAACCCCGACTTACTAACAAGTCTAGGGTCATTCGCCTGCTTTGTTCCACTTTTACTCACACTAAGTAACCGCCGTATAATTACAACCCTTATCCTTGAATTTCTTTAATACTTTTCCCACCTAAAAATGCATGTCCCATTTTAAATTTATCGACTGTTTGAAATCCATACTTTTGATATACTTTTTCCACTGATTCATTTATTGGAAATACCCAAAGTTTCTTTATTCCTCTAATCATTACTTCTTTTTGTATAAACTGAATAACTTCACCTATTAAGCCTTTCCCTCTGAATTCTTCAATTGTAGCTACACTTTCCACTCGAGCTTGATTCCCATCTTCAAAAACACATGCAGTGGAACAGGCTATTCCATCGTATCGAAGAAGATAATGTGTAAAAGAGCGATGATTGAATTGATCTTCATAAACCTTCTCAATTGATTCCTTTCCTCCAAATTCTTTAATGCTACTCTCGATCTCTAAAGCTTCTTGGTAATTTTCTTCTGTTACTTTTTCAATCGTAATCCTGTCATTATTAATGATTTCAATCACTCGATTATTCCATAATTGAACAGGGGTAATTAATTCTTCATATCTAAAATTCTTTGATTTTAATTCAGAAATTATATTTTGTTGGTTTTCTAAGTTATAGATATAGAATCTTGGTATGATTTTTCTAGATTTATAATAGCTGATTACTTCATCTATTACTAATAGTGGATAATCACACGTATCACTTATATGTGCGTGATTTGCGTCATAATAATTAGGTTGGCTTTCATTACAAAATATTGAACCCCAAGTGGTATCAATTCGATTAGTAAAGGTTTCAAGGTATATACAATCAAGCATGAAAGCATCTTGCAGACTTTTCATATAATTACTCCTAGAATTTTTTAAAAAAATAGATCTATTTGTCGTATACTGGTTAATAACATCATGTTAAACATAAAAAAAATGAGCAACACAAGGCGTAGTTAACACTTAACGTTACTCATCAAATCATACAATGCTTTATTATTCGTCATTATGGCGAATAATCTCAACTTTACGAACCCGATTTTTGTCCTTCTCTCGAATAATGAAGGTAAGCTGACCATAGCGCCACTCTACACCTTTTCCAAGCTCTGGTTGTCTGCTATATAACCATCCACCAATGGAATCCACATCCTCATGTTCAATGGCTGTACCAAGAAGCTGATTCAATTCATCAATCGAAGTATTGCCTTGCACTAGGTATCGACCATCACCACATGCTTCAATCGGTTTCTTCTCATCTGCATCAAATTCATCACGAATTTCTCCGACAATTTCTTCTAGAATATCTTCAATTGTAATTAATCCAGAAGTACCTCCATATTCGTCAACCAATAGTGCAATATGAACCTGTTCTTGTTGCATTCTCAGGAGCAATGATTTAATTGGCAATGTCTCAGGAACCGTCAGAACAGGCTGGATGAGTGCATTAAAATCGAAGTCTGGATTGTTATCATAGTTCAGGAAGAACTTTTTCGTATTCACGAAACCTATAATATGATCCTTACTTCCTTTAGTCACTAGAAAACGTGTATATTGCTCTATTTTGATAACGGCTATATTCTCAGCAAGTGTCTGATTGGCATCTAAACAGATCATATCCGTACGCGGTACCATGATCTCTCTAGCCAGTAGTTCATCAAATGTGAAAATACGATCCACATATCCGAATTCAGTCTGATTAATTTTTCCACTCTCATAGCTCTCAGAGAGAATAATACGAATCTCTTCTTCCGAGTGGGCTTCTTCATGTTCACTAGCAGGCATAATTCCGAACAATCTCACTAATCCATTCGCGGAACCATTTAATAACCAGATGAAAGGATACATAACCTTGTTAAATAATATAATAATTGGCGCAGTAATCACCGCAATCTGCTCTGCCTTCTGAATGGCAAGTGTCTTTGGTGCAAGTTCACCAACCACGACGTGGAGAAATGTTATAGACACGAAAGCAATAATAAATGCAAGGAGATGTCCCGTACTTTCACCAATTCCAAGTCGTTCGAATAGAGGAAACAGAATCTTCTCTACTGTAGGCTCACCCAACCACCCAAGTCCAAGGGCAGTAATTGTAATCCCTAACTGACAGGCAGATAAATAACCATCTAAGTTACTCGTTACTTTTTTTACAGCTAGAGCATTCTTCTTTCCTTCCATAACCATTTGATCCACTCTGCTTGGTCGAAGTTTAATGACCGCAAACTCCGTAGCCACAAAGAATGCTGTAAGCACAATCAGTAAAGCCACCAGAAATAAATTCAGTAACATATCAAGCTCCTTCTTATATTGTTTGAATTGTTCAATAAAGTAGTTCTTATGAACTTATTATATTGTGTTATACTCTACGTATCAAATGGCTCTAGCGTTGATATGAGGTTAAATTTGACTATTTCAACTCGCTAATGGAACTACAGTGGTCATTCTCTTTCTATATATCCTTTTGACACAACCGTATAATCATTTTATGATAAGTTCATATGATCTAGTCATGATAGAAAGGTGTTTCTATGGAAACTTTAACGTTTACACGCAAAGATATGGCAACCTTATTACTTTCCCTACAAGCAGGTGCAACGAACTCTCCACGAACCGTCATTCAAGACATCTGGAGAGCAAACCACAAACAAGGATTCGCACAAGGGACATCGATGTCTGCCTTCATCTCGACCGCACTTCCGCCTATTATCGAAAAAATGATCAAGACAGATACTCATCCCGCCTTTTCTCTTCATGATATTGTGTCCCTAGGATCTCAAATTGAGTACACCTATTTCTCTATTACCTCCGTTCAGAACTGGGTGAAACGAGATTTCAAACATGTTATTGGACACGCAGAGGAAGGTAAGAAGTATTCGTTACAACAAGCCGCTCTATTCTTTATCATTGAAGATCTTAGATCAACACTGGATTACGACACGATGCGTAAATTTTTTCAGATTTTATTTCAAGGTCAGGATAACCAAGACACGCTTCTGATTCATCCCCTTGATTTCTATTCCTCCTATGCTGAGTTGTTCGAGGAACTTGATGAACGTTACCGCAATTACAGGGGGGACAGGACAGATTTCGTCTATAAATGGGACCAAATGATTAATGAGGTAGCAAAAGATTATGTCGCACACAAAGCAGAGTTGTCTGATGAACAGAGGGAAACATTACAAACGGCCATCCATGTAGCCTTAACCTCTGTTCACACATCCTGCTTCCAGTCTCTCTCTCGCCGGTATGTCCATGGTATGGTGTTTCTCCACAATCTTCACTAACGAGGTGTTACAAAGGATGAACGATTTCATAACATTGCTTAAATACGCCTTCTTGGGCTTAGTACAAGGTATTACCGAACCGATTCCCGTCTCCTCCAGTGCACATGTCATTATTGTGCAAAAGCTTTTTGGGTTAGAAATTGAAGGACTTAGCTTTGAGGTCCTTGTCAATTTTGCTTCACTACTCGCTATTCTGCTCATATACAAAAACGATCTGATCCAGCTAGGTAAACATGGATTGCTGTACTTAACTGGCCGTGATGAGCAATACAAAAAGGATTTCCACTTCATTCTGTATCTTGTGATTGCCACGATTCCTGCTGGGTTAATCGGATTTCTATTTAATGATTGGATCGCGGAGGCATTAAAGGGATTATTAACGATCGCTATTGCACTCTTATTGACGGGGATCGCCTTATGGTTGATCCGCAATCTACGTGGGCGTAAGAATGAGGCTGGGCTTAGACTTAAAGATGCTATCATCATCGGACTTGCCCAGACGGTTGCATTAATTCCGGGAGTCAGTCGATCCGGAGCTACCATTGTAGCGGGTATGGGACTTGGCTTAAAGCAGTCAACTGCACTGAAGTTTTCATTCTTCTTATACATTCCTGTAAGTGTAGGGGGTATGATCCTTGAAGGCTCGAACCTATTACATGATCCTAATCTGGGGACATTAGCGCTTCCTTATATACTAGCTTTTGTCTGTTCATTAGTGGCTTCCTACTTCTCTATGAGATGGTTTATGGGGATTATGGAACGCGGTCAGCTTAAATATTTCTCATGGTATTGCTTCTTGTTAAGTGCATTTATATTATTGTTCATGTTATAAATTTTTAATGTAGTTACCTTAATTGTGAAACAACTAACGAACAAGATCTTAGCCTAAAACCTAGATGCTTATTAGATGACTCCTGTGTTCACTGAGACCACTGAAAAAGTAGTGTTTTTGGAAGATCCATTAATTTAAGGGGGTCAAATAAGACTCCCGATACGCAAAACGAGCCTTAGAAGCGATTCTAGAGGCTCGTTTTTCTTTTATTATTTTGTAGTTCAGAAAAAGCGAACCTTTTCAGTGCCCTCGTGTTCACTGGGGGTCATCTTTCATTTGACCAAAGAATGGCTTGATGGAAACTGTTCCTCGATCGTTAAACCTCATAAACGCACGAGACCCGAAAGATGGGCACTTTTTCTTCAAGGTGTCCACCTTTCGGGTTAATCGCTCATTTAATTGGAAGATATATAAAAATAGTCGTGCCTATGCCCATTGCAGAGCGTATGTCAATCCGCCCGAGATGGGCTTCGACGATCATTTTGGCAATACTCATACCAAGACCTGATCCGGCGGTTGTCTCTTCCGTGTTCGTCCCACGGTAATAGCGGTCGAAGAGCTTGCCTATCGTCTCCTCGTCCATACCACAGCCATCGTCTGACACTTGAATCAAAGCTTCGTCATTCAGCATGCCGCATACTACCGTAATAGTTACACCAGAAGAGTTATGCTTCACCGCATTAGATAGCAGATTATCCATGAGTCGCTGTAGCCACTTCTCGTTACCGATAACTGGCACGGGCTCATCCTCGCCCTCGTATTGAAAATCGACATTTGCGAGCGTCACGTCATTCACATATTTTAGAACTGATCTACGCGTTAGCTCACCAAGCTCGATATCATGACGATCCATGAATATAGCCCCTTGCTTTAATTGATAAATATGTGAAAAGTCGGTGATCAGGTCCAGCATGTAGTCACCCTTCTCGCGAATCATCTTGCCCATCTCCTGAAGTTCCTCTTGACTCCAAACTGCTGGCGAGCTTTCTAAAATGTAGCCATAACCCTGTATAGTCGATAGAGGCGTTCGCAGGTCGTGCGAAATACCACTCATCCATTCCTCACGAGTCTTCTCTAATTGAAAGCGATCTTTCTCCGTTTGCGCGAGCTGCTCGGCCATTTGATAGAAGGATTGAATAACCTCCCTATATAGACGATAACGGGTACGAAGCTTGCCATTTTTACGAAACACCCTGCGACGATCCTTCGGCGTGAGTACTTCCGCATAGAGTCCTTTACCCATTCGCTCGAACCAGCCTGTAAACAGAATAAGGGGCTGACCGTAGCGATAGCCATGCCAGATTGAAATGGCGAGTGACAACACGAGGATCGAGCCGCCTACCCAAATGAAGGTATTTATGATCTCTCTCAAAATAGGCTGATCAGAGAAACTTTCTGGTTGATTGGGGCTATGAACTATCCATGTCATTGCATTCTTATCTGATTGATAAACGACCACATTCGTATCGAAATTTCCAGGGGACTGCTTCATCGATAAGATCTCCAGTGGCTCGTAGCTATCCATAGAGGATGAGGGTTTGCCAATGGTTTGAATACTTTCACCATCCAGATTGACGACCGTTAAGTAACTGTTTGTCTTCTGTAATTGCTTGAGCAGTATTTCCTTATAGCCTTCGGCAACGAGTCCGTCCTCTTGGTAGCTGTCATACCACAGCGCGAGCTGCTCCTGACGAGGATTCTCAAAGCCGAGTAGGAATAATAGCGGCGATTCGTACGTGTTATCCAGTTGCATATTAACGAAATAATGATTGTATTTCCCCGTTTCTTGAAGCTTTAGTAGCTGAGTGACCGAATAAGCTGTAGGCTGATCTGAATCCGTATTCACTTCATACATGACGTCCCCTTTAGATCCAAGGATCTGCAACCACATGTTTTGTTCCTTAATGAACTTATTCCAATGAGAGGGGAACTTAATCTTATCATTCTCGTAGGAAGTTTCACTTATGACGGAATCGAGCGCAGCGACTGGAAGGTTACGTTTAAGCTCATCATTTGTCATTTTATTAATCAAGACTAGGAAGAGAATCATCATCAAGATGGAGATGAGAATCGAGTACACAATGAGTTGGTATGTAAAATGGAAAGCCATCCTGCGCTGTATCTTCATACGTTGATCGGCTCCTTAGCTAGCTTATAGCCTAGTCCGCGGACAGTCAGCAGATGGGTAGGCAGACTCGGATCATGCTCAATCCGTTCACGAATACGGCGAATATGGACCATCACCGTATTATCATCTCCAAGTCCGTCGATACCCCACACGGCTTCATATAGTTGCGCTTTGGAGAAGACAATGCCAGGATTTTTGCAGAAATACAGTAGTAGCTGGAACACTTGTGCCGGACAGGTAACAGCAGCACCATCCACAAGTAGCTCCCCTGCAGCTTCATTTAATTGAAAGCGGCCATAGCTATACACGGTTTGCGCCACAGGATTGCTTCTTGCCGCAGGTTTGCCAATCTCATCAATGCGACGCAGACGTGCTTTAATGCGGGCGGCTATCTCAAGCGGATTAAACGGCTTCGTAATATAATCATCGCCACCCATCGCGAATCCAGTCAGAACGTCCAGATCTGACACTTTGGCAGTCAAAAATAAAATATGTGGATTGCCTAATTGGCGGATTTTTGAACATAATTCAAAACCACTACCGTCCGGTAGCATAACATCCAGCAGAACGATGTCGGCTCCGTTACGAGCAATCGTATCGAGTGCTTCCTGGCAGGTTCCAGCTGTATATAGTTGGTAAAATCCTTCCTTTTGGAGCACAAGTTGCAGCATTTTTACAATAGATGGTTCATCATCAACGATAACTATTTTATTCATATTCATTCTTCATCACCTGATGTAATGCTAGCATATAAACCTTAACATCTGTTGAACAGAGTTAGAGAGAATTAAGTTCATGTTATGATTCTGTTCCTTAGCTGTTTAGCTTGATTGATTATGATTGTAAGAGAGGTGATGGTGAAGATGAATCAAATAGATACAAGAAACCGCATTCGCGTTATAGATGCGATTCGCGGCTTCTGCTTACTCGGTATACTTATTGCGAATATGCTCATTTTCCAGTATGGGATGTACGGACAAGGGGAACTACAGCAATTTAACCCTACCAGCTTGGACACGATATCGCATCATGTATTGAAAATTATAGTTGAAGGAAGCTTTATGCCGATCTTTATGTTCCTGTTTGGCTATAGCTTATATAAGCTTCGGGGAAGCTTGGTGCAGCGGAACTTAAAGCCTGGGTGGGCGTTAACTCGGCGCTTCTTCATGCTCATTGCGTTAGGCTTGATGCACAGCCTATTGCTATGGGAGGGCGACATTTTACTAGCCTACGGGGTAACGGGCTTTACTTTGCTATTATTCGTTAAGAGGAAGCCGAAGACGCTAATGATATGGGGAATCATACTGAGCATATTGATGGCAGGCCTAAGCTATGATATCGAGAAGAAGACAGTTAAAGAGGAAATGCGGATGCAGGAGTATATCGCGACATCTATTGAAGTCTATGGTGATGGGACCTATCAAGAGATTACGAAGTTTCGCTTTAACGAGGATCCGCTTGATTTGCCGCCAGGTGCTATAATTATCATGATGTTCCTCACACCGTTCCTGCTGCTTCCGATGTTCTTGTTCGGGATTGCCGCTGCAAACAAACAGTGGTTTCACAATCCGCGGCGAGAAAGACGTAGATACGTGTGGGCGATGGTGATCCTTCTGCCGCTTGGTCTAGCGTTTAAGAGCATAGCTGAACTCCAACCACAATCCCCTTGGAGCGGCGTATTCCTTACGGCGGGAGGGCAGCTTCTCGCACTTGGATATATTTTTGCGCTAGCACTGGTGCTATCGCACTTATCGAAGCGGTCCGTGCTCCTATCGGCATTTGAAGCGGTCGGTCGCATGTCGATGACGAACTATTTGATGCAAACTGTCATTTGTACGACCTTATTTTATGGTTATGGGCTTGGTTGGTTCGGACAAATCGGCATTGTGAACGGATTCCTATTGGCCCTGCTCATATATACTGTGCAGGCTGCACTATCGAGCCTGCTACTACAACGATTTAAGAACGGCCCCATCGAGAGACTTCTTAGGATGTGGACTTATCTCTCACTCAGCGGCAAGCCACGTGCTTCGCATAAAGTTGTTAATGATCCGAATTTAAGTACCTCCGTGTGATAATGAAGTAAGAATAATCATTCATTGCTACTCAATTAAATTAAACTTGGATATTTGTTACTATTTGGTTATACTTTGTTTAGCAATTATATATTACGGGAGCTTGGTGGGACCAGGCTGAGAGGATAGTTGTAACTATCGACCGTCAAACCTGATCTGGATAATGCCAGCGGAGGAATTGGAGTTCTATTTCTATTTGTCTACTCTAAGACTGCCTCTTACTCAGATGCAGTCTTTTTCTATAGGAATAGAATTTGCTCCGCTTGATCAAATCACCTTTACTTAGGAGGAAATGAGATGTCAAGCGAAATGAACAAGGATCAAATTAACCTATCGGCTTTTCCAGCAAGTAAAAAAGTATATGTACAGGGTTCACGTAAAGACATTCAAGTACCGATGCGCGAGATCACACTCAGTCCAACATCGGGCATTCACGGAGAAGAAGAGAATGCACCTATCTGTGTCTATGACACCAGCGGAGCTTACACGGACGCAGAAATTCATACCGATATCCGCCAAGGGTTACAACCCCATCGTTTACGCTGGATTGAGGAACGAAGAGATACAGAAGCCTATGAAGGAAGAACCATACAACCCGAAGATAACGGCAATGCCAACGGTAAAGCCTTGGCCGAAGTATTTCCTGCACTCCAAAGGAAACCTTTACGGGCAAAAAAAGACTCCAATGTCACTCAAATGCATTATGCACGTAAAGGTATCATCACCGCAGAGATGGAATACATCGCCATTCGCGAGAATGTGACACCGGAATTTGTACGAGATGAAGTCGCTCGTGGCCGCGCTATCATCCCAGCGAACATCAATCACCCAGAGAGTGAACCTATGATTATTGGACGAAACTTCTTGGTAAAGATCAATGCCAATATTGGGAACTCCGCTGTATCCTCATCCATAGAGGAAGAAGTGGAGAAGATGAGATGGGCGACACGCTGGGGTGCAGACAATATTATGGATCTGTCCACTGGCAAAAATATTCACACCACGCGCGAGTGGATTATTCGTAATTCCCCTGTTCCTATTGGTACGGTACCGATCTATCAAGCTCTGGAGAAAGTAAATGGCAAAGCGGAAGATTTAACATGGGAAGTTTACCGCGATACACTCATCGAGCAGGCAGAACAAGGGGTTGATTATTTCACCATTCATGCCGGAGTCCTACTTCGCTATATTCCCTTAACTGCTGAACGAATGACTGGCATTGTTTCCAGAGGTGGCTCCATTATGGCCGCATGGTGTCTCGCTCATCATCAAGAGAACTTTCTATATACACATTTTGAGGACATATGTGAGATCATGAAATCCTACGACGTCTCCTTCTCCCTTGGTGATGGCTTGCGCCCTGGGTCCATTGCTGATGCTAATGATGAAGCGCAATTTGCTGAACTAGAGACGCTAGGTGAATTGACGACAATCGCTTGGAATCATGATGTTCAAGTTATGGTCGAAGGACCGGGACATGTACCCATGCATTTGATTAAAGAGAACATGGATAAGCAGCTTGAAATCTGCAATGAGGCTCCCTTCTATACCTTAGGTCCTCTTACTACAGATATCGCACCGGGTTATGACCATATTACCTCTGCCATTGGAGCGGCAATGATCGGTTGGTTCGGCACAGCTATGCTATGTTATGTCACTCCAAAGGAGCATCTTGGTTTACCGAACAAGGAAGATGTACGTGAAGGTGTCATCACTTATAAAATCGCTGCACATGCCGCTGATTTGGCAAAAGGACATAAAGGTGCGCAGGATCGCGATAACGCCCTTTCTAAAGCCCGTTTCGAGTTTCGCTGGCGCGATCAATTTCATCTATCACTGGATCCTGAGAGAGCGCTCGAATATCATGACGAGACATTGCCTGCTGAAGGAGCCAAGACGGCTCACTTCTGTTCCATGTGCGGACCGAAATTCTGTAGTATGAGAATCTCTCACGATATCCGCGATTCTACGAGAGCCCACAAGCAAGAAGAACAGGAAACCATAGAGGCAGGAATGCTAGCTAAAGCACAAGAATTCAAAAAATCCGGTAGCGGCATTTATCAATAGATAAAACTTAGTAAACCACAAATGGTCAATAACCCAGCTAGAATGAACTGGGTTATTGACATAAAATAACTTCGAGAATTCCTATAAACAATAAGGAATAACCCTATTTAGCAGCAGCGTCCTTACTGAAAAATTTAAGATACTTAATCATTCATTCACTTAAATATTCAGTATCTAGTTGCTGCTATTTAATTGGAACGACTCTAGCCAAAATTTATGTATTATAAGCGCGTGATGTAAATCGCATTGTAAGACACGGGTTAGTTAGAAAAAACGAGTTTTCCGTGCTGGTTACTTGTCCATACAGCTGATTAGGTTGGCCATTCTCCTTTGGAAGCTTTAATAAAATTAGAAACATTTTGTTTCTGTGAATTACCTAAAATAAATGTTAACTTCTCAAAAACATTAGGAGCAACATTAGCTTGAACATCTGCTAAAAGCAATTGTCCCCCTCTTACCTCCTGCACCAAATTCCAAAGCATATCCGTTCTCATCATTTTCATCCTCCATTTCTATATATTGATTGAATTATATGATAAGACAAGGAAATAAGAATGAGTAAATTGTGCAATATGATAACAATTTATTGATACAGTGAAGAAATTAAACATGCACAATATACTCATTAACATAAATAGTTTCTTGTGTAAAATATAATATCATATGGAATAAAATGTAGTTGGAGGTCATGCTATTGATCAAAATTGATCTTGATTTAATCATGGTAAAAAGAAGGATGAAACTGATAGAACTTTCGAAGAAAATAGGCATTACACCATCAAATCTATCTAATCTAAAAAATGGTAAGCACAAGTCTATACGATTTGAATTATTAGACCAATTATGTGACAACTTACAATGTTTACCCTCTGACATATTAATATTTGTTAAAGAAGATAGTGATGATGTTGCGACGAAACTGTAAGCCACTCTGTAGCAGGCGCAGTTCGTCGTTTTTTTCAGTAAAAACAAGGGGCTGACTAGATAGGGCAAGCAGTCTTTATTTTTTATGTTTTAATTTAACAATCCCTAGCTCAATTCCACGTACCGTTGCGGCAATACTAGAATTAACACTGAATTTTTCGTTAATGGTTTGAATATGATTATTGACCGTTCGGCGACTTATGAATAGTTTATCCGCAACCTCCTGCTGTTTTAGCCCTTCTGAGGTTAATTGTAAAATTTCTTTCTCCCGATCTGTGAGTGGTTCAATTTCAGAATCATATTTAGGAAAAATAATGGCACCGTCTGCAACCATTTTTATTTTCCCAATCAGACTATTAATCGATATATTTTTGCTAATGAACCCTTTTGCCCCCATTTTAATGGCTTTATTATGATACTCTATCAAGTCGTAACCCGACAGAAAAATTATTTTCAGACTAGGGTACTTTTCCAATATCATTTGTGAAATCTCCAACCCATTAAAATCACCCATATGAATATCCATCAACAGTATGTCCGGTAGCTTTTTTTCCAAAATGTTCAGAATGTTTGCGGGAGAGGTATGTGTTTCAAAATTAGTAATACTACTACTCATTGAAATTTCTAAGCTTTTGGCAAAGAGTTCATGATCATCAAATAACATAATATGCATAGTTTACTCGGTTCCTTTCATTGGGATTCTAATTTGAATATGTGTTCCCGATTCCATATTATTCTTAATGGTGAACTCACCTTGTAAATCATTTATTTCTTGTTTAATCGTTAGCAGCCCAATATGATTTGTATACCTATTTTTCTCGAGATCAGCTACAATATCAAAGCCTTTGCCATCATCAATGACATCTATAATAAGAATAGGATTGTTCAACATATTAAGAGAGATCATAATCTCATTGGCCTGAGCATGTTTAATGGCATTCTGTAGCAGTTCTTTAACCGTTCTAAAAATGGTATATCGCAGTTTGTTATCCACTTCTAATAAGGGTTCAGCTTCTAATCGTATTTTTAAATGCGGCTGATGAACAGCTTCTCGCTTCAATTTCTCGCACATAATACTAATGCTTTGATAAAGTCCCAGATCAGACAACGTCGAGGGATAGATATCGAACATTTCTTCTCTGATAGATTTATTCAAATCTTGGAAAGTCGTTAAAATAAGTTGCTGAGTATCTTTCTGAGGTGTTTCCAATGATTCCGTCATATTCTTAACTGCAAGTATCGATTGCAATATGTCATCGTGCAAATATAAAGCGAAATTCCGCCTGATTTCTTCAACTTTTTGCACCAAAGTGATATTAAGATATTCGTCATATTTTATGCTGGGCAATTGAATGTAACGTTGCTGATTTCCATGCAGGATTTCTGTTGTTTTTAGTATTTCACAAATCGTATCGGCTAGGATCGTTATCTTATTGATATCTTCCGGCGTGAACTTTTCCTGATTTAATTTTTGGCCGACAATCAACCAACCATTAACTATATTCTTATACTTTAAAGGAAATGAAAAATATTGCTTTTGCTCAAAAGTTATCGTGTTCAATGTGCCTTTTAACTGATTTTGGTTATATTTCTTTAATGATAAATGTTCAAATACACCACTTTGCTCCAAGATGAAGCTCTGATGATTTTCTTTCCAAATAATTAAGGTACCATTTAAAGAAATCGTTTTCTGAATGAATTGATTGATCAAATTACTTAATGTAGATAGATAACTATCGTAAGTAATTTTCTGCAAAATTTCGAGTCGTTCTTTCTCTAATTTTTCCTTCGTTTGATTCACTATGTATAATTGTTGGGTAGAAAAGTGCCTTTGAATTAATAAAGAGCTAAAAAAGATGATACTCGCTACAAACAAAATCAATAGTGATTGTATTAGGGAAAGGTCTGTTACATAAATACAAAAAATAATAAATACAGCAACTTCACCTAGTGTTATGAGTGCAATCTTTGCTAAAAATCTATAATTGACACCTATTTGCAGTTCATTTCGGTTAATTAGGATATACCCAACGACAATAGGCAAAACAATAAATGTATATATGGAATATAGCTGAACCTCTTCTGAAAGTAAGTTTCGTAAAAAAGTATGCGTAATAATAAAGGGTAGTAATGACACCAGCATCGCCAAGTTTAAAATGGTTTGATACCGCCGTAGTATTTTTCGCTGTTTAGACTTGTACTTAGATGAAAGGTAAATGCAATAAAATATCGCAAAAAGGAGATGGATAAATAAACAATAGCTTAGATACTCATTAAAACTAAGCAAGGCGATCGAAGTAAAAAGACCAGATATTAAAAGCAAAACACAACACTTTTTATAGAGACGTTTACGAGGAATGTTGGTAAAGTGTACAAAAAAAATAAACAGTACGATGGGTGCTAAGCTCATGAGAATACGACTTATACCGTAAAAAACACGAGAAGGTCCATTCAGCAAAAGCAATATCCATGCCGTAATATACATCAGTATTATGAACCATTTAGAAGCGGATATTTTGGAAGAATTCAAGTATACAACAGTACCTATACATATTAGGAAACAACTAAAAATAACGTCATTTGCCAGGCCACTACTATTCTGATTATTGAAATAGACAATGGTAATGATCATTAATATAGCATTGATAGGAATAAAGCCAATCAGCTTATTGTCCATCTAATTTACCAATTCCAAATATTCCAATAACTCTTGTACTAAAAGCTCTTTCTCAGGAAAATGCTCATTAAGCAATTCAGTACATTTTTCCTTATACAATTCACGTAATAACAGACAATAATCTAAAGAGCCGCTAGCTGTTATAGCTTCTCTGATCGGATCTAGACACGTGTCGCCCTTCAGAATGGATGAGAACATCCTTTCCATTTCCGCTTTCTTATCCTCATTAAGCACATTGAGTGATTTAAGCAAAGGAAGCGTCGGTTTTAATTTTAATAAATCGCTTTTGCCATCATTAAAGATAGCATTTATATCATTTGACAGTTGCATAGCTGTGCCCGCATAAATTGAGAAATCATCCCAAAGAGACCGCTCTTCCGGATTTGCGAATACGGCTACAAACTTAAAGATAGAGACTGTTTTCTGAATGATATTGTCCAAGTACTCCTGTTCAGTAATACCATCAAGTACGGTTTTATTAACATCCAGCCACTCTCCATAAATCGCTTCTTGCAAGTACACAAGACCATGCTCATAGGAGGGATGATAACAAAGATGTTTCAACGATTCAATCAAAAAATTGGTAAATAATAGAACTATATTCTGCTTACTGATTATTTCACTGATAGAGGTATCTTCATCAAGAAAGTCATCCAGTATTTTTGAGGATAGGCAAAGCATTTCAACGTTTGCCGCAATAGCTATATCTTGCTTTCCTATTTGATCATTCTTAAAGGAGTGTATGTATAAATACAATATTCCCCAACTGAATTGCTCTAATCTCTCTTTTAAGTCTATAACTTCTAAAATATCAATTGACGAGACCGTGTTGTATTTCTTAAAAAGGTCCCTTCCCCGTATTTCTTCATCAATACTCTCTCTCATTGCCGCAATATTCATTGTATTCTCCCCTTATACATATTATTAGAGAAGGAGCATGTACAAATTATATATTTAAAAGAAAATATTGTAAACCAATTCATTTAATGGGTCTTGTGAAATGTAATGAAGTTCCGTATGTATGACCACCATGTTGATCATCACTCCTACAACAAAGTAATCAGACATGTTAACCCTAAATACAAACAAAGTGGACTATAGAACCACGTATCATTTCGAGCAAATACAGTGTTCTTTATTTTCTTGAAAAATCCTATATATCTAAAGTCACCTATCGCCCGAAGAAAGAAAACAGAAGTGCAAACTATACATCCTACTCTTGTTAGGGTATTTGCTATAAAGTAATGTATATAACCACCCTGAATTAGAAGAATGAAGCATACCATTAGAAGAAGGATAGCCACAAATAGTGTACCTATCTTACCAGGAACAAAAGTAGGTTTATACTCCCCCGCTTTCGAAGGTATGGCCGCACCGACACCCCAACGCCCCCCATACGCCCAATAAACATGTAAGATGCTGATCAGACCCAAAATACCTACAGTTGAACATATCATCACGAATTTCATTACAACACCTCCCACATCTCCTTAATTTAACTTACTCCAGAACCCTAGTAAGGTTTCCAAAAGTATCATTAATGCCACAGTAAGATATAATATCTTCATACTATAAGCTCTTTGCTCCATCTAATATGGGGCTTATTTATTCGCAGCCCATAAACATACGTTTCCGTATGTTTATGGGTTTTTGATGTCCCTATGGATCGTACAACCACATTAGGGACATATGTAATCATATATTTAATAAAATCATAAACATTTTTTCTATATCAAAATTTGTATTGGTCTCAAACCGGGTCATCCACCCTACATAAGTTAAATAAGTAAGTCTGGCTCTATCTATCGCTTCTGAAGGCGTCAAACCCTTCCTTTGGTACAGGATGTCAATATAATTAATTCTTTGTTCCTCAATATCAACTAGACGTGATGCCACGATAGAGTCATGTTTGGCCCAGGCATAAATGCCAATCTCAATTTTCTTGTCCCGCTTTATGCTAATGTGGAGCAGCTGCTCCAATGAGGAATGGTCTTGTTCAATACTATGAATGACCTGTTTTGTGGCATAGACTTCCCAATAATCCATCATGGAATCTAGAAGTTCTTTACGGTCTCGAAAATAGTGATAGAAACTCCCTTTGCTTATTTTCAGCGTCCGAGCGAGTATTTCGACACGAACTTCATGTATTCCAGCTTCGGCTAATTTATTTAATCCAGCTTTTATCCAATCTTCTCTGGTCAATTGCATGATTCACCTCTAGATACGGTAGCGTATGTTTTCATCAGATTACTACCTCGTTTTTATTTTGTCAACAAAAAACTATCCCGTTCTACCTGGAGAGGTAGTCCATCTTTTCGGTTGTCTGTCCTTCACGAGGAAGGGCATATGAGCTATCCAATTTACAGCAGGAAGCGACAACAATAAATTAGGGAGTCATCTTTAGTAACAGCAAAGGACCCACATGACATTAACATGCTGAATCGTTAATGTCATGTAGGTCCTTGATCATCTGGATTTTTTTAGCGTAAGGGAACTCTAAACCTTTATTTCATATTGAATTTTGATACGGCTTCTTTCAATTCAATGCTAAGCTGATCAATCGTCCCCACCATATCAGAAAGCTGCTGAACCATTGAGGATTGCTCATACATCGTCGCTGTCACTTCCTCGACTGATGCTGATACTTCTTCACCAGAAGCAGATAAGCCTTGCGTAGCGTCCAGCACCTCATTCTTATCTTGTTCCATTAGGGCTACCTCACTAGCCATCTCTTTGATCTGTTCTGTAATTTCAAATACATTATCCACAATCGTTTGGAATGCTGCCTGCGTATGATTTACATACTCATCCTGCTTTTCTGAAATTTCTTTAATTTCCAACACGCTATCGTTATTCTCCGACACGAACTGCAATGTCTGCTGAATAATATCATAGATATCATCGGATTGTTTAGAGCTTTGCTCTGCTAATTTCCGAATTTCCGTAGCGACTACTGCAAAACCTTTTCCGTGTTCGCCTGCTCTTGCAGCTTCAATAGAAGCGTTGAGGGCTAGAAGATTTGTTTGTTTAGCAATGTTTGCGATCGCCCCAGTGATGTTACTGATATTCTTAGAGCTCTCTTCCAACTTCAATGTAATCGATGAGATGATGCTAACTTCTTCTTCATTCTTACGGTTGTTATTCATAAGATTATCTATAACCTCTTTGCTGCTGTGGAATACTTCCATTATTGCTTCCGTGCTACCTTTTACCGTCTGTGCTCTATGATTAATCGTAAAGATCTTATCGCCTAGTTGGCTGAACTTCCCGACCATATGCTCCGTATCATGAGCCTGTGACTCCATAGCCTTGGCAATCTCCATCGTTGTAGCTGAAGTCTCATTAACAGAACGAGATGTCTGCTTAGAGTTAGATTCGAGCTCTGCGGTGCTAAAGGTTAATACTTCGATCGATGCATTCATATTACCAATTAGTGTTTTATTTTGCTCAACCATAACGTTGAAGCTATCTGCCAAATCTTTGAACTCACTATCGTACTTACCTTGCGCTGATACAGTTAAATCCCCCGCAGCTAACCTTTTGAATAAGCTGGTTAATCGAAGAATCGGTTTCGTAATGGAACGAGATAAGAATATACCACAAGCTACAGCAATCATAACTGCTACTAATGTTACAATAATACTGTATTGTAGAAGCTGTTCAAGCGGCCTTTTAATATCCTTGTAGCTATCCTCTACAATAACGGACCAATCCGCCTTTGGAATCTTAGTATAATGCACATAACTTAGTGGATCATCAATTGTGCTCGTAACAACATCTTCAGTCGCTTGTGCACTAATGGCTTCTGAATATTTCTCCTCATCTATCTTTTGACCAATTAGACTCTTGTCTGTGGATTCATAAATATATGTGCCTAGACGGTCGACTATAGATATCTTTCCCTCACTGTTAATTTGGATATCATCCAATTTATCCACGAAAAAAGAGGTGTTAACCGTTACGAGAAGGACACCTATAACTTGGCCATTATTATCTTTAATAGGCTGTGTAAACACAGAAATTAGAGTATTTGTTGTTCTTGATATGAGCGCTTCGCTGACGTTGAAATTCCCCTTTAGAGCCTCTTGCAAATATTCACGATCAGAGCGATCTTCTTTGACATTATCAGGGGAGCTGCTCGCGACAATAATTCCCTTAGTATCCGTTACTGTCAAAGATTGAATGCCTTGTGTCACCTCCAAGCTTTCCCGTAATAGATCAAGAGATTGCGTATATCCTTCGTTATTCTTAGAGAAGAATTCGTCATCCGACATTTCATTCTCACTTCTTAGGACAAGTAATTTGCGAATCGTATCATTAACTGCAAACAAATGTGAGGTCTGTTCCAACAATTTAACTGAGGTATCTAAGTCTTCACCCAGCCGATCCGCATTGGCTACTACCTCATCTGTACTCTTCTTGAGCAATAACTCGGAGCTAATCAGATATGTGAAGAAGCTAGAACTGATTAATACGATCGCCACCAACATACTTATAAGTAGCGGCAGCTTGACCTTTAAAGACATATTTCTGATGTTTTTGTTCTGTTGACCTTTGGTTAATTCCACTTACTCTCATCTCCAACCTTCTATTTCTTTGGTACTCTTTTTTATCGGAAGACTGGGTTCATTTACTTATAGTCATCGTTAGTTAATATGAAATAGTGAAACAAAAATATTGTGAGGGGGTCTATCACCATTTATGTTTTCGTTGTGTATTGAAACCCTTGATCGAAGTGTAAAAGTGCTTCTGGTACATCTAGTTGCTTCACCGTATCTGATACAAGTTGGAAATCATTGCGGTTGGATAGTTGGCAAGCTAGAACTTCATTATTAAAGAGATCTAAAACGCTAGAGTTCAAAGAAATTAAGAGAAATATATTGACAAGATATTAGCTGGTTTTAGTTCAATGATTTGTGGTACGGTTCTTCGTATCAGTGCTAAGTGCGATTTTTTCTATATAACCAAGTAATTATATTTTCATTCTTTCTATTAAAAATAAAGTCTTAATCACTACAACTATAGTAATTAAGACTTTTAGATTTTATTTATTTCTTACTTTATCATAGGTTACACATATATATCTAAATACACACCTCACTTTGCTGACATAAGTATCTAAAGCATGGTGAATACTATTAAATTTGTAATATAGTACTGCTCAAGTACTATCAATTGTATTTTGATTTACTTATCAGTTATTTGATAGAATTCATTAACTCGAAGAAGTATTTTGCTTCATGAGTCTGATAAAGATTGAACCATGAATGTAATGTTTCTGGTGCAAATACATCTAGCACCTTCAATACATGCATCGCAAATTCCAACGGAGCTATTCCTGATGCAGTAACTAAATTCCCATCAGTTACTGCTAGTTCCATTTCATAATATTTTTCTCCAATATAATTAGGACAAATCATTTTCATATATTCTAGATTGTTGCTTGTATGCCTTCTTGAGTCTAGCAATCCCATCTTTGCAAGTCCCACTGTTGCACCACAAATCGCCGCAACAACAGTACCTTCTTTTAAAGATTTAGAAGCTTTTTTCAATATAGGTTCGTGAATTGCTTCTATCCAAGTATTTCCGCCTGGAAGAACTAAAACATCAGTACTTTCCAAAATACACTCATCAATAGAAATACTAGGTAGTATTTTCAATCCTCCCATTGTAGTAACAGGATTTTTATCAACGCCTACTGCAACCACCTCTAAAGGCGCTAATTCTTTTTTAAAATACCTTCCCGAGTTTAGTTCAGCAATTAAATAACCTACCTCCCAGTCTGACATAGTATCAAATACATAAAGATACACTTTTTTTGTATGCATAATACACACTCCTTTTGAAATTAATTAGTCGATATACCCTATTATAAAAAAACTTTACTGACATCTACCGTCAGTAAAGTTATCGAACTTGATAATAATTAATTAACTCATATAGAACTTCAATAAGTTTTTGCTTCAAACTTATTGGTTCAATGACTTGAATAGATTTGCCATAGGGTAAAAGTAAATACGGTACATACGTATGAATTGCTTCTTCTTCTAGTAGAAATATCACTTTCTTTGAAGTCCGTTCTTTGAAATGATGTCCTAAAAACCAATGCTGGCATAAGTTATCCAACGCACTTGTCTTACCACTAACAACTAAAGGGATAAGTCCTTGCTTATCTTCTACTTCTGGAAGTAGGTTTTTCATAAAAAACTCACTTGCCGAAAAAAACTTAGGACGATTGAAGGTAATTTCCGTTTGAATAATACTGATGATTCGCCCCACTTTAAAACTGCGGATTTCATTCCTTAGATGACAAAATGCAATGACATACCAGTTATTATTCCAATAAAGAATTCCATATGGATCAACAATCCTTCGCTTGGGCTGCTCTTCACGATTTGTATGATATTCAATTTCTACTGATGATTCGTTTACTATACCTTGCTCCAATTTCTTCAATATTGGCTCCATAGATGGTTTTCGAATTGGACTTATTACTTCAAGCCCATCTAAATGCTGCTTGATCATTCTTTCCTGTTCTTGATTTGAATACATTTTTAGCTTTGATGTTGCCCTGTTTAATGCCTCCCCTGAAAAATATCCAGCTTCTTTTGCAAAAACAGCAGCATGAAGTAAAGCAGTTTGCTCATCAACATCAAAAAGAAGAGGACTTTCAATAAAATTATTCAACAGGGTATACCCCCCATTATGACCTGTGTCAGATATAATCGGCACACCACTGGCAGAAAGTGCATCAATATAACGGTAAACAGTCCTTATATTAATCTCTAACTTTTCAGATATTTGTTTTGCAGTAATTTTCCTGCCTGAATTCAACATCCATAGAATCGCCATCATATTATCAATTTTAGACATAAGATTTCACCTCATTATTCCACTCTATACGAACGTGTTCAATAGCAATGAATTCATTTTGCTTAACACATTTTCGTCGCATTAGTCAATTTTTCTAATCAAATAGTTTTTAAAATTTATTTCAATTTTATACTAATAAACATCAGGTTAATTAGTAACAGTCTCTCTTTTAGTGTTCGCATCACTAATTCCTTCGATCGCATATATTTCCACAATTTCAATGTTGATAGTGTACTTTAACATATTTAGTAAAAACCTCATTTATTGATGGTACGGTTCACCGCGCTTGATCTTAAATTATTCTCCCTCTATGAAGAAAGCATTAGCTCTCATTTCCTCCTGTTTTCTTAAGTTTTCATAGCATCATTGGTATTTGAGCATTTGAATACTGGAACAGGGATGAATTAAAGGATAATTTTGGATACACGGAGAAAAAACG
>DASXLR010000077.1:0-3642 GCA_036496075.1 Paenibacillus sp. | reverse complement strand
CACGATGTTCAATTTGCGTTTTATATGTCAGCAGCTCTTCGGGCCGCAATAAACTTCCTACGATCTGGAATTTATCAGTCATGTAAAAACCCCCTCGTTGTATACCATTATCATATCATGTAGAACGAGGTTAGCTGAGATACTTAAATACCATAACTAGTTATAGCTAGAAGCTATAACTTGAATGACTGCTAAGATTACTTTTGATACTGAATGTTTCCAAAAGAAAAAACACAGCCAAGTCGGCCATGTTTTCCAAAAATATTATCGACTGTCCATTTAATTTCCGTGTTCATCTACCTCAACATGACCCTTGCTTCCAAATCTAGGAATATCACTCATATTAATATCGATGACTTTAAACCCTTCTTTCGCCATGCCGATACTCATTTGACGAAAGTATTCCGGCTTATCTCCCCAGATATGGGCTACCATCGGCTGTTCAATGTAACACCTTAATTCTTACCGCCATAGCCCTTATAAGTAGCGTAAACTGCATTTGCATATTGATCTGCCAGAATAGGACGGCCATAAGAATCCGTAGCTCCCGGATACCAGTTATCTCCACCGTTGTAGTGTAATAATCCGTTGTAGATATTTCCAAACTTCGTAATCTTCTCATTTAAAATCAACGCGCCCAGATATACCTGATCTTGTTCACTGCTATGATTATACGCACGGCCAAATTTTGAGCTGAATTGAGATAAATACGCATTGCGTGTGTTTGGTTCTACCTGCATCAATCCGTCGCCGGCCGATGGACTACCTGGTAAACCTGCTCCAAAGCTGCTTTCCTTTTTGATAACAGCACTTAGCAATAAAGCAAAATCTCCGCCTTTCCCATAGGTATTGTCCGCATTGATGACATATGTCCAGATATGGCTTGGAACCTCGGCAGGCTTTGTTACTGTAGGAGATGTTGAACCCGTATAAATCTTGACCGATGACATTTTGTCATTGATCGTGTTGCCAACCCAGGAAGAATCTGAAGTAAAGGTCCACTTTGTTCCTCCAAAATTATCATTCTCATATACTTCAACCGTCCAACCGCTTGGAACCTTAAGAGACGACATCCAGTCATTCGGAATTCCGTTTGTGTTCAACTGAGACAGTGTATAATTGCCTATCCCGAGTGTCACTGCTTTTCCTCCATAGTTTATATCTGCATAGAATGTTACTCCGTTCGTTGTCGGTGGTGTGGTTGGTGGCGTAGTTCCGCCACTACCGTCTTTCTGCCATAAAGCAGGAACATTGGACGGTTCCCAACCTACGAGAGAAGTATGTGCCTGAAGACAGGTATAAGTGCTTCCACTATAGGTTACTGTGTCATTTACTGCATATGTGGTATTTGGAGCCCATGCTCCTCTAGCGGCTGCGTTTACTGACGGTAGGGCTACACAGAATGTGGATAGAAATACTGCTAAAACTACCAAAAGTGATAAGGGATTAAAAGGAAACCTTTTATTAGTCATTTTCAAACCTCCTTGTTTTTTATTTATCTGTAGCGCTCCCGTGAGACATGCCACAGATTTTGAATGTACTATTATCTTATTTTATTTCCATTTTCTAAATTAATTCCGCAATTTTTTTAATCAGATTATTACAATTCAAACAATACAACGGTAGGAGGATATGAAGATCGGGACGCACTGCGCCGCAGTTCATAAAAATATTGCACAATCGGATGCTTTAACTTCATCATATCTCCCATGTTTAAAATCCGCTTTTTGCCAACTCGTCTGTCTATCAAAGCAAGAATATTCAATAAGATATCATCGCTCTCTATGCTTTCTTCTATAGAAGTAGATAAGAACTTATTCGCTGTAGCGACAAAATTGGATTTACTTAATGCAGCCTGTTCTGACAAAAGCTCCTTTGAGAGTACGGATACTTTTCTATTTCTTGCAATTACGTTTAGACGATCCTCTGGAACGGTCCCTTTTGTTTCCTTTCTGATTGCTTCCAATTCATCATCGCTGATCGGAATTTCGATATTGGGATCATTCTTAATTTCCAGCTCCGTCTGATACCATCTGATTGAGCTGGTTTTATCACTCATATTGAGTACGTTCTTTTTATCTACCGAAATATAACAAAGCCCTGCTTTATCAGGTGAATAGCGATAACCGGTTGCGCGATATTCTACTCTTCCAGCTAACGTAGGACTGAGAAAACTCTCCAGCTGTTGCTTCAATTTACTCCAGGACATAGATCCTCCTATTTTCAATAAGCCTACCGCTCGAATGGCGGCAAACATCTTAAATTAAACATCTACATGTACCTCTCTAATTCCAATAACGACATTCACCTAAAGTATAACACAGCACCACGAAATGGCCTCTCCTATTGATATAGAAACAGGAATTGGTAACCCAAGGTGCTAATATCAACATAGAGAATAAACAGGGGAATCCCCCCTTAGCTAAGGGGTTAGTCAATTGCAGGAATAGTGCTATTGTCAACATGGCGGAGATCTCCGCGATTCTGCTGAATGCCGGAGCATCGGTCACCCCGGCTATGAAAGAGTCCGTGAAGCGAATTGGCAAGGATTTTGAATTCTTCCGGGAAAAGTTCAATAAGGACAGCGTTGACGAAGTCTTAGACGCGCTGCTCCAGTTGTATCGACTATTTGATGTCGAGCCGGTAGCGAATCGAATCATGAACGATGGAACTGCCCCCATTCAGATAACTGCAACCACCTGGTCCAAACAGCACCAAGAGCTTTGGGAATATCTCATCCCGCCTCAGGGCCATGCGCAAACGGTGCAGGGAGAGGTGATCCGCATCACAGGACGCGTCTCTCATGAAGTATTGAATAATGGCGGTGGAAACTGGGATGCTGAGTATCGTAAGATGCTGGATGCGCTGACTCGGCACCTTGGCAGTGGTGCGCCATTAGCTCCGGTACTTCTCCAAGAGGCAGCAGACTTGGCCGGTAGACTTCGCAATGGATCGGATTATGGATGCGCCTGCTAGATTATGCGAGTTGGCGGTGTTATGGGTGCTTGCTAATCCTCAGCCCCTCGCGATGGCACAACTGGAGTATACGCGTTAATGCCCTAGGCCTTTTTCAATAAAATCGCGGGCTTATTCTTTATCTATTGAATTAGAATAATGCAAAAAAGCTAAACTGCTTTCTCCCAAAATTATTTGGAAGAATTGCTGTTTAGCTTTAATTATATTTCAAACAGTCACATGGATTTCCAGTCTTCCCTCTCCCATTTCGCACATTCCCTTAACAAAGAGATGTTAACTTCCACGTTACTCCGCCTCATCGTGTTCCTTACTTCCAAATTCATCGAGCAAAGCACGCACTTCATTTGTTGATTTCGCGTTCATCAAGCTATTCCTGAGCTCACTTGCTCCTCGAAATCCCCGGACATATATTTTAAAGAAGCGGGCAAGAGGACTGAACGAACGTGGCTCCTGTCCTGAATATTGATCAAAGAGATCCAAATGCAGCCGTAGCAGATCAAGGAATTCTTCACTAGTGTGTTCCTTCGGCTCTTTCTCAAAAGCAAACGGATTCTGGAAAATACCGCGTCCAATCATAATGCCATCTACGCCATATTGCTCAGCCAGCTTCAAGCCGGTCTCACGGTCAGGGATATCCCCATTAATGGTCAGCAGTGTATCTGGTGC
>DASXLR010000076.1:0-17213 GCA_036496075.1 Paenibacillus sp. | reverse complement strand
CTACAGCTTGCTTCTACGAATCATAAGTTAAATCCAGATGCAGAGACAATCTTTATGATGACTAATCCGAAATATTCCTACTTAAGTTCTAGTCTAGTGAAAGAAATTGCACACTTTAATGGTGATTTGAGCGAATGGGTTTGTCCAGCAGTAAGTCAAGCGCTACACGCGAAATTTAACGAGAACGACGAGTCGAAGTAATTAAGGCCATCATAAGTGAGACAATAAGTAAAAATCCCAGTATAAGCCCTTGCCATTCTAATAGCAGGGGTATTTTAGACCATATATTCGGCGTGTCTAATGAACGCCAAGGGACATATGAGGAATCCATAAATGTAGGCTGAATATCCCGGCTTAATTGTTCCAAAGGCCTCCATACAAGAAGGGTAATTACAAATGCATATCCACCATGTAGCAGTTTGACCGTAGTATAGGTTAACCATCCTTTTCCAGTTTTTTTAAGAAGAGAGATGGACTGGAGTAATGCGCATAGACCGCTCCAGCCAATGAGTGCTGAGAGAAGAGACCACTTTATGATGGGTGAAAGACTTGGAGCCGAACTTAGCGCTTTGGCGCCTAAGTGTACTTCGAATAATCCAGCTACGTAGTAGCTTGGAATTTGGGGCAATATAAAAAAGCTGACGATATGAATGATGACCGCAAATATAATGATATACCCACCAACAATCATAAGTGTCTGAACGGCGTGAGCGACAGCTTCTCCAAGTAATTTGCCAAAGCTGCGACCATCCCGGATACGGGCTTGTTCCATGGCAGTTATAACTCGACGAATGAGCGATGAACGAGACGGAGGGTTAATGGACTTTTGGGATAGTGTGATCTTGGGTGTTATGCTACGTTCATTTCTACTGAATACTTTTAACGTAAGAAAAGCAATAATGCCAGATAACCAATGAATACCTAGTAGCCAATAACCGGCAATGGGATGTCCAATCAGACCAATACCAATGACAACGATAACCGTCATAGGGTTGCAGAAGTGTGATAACACAGCTGATTTTTCCGCCTCGGAGTGGCTTAGCTCGCCTTGTTCAACTAATTGCATGGTTGCTTGTGCACCACCAGGATATCCTATCGTTAACCCCATGACAAGGGGCCAGCCACTTGCACCTGGAAGACCGAATACTTTTCGCATTAAGGGTTCAAGAAGTACACCCATACCGTGTGCCCAACCATATGCAATTAACATCTCGGAGAGAACGAGAAAAGGAAGCAGAGCGGGAAAGACGATATGCCACCATAGGGAAAGGCCTTGAAGGGAAGCCTGAAAGGTGAGCTCAGGGGAACTGACAATGGCAATGACGAGTAGGATGGAAAGTGCACCTAGCATCACAGTGACTACTGGAGCAGGCAGCAGATATTTTCGATTTCTTATCATGAGCATCACCTCTTTAAGTGAACAATATATATAAATACAGAACAAGCTATTGCTCATTTAATTTATGCAGATAAGAGTCACATAAGACCAGCATGTACATTGTGGTGAATATGTGTTCATCTTGGGAGGGAGAACAAGATGTATAAATTTAAAAACTCGTTAGGCTTTAAGTTATCCGTATACATAGTTATGGTTGTGATGCTGGTATACGTAGTTGTATTTATGCCAACGCCCTATATTATATATCAGCCAGGAAGTGCGGAAGAAGTAAAGCCAATGATAAGTGTACAAGACGGTGATATGGCGGAGCAAGGAACGTTTATGATGACGACGGTGTCTGCTAGGTATGCCAATATCGCTTTACTAGCGGCTTCTTCTTTTAACCCTAATGCAGAGGTAGACAAGAAACAGTCTAGATTAGGTGAGAAAAGTGAAGATGAATATGCTGCGGAACAAGTCTTTTACATGAGTAATTCGCAATCATCTGCAATGGAGGCGGCGTATAAGGAAGCTAAGATACCTTATCAAATATTGCCAGAATACCTATTTGTGTTCTCTGTTCCGAAGGAAGCAGATAATCGTAAGTATTTCAATCCAGGAGACAGAATCGTCGAGGTAGAAGGGCAACCCGCATCTGATAACGTCGCTTTGACTTCTCTTCTAACCAACAAAAAAGTAGGGGATGTTGTATCTGTTAAGTTGAAGCGTGGTGGGGAGTCTTTGGTCGAAAATGTACCCTTGGTAGCCATTAAGGATGGATCTAAGACTCGTCCAGGTCTTGGGATCATCATTGCTACGATGCAGAAGGTAACAACAGATGATCCTGGGAAACAGGTAGAGTTTGTAAACACTCAAGTTGGAGGACCTTCCGCAGGACTTATGTTTACGATGGAAATCTATAATCAGCTAACGGAAGGTGACTTGACCAAAGGATACCGAGTAGCAGGTACAGGAACGATTGTAGAGGGTGGAACGGTAGGACCCATTGGTGGTGTTAAGCACAAGATTGTTGCTGCAGATAGAAAGAATGCGGAAATCTTTTTTGTGCCAAAGGACAACTATCAAGAGGCTAAGGCAAAGGCTGATAAGATCGACACAACCATGAAATTAGTCCCCGTCTCTACCTTAGAAGATGCTTTACTTTATATGAATAATCTTGAAGCTAAGCCTTGATGGGTGGCTCGAAGTAATCGCGGAACATTTCTCGGTTGTTCAGATGATGGTACGCATTGGCATACACTGCGGATGCCTGTAGATCGCGTTCCAGATGAGTATGGCTATGATTAGACGGTTTAACTACAATAGGTAGTGACGCCGTTTTTTTCATTTGTTTCAGAAGTTTTTGCCCACTAGGGCTAAAGCCTAGAACTCGTAAATATTGAGGTCCTTCTCCTAAGCAGATCGCAGACATTTCTTGTTTAGTGTGATGGAGTAGAATATGTGCAAGCATACGTTGAAGCTTGGTATGCGTGTAGCGTTTTGTTTTTAAGCTATGTAGCAGGTCTCTGACGGTAAGATTTACAACAGTAGGTAGCAGCTTCTTAATACGATATTCTAGGCCCTCTGTGACCTCGTGGAACTGAGCTAACTCAGTTGTACTCTGGGTTAGTAATTGATGCATAAGTGTTTGTCTGAATGATTCCCAACCGATAGGACCTCGCCCAGCATCAAATTCTTTACGCATAATCTCAAGCGTGTATGAGGGCACGTAAGGAGCCGCCGCTTGGAAGTCTTGTTCTAGCACAAGGCGTCTTATAGCTGTAGCACTGGCAATGTTAGACGTTGAAGGTGTGGAGTCATGGTAGCCTGCACTTTCTCTCGGGATCGTGTATGGAACGATGTTGCTCTTTAAACGTTGAAGTGCAATTAGATAATGAAGACCCAGGCTGTGATTGGGCTGTTGTAATAATGATACAATATCTTCCTTATCAGATGGATCATTAGAGAGGTTGCCAACCGCTGTACTATAGGCTGTAGGATAGCTCATTCCTTGATTAAGAAGTTTAGATATCTCCTTCTTCATTGACTCGCTTTCTGTTGCTAACTTGTGCGATAGCGGGAGTAGTAGCTCTAGTGTCCCAGTCTCCGTACCGAAGCAGAGGCTATCGACGACGCCAGTGGCTTCCAGAAGTGCTACAGCTCCGAATGCGAACCATTCTGCAGGTTGTACCGCATATACGGTTGGAAGCTCAATCACAAGGTCAACCCCCATGGCTAGTGCCATGTCTGTTCGGGCATACTTATTAACGAGTGCGGGTTCGCCGCGTTGCAGGAATGGGCCACTTAGAATAGCGATGGTATGCTGAGCGCCCGTTATTTCTTTGGCTCTGCTATAATGGTGTACATGACCGTTGTGTAAAGGATTGTATTCAACAATGATGCCTACAGTACTCAATTTACGCTCAACTCCTCAGGACAGATGTGATATGATATTATTTCTAGAATGCATTCTTTTAAGAAATATAACATAAAATCGGTCTACTTCTGAAAAAATAATGCTACACCATATTGGTGTTACCTGTTGACAAACATCCACATATCTCGGTATAATAAATTTTGTTTGTTTGGAGTGATAATGATGCATTTTGAATTTCGTGCAATGGTAAAGTTGGAAGGACCCCTACAGTTCCATGAATCAGTGGACATAGATCGCGCAGTGGAAGGCCGAAGAGATATTCTTGCTGTAGAACCCGTTCATGCGGATTTGCAAGCGACCTTTATAGGCACAGACTTGTTAGATAATATGGTAGAGGTTCAAGGTAAGCTTGCTGGGCATGTTGAAATGGTGTGTTCACGCTGTTTGACATCAGTCCACGAACAATTAGACATTCCGTTTCATGAACGTTTCAAGCTGGTGAAGCAGCCTGAAGAGCTTCAGGATGAAGATGACGAGACCATTTACGTGGATCATGACATGGTGGATCTTATCCCATTTGTGGAAGAAACTTTTCTGCTGTATTTACCCCAGATTCCACTCTGTAAGTCTTCCTGTAAGGGATTATGCCAGAGATGTGGAATAGACTTGAACAATAGCACCTGTAACTGCGACACGAGAGTAGTTGATCCACGGCTTGCAGGGCTGAAAGATTTATTTTTTGATTGATGTAACATTCATCCCAATAATGGGTTGATTGAAATAAGGAGGTGTTAACATGGCAGTACCTCAACGGAGAACGTCCAAAACACGTCGTGACAAACGTCGTACTCACTTTAAATTGATAGTGCCGGGTATGGTGAAATGTGAACAATGCGGAGAAATGAAGCTTGCTCACCACGTATGTAAAGTTTGCGGAACGTACAAAGCAAGAGAAATTATTTCACAATAATTACAAACAAGTAGTACTTCATCTTTGGTGAGGTGCTATTTTTTTTGAATTCATTTGGAATAATAAGCTCACAAGGTGCATTTGTCCCGAGGGGACTTTCTTTTTAGTGCAGCATGATTTATACTAAATATTAGTACCAGGTTCTAAGTATACGTGTTTATTGAAAATATTAAAAAGTATAAACTCTAATCTACTTTTTATCGGTAAACGAATACCGTCCTTTGGGGACGGTGAAGTCGATTATCCTTATATAAAGCCTGTCTTCATCTTATCTGAATCATAAGGAGGTGTAACGTCATAGAACGTTTGTCCAAGAAACAGCGCCATCAAGAGTTACTATCCCTCATTGAAGGTAATCCTTTTGTTACGGACCGTGAGTTGACACGAAAGCTGAAAGTGAGTATTCAGACGATCCGGCTAGATCGTATGGAGCTTGGAATACCAGAACTTCGCGAACGGATTAAACAGATGGCGGAGCATTCGTACGACCAAGTCCGGTCTTTGCCTCTGAATGAAGTTGTGGGAGAAATAGTGGACTTGCAGCTGGATAAGAGTGGCATTTCCTTGTTTGAGATTGGTGAAGAGCATGTGTTCTCAAGAACACTTATTGCACGTGGTCATGACATATTCGGTCAGGCCAACTCCCTTGCAGTAGCGGTTATTAATGATGAGATCGCATTGACTGCTTCAGCAGATATTCGTTTCTTGCGATCCGTTCATCTAGGTGAGAAGTGTATCGCTAAAGCATACGTGAGATCTATGGCTGGACAAAAGGGGAAAGCTAAAGTCGAAGTATTTACCTATGTGGGTGAAGAGATGGTCTTTCAAGGCAATTTCCTAATCTACAGATCTGCAGGCGAAGATAACATTGAGGGAGGAATACAGCATGAAGATCGCCATTGATGCTATGGGTGGGGACCATGCTCCTCGTTGTAATGTAGAAGGCGCGCTTGCAGCTGCCGCTGAATGGAAAGATGTACATATTATATTAGTTGGAGATCAGGGTCAGATTGATCCTTTGTTGAAAGGTAAGGACGTACCTTCTAATCTCAGTGTTCACCATGCTAGTGAGAAGATTGATTCGGAGGATGAACCTGTTAGAGCCGTTCGACGTAAGAAGGATGCTTCAATGGTGGTGGCCGGGAGGATGCTGAAAGAAGGCACGGCTGATGCTATGATCTCTGCAGGAAATACAGGCGCACTGATGACCACAGGGTTACTAGTGGTGGGTCGTATGGAGGGCATTGAACGTCCGGCATTAGCACCTATGATTCCTACATTAGATGGTCAAGGCGTATTAGCGCTGGATTTGGGTGCCAATATGGACTCTAAAGCGCTGCACTTAGCTCAGTTTGGCTTGATGGGCAGTTTGTATCGTCAGAAGGTACAGGGTGTTGCGAAGCCGCGTGTAGGTCTTTTGAATGTGGGGACGGAGCCGGGAAAAGGAAATGAGCTAACAAAGGAGGCATTCCCACTTTTGCAAGAGATGCCGATTCATTTCGTCGGCAACGTGGAGGCGCGTGATCTCATGTCAGGTAATCAATGCGATGTGCTTGTTTGCGATGGTTTTGCAGGTAATATTTTGTTGAAGACGCTGGAGGGTACGGCGGGTTCCATGTTTACTTTACTCAAAGAACAATTCAGTCAGACATGGAGAAGTAAACTTGGTGCAGCTCTGTTGATGCCTCAATTGAGGGGTCTAAAGAAGAAACTTGATTATAAGGAACATGGGGCAGCGCCCCTGCTAGGTTTAAGTAGTCTCGTGATGAAGAGTCATGGTTCTTCTGATGGCAATGCGATCAAGAATGCCGTTCGTCAGACAAGAATTGCTCTTGAGAATGAGTTAGTTCAAAGTATATCTAAGGAAATTACTAGGAATGAGTGATGTTATGAGTAGTCTTAGACCCGTAGGGATTATTGGAACAGGGAAGTATGTTCCGGAGAAAATATTGACTAATAGCGATTTAGAGAAAATGGTAGATACGAACGATGAGTGGATTGTAAGTCGCACAGGGATTCGGGAACGACATATTGCGGCACCTGATCAAGCGACGTCTGACTTGGCTTATGAAGCAGCCTTGAAGGCATTAGAATCTGCAGGTATGACCGCAGATGAATTGGATCTAATCATTATAGCTACCGTGACGCCAGATACTATTTTTCCGTCAACAGCATGTATTGTACAGGAGAAACTAGGTGCCAAAAAAGCGGCAGCCTTCGATCTATCGGCTGCTTGTTCAGGATTCGTGTATAGCTTAGCTACTGCTACGAACTTTATCCGCACAGGAATGTATAATAACGCACTGATTATCGGAGCAGACTGTTTGTCTAGAATTACAGACTATACGGATCGTAATACCTGTGTATTGTTTGGTGATGGAGCGGGTGCTGTTGTCATTGGAGAAGTGCCTGAAGGACGTGGATTCCTTTCCTTTGATCTAGGCGCTGAGGGAGCTGGAGGCGGCTTGCTTAAACTTGAAGCAGGTGGATCTAGATTGCCTGCATCCACAGCTACTATTGAGAGTAAGCAACATTTCATATACATGAATGGACGCGAAGTGTTCAAATTTGCTGTACGTGTGATGGGATCTGCAACAGAGGCTGTATTGAATAAAGCTGGAAAAACAAAAGAAGATATAGATTTGTTCGTACCGCATCAAGCGAATATTCGAATTATTCAATCGGCTATGCAACGCTTAGATTTACCGCCAGAGAAATGTGTAATTAATGTCGATAAGTATGCTAATACTTCTGCTGCATCCATCCCGCTTGCGCTTGTTGAAGCTGCTGAGCAGGGCCGAATGAAAGAAGGAGATACAGTTTTAATGGTTGGGTTCGGTGGTGGATTGACCTGGGGCGCTTCGGTATTAGTCTGGTAGAAATATGATAGATTGGTGAGGAGTTGTACAATGGGGAAAGTAGCATTGGTGTTTCCGGGACAAGGAGCTCAATCGGTAGGTATGGGTAAAGATATTTATGATACTGTAGCAGAAGCTCGGCAAATCTTTGAATCAGCAGATCTTTCTTTAGGGTTTCCGCTGACTTCCATGATTTTTGAAGGGCCTGACAGTGAGTTGAAGAAGACCTTTAATACGCAGCCTGCTTTGCTGACTACGAGTATTGCTTATTTGGAGGCTCTTCGAGGTAAGGGAATCCAAGCAGATTATGTTGCAGGACATAGCTTAGGTGAGTATAGCGCGCTTGTAGCATCTGGCGTTCTATCGTTAGAAGATGCAGTATCCATTGTGAGAGCTCGTGGTCAATTCATGGAGCAAGCTGTTCCAGAAGGGCAAGGGGCTATGGCTGCTGTGCTTGGAGCGGATCGAGTAAGTTTGGCAAGTCTTTGTCAAAGCATTACGGAGGCAGGGAATTTGGTAGAACTTGCGAATATCAACTGCCCAGGGCAGATTGTTATTTCTGGTTCACAAGCAGGTGTTGCTGCTGCATGTGAACGGGTGAAGGAAGCAGGTGGCAAGAGAGCGATTCTGCTTGAAGTCAGCGGCCCTTTTCACTCTTCATTGATGAAGGAAGCAGCAGAACAGCTTGAAGCTAGACTGAGTTCTGTGCAGTTTAATGAGCCTGCGATTCCGCTTGTCGCTAACGTGACTGCACAGCAAGTTACAAGTGGCGCAGAAATTCGTGACTTGTTAGTGAAACAAGTGTATTCGCCTGTTCTGTGGGAGGATAGCATTAACTATCTGATTCAGCAAGGTGTAGATACGTTTATCGAGATCGGACCAGGAAACGTATTAACAGGACTAATCAAAAAAATCGATAAAAATCTTACATTGATCAATATCAACAATTTGGAAAATATTGAAACTATTGGATAAAAACAAGTGTATACTTGAGGAAAGGAGGAAATTGAATGTCCAAACCTTTAAGTGGACAGGTTGCACTGGTGACAGGAGCATCCCGTGGAATAGGGCGTAGCATCGCTCTAACCTTAGCTGGGAATGGCGCTAATGTCATCGTTAATTATTCTGGAAATGAAGCCGCCGCGCAAGAAGTTGTGGTAGAGATACAAGCCATGGGTGTAGAAGCTATTGCCTTGCAAGCTAATGTTGGCAAAAGTGAAGAGGCCGAGAACTTGGTGAAGGAATCTATCAGTGCATGGGGACGTCTTGACATCCTAGTGAATAACGCAGGGATTACTAGAGATAATTTAATTATGCGCATGAAAGAAGAAGAATTTGATCAAGTGATTGAAACCAATCTTAAAGGTGTATTTAACTGTTTAAAGGCAGTCACACGACCTATGATGAAGCAACGTTATGGTCGGATTATTAATATTTCATCTGTAGTTGGGGTTCTTGGGAATGCGGGGCAAGCTAATTACGTAGCCGCGAAAGCAGGCGTAATTGGTCTTACCAAGTCATCTGCTCGGGAGCTTGCTTCACGTGGCATTACAGTCAATTGTGTGGCTCCTGGATTTATTGATACAGATATGACTAAGGAATTGTCAGAGGAAGTACGGAGTAAACTTTCTGCAGATATTCCGCTGGCAAGACTAGGGCAACCAGAAGAAATTGCAAAAGTAGTTGCTTTTTTAGCGTCTGATGGTGCATCATACATGACGGGCCAGACACTACATGTGGACGGCGGAATGGTAATGTAGCATTTTGAAAAAAATTCTCGTATAATACCAAAGAGGAGGTGAACCGGATGTCCGATGTATTGGAGCGTGTAAAACGCATCGTTGTCGATCGTTTAGGTGCTGACGAAGCTGAAGTTACGCTAGAATCATCTTTTAAAGATGATCTTGGTGCTGATTCTTTAGACGTTGTTGAATTAGTAATGGAATTAGAAGATGAATTTGATATTGAAATCTCTGATGAAGATGCAGAGAAAATTACAAGTGTGGGTGAAGTAGTTAACTACATACAATCTCATACCTAAGTGAACCATGGTAAGTCCCGTACCTGATTATATATAGGCGGGACTTTCTCCTCATTTTGTGAATTACGAATAATATGGCATATGCAGTTTATATAGAGGTGGGTGTATTTTGAAACATAGAGTCGTGATAACAGGTATGGGTGTCATGACATCACTGGGTAAAGATTTGGACACATTTTGGGACAACCTGATGGCAGGGAAATCCGGAGTCTCCCAAATTGAGGCCTTTGATGTTACTGACTACGCTACACAAATTGCTTCTTCGGTGAAAGATTTCAACCCAGAGGAATACGTTGAACGTAAGGAAGCTCGCAAAATGGATCGTTATGTTCAGTTTGCAGTAGCTGCTGGTATGAGTGCTATAAAGAATAGCGGTCTTGATATTAAGAATGAAGAGGACCCTAGTCGTATTGGCGTTATTATTGGTTCTGGAATCGGAGGTCTGGGTACTCTTGAAGATCAGCATAATGTACTACTTCAGAAAGGTCCCAAACGTGTAAGTCCTTTCTTTATTCCGATGATGATCGCGAATATGGCCTCAGGCCATTTGTCCATTCTGGTTGGAGCTAAAGGGCCTAACACGACTACGGTTACCGCATGTGCATCAGGCTCTCATGCTATCGGTGATTCCTTCAATTGGATTCAGAATGGTGAAGCTGATGTTATGATCTGTGGTGGTGCAGAAGCGACAATTCGTCCGACGGGAGTAGCGGGGTTCTGCGCTATGCGTGCTATGTCAACTCGTAATGATGAGCCAAGTAAGGCGAGTCGTCCGTTTGATAAAGGACGTGATGGTTTCGTTATGGGAGAAGGAGCTGGAGTTATGGTTCTTGAATCCTTGGAACATGCGCAGAAGCGCGGTGCACACATCGTGGCTGAAGTGATTGGTTATGGTCTCAGTGCAGATGCTCATCATATGACAGAACCGGATCCTGATGGACCTGCTCGTTGTATGAAGATGGCTATCCGTAATGCAGGCATTAAGCCAGAAGATATTGATTATATTAATGCGCATGGAACATCAACACCTGTGGGTGACAAGTCGGAAACGATAGGCATTAAGCTTGCTCTTGGTGATCATGCCTACAAGGTTGCAGTAAGTTCAACGAAGTCTATGACAGGTCACTTACTGGGTGCTGCTGGGGGAGTGGAAGCGATCATTTGCGGTCTTTCAATACAGAACCAGACACTGGTGCCTACTATTAATTTAGATGAACCGGATCCGGAATGTGATTTAGACTATGTTCCGAATGTTCCGAGACAAGCTGACATCCAAGTCGCTATGTCTAACTCATTCGGGTTTGGTGGTCATAATGCGACCATTATTTTGAAAAAATATGATGCGTAAGGGGACGGTTTGTTGAGTGGAGATCTGAAACAGTTACAGCAGCAACTTGATATCCAATTTCACAATAAGCTGCTATTGAAGCAGGCCTTTACCCACGCATCTTACGTCAATGAGCACCGATTCAGCCAACATCATGATAATGAGCGTTTGGAGTTTCTAGGAGATGCGGTATTGGAGTTAACAGTATCGGAGTATCTATACAATCTCTTCCCAACGCGCCCTGAAGGTGAACTTACTAAGCTTCGTGCCGCTATTGTATGTGAGCCGTCCCTTGTTAAGTTTGCGGTGACTCTAGAATTTGGACAATATGTACTGCTAGGTAAAGGTGAAGAACTTACAGGTGGGCGTACACGTCCTGCGCTATTAGCAGATGTATTTGAAGCTTTTATTGGAGCATTGTATCTAGACCAAGGAATTGAAGCAGCAAGGAAGTTCTTGGATATCTATGTGTTTCCTCAAGTATCTGCGAGTGGAAAACAGCAAATGAGCGATTACAAAACAGAGCTTCAAGAACTGACACAGCAACATAATATGGGGCTGATTGAATATCGGATCGTCGAAGAACGAGGACCTGCTCACGAGCGAGAATTTGTTTCTGAAGTGTATATGGGAAATGAGTGTCTTGGTAGTGGTAGCGGTCGTTCGAAGAAAGAGGCTGAGCAGCAAGCTGCGGCAGTTGCTCTCGGTCGGTTGAAAATTAAGGAATCCTAATGCTTTGGTGCATAGGTCATTCATAACTAAAGAGCAAAGAGTAGTCTCAAACTAGGGATGCATACTTGTGTCCATAGACTGCTCTTTGCTCTTTGCTATGAATGTGATTAGAGGTTGTTCAAAAAGTCATCTATTGATCACGAAGTAACACTAGAGGATTATTCGACATCGAATCTGAGTTCACCCCTCGAAGTCCGTTGCTCATGTAGGTTTGCCTACACTCCGCTACTCCTTCCTCGGTCTGTACTCACCTTCTCGGTGCTGAATAGTCGACTTTTTGAACTCTCACTAGTTTAGCTAGTATTTTCAGTAGAAGAACTTGTGGTATTATAAGGTTTAGAGGTGATTTGGGGAATATGTTTCTGAAAAGGATTGAATTGACGGGTTTCAAATCTTTTGCCGATAAAACAGAAATGGAATTTGTCAGAGGTATAACAGCAGTAGTAGGTCCTAATGGCAGCGGTAAGAGTAATATTTCCGACGGAATTCGTTGGGTGCTTGGGGAGCAAAGTGCTAAATCCTTACGTGGCGGCAAAATGGAAGACATTATTTTTGCGGGTAGCGATGCGCGCAAAGCGGTCAATTTCGGTGAGGTGTCTCTAACACTGGACAATGAGGATCATGTACTGCCTCTTGATTTTAGTGAAGTAACCATTACGCGCCGGGTTCATCGTAATGGAGATAGTGAGTATTTAATTAATAAGCATTCCTGTCGTTTGAAAGATATTACGGAATTATTCATGGATACCGGTATTGGTAAAGAAGCTTACTCCATTATTGGTCAAGGACGAATTGAAGAAATTTTAAGTACCCGCTCAGAGGACCGAAGAGGGATTTTTGAAGAGGCTTCTGGGATTGTAAAATATAAATCACGTAAAAAAGATGCTATTCGTAAGCTGGATGAAACAGAGCAAAATTTACTTCGAATTCATGACTTAGTAACTGAATTAGAGGATCAAATAGGTCCACTGAAAGAACAGTCTGAGAAAGCAGTGCATTACAAGCATCTTCGTGAGCAGTTAAAAAGCAAGGAAATCTCGATGTATGTGTATCAAATTGAGCAAATTCATAACAGTTGGAGCGAAGCGAATGCGAAGCTCTCCGTGTTACAGGAACAGCAGCTACAGTTATCTACTGTAGTATCAGCACATGATGCGAAGTTGGAAAGTGAACGCTCGGATCTACGTAAGCTTGAACAAGAAGTGGAGACACTCCAAAGTGAGTTACTGCAATTCAGTGAGGCTTACGAGAAGAGCGAAGGTTATGGAGAAGTTCTTAAAGAACGTAAGAGAAACCTAGAGACGAACCGAGAACAGTTGGCGGATACTTTAAACACTGGTGATGAACGTTTTGAGGGTAAGAAAGCGGAGTTAGCTCTTTTGCAGGATAAGCTAGAAGCGTTACAAGAAGAACTTAAGCAACTTCGTATTCAGTTGTCAGGGGAAGAAGCTAAGCTCACTTCCGTCACAGGTGGGATCAGCCAGCATGAAGAAGAGAGCTTAAAGGGATCCTTGCTAGATCTAATGAACGAAATGGCTCAAGCCCGTAATGAAATACGTTATTCGGATCAGCAGAAGGAGACTCTTGGTCGCCGAATGAATAGGGCAGAGGAAGAGACAGGCAAGTGGACTTCGCAGAAGGACGAATTATTACAACGTAAGAAACAAATGGATTCTTCTATAGAGAAGCTGGCGAATGAGATTAGGGAACTACGCGGAGGATATATTGCTGCGAGTGAACGTTATCAATCCGTGCAGCGATTGCTTGAAGAAAGCCAAGGAGCTCTGCGCAAATGGGAACAGAAGCGGGAAGCTCAAACTTCCCGACGGGATACCATGAAGGAAATGCAAGAGGATTTCGAGGGCTTCATGCTCGGCGTTAAAGAAGTATTGAAGGCTTCACGTAAATCCATTCTGAGTGGTGTGCAGGGTGCAGTAGCTGAATTAATTACGGTACCAGAGAAGCTAGAACTTGCCATGGAGACAGCTATGGGGGCTAGCCTTCAGCATATCGTAATGGATAATGAAGCTGTATCCCGTCAGGCGATTGCATTCCTGAAGCAGCGTCAGTTGGGTAGAGCTACGTTTCTTCCTCTAGATGTTATGCGTGCTCGTCATATTTCAGCGAGTGATCGTTCCGTTATTGAAGGGGCAGAAGGATTTGTTGGCATTGGAGCAGATTTGGTTCAATATGATTCTAAGTATGCCCCGGTTGTTGGGAGTTTGCTTGGTAATGTCATTATTGCCGAATCGTTAGAGCATGCTAATAAAATTGCCTCACGGTGTCAATACAGATATCGCGTGGTAACCCTTGAGGGGGATATCGTTAACGCTGGTGGATCCATGACAGGGGGAAGCCAGCATAAGAAGAATAACAGCTTGCTTAGCCGTAAACGTCAATTGGATCAACTTGATGAAGAAATTAATGAGACCGAGAAACAATTGATTAAACTTCAAGATAGTATTGAACAGTTGAAGAGTCAGTTGACACAAACGCAGACTACATTGGATGAGTTGCGGCAATTCGGCGATGAGAAGCGAATGGAAGAACAACAAGCAGCTGGCGATTTGAAGCAACTTGAACATGAACTTCGTCATGTTATGGAACAGGTTGAAATGGCGGGCCAAGAGAAGAAAAGTTTCTCGGATGAAGAGAAAGAGATTGCACTTAGCCGTGAAGAAGCGGTGAAGAAGCTTAAACAGCTTGAGGAACAAGAGCAGGCTACGCATCAAGCGATACAGGCTGCTGAATTTGCTCGTAAAGCTAGTGAATCAGCTAAGGATGAGCTGCAAGGTCAGTTGACTCAGATGAAAGTAAGAGAAGGTAAGCTCGATCAAGAGTGCTTCTCTATTGAAGAGCAGCTTCGTAGGTTGCGATCAGATTTCAACTCGCAGGATAAGGACTTACGTCAGACCAAAGCGGTTCTTGCGACGATTGAAGCCGATTTGATCACGAATGCTAAAGAGTCTTCACAGCAAATTCACGATTTGAATCATTATAAGTTAAGTAAGGAAAGATCTTCAGAACAACTTGATTTCTCAAGAGCTTCCCGCCTGCAACTGTCCAAGAAGCTGGAGATGGAAGAGAATGAGACTAGAGAGCAACGAAATCAGCTTCGAGGGGTAGAGGATCAGCTTCGTCAGACCGAGATCAGTGTTAACCGTCTAGATGTGGAGCTGGACAATATTCTGAAGAAGCTCAGTGACGATTATGAACTGAGTTACGAGTTAGCTAAGCAGCGTTATCCTATTCCTGATGATGTACCTGCGGTTCAGAATGAGGTTCGGGAGTTAAAACGTGAGATTTCAGCCCTTGGAGAGGTCAATCTGGGTGCGATTGAGGAATATCAGCGTGTGAATGAACGATACCAATTTTTAAGTGAACAGAAGGAAGACTTAGTTGGAGCAAAGACAACGCTATATGAAGTCATTCGTGAAATGGATGATGAGATGTCCAAAAAGTTCAAATTTACGTTCGATGCTATTCGCCGTGAGTTCGGAACCGTATTCTCCAAGCTGTTTGGAGGAGGAAGAGCTGATCTAGTATTGATTGATCCGGAGCACATGCTAGATACCGGGATTGATATTGTGGCTCAGCCCCCAGGGAAGAAGCTGCAGAACCTTCAACTATTATCTGGAGGCGAACGTGCGTTAACTGCGATGGCACTTTTATTCGCTATTCTGCAGGTGAAGCCCGTTCCCTTCTGTGTACTGGATGAAGTAGAAGCAGCGTTAGATGAAGCCAATGTTGTACGTTTCGCTCAATATTTACGTGAGTTCTCTGAACAGACGCAGTTTATTGTCGTTACCCATCGGAAAGGCACCATGGAGGAGGCAGATGTACTCTATGGGGTCACGATGGAAGAGGGTGGCGTCTCCAAGCTGGTATCTGTTAAATTAGAGAATGAGGAAGCTGAGATTGCTTAAGTTCGTTAGAGTATAGAGATGGAGGGAATATATGAGCTTTTTTAAGAGGTTAAAAGATAATATTTCTAGCAAAACAGAATCGGTTACGAAGCAATTTAGAGACGGACTTGAGAAAACACGCAAGGGTTTTGTCGAAAAAGTATCTGATCTTATGATTCGTCGCAAAAAAATAGATGAAGAATTCTATGAAGAGCTGGAAGAAATTCTAATTGGTGCGGATGTAGGTATCAACACGGTCATGAAATTGATCGATGAGCTAAGAGCAGAAGTTAAAAAGCAAAAGATTGAAAATGCGATGGAGTTACAGCCTATTTTATCTCAGAAGTTGATGGAACTGTTACGTGGGGATAATGACAATGAGATGAATGTGAATAAGAACGGGATTACCGTTATTCTGTTCGTAGGTGTAAATGGCGTAGGTAAGACGACTACCATTGGCAAAATGGCGCATCGCTTCAAGCAAGAAGGTAAAAAGGTGGTGTTAGCCGCTGGAGATACGTTCCGTGCAGGGGCGATTGAACAGCTTGAAGTGTGGGGGCAACGTGCGGGCGTAGATGTGATCAAGCAGCAGGCAGGTTCAGATCCGGCAGCGGTCATGTTTGATGCTGTCCAAGCTGCTAAACAGCGTCAAGCCGATGTGCTAATCTGCGATACAGCAGGACGGTTACAGAATAAATCGAATCTAATGGATGAATTGAACAAAATTTTCCGTGTCATTCAACGGGAGATTCCAGGTGCTCCACATGAAGTGTTGATGGTATTGGATGCGACAACCGGTCAGAATGCACTAAGCCAAGCGAAGTTGTTTGGTGAGAAAAGTGGCGTGACTGGACTTGTGCTCACGAAGCTGGACGGTACGGCTAAAGGGGGGATCGTCGTTGCCATTCGTCAAGAACTGAATATCCCCGTGAAATGGGTAGGTCTAGGCGAGAAAATGGAAGACCTACAACCCTTTGATTCAGAACAATTTGTACATGCACTGTTTGCTGGGATGATTCAAGAGACTGAACCTGAAGAATCAGACGAGATTTCTAATTAGAGAGAACCGTATTATACAAAGTAAGGAAGAAGGTATTCGCTAGAACATAGCGGATGCCTTTTTTTGATTGCTAGATATTTTTTAAAGTTAGGATCAAAGCTAGGCCTTATTTTAGAGCGAGTGGAAATTCTAGCTATAAGAGGTGTATAATTTAAATATCGAGGAAGGAAAGAGGCTCTAATTCATAATCAGTGCTTGTTTGAAAATAGAATTATATGCTGATAGCAGCAGAGAGGACGGAATTGTCGTGGAGAAGCGAAGCGTTCGCCTTTGCCCCTGAATTTTTACCGCAAGAGCGGTATATCAAAAAAATTTAGGGGCAACAGCGATCGGAAGGACAATCCGTCCGCGTAGCGATCATTTATCAACATTATATATTTTTCAAGCACGGGATTTTGGTATTGAGCGAGAAGAGAAAGGATTTTGTTTATGGCAAATACGCATGTTTATACTCGCCGTGAGGAAGTGGCTAATGCAGTCACCCACGGGATTGGAACGGTCCTTAGCATAGCAGCACTTGTATTGTTGATTGTATTTTCAAGTATTAGAGGAACACCGTGGCATA
>DASXLR010000075.1:0-5852 GCA_036496075.1 Paenibacillus sp. | reverse complement strand
TGATAGATTCGGCACTGGAGACTGGCGTTGTGCAAGCGGTAAAGGTAGTTGAAGAAAATAGTAAAGCGACGAGACTGAGATTACGAGTCATTTTTTTCATAGTTTCATTCTCCTTTAAGTGGTTGTTAGTAGCTTCGTTGATCTCCATTCTGACATGTGTTAAATGTTATTTACGGTGCCCCCTTCCAGCTTGCGTATTGAATGAATAACACTTTACGAGTATCACAAAATGATTGTCATCCTCACAAGTTACCTTCTGTCACCTCTTTGTTTTCTGGTACAAAATTAGCTTAATTACATGTCATATGACATTTTGACACTAGCTATCATGAGAGTCGGAGGGCTAAACTACAGAGGATTAAAGGGTTCAACAAACATTAGGAGGTGTAATAAACTTGAAAAATCAATTCATACACAACATGAGAAACATGATCTTCTTGTTACTTACTTTCATAACGGGATTGTTTTATTTTTGCTTTTACCTAGTTAGCCTATCGTTAGGTCTAAGCCTGTCTTTTACAGTAATAGGGATTCCATTGCTTACCATTGTCATGCGTTCAACGCAAACATTCGTACGATATGAACGTATTCAAACGAAGATTTATACGGATATCTCAATAGAGGCCTATGAAGGAAAACAACCAATAGAAGGCTCGCTGTGGATGCAAGCCAAAGATGGACTTCTTGATCGTCGTAACTGGAGAGCCATTCAGTGGCTGATGCAGAAAGTGATTGTTGGGTTAGTGTGCCTCATCTGCGCAGTGATCTTGTACATCGTTCCTTTGACATTCATCTTGAGTCCTTTTCTGATTCCTTTCGGATGGGTTCACTTCATGAATATGCCAATAGATACATTGGCGAAGTCTTTACTTATGGTAGTTTTCGGGCTTGTTCTTGGGGTCATTGGATCTTGGCTCGGAAATCGGATCGTACGAATGAGCGGAAGTTACACACGTCTTATGATCAAAGCGATTAAAGGATAACCTGCTTAAATCCCTCCATGCTTAGCCGTAAATGATGATAAGTGCATATGGAGAGAGATTGTTCTATAATAGTTAGGTTCATAAGGTTAATGTTTGAGGAGGTGATTGACTTGTTTGATATGGTCAAGCAGTGGTTCTGGTATGACTGGATTTTGCTATTATTTAGACTTATATTATCTGTTTCCATCATTTTTAATCTGGTGGAGGTGCAAGGGGAATTGACGCTACCTTTGTGGGGAGCAATTTCTTGGGAGATCATCGCTTTTTCTGTGCCCTGGTTTTGTTTGCTACTCAACTTTAAATATTATCTCGTTACGGAAATGATCCTTTCTGGTGGTATAAGTTTGTATCTAACCTTTTTATTTCCTGATGCTTATCTTACCATTTTGATGCCTGCATTCATGATCGCAGCGAATAGTGCCCAAAAATCTTATCGTTGGTCGGGTCCAATTACCATCCTTGTTATTCCAATATTGATCAATGTGGTCTCCCATCAGAGTACGCCTTGGTTAATAATTGTACACACAGGATTGGCTTATGCGATAGGTTTTGCCTTTCATCTACTCGTCGTCAATCATCGGCAAAATGAAATTATTCGCGACCAGAATACCGTATTAGAACAGTATGTATCCCAAATTGAGCGCGTAACGATCCTCGAAGAGAGAACCCGTCTCTCCAAAGATCTTCACGATACAATAGGACATTCATATACCTCTATCATCATGGGACTGGAAACATTACGACTCGAATTAGCTACAAGCGCAGGCCAAGATAAGCTCGATTCTTTGTTGCAAATGGCGCGTAAGAGCATAGATGAAGTCCGAGGATATGTACATCAGATGGAGTCACCGCAAGACAAACTGCCGTTAAGCGAGGCAGTAAAGCAACTCCTAGACGAGTTTCAGGCTAATTCTAACGTCAACGTTCGCTTTAGAAGTTTTGGTGAGGAATCTCCAATTCCAAAACAGGCCCAAATTACTTTCTATCGCTGCTTACAAGAATCATTAACCAACGCAGTACGTCATGGCCAAGCTACTGAAATTGTAGTATCCCTGCAATTTGAACAGCAACAAACGCGACTTGAAGTGCAAGATAATGGTCTGGGGGCCGAGCATTTGCAGGAAGGCTTCGGATTGACGGCCATGAAAGAACGAGCTTTTAATTTACAAGGACAAATATCAATCTACTCGGAGCTAGGCGAAGGAACCGTCGTCACCTGTACATTGCCTAGGCAAGTGGAGTTACCTAATGAAGTCATTCGTTTATTGCTTGTTGACGATCAACCGTTCATTCGGGAAAGCCTCCGCATCCTTTTAGAAGGACAACGAGATCTACAAGTCGTTGGCATGGCTGAAGATGGTCAACAGGCTGTAGACATCTGTGAGCAGCTACGTCCACAAGTGGTACTTATGGATCTGGACATGCCAAATTTAGATGGGATTTCCGCAACACAGATCATGAAACAGAAATGGCCTGACATGCGCGTGCTGATTCTGACTACTTTTCAACAAAAAGAAAAAGCCATTCAAGTGCTACGAAGTGGAGCCGACGGCTATTTGTTGAAATCAATAGAGCCGCGTGAATTAGTAGAAACCATTCGCCTTGTTCATCGTGGGGGCACGATTATTTCTCATGATATGTCTACCAAATTGTTTGAAGAGCTTGAAATATCCCTGAAGGAACTGGAAGCACCATCTGTTGGGATGAAGGCATCGGACGAATATGGGTTAACTGCCCGTGAATTAGAAATATTACAGATGGTAGCCCAAGGATTACGTTATAAAACAATCGCTTCGAAATTATACTTATCCGACGGAACGGTGAGAAATTATGCCTCATCGGTGTATCTTAAACTGGACGTGCGCAATCGAGAAGAAGCAGTGCAGAAGGCAGTGCAAGCCGGGTTTCTTTAAGGAACCTTAAAAGGGAGGGATTAAGTAAGTAAGAGATGATATACAAACTAGCAAGTAAAAATAGCTAGGTCTCCCCTTTTCAATCATTTCATTGAATTTTCACGAAAAAACTCAAGTTAATACCCCTGACCAAAGTGTATACCAAGATGAGTCACTTCAAACCTCATCTTTTTTTATTTGCATCTGCTCTAATAATAAATACATATTCCTGATGTCTTCCAAATAAATAAGAAGCAAGTATTTTACTTGATTGTTTATATCAACCTTATAATAATTTCAACAATATTATACTAAAATTAACAATAATATGATAATATAGGTAAGAAACATAGATTCACCAATAAAAGGAGGAATAATGATGATGATTTCATTGGAAAGCAAGCCCAAACGCTCGGTTTTCCGTATCCTGGTTTTATGTTTCCTTATGTTGTTTACGCTTGTGCCCATCGCCTCGGCCACTGTGATGCCTGACCCTGTCACAAACCTTCATTTGAAGGCGAACGGCGGCATTGAATGGACGAATCCCACGACTCCTTATACTGGCATTCGGATTATCTTAGTTAACAGAACCACTAATAAACAAGTGCACAGTACAATTGTGTCTGCGGGAACAACAACCTACAATTACGGATCTCTGGATTCGAGTAAACGATACATGTATACCCTTAATACGATCTTGAACGGAGTATATTCTTCGTATGCGTCATTATATATCAACTAATTTCGTGAGTAGTACTAGAATGAAATGAAGAAAAACCTGAGAATATCCAGAAAGAACTGGATTTCTCAGGTTTTTCTTCATGTATGATGCCCTGCGCTCCCAAAGCATACATACTGCAATGATTTTAATATCAACAAATCCAAAATCTTCGGTACCCTCATTATATACTAAATGCCAGCTTTTACGACACGAGTTTCAACCCTATTGCTGCACCTAAAACCATTGCTATAAAAACAATTCTTCTCCAGTCTTTTGATTCACCATATAAAAGCATTCCTAATATGGCTCCACCAGACGCACCTATTCCTGTCCAAATGGCATAAGTTGTCCCCATAGGAAGTGTTTTCATTGAATAGGCAAGAAATAGAAAGCTTGCCCCAAATCCGAGAATTAACAGAACTAAGGATTGCCAATTACGATCCTTATGGAATTTATTTATCAAAGTAACACCCAACATTTCAAATATCCCTGCTAAGATTAAAGAAATCCATGCCATTAGGACTCAGCTCCTTCCTGAGCTTTGTCTTTTGTAACTAATTTCAAACCTATTACGCCTGCTAATAAAAGTAAAATCAAAAGTATTTTACTAACTACGAATGATTCTCCAAAGAATAGGATTTCGGAAAGGACAGTTCCTGCTGTACCCATTCCTACAAAGACTGCATATACAGTCCCCACAGGAAGCTTTCGTCCAGCCTTAATCATTAAATAGAAGCTGATGATGATACAGATCATTGTACCTGTCCAAGTCCAAAAGTCATTTGCGTGTTTTAAGCCAATCACCCAAAAAACTTCAAAAAAAGCAGCAACAAATACTTTAATCCAGTTTGTGTTCATTCAAAACACCTCCAATTTTATTTTCAAAAAAAAAAGCCTAAAAGAAAACTGTTAAACAGTTTCTCCCAGGCTTTTATCCTTCCGTGACACAGCCAAAAGCTGTGAGTTTTCTCTCGGACCAGGCCAACAGACTTGTTGCGGAACCCTAGAAAACATTTAATTTATACAATTCCAATCAATTATACACACATATGAAACTTTTTCAAGACTAGAACGTGAAATATAGATGATAATCATTATGACTTTTGCCCTACAAATTGAATCACCGCGAAATTCCTAAAAACTTCCTTTCGTTCGGTATTTTAACTCCTTTTCTATCATTCTAGCGTAATAAAATTGGTAGTTTACAGACTACCTTATATTGTATATAATAAATTTCAAGTTGTAGAAATTGTTAACATTTAATGAACTTTTTAAAAAATTTACCACCATTGAATTCTTTCCTATCTTCATCCCCCCCTTCTTGAAAGCGCTACCACAAGATCAATTACTTCACGAATCTTCTGACAAACTACCACTACTCCATGTTTATTCATACTCGATTTTTACTCATACGTTTCATACATGTCTATATATGGCTCTTCGTGAGTTTATATAAATACGTTTAACAACAGAAGGGAGTTGTAATTTGAAATAAAACGTTCGGATTTAGCTGAAATAATTCGTTCGCAAAGATTTTTCAAATTAAAGGAGGATTAATCAATGTCATCTATTCGTACTTCTAATCCAAGTGTGCCAAGGTTCCTAGTTTATGGAAGTGTCCTGTTGTTGGTTTCGATCTGTATGTTGTTATTCCCGGGAAAATCTTACTCTCACGGCTATGTTGAAGGACCTGCTAGCCGAGCAGCACTCTGTAAAACTGGACAAAACAAGAATTGTGGCCCGATTATGTATGAACCACAGAGTCTGGAAGCGCCTAAAGGGTTCCCAGCAGGTGGACCAGCTGACGGAAAGATTGCAAGTGCAAACGGAGCTTATCCTGAGCTTGATGAACAATCCGCTACTCGTTGGTCTAAAGTCAACCTCTCTTCTGGACAAAATACATTCACTTGGAAACTGACTGCCAATCATGCGACAACAAGTTGGAAGTACTATATTACTAAGGCCAACTGGAACCCTAACACGGCTCTGACTCGAGATTCATTCGACCTAACTCCCTTCTGCTCAGTGAACCATGGAGGTACACAGCCACCATTCTCCTACACGGATACGTGTAACGTTCCGGCGCGCACTGGATACCAAGTCATTCTAGCTGTGTGGGAAATCGCTGATACTCCAAATGCTTTCTATAATGTTATTGATGTCAACTTTAGCGGCAGCAACCCTGTCGATACCCAAGCGCCTTCCGCTCCAGCAGCTCTAACTTCAACTGGACAAACATCCACTAGCGTTTCCTTG
>DASXLR010000074.1:0-8935 GCA_036496075.1 Paenibacillus sp. | reverse complement strand
CATTAGGCTGTTTTTCTATTAACTGCTCGATCTTATCGATGAAGTGTTCGATCGGTTGGAACCATTTTCGATTCACAAAAACCATGGAAGCTATTGACAGTAGAATCATGCACGCAGCAAGAGCGATAAAGATATTCCGGATCGTAAGGAATAACTCGCTAACTTGCTTTTGTGAAACGATGTAGACGACCTTCCACCCCGTATATTGTGACTCGGCATAAAATACCCATTCGGAATCCTTTCCGTTTTTATGATGTATAGCACCACTTTCTTTACGAGAAAGAATTTCTTCATTGTATTTATCGAATGTAATATTTTGACCAATTTTTGTTTTATCATTATGCGATAGAATGGTGCCTTGCTGGTCGATAACAAAGACATTTCCGCTTTCGTTGAACCGCAAATCCGAGAACATCTTAGACAAGCTCTCTTCCTGTATATTAATCGCAATCATGCCAGTTCGTTTTTTTGGCTTCTCCGCTACAGGGTAATGTCGGATCAAGGTCACAGTATGTGGGGAAGCTTCGCGGTCACTCAGAAGCGGATGAGCGGTCCATAAGAAGTAGGAGCTTGCATCGCTGAACTTTTGAATCCATTGGGCATTGGTTTGGCCCGACATCATATTATGAAATTCATCGGAAAGAACAGTGTCATTACGTTCGGAGTACATATAAATCGACTGGATGGAGGGGTGTGCGCTTTTCAAACTACTTAACTGCTTTTGGAGGTCATGTAGTCGTATTAGATAGCTTGGTTCCTGAGTCCGAAGAATACCGTAATAATACTGGGCGTCATTCGTATTGAGAAAATGGATAGCCGCACGATCAATCTCGCCGAGAGCGCTTTCAATACGTTTGTTGATCTGATCCAGCATATTTAAATTGGATAGGACAACCTCTTGATCCAAACGTTGTGAACCGCTCATATAGGAGATGATCACTGTGCCAAATATGATGATCATAAGAAGGAGTATATAGACAAGTTGTATCTTATTGGATAATCTCCCCATAAAAATAACAACCCCCAAAATATATTCTTGGTGTTTTTGGACTTACTTCATCTTAAAGAGTGCGGTCTTTTATGGCAAGTAACATTTTCCATTCTTGCTTTCATTTCTTGTGATAGTGGGAAAAATAAAGAAATGTAATCTATAAGCCAATGTTGTTACTAGACAGGGTTTCATAATTTTCCCTATAGTCAGGTCAACGGGAAGCGGCAACGCTTGCTGAATACTATCAATCATGGGGGGTCATTAAATACTCATGTACAAGAGAAAAAGGATTGCAACTGTAGTTATTTTCATGCTTTCAGTCATGCTGCTGGTCAGCGCATGTAGCAATGAAGGTGGAGCGGCAACTTCAGAAAAGAAGTCCCAGGGAAAATTCACCGCTTCCATTTATGATCGAGGTGCTGTGCCTGCAGATCAAGGCACCTACGAAAAAAACAAGTGGACAGATTGGATTGATCAGCAGTCTGGTGTGGATGTTACTTGGGTTCCAATTCCACGGGGACAGGAGCAAGACAAACTCAATGTAATGGTTGCTTCCGGTCAAGCGCCAGACTTGGTCACATCCTATGATCGGACGATGCTGGCACGTTTTGTAAGCCAAGGGGTAGCACAACCAATCGATGAATACATCGAGAAATACAGTAAGGCGTACAAAGCCTATCTTGATGAACATTCAGAGCTCATCCCGCACTTAACTTTTGATGGGAAAATGTATGCAATAGCAAGTTTGAGATCGACAAGAGCTCAGACACAAATCTGGATTCGTCAAGATTGGTTGGAAAAATTAAACCTGAAGATGCCAACAACTGTTGATGAATTAATTGAAGTAGCAAGAGCATTCCGCGATAGAGATCCTGACGGTAACAACGTGAATGACACGACAGCCATCGCGATGTCATCAGCTTATGGGGCGATCATCGATGATTGGTATATGACTCGAAGTGGCGAGTGGTTCATCGAGGATGGTAAGGCGATGCTCAATTTTTTCACTGGTAGATATGAAGACTCGCTGGCTTTCCGAAAGCTAGTATACGAGGAAGGGTTGGTAGACAAGGAGTTTGTTACTGATCAAAATAATGCAAGACAAAAGCAATTATGGGTAACGGGAAAAGCAGGAATTATGTTCGGAACTATAACGGATGGACCGTACCCTGAGTTTTTTGAAAATCAACCGGGAGCAGTCATGGCTCCTGTTGGACCGCTTGCGACGAAATATGGAACCAATGGTTATCAGAAGGAACAACCGAACTATTTATTATCGATCATGAATAAGAATGCAAAGGATCCAGAGGCAATTATGAAATTCGTCGATTGGATGATTGAGGATGGTTGGAAGCCTCTTACGTATGGTGAGGAAAATCTACACTACGTGGAGAAGGATGGTCAACCGCTCATTATCGACCAAGACAAATTTAAGAATGAAGTATCCTTCATGAGCGAATATAGAATTGTACATCAAGAAAAGATGACACCTGAATCGCTCATTGCGGCGGCTGGCGACGATCCGGTTCAACAGAAGATCGCCAACTTGCGCGGAGAGATGTTGAAAATCTCAGAGGCCACACCCTATCGGAAGGATCTCCCGTATCCTCCAACTGTAAATGAGTATTCGGATGTGTCTGGACAGATTAATAAGATATGGACAGAAGTAGTTACTCAGGTCACGATGGGCGGACCGGATAGGACACCACAGTGGGGGATTGAGCAGCTTCAGAAGAAATGGAGTGATCTGGGTGGAGTCGATATTAATGCTAAGGTCCAAGAATGGTATGACAATAATAAGGATAGCTTGAAGTAATTACTGAGGGAGTCGCAGTCGCGGCTCTCTTAAAGTAGACGAGAGGATGAAGATGCATGGGTGACGAGAAACGACTGCTAAGATTGCTTGAGAAGCAATGGGCTGTAATCCATTCATACCAAGTTCAGAAAGCCGACAGCTACTGGAGAGGGGCGTTTGAATTCCCTGATCAGGATTACAAAGGCATGTCCGTAGAGATTGAGGCAGGACTACAGAGGACAGTTCCCTTATATAGCCATGTTGAATCAAGCTTGTATCAAAACGAGGCTTTACTCAAGGTGATAGAGGAACAAATCGATTATTTGCTTCGTTCACAACTGCCTTCAGGATGCGTTTCCTTGATTAATTGCAACATTGATTCACCGCCAGACACAGCCTTCGCCGTTCATATTGCAGCTTTAAGCTACCATGTCTTGGCTTCTGTTGGCGGTTCGAAAGTAGAGGCTGTATGTGATAAGTTGAAGCAATTCTTGCGTCGGACGATGCCATGCCTGCTGACCGGCGGCATCCATACGCCAAATCACAGATGGGTCATCTGCGGAGCATTGGCATTGCTTTATGAGATATTCCCAGACGAACAACTGCGCGAACGAGCGGATAGCTATCTGGCTGAGGGGCTTGATATTAACGAATACGGAGAGTGGACGGAGCGAAGCAATGCAGTTTACAATGCGGTCTGCTGCAACTCTCTATATCATGTAGCGAGGGTGTTTGATTATACAGATCTATTCGAGCCCATTGCAAGCAACCTGTTGATGATGAAGTACATGCTTCATCCTGATGGAGTGATTGTCACTGAATATTCCAGCCGGCAAGATCGTGGCAAGAGGTATCAACTAAGCGACGAATATTATATTGCCTTTACACTGATGGCTGCGCGTACTAGCAACGGTGAGTTTCGGACACTTGCAGACGAAGCGATCCGTCACTCGAACAACCCAGGACTATCTCTGCTTTATTGGATGAAGCATCCGCTTGACATGAACAGCGAGGGGGAGCGAACGCCGCTCCCTACAACCTACGAAGTGATGCTGAATGAGGGTTGTGAAGCACCGGTATCAGGTTTCCTGCCGCATATCCGCACATCGTTTCATTCAGGTTCACCCTTGGTGCGCTTCAGGAACGAAGACTTGGATGTTACGCTAGTTTCCGGGCAACCGGAATTTCTGTTTATCCAATATGGTCAGGCGAGAATGACGGGTTTCCGATGGTCGCTAGGTTGGTTCGGCATAGCAGGGGCTCCTATGGCGAGGATCGTGAAGCAACGCGAGGGATCATATGAGCTGTTAATAGAGCTGGAAGGCTCGTATCGAGGACCTTTGGAAACAGCCAACAAAAGTCGAAGCGACCGTTCTGTCTTTGATTTCTCCAACGAGGGGCGTAAGAAGACACATGTCTCGAAGCTATTGCTATCTGTCATCATCGAATTGGAGAAGGATGGTTTGTCTGTAAAGCTGCAATCGGATAGCATTCCCAACTTGTTTGCACAAGCCGTTCTTACCTTTGATCCAACTGGCGTGATAGCGGGTGATGGATGCCGCCCGCTCTCCGATCATTTATATCTTCAAGCGACAGGGCAGCTCGTCTACCAGTGCGGCGAGGACATCATCGAGATGACGGGCGGCGGAGATGAGCATCGGTACGCATGTTTGCGAAACGATCATATGGATCCGAATTCCTTGAACCTTATATGCAACTATATGACGCCGATGGAGGCAGAGCTTCGCTTTCAATGCAGGAGAGCTGTGAAGGGAGAGATGAACTAATGAGTTCAATACGCAGTGTGTTGGAGAAGGTGGCGACTTATACAATGAGTGCCGAAGGACAGCTGCAGCAGCCTATGATGACTTGGCAATGGGGTCAAGGTGTTGCGTTATATGCCCTGACCAAAACCTACGAATCCACCCAGGATGAGCGAATTTTAGACTATGTTGAACAATGGCTGGACCATCAGCTTCGGGAGGGTGAGCCAGGATTGAGCATCAATACAACCGCTCCGATACTGGCCGCATTACGGTGGATGATATTGAAGGATAGTTCCAAATATCGACCCTTATGTGAAAGGTGTGCAATTTGGTTACTCGAGGAAGCGCCGCGATCTTTAGAAGGGACTTATGAGCATTCCTGTACAGAGAATGAATACCCGAACGAAATTTGGGCAGACACACTCTTTATGGGTTGCATCTTCTTGGTAGAATGGGGATCATATACTGGTAATCAAGCTTTCCTCACAGAGGCGTCGCGACAGTTCCTGCAGCACTATAAATATTTAGCCGATATCGATTCGGGTTTGATTTATCATGGCTATTATGGAAATGATGGCATGCAGATGGGGGTGCTCTGGGGGAGGGGCAATGGTTGGTTTACCGCTGCTTCCGCTGATGTTCTGCCCCGATTTATTGGACTTCAGGAATATGAGGCAGCATTGCATAATTATAAAATGCATGTGTATGGGGCTATCTCCCTACAACACTCGTCCGGCGCTTGGCATACAGTTATGAATGACTCGAACACTTATTTGGAAACGTCTGTGACGGCTGCGTTCGCATACAGCTTGAACGAAGGGGTTCGAAAGGGACTGCTGACGGATGTGCGTTATCACGGGTACGCCAAGAAAGCAATTCAGGCTTTGATTGCGAATATTGATTCAGAAGGACGAGTACTCTCGGGCTCTGGAGGTACTTGCGTTATGTCAACTGCTGCTGAATATAATAAGATCCCATACCATATTACACCCTTCTCGCAGGGCCTCGCGATGTTGGCATTATGCAGTGAGTCGGCTCAAAGTGAGGCGAACCTATGAAGCGGAACGGTCTGAGAGTCCTCTATGACATAGGCCGAGATAAATACTTATATTTGTTTTTATTACCAGGGATCGTTTATTTTTTACTATTTAAATATGCGCCATTGTATGGTGAACTTATTGCCTTTAAAGATTTCCGGATTATGGATGGGATCTTGGGCAGCGAGTGGGTTGGGTTAAAGCATTTTAATCGCTTATTCCATGATCATGATTTCTGGATGATATTAAGGAATACATTGCTGCTAAATCTTTACAGTATTCTGTTTGTATTCCCGGCGCCGATTTTTCTAGCCATTTTGCTCAATGAGGTTCGTAAGAATTGGTTTAAACGAGCGCTGCAGAATATACTTTACTTGCCCCATTTTATTTCTTGGGTGGTTCTTGGGGGCGTCATTATTTCGATCCTGTCCCCTAGTACGGGTCTCGTTAATATTGCGCTTTCCAAGGTGTTTGGCATCACACCGATTTATTTCATGACCAGTCCGTTCTGGTGGCCGATTGTATTCACCATTTCCTCAATTTGGCAAACTGTAGGCTGGGGAACGATATTATATCTCGCAGCTATGGGAAGTATCGACATGCAACTGTATGAGGCGGCCAAGATCGACGGTGCCAACAAGTTTAGACAAATCTTTCATGTTACACTGCCTGGTATTCGAGGAACGATTGCGATTCTTCTCATCCTTCAGATGGGAAAAGTAATGGATGTTGGATTCGAACAGGTATTCAATCTGCAGAATAGCGCCGTCTTTAGTGTGGCTGATGTCATCAGTACATACGTATACCGAATGGGGCTGTTAGGCGCCCAATATAGCTACGCAACGGCGGTAGGATTATTTCAAGGGATTATAGGACTCATACTCGTACTTCTTGTTAACAAATTAATCAAGTCAATGGGGGAGGGAGGGCTATGGTAAAAAAGATTGCTCGTATTCTGAACGGGTTGTTCCTCATCCTCTGCGCATTTACGGCACTCTTTCCCATGCTCCATGTGCTTGCTGTATCATTCAGCAGTAGCAGATCCGTTCTGGCGGGAGAAGTGTTCTTGTGGCCGGTCGAGTTCAATATTCAAGCATTCGCGAAGCATTTCGAGACAGGCCTGCTGTTTATTGCAATGAAAAATACGATCATTATTACCGTGGTTGGTACAATACTGCAAATGGCAGGGACGACACTTATGGCGTACCCCCTGTCTAAGAAACGTCTCCGGGGACGCAGCGTTTTCCTTCTAATGATTTTATTTACGATGCTGTTTGGCGGTGGTCTAATCCCGATGTTTCTTCTATTGAAGAATTTGCACATCTTGGATACATACTGGGCGATTTGGCTGCCGGGATTAATAAGTGTGTATAACCTGTTCGTAATGAAATCCTTCTTTGAGGGGCTTCCTTCGGAAGTCGAGGAGTCCGCGAAGATTGACGGCGCGAATGATCCTATGATTTTGTTGAAAATCGTATTACCTCTCAGCAAGCCAATCCTAGCGGCATTATCATTGTTTTACGCTGTAGGATTATGGAACGTATATTCGCAAGCTTTGTATTTCTTAAACAGCTCGAATCTGATGCCGCTTATGGTGAGATTGTACCAGTTGATTCAGGTAACCTCACTTGACAGCTTGTTGGATAATTCTGAATATAATTTACTTCAACCGGAAAGTATTAAGGCGGCAGCCATCGTTATATCTGTTTTTCCGATCTTATGTGTGTATCCGTTCCTACAAAAATACTTCGTAAAAGGGGTATTGTTGGGGTCTGTGAAGGGATGACGACATTGGGTTATAGAACTCACGCAAAGAGGGATCTGCGATAGCGGATAATTTTATGATTAGGTAGGTGTCTTGGAGGAATTGGCCCTATTTATGATACGGGGAACCGTACCACAAGTAACGGTAAGTTTTTTGGAGAAAAGCTCGCAGGAGCCTGTATTTACAGCATACCGACCGTAGGAGCAGGGGTAGCCACAATCCAATCGCAATGATGCGTAAACAGGCGTAGCGAAGATTATATTGCAGGCTTCCCCTTTATTTACTATACATTATAGCGATAAAAAGCACCCAATTTGAGGGTGCTTTTTTGCAAATATATGCTTGTTCAAGATATTCAGCGGCTGACGGATTCTAAGGATACGTTAAGCTGCTGGTGTGAATTTTAACTACGATTTACTTCCAGTGTTTCTTCTTATTAAATAAACTGCAGGAATCAAGAACAAAATACCCAATGCAGTATAGATATAAAAAGTGTTATTGTTAGGGGCTGAAGTTTTGAGTGAAGTACCTCCGGTGTGAATAACACCGTCCTTATTCAATTCATTTTGTTTCATTTTTTCGTTATATGTCTTAAGGATCTCATCATTGAAATTGGAAATAGTTGAAACCTTACTGTTCTTGTAATCAAGAATCTGTTCTCCTGAGGAATCTTCGATATAAGCTAATCTAATATCGTAGCTCTTATCGTCGATCAATTTAATCTTGCCGGCGCCTTTTTTATTTTCTATAGCCTCTTTAAGAGTCTCACCTAAATCTGTGCGATTGCTAATGTTCGTTACTTCCCACTTGCCAGAAGAGATGCTTGCTTCTAGCGTTGCTACTTGCTTACCATTGAGAATTAAAGGGAACTGGTACCCTGCAAAATTAAATGAAGGAACATCATTTGTAACGCTGATTGTATAGAATGCGACGCCTTCTCCTAGTTGTGCGCTACTAAAAGAGTCTTCACCGGAAACTACCGCGTAGGAGCACAGATCTCGAGAGTTTCTCAGAACAGATTCATATAATTTTTTTAGGCTGGCTTGAAAAATCAGACAGCGGCAGTCTTGGACTCGTATAAGAAAGTCCTAGACTGTCGCTGTTTCAGTAAGAATGGTACGTACATAGATTTAATTAGCTACCGTATTTCATCTTCCATTTTTCAGACCATTCTTTATAACTCATTTTGGTTACTTCCTCTGGTTTTTCCTGAATGAAAATCTAATTCTCGCATAATAGAGATATAGTCGTCGATATACTCAGTCTTTGGTCTGTTTTTAAGCTGATCGGGATATTTATCCATCAAATTATGGAGTTCCCCGATCTGTATTCCTATGCTTTCCGCCTCGATCTTACCATCGGGCATGGCCCCCTCAACATAATCGTATAATATTCCTACGCAGCAACCACCCTGACTACTGAGAATAATATGGCTTTCATTTTGCTCAGTTCGAATAATAGAAACCGCCGGATATGAATTTTCTTTCAAATAATCAAGAATACGAATCGTCTGCAATGCGTCATCTGTTTTGAAGCTGCGGTATATTTTAAGCGTATATCTTTTATCCTGACTCTGTAAAA
>DASXLR010000073.1:0-3154 GCA_036496075.1 Paenibacillus sp. | reverse complement strand
CTTTCAATGCGTTAGAGTTAAAGAGTCCAGTTAATTTCATTAAATGAATATAAATATGATTTCAATAGATCCGGTTAGGAGATTGTTAAAGATGATCAAAGCGAACGGAGAAGCAAGATTCATACCGTTATACGAAGCACTGGCAAGTGAGGTTAGATGGAGAATCATGGATTTAATTGCAGGTAGCGAAATGAATGTAAAGGACATTGCCGCTGCGTTAGAACTTAGCCCCTCCATCGTTACAATGCACATCCGCAAGCTTGAGCAAGCTGGACTGATCGATAGCCGCAGGATACGCCTGAATGGAGGCACGCACAAATTATGTTTCCTCAAACAAAATAACATCGAGATCGAACTGCCATCCGCTAGTCGGACAGCAAAGGTTAGAGAGCAGACAATTTCAGTGGGTCACTATACTGCATTTGAGGTCCATCCTACCTGCGGTCTTGGGACGCATGAGAAAGAAATCGGTGTTTGGGATGACCCACGCTACTTTCTTGATCCTGAGCGGGTGCACGCTGCCATCCTCTGGTTTGGAAGGGGGTATGTCGAATACAAAACGCCTAACTATATGCTTCCCGATCAGACTGCCAGCGCCATTGAAATTTCAGTGGAAATGGCTTCTGAAGCTCCGGGTTTACGAGATCATTGGCCATCGGATATCTTATTTACGTTTAACGGGATTTCGCTTGGAACCTGGACAAGCCCCGCTGACTACGGACGAGCTGCTCGAGGCAAATATACGCCGACATGGTGGCACCGAAATGTGAATCAATATGGATTATTAAAGACGATTCGTGTTGATGACTCGGGTACGTATATGGATGGAGAACGAATGTCGGACGTGACGATAGAGGATATCAAACTGGAGGAACCATTCTGGACGCTTCGTTTCACGGTTGACGAGGAGGGGGCTAACGTTGGGGGATTAACACTCTATGGTTCCGGGTTCGGCAATCATGACCAGGATATTGTCATACGCGTACAACGCTAATCTTTCTTTATGTAGTAAAGAATAATCCCGTTCTTCGCTTCAAAATATATACCCCATTTGAATGAACGGGATACAGCTTAACGTAGTTAAAGACGCTTTCTATACTCAACCCCATGAACATGAATTAGCACGTTCTGTGCTGCCAACTTTTCAAAAAAATCCAACATATCCCCAAAGGGATTTTCAAAATACGTAATCAGGTGTTCATAGTTTGTAGTGGATTTCAAAAAGTTATAAAAAAAATAAGGGTCCATGTTTCCCACATCATCTTTACTGCCGAGAGAAACCTCCAACGTTTGCCCTGTTTCTGTATTCTCGAACATGCAATGCTCTCCATGAACATCAAAATGCCATTTTCCACTCAAATATTCTTCACCGTTTACAACTTCTTCGTTAGAAAGCAAGTAGTACGCTCCATCGATAATCTCTTCCTTTTCAGCCTGGCTGGTTTCCGAGATCAATTTATCGATCAGTTCTTGTGCAATTCTTTTGTACGTGTCCATCGCTGCCAATAATGTATCTGTTGTTTCTTTGGTTAAAGCGTGCATCTCTTACCTCCTGCCTTCTTTTCACCATCACTTGGTTCTTATATGCCTTACCATAGACCCATTTTCCAGTTCTTTTTCCAATAACAAATCCAGCAATCCATCAGGAATTAGCTTTACATCATCCATTGTTGTTGAAAAATAGGTGATTGGTTTCCAACATGCCTTATAGGGGATAGAACCTTCTAATCCAACAAATTCTTCCTGATTGTATTGAGATTTATCTATAAATGATGCTTCATAGATAAAATCAATTTCATGACCTAATTCATCTTCTATTCCAAAAATATTTTCAATAACAGAAATTAATTGGGGCTCTTCGATCTCTTGATCCAACTCTTCTTTGAGCTCCCTGATCAGAGTTTTCTTACTGTTCTCACCGAACTCTATCGTTCCACCAATAGGTCTGTAGAATGTAGTTGAAATATTCGGGAAGTTAATTTCCTGAACCAAAATGCGATCTTCTTTCCTCAAAATAGCTAGTGAGACAGAACGAATTTTCATTTTTTTCTCCTTAACCTATGTTTGTTTTTATTCCTTTGTACTAAATGTCTGAATATACTTTCTGGTATCATCTCTGAATGTTTCCGTATAATGATTATTTGTAAAATCTTTTAACACCTTTCGCCAGAACGCTAATGAAGGAGTGTTACTCTCCATCTGAGCAAGTGCCCAATCTGCTTTATATAACTCAAATGTCTGCATTGCAGCAGCATATCCAACTCCACTTCTTCTAAACTTCTTCAGGATCATAAAATCGTAGATTACATGTGTAGGATCTGGATCGGTATCTAAATTTTCAAGAAGTACAATAACAAAGCCTGCTATAGTACCAGAAATCATAATGAAATATGGCCTCCACCTGTTATCACCTTCCCAAATGAAGTCAATATTCACATCGTATTTGCCTTCTTGATTGATATCCTCGCTTGTAAATTCGCTGAAATCATAATGGTACAGTTGATACAGATTCGATAACATATTTTTCTCTACCAACGTTACTGGAATAAGATCCACTATCATTTAATCCCTCCCATAACTCTTTAATTTCTCACGTCTGAACATTGATTCTCCAACGGATAGAGCTATTGACGGCTCGAACGCATGGCCTTTACATGTTTTAAACTGCTATCGTTTAAGAACTCTTTATATTCTTCGGATTCAACAGCGTAGATCGCCACTTTTCCTTGTGTATTATGATGAAGGCCCCAACCATAACGTTTACCCAACGAAGAAGTGCGAAGACAGGGTTGTCCCTTGGAGAAAAACTTTGTTCTCTCTAGTGATCTTTGTTCGTCGGGTATATCATTGCGCTGCGCGAACACTTCAAACATGACATCCTCTTGCGTATATTGATAAGGATGGTTTGCAATCATTTCATACTGTAGAACTGGAACGGTTTTGCCGCCGTTTTTGGCTTTGGGGATCTCTGCCACTTCAACAGGACAATCTTCTGCTACTGCAATAAAAGTTTCATAATAGTTCATGTCTTTCATCTATATATCCTCCCATCTATTCAGAAAAATATGGATATGAATATACAATCAAGTTTGAACTCGTTTTATAAATATTTCTTAAAAGCCTTGCTGGATTCACCATCGTATCCTAATTTCGT
>DASXLR010000072.1:0-29368 GCA_036496075.1 Paenibacillus sp. | reverse complement strand
GATCATTGGATACATATACGGGATTTAGAACGACTGCATCGTCTGTCTTATCTCCGTGCAATTTCTGGTAGGCATATCTAACTTGAATGCGTCCGATATCCTTCGGATCTACTGCAGCAGAAGCCACCCAAGGATTGTTAGGGTCTTGAATCATTTGCAAATCCTCATCACTCATATCGATACCATATACTTTAATTTCATTACGTCCTGCTTGCTGTATGGCACGAGAAGCGCCCTTAGCAAATTCATCCCAAGCCGTCCATACAGCGGAAATCTCACCTTTTGGATACTGTTTCAAGATAGCTTCCATTTGTGTTTGTGTATCCAGTGCAGGATTCTGAGAGGTACCGAAGGTCGCAATTTCTGTAATATCTGGATTCTCTTTCATAAACTTAGCATATGAGACTTGGCGTCTCTCCATCGGTGCAAAGCCAGCCACCCATACTTTCACGATGTTACCTTTACCGCCAATATCTTTCTTCAATTGTGTCAATGTTAGCTCCGCCATCTGCTGATCGTCCTGAGATAACACGGTCACTCCTGGTACTTCAACGCCTGAATCAAATACAATAACTGGAATATTCTTATCCACTGCTTTTTTAACCCCGGGTGTTAAAATCTCTGGTGATCCGTGATCTGTCAGTATTGCATCGAATCTTTGAGTGACTGCAGAATCTAGCAATGAGGCCATTTTGGCTTTATCATTATCCGCTACAAATTTCGTTAACGTTCCACCAAACTTCTCTACTTCTTCAGTTACCCCTTGCACATATTGCTGAGAGAAAGTCCCAGTATTAAATTCCATGATGAGAGCAATTCGTTTACCTTGTAATGGCTTATCTGAGGAAGTTCCAGATCCTTGTACTTCATTCCCAGTTGATCCTGGTTTAGCTCCGCAAGCACTCGTAATGAGCACCAATACTAACAGTAAAGAAAGCAATAAAGTTTGATTTTTTCTAATTTTTAACACCATGATTTCGTTTCCCCCTTGAATTCTGTATGTAATATTTATCATTGAATATTAACTACTATAAGACTTAATCCCCAGTATGTAAATCGGTTTTTAGTATTTTATTAGAACCACAAAAATTATTTTTGGAAAAACCCTTGATATAACTGAGTAAAAAGTAAATATTAGGTTGACAAAATACGGACCTCACACTCCGTTTTATGGTCATTTATTCCATTTTAGTACAAACAGAAATAGGGCCGGTTCTTCCTCCAGAGAGGAGGGAACCGACCTTTTTTTCTTCTATAACTATGAGCTAAGATTGCAGAATAATTGGAACTACTCAGATTCGTTTATCGAGAAATCTTGCCCGGGTTTAACGCTCAATAATGATGTTGTTTAATTTAACATTAACTGGATTTTCGATAGTGTCTCCAACAGGGCATTTGCTCTCCAAGAATCGTACAAATTCTTCCACCTTATCTTCCGGTGCATCGGTTTTGATTCGGAATGTATACCGAATATCGGAGTACCCCGGACGGACATCAGATTTGTTAAAAAACCCATCGAGATCAAGGTCCCCTTCAACCTCCACGCTGAAATCCTCAAGTTTTATATCAAACTTTGGCGCATAGACTCTGGCAACGATAGATTGGCAGGCTCCTAATGAAGCTAGTAGCGCTTCGACCGGATTCATCCCCGTATCCGTTCCGCCCAAGCTCTTCGGCTCGTCGATAGTTAACTCGAAATTTCTGGCAGTGGCTTTTACTTTAACTCCCTCTTGTAAATGTGCAATAGCTTTGAAGGTCTGAACAGCCATTTTATAGCCTCCTTATGGTTATGTATTAAGTTTCTCCATCTTTAGCTAAAACCAACTTAACTACTGGGTATTATACGAATAATTCAAATGACTGTCAATCCATTAAAATTTACAATCCATGCTTACAACTAATACTGCCAGAAAGCAACGATCTTAGACGTGTTATCCATCACAGTATACAATCTATCGAAAGAATCTAAATTTGCATACAAAGACTGTTACACACAAAAAAAACCATAAACAGAATGTTATTCCTGCTTACGGTTTTCATTTACACTTCATCCAATTTGCTAAAGAATAATCGCGATTAATCCACCTGAACCCTCATTAATAATTCTACCTAACGTCTCCTGCAATTTGTAGCGTGCGTTATCTGGCATCATCGCGATTTTGCCCTGAATACCCTCACGAACAATGGAATGTAGGGAACGTCCGAAGATGTCTGAATCCCAAATCTTAATCGGATCATTCTCGAAATCCTGAATCAAATAGCGTACAAGCTCCTCGCTTTGCTTCTCAGTCCCAATAATAGGTGAGAATTCAGATTCGACATCGACTCGAATCATATGAATGGACGGAGCAGTCGCTTTCAAGCGGACACCGAATCTAGACCCTTGTCGAATCAACTCTGGTTCATCCAGTGTCATTTCAGCAAGTGAAGGTGCAGCTATACCATATCCTGTCGTCTTGACCATCTCCAGCGCCTCTGCGAATCGGTCATACTCACGTTTAGCGTGAGAGAACTCTTGCATGAGTTGTAGCAAATGATCTTTACCACGGATTTCAACGCCCACGACTTCCATCAGAATCTGATCATACAGTTCATCTGGAGCGAACAAATCAATCTCGGCAACACCCTGACCCATGTTCATTCCACTAAGTGCTGCACGATCTATGAATCCATAATCCATGAACTGAGCGACAACCCGATCTACATCCCGAAGACGGCGGATATCCTTCACCGTGTCGCGAACCGAATTCTCATAATTGTTACGCAACCAATGCTTCTCGTTCAATACCATAACCCAGCTTGGTAGGTTAACATTCACTTCATGAACTGGGAATTCATATAGAACTTCCCGTAGGACGCCCGTAACATCATCTTCAGTCATTGTAGCAGCGCTCAAGGACATGACAGGAATATCATACTTCACTGCCAATTCACTTCGTAATTGTAGAACCTCTTCACTACGAGGTCGTGTCGAGTTAATCACAAGCACAAAGGGTTTACCTACTTCTTTGAGCTCTGCGATAACACGTTCTTCTGCCTCCACGTATGAGCCGCGGGGAATTTCAGCAATCGATCCATCCGTCGTTATCACAACACCTAACGTAGAATGCTCCTGAATTACTTTCCGCGTACCAATCTCAGCTGCTTCTTGAAAAGGAATAGGCTCCTCGAACCAAGGTGTCGAAATCATTCGTGGTCCATTCTCATCCTCGTAGCCCTTGGCACCTTCCACCGCGTATCCAACACAATCTACGAGGCGAATGTTTACATCTAAGCCTTCAGCCACATTAATTTGTACTGCATTGTTGGGAACAAATTTCGGTTCTGTTGTCATGATTGTTTTTCCCGCAGCACTTTGTGGAAGTTCATCCACCGCTCTAGCTCGATCCGCTTCATTCGTGATGTTCGGAAGTACGATAGTTTCCATGAATCGCTTGATGAATGTTGATTTACCGGTGCGGACTGCGCCCACAACTCCCAGGTATATATCGCCACCTGTTCGCTCGGCAATGTCCTTAAAAATATCTACCTTTTCCAAGAGAGATCCCCTCCTCATATTACTCCGAAGGAAAAATGCTTTTAGAGCATCCGCTTCGTGTTCCATCTGAGGCCTCAACCAAGCTTACGGATGAGCAACCTTGTCATGTCGTTAGTAGTCCGCCGCCGGAAGTAAAGAATCGGATCAGAACGGCAAAGCGGCGTTGCTCGTTCGGGCATTTGGACTAGTATCATATTATGTACCATTTCAGAACAATATGACGAGTATTTAATATAATTGGACAGCTTCTTTCTTTCACAAAATAATACGTCCGTGCCATCCAACTCATTATATTCATGAATTACAATGGTTATGACTTTATAACGAAAAAAAGACCCGTCTTATTAGACGGATCAGAATTCATAAAACAAAGTGTATCGTCTTATTCGGAGTTAGCCACAGGTAGCCCATTCTCCCACAAATAAGATAAAGATTTAACAGGCACGAGCTGTGAAGCTTCTTCTAAATACACTCTTAAATCCTTGTTAGCTATCGGTTTAATCTCACTATTCTCAATCGCCTGCATGATATCAAAGGCATAATCAGCGTATACGGTCCCTTGGGCATCCATGATAAACTTCATGTCCTGCCCTGAGTAAACACTTGCAAGCTTAAGCTTAGGGACGCCTATCTTGACAAGATCCACTGCGTGCAAATTAGGATATACCACTTCGCCTACAGGTAAATCATTCGCATGATTCCTTTTATATTTATCGACAGCGAGCTGTACTTCATTGATCTTCTGAACGGTTACTAGATCCATTACCTTAATTGTTGGGTTAGTCTCTTCATCTAAGATCAGAAAATAAGCACTTCCACCCATCTCAAAGGAGGTGGCTGGAATTTCATCGAGATAACCTTTATTCTTCAGTTTGTTAAGATCAACTCTAAATTTCTCATAACGCGGCGTATCCTGATCAGCATTTATTATCGGAAGCAAGCCTTCTTCCTTCTGATAGTCATCTACTGCTAACTGAATACGATTCACACTTTCACGATAAGAGACTAACTTCTGCCCTTTGTTCTCTCCAGGGTAAAGACATCCTGTTGCCATCAATATTAGCAAAATCACCATGAGCATGGAAATAGCTCTTTTATAATACCTATTCCTTCGCTGTGTAACTACTTTAAGTATCAAACCAACATCATCCTTTACTATAACGTCTCCTAATGTATCACCCTGATCTTACCAGAGGTCATCATCATGATCCTTGTTTCTAGCCGCTTCAAGCTGTTTACGAACCGCTGCCTTCAATGGGTCCTCAGGAATGATAACCGATATTTCATTCTGAACTCTTGCTTGACAAGACAATCGTATGCCTTGTTCCAACAATGAACCCAGTTTACGTCTTTCAGCATCATTAGCAGTAGAGACAGAGGACTCCTCGTGTGGACTTAGCTCTACCTTACACATTAAACATGCAGCTTTCCCTCCACACCTAGTCGCAATATGTACGCCACATTTACGGGCCGTATCCAGAATCGTTGTGCCAGCTCTTACCTTAATCTTCTTGCCCATCGGCTTAAATGTAACTTCATAATCCATCTTAAGTCACCTTCCTCTACGAGCCGCTTACACTAGCTATATTTTTGCAAACTAGAATATTCAAGTAAATCAGATAACTGTTTCAAGTACTTATCCTCTAACAGATTGCTAGACAAGAGCTCTTCCAATAAAGGGGCGTGAACCTCTGGTTGTATCCTCATGACTTCAGCAATCGCTTGGTAACGATCTGCACGATCTCTTAATAAGTTGAATATTAGCTCATGACTAAGTGGCATTAAGCGTATTGGAACCCCCTCAAACCCACTTGTCACTGCGTATTGCTGAAGTAAAGTTTCTACTTTCACTTCATAGTGGGATGTGCCTGCAGTCACTTTAAAGCTACCTACTAACTCAATTTGAGCACCATTGTAATGATAATGACTTAAGATTGAAGAATATAGACCACTTTGATTAACAGCTTGTTCATCCACAGACCACTTCTCAAGGGCTTGGTGCAGTGTCTTTATAGAATCGGCATCTGCATATAGATCAATATCATGTGGAGGAGTCAAAATTTTCACACCTTGAAGCAGCAAGCCACAGCTCCCGCCAAGCAACCATATCTTGTTAGTTAGATTGAGATCATGTGCTGATTCTTTTAGTGCATATTGCAAGTCAGCCGAGAACTGCATTCAAGTCACTTCCCCGTTCTTAAAAATACGTTTTATTTCGGGCTACGATTATACCCTCTTGAACAACAACGGTCTGACAGCCTAATCGATAACCCTCTTCTAGTTCTTCCGGATCAAGACGTTTATGTTCAGCCTCTGTTGCATCCGCCAAATGTTCCCTACCCTCTTCGATCAAGCAACGGCAACGTGCACATGTTCCCCGGGTACATAAATTCTGAAAGTCTACTTTATGCTCAAGAGCATGCTGGAGAATGGTCGTACCTAGCTGAATCTCCACATTCTTGTTTACGTTTCTTCCAATGAGTTGTAAAGATGTTGCCATGAATAATTTCACCTATCCCTTTAAATATGTTACACAACATTAAGAATTACATCTTAGAGCAATATAACCATACCACCCATAAATCCAATGATCATAGTAATAAAAGCTACAAATGAGAGCATCGCTCTAATAAATCCTTTTGTTTTACTCCTTGCATACGTTATTAAAAAAACAGATAATCCCATAATCAATACCGCGATAAGGGATATCCACATTTTAGTCATAGGATCCATATCATCTTACTCTCCATTCCTTCTTCATAATATGCCGCTATTATAACATGAATTAATACCTTATGACGCAAAAACAGGGACATGAATAGCATAAAGCCAAAGGCCCTATCCTATTCATGTCCCTGTTCTAAACCAATGATCTGTTGTGATTCTATTTCTTAATCATCATTTTCATCAGCGTTTCCATACTTTGCGAACTCATGCCACTTTTCTTAACGGCATTCACAATGTCCCTCACGGTATCTTCACTTACGGGCACGTTAGCCATTGCGGATACCTGCTTAATCAATTGACGAAGCTGGTCCTCATTTTGCATCGTAGTCGGTTTAACCGTACTTGCAAGCTTCTTGACTGCGCCTTCCGTAATGTGTTTTCCGGTTTTTTTGTTTATTGCATTCAACGCATCTTTTGATATATTTTTGCTCACAATTCGTCCCTCCTCCGTCAATTCTCACGTTACTATATGAGGCAAGACTGAAAAAGGTGCTTGTGTTCATTGTATTACGTATGCCATTGCTCCCATGTCTCAATCCGCATACTTTCCATTTCTGTCTTTGGATCCCGTCCCATCAGTGTCTCTACTGCAACCCGAGGATCACACGCTTTGAAAAGTACGCTATAAATCTGATCTGTAATCGGCATCTGAACATTGTGCTTAATGGCAAGGGCGTGAGCGGCCTCCGTCGTACGTATGCCTTCCACAACCATACCCATGGACTCCAATACATCATCAAGTTTATTGCCTTGACCCATTAATGAACCTGCACGCCAGTTCCGACTGTGCTGACTTGTTGCTGTAACAACAAGGTCGCCAATACCCGCCAGACCCGAAAAAGTGAGCGGATTGGCTCCTAATTCTACACCAATTCGTGAAATCTCAGCAAGACCTCTAGTTAATAGAGCTGCTTTAGCATTATCACCGAAACCTAGACCATCAGACATACCCGCACCTAGTGCAATAATGTTCTTAAGTGCTCCTGCGAGTTCTACCCCAACCATGTCTCGGTTTGTGTACACACGGAAATAGGAGTTCATGAATAAGTCCTGTGCAGCTTCAGCACGTTCTTTGTTCAGTGAGGCTACTACAACGGTTGTAGGACATTGACGAATCACTTCTTCGGCATGACTCGGTCCCGATAGGACAACAATATCACCTTCATCACACCCAAGTTCTTCGGAGATCACCGTAGACATTCGATTTAGCGTTGCACTTTCGAAGCCTTTGGTCGCATGAATACAGAGCAAATCCTTATTCCAAAAAGAACTTAGTTCATGACATACTCCTCTCATCACAGATGAGGGCGCAACAATGACGACAGCAGAAGATCCATCTACGGCTTCCTTCATGCTGTTCGTAGCTTTGATGTTATGAGCAAGCTCAATATTTGGTAAATATCGAGCGTTTGTATGTTTAGTATTAATCTCCTGAACCTGTTCGAGGTTATGGCTCCACAAAGCAACTTCCCTATGATTGGCAGCCAGAACGCTGGCCAAAGCTGTTCCCCAACTTCCAGCAACCAGTACAGTAACTTTGTTAGACACCCTGCTTCCCCCTTTTACTAGATCCTCGTGAACCAATCTTATTCTCACATCCCCGAGCTATTTTGACAATATTGCCTCTATGGCGCCAGAACGCAAACAAGCAAATAATGAGACTAGTCCAAAAAATAGACGCTGTATAACCACCTACAACCAATAGAAATACAGGCGTGAGTGCTACAAATACTAATGATCCAAGTGAAACATACCTAGTAACCAGAATAATTAAAATAGCAAGTATACCTGCGTATAAAGCAGGAAGAAGGCTAATGGATAACATCACGCCGATGGTAGTCGCAATACCTTTTCCCCCACGAAAATGGAAATATAGTGGCCAGTTATGTCCAATGATAGCAGCGATCCCACACACAGCAGGAATCCATGCACTATCTCCGCCAAGCCACTTCCCAATCCACACAGCCACAATTCCTTTTATAACATCGAGACAGAGCACAATAATTGCCGGCCCTTTTCCTAATATGCGTAGTGTATTGGTAGCTCCAGCGTTTCCACTCCCATGCTGACGGATATCAATCCCTTTGAGCATTTTAGCGAGTAAAACACTGAAACTAATGGAGCCCAGAAGATAGCACATGATGATTGCAAAAATTTGCAGCAACAAACGTTCCTCACCTAACTTTCATCAGACTTACGCCGTGTGAATATCCGAATGGGTGTTCCCTCGAAATCAAATGCTGCACGAATTTTATTCTCTAGGTAACGTTCGTAAGAGAAGTGCATTAATTCCGGATCATTAGCAAAAATGACCATGGTCGGTGGTTTAACGGCAACTTGGGTTGCATAGTTAATTCGTAATCTCCGGCCCTTGTCCGTTGGTGGTGCATTCAATGCTACAGCATCAGATACAACATCGTTTAGCAGATGGGTCTGTACCCGTAGTGAATGCTGCTGCGCAACACGCTGAACGACTGGAAGTAATTTTTGCAAGCGCTGTTTCGTTTTGGCCGAAAGAAAGACGATCGGTGCATACGTCATGAACAAGAAATGATCCTTAATCTTCGTCTCGAAATCTTTCATCGTACGCTCGTCCTTTTCAACTACATCCCACTTATTAACAACAAATATGGAAGCTTTACCGGCTTCATAAGCATAACCAGCAATATGTTTATCCTGATCAATAATACCTTCTTCTACGTTGATGACCACGAGAACTACGTCCGCTCTCTCAATCGCCTTCATCGCTCTCATGACACTATATTTCTCAGTTGTTTCGTAAACTTTACCACGCTTACGCATTCCTGCTGTGTCGATAATAACGTAACGTTGTCCATCACGCTCAAACGGTGTATCAATAGCGTCGCGAGTCGTACCCGCAACCTCACTTACGATTACTCGATCTTCCCCTAGAATCGCATTAACCAAAGAAGATTTACCTACATTTGGACGACCAATTAAAGCAACCTTAATGACATCAGCATCATATTCATCATCTTTAAGCTCCGGCAGATTGATGACAATTGCATCCAACAAATCACCGATACCTGTTCCGTGACTTCCTGAGATCGCTATAGGATCGCCAAATCCAAGGCTATAGAACTCATAGATATCCTCGTTGCGGCGAATATTATCTACTTTGTTTACAGCTACCACGATAGGCTTACCTGAACGGAATAGAATCTGAGCGACTTCCTCATCTGAATTCGTTACCCCAGTCTTAGCATCACACATAAATACAATGACGTCTGCTTCCGAAATAGCGAGCTCAGCCTGCATCCGAATTGATTTAAGCATATCATCATCGCCATCAATCTCAATACCGCCTGTATCAATAACACTAAATGCTTTGCCGTTCCAATCCGAAACACCATATATCCGATCACGTGTAATACCCGGCTTGTCTTCTACTATAGCTAGACGATCGCCAATTAATCGGTTGAAAATAGTTGATTTACCTACATTAGGCCTGCCCACGATCGCTACAACAGGTCTTGCCATAATTCTCTCCTCCTGTCAATTCTTACGTTTATCATCATATCAAAAAACGTTAGGCTTGGCTAACGAATCATGAAGTCCCTTATTGCTCTAGTATGTAGAAAGTTGTTTACAGGAGCATTTCTAGTGCTACCGTAACAACTCCTTCATTGCCTAATACTATTATGTGCAATCATAAAAAAAATATCGGCGAACCCGCGGGAGGGTTCGCCGATGAACAAATATCAGATCCCAATCATTTGAATTTATCGAGCTTATCGCCGAACAAATCTCCAAGGTTAACGCTAAGTCCTTGATTACTCAACGACACGTTAGGGTTGTTAAGTTCTTCTCTTGGCGCTCTGTTGGATGATTTCTCAGATCGAGGAGCTTGAGCAGGTGCTTCTTCTGTTTCTTTGATGCTCAGACTAACCCGTCTTTCAACTGGGTTCATGTCCAGAATCTTAACTTGGACTTGTTGTCCTTCTTTTAGAACTTCTTGCGGTGTAGCAATATGTTTGTGTGAAATTTGAGAAATATGCACCAAACCTTCTACTCCTGGAGCAAGCTCTACGAACGCACCGAAAGCTACTAGACGTTTCACTTCACCTGTTACAACATCACCAATATTGAATTGTCCTGAAGCACTTTCCCAAGGACCTGGTTGAGCCGCTTTAATACTTAGGCTAATTTTGCCCTTCTCAGGATCAACCTTTAGTACTTTCACTTTAACTTTGTCGCCTTCGGACACTACATCAGCAGGTTTGTCAACATGACTCCACGCCATTTCTGAAACGTGAACCAATCCGTCAACTCCGCCCACATCTACAAAAGCACCGAATTGAGTCAAACGTTGAACAGTTCCTTCAAGCTCTTGACCCTCTTTAAGGTTAGCCATAATTTCAAGCTTGTTAGCTTCAAATTCTGCATCTAGAACATCCTTTTGGGACAAGATCACTTTGTTGTTCTCACGATCAAGTTCTTTCACTTTAACGCGAAGAGTACGGCCTTTGTATTCGCTGAAATCTTCAACGAAATGACGCTCTACCATGGAAGCAGGGATAAATCCACGAGCACCCACATCCGCTACCAGTCCGCCTTTAACAACGTCTGATACGGTAACTTCAATGATTTCTTGATTTTCGAAATATTTTTCTAGATCATCCCATGCATTTTCGCTATCAATCGCGCGTTTCGACAGGACCAATTTTTCTTTTTCATCATCAATACTTACAATTTTACATTCTACTTCTTGACCAATTGCTACGGCATCAGAAGCATTGTCCACTTGAACTGAAGACAGTTCACGAACCGGAATCACACCGTCATATTTATATCCAATGCTTACATAAGCTTGGTTATCTTCCAGTTTGACGATCGATCCTTTCACGGTGTCCCCTTTTTTCAAGGATACGATTTGTTCCATTTCCTCTTGGTTTGATACTTCAACTACTTCTTCATTCTTAATTTCTTCCGACATATCAATACCCTCCTCAATTCAAAATCCCATTTATTTAAACCTGCTAAAGCAGTGTTCAAAACTAATAATAGATGATAATAGCTTTCCAATAAGTACTATTGTTCATGCACGATCATTTAAGCGCGTGATGGCTTACCACTCTTTTGCATTTCGTAAATGCGAGACATAATCTTGTCTGTTGCAGCTTCTAATTGGTCACCAGAGCCCTCACCCTTAAATTCAGATAAATCAATTGGCGCTCCGTATACAATTCTCATTTTTCGGAAAAGCTTGTACTCACCGAATATAGCTGCTGGAACAACCGCTGCATTGCTGCGAAGTGCAAAACTAGCTGCACCCTTCTTGGCGATACCTGATGTGGAATTACGCGTACCTTCAGGGAAAATACCCATCATCTCACCTTGACGCAAAATATTAATAGAGTAACGAATGGACTCTTTACTCACGCCGCCTCTTTTGACTGGGAATGCACCAAGTTGCCGGAGTAACCAGCCAAATCCAGGAATCGTAAACAGCTCTCCCTTGGCCATATACTTTACCGGACGCTTCAATTTAATTCCGAGTACGATAGGATCACGGACACTAATGTGGTTACAACAGAGAAGAACCCCACCCTCATTAGGAACGTTCTCTCTTCCAATGGCTTCCAACCGGTACAAAAAGGTAAATATTACACGCAAAATCGCCCTACAAAAAATGTAAATCATTCTACGCTCTCTCCATCCCTCTGAGTTCTTCTGCAATAAGAGACAATCGTGTCTACAACTTGATTGATATCCATATGTGTAGTATCCAGCACAATTGCGTCATCAGCACACCGAAGTGGGGAGATTTCTCTCTGTTCATCCAGTGAATCTCGTTTTGCAATATCGCTCTCAAGCTGTTCCAGTGTTGTCTGTTCAGCTTCACTCAGTTCCTTGAATCGGCGGAGCGCTCGTTCCTTCACAGTAGCTGTCATAAAAATCTTCACTTCAGCCTCTGGAAGCACAGTAGTACCGATATCGCGCCCATCCATAACGACGCCTTTGCGCAAAGCCATTTGCCGCTGTAATTGAACCATATGGTTACGCAGCCCCTCGATTTGCGCATATCGAGATACTATTCCATTCACTTGGTTAGTACGGATATAATATGTAACATCTTCTCCGTCCACAAGCACTTTCTGTCCATCAACTCCAGGTATCAATTCAATCTCCATATTGAGAGTATGATGAAGCACTTCATCGGCCATTTCTGGTTCAATTCCTTGCTTCAGCATGTACCATGATACAGCACGATACATCGAACCTGTGTCAACATAAATGTACGAAAGTTGCTTTGCCACTAAGCGGGCTACTGAACTTTTGCCTGCCCCGGCAGGACCATCGATTGCTATATTAATTCTGCGTTGTTCATTCGTTGTGTCAAGCCTAACCAATGGGGCATTCCTCCTATGACATTAACCTCAAGAAAAAAGCAGGCATTGCCTGCGACGTGAAAATTATACCACACATAAGATGACGATGCAAAAGAGATCAGTCCAATTTCTCATACCAATCCTTGACATTATTCTCCTTCACGAGCACACCGTCCAATCTATAGACAGATGAAACAACCTCCCGTAAACTCGGAATATGCAGGCAAACTTGAAATACAACTAAGGCAACTAGCAGTATTAACAGCAGCTTTTTAACGATTCTCCCACCCTGATCATAACATCGTTCAAATATTTTCATGTTAGAGAAAATTTGATTTTTATCCTTATCCATGTCATGAACTCCCGAATTTTTTACGTTAGTTTATCCAGGCGTTTCCAACGTTATTCGATTATACCGTCCAAAATTATCGATTGCGGAAATCAAATTGTCTTTCAAAGCAATATCGGATTAATTTTTGACATTCATAATCGGATATTTCGGCAAATTTCAACATCACTATTTTTCGATTTCCTTCATTTTCCTGTATACGTACAATTTCTCCCTTGAAGGGAACATGTTCTAAAGAACCGTTCTTATAAGTAACTAGGACCCAACAAGAGAGGATACTTTGTTCTGCAAGCTCATAGCGAGTATCACATACGAAAGAGAGTCCTCCACCACTGACATCGATTGTCCGAGTTACAAATCGGGTCATGTCCTCTGTTAAAACAGCTATTTCCAATTCAGCTGCGACCCGCAAAAAGGTACGACGTTGAACTTGCGAGATGGATTCTAACGCTGGCATCTGAAGTCTTACCATGCGGATAACATCTTCTTCATAACCTATTACATATGTATTGAAATAATTTTTAACTCCGCCTTCGCTCATAAAAAAAATGGACAGCTCATCTCCTAGGAAAAGCTTCTTTAGATGTCCATTGCTTTCCTGCATAGGTATTTCAATCAGAATGGAATGGTCATCCATTTCAGAAATTCTAGATTTGTACTCCTTTAAATATTCCTTCTCATCAGCCGAGTCTACTCTGATAAACAACAGATCATTAATTTTGGGTAACAAGTCTGGCCACCACCACATGTTATTATGATTCGACAATAATTATAACATGTATCTAGATTGCTGTAAGAGCTTTTACACAAAAAAAGAAGTCTTCATATGAACGATCTAAGAAGACTTCTTTCTTTGCAAATATTATTTCATCTTTGTTCTCATTTCCTCTACACTTTCTTCAGAACCATCCTCAGTATTGATATAAATTCGGTATTGAGCCCCATTAATTGTGCCACCGAATTCATAACATAGAACTTCATTTGTCATATCATTTTTAATCAGAGCCTTACGATTGTACTTTTCTTTAAAGTCAGGATTCAACATTTTTCGACTCTGTTCTACTGTGAGCTTTGCCTTTGGAATGACACGGTTGTCCTCATGTTCATATATAAAATCACTTGCTTGGAATCCGATGACCTCACCGTCATCAAGTCCGACGCGTACCTCCATTTTCTCAGGATAAATGAGCACATCATCCTGCTTGCGAACATAAGTGAAGTTCCCCATATTTCCATAGTCATCTGACATAACAGCCGTCATATTATGATATCCCTTTTTATCCAGAAATTTATCAGCCTTTTCTACGGATTGGTCCATCGTTACTGCCTTATTGCCTACTTTGCGGTTATCTGTGTAGGAAATCAATAAGCCTCCCTTTTGAGTAAAGTCCATGGTTAATGGAACATTTCCTTTCTTAGGGTTTGTAACTTTTGCTGTGAAGGAAGCCCACTCCGTACCTTGACCATTCTCTGTAATCTGAACCTCAGGATTCTCGCCCATATTTGCAAATTTAATTGCTTTACGCTTAACATCTTCTTTGGTAACTGGAACTCCTGCTAACTTCTTCACTGCACGTTTATCCTCAAGCGTAGTCATAGACGGTCCCCAATCAAGCTCTGGATAATCTCCTACCTTTTTATCAACCGTTTTGAAGCCATCAATAATGCTGTTATCCAACATTTTATCTTCGGTTGCCATGGCACTCTCAACGTCCATCCAACGCAGACGATTCGTAATGACTTTATTCTGTACCTCTTCTAGATCTTTGGTAATTTCTCCTGAATCTTTATACAACACTTTCAAGTTTTTGAATTCCTGCTCACTGAGAGGCTCTTTGTCCAAGTCTCTTACAGAAGTCTGATAAGAGAATTTCGAAATTTTGGACAAAAGCTCTTCTGTTTTGTTAAAAGGAAGCATCGCTAATGGCAGTTGATTAATCTCATTCTGCGCTTCACTAGTTAGACGCCATACATTAACCAAGCCCTTACGGTGCATCGAACGGGATGTCGAGTTAACAGCTAATGTGTTCCCTAGCTCATTATGCAACCGATCCATATGAAAAGACAAATCATGAAACGCACGTTGATATTGGTTCTCCGCTTTTATCAATACAGCGTTCTTCTCTTGATTCTCCTGATACCCCCATACGAGCGCACCAATGAGAAATATCGTCATAACAGGAAACAATACGGCACTCAAACGCTTATACATAACTAAAAAACTCCCTTCTTCTAATCACTATCAGTAGTGTGACAAGAAGAAGGGAGTCTTATGCGAGAAATTTGCAAAAAAGTTACTTGCTTCATTTTTCATATTTCTTTTGAACATCTTTCATTCTAGGAAGGATACTCTTCGATTTCAAAATGCTGCTGATTATTACATATACATTTCTTAAAGCCTGTCTCGATTTTACCTTGTTCTTTTTTGCCAGCTAGGACAAAGCGTTCTCCGCATTGCCCACAAACAATCCTCACTTTAACACGCAAAGAAAAAGACACCTCCAGCCTTAGGTAATAACTGTAAAAGTTATCACTTCATCAGATAAAGTCTGTCCATTATTTGTATATATTAACCTCTTCTTCTCTCTTTAAAAACCGAAAAGGAGAACGACTATTCGCTCTTTTCACCTTGCCCATTCCACCATACCATAAGCTTACCATCAATGGGATAATGAACCAAATCCAGTAATGCGTCATAGTTGAAAGGATAAGGTCGTATATTCCATGAACAAACCAAGAGAAGACGAATGAGTATATGAGGTACTTCTTGACCACTTTGCCCTCTGCAAACCGAGCTCGACCAATATAATATCCCATCATCACTCCAAACAAAGCATGCCCGGATACAGGAAGTAACGCTCGGATAAACATGGTAGCCAGTGATGCGTGACTATACCAAGCATAGAGTACGTTCTCCACCGTTGCGAAGCCCAGCGAAATGGCAACAGCATAAAGAATACCATCATACGGTTCATCAAATTCTGTATGGTTATAAATCATGTGATATAACACAAACCATTTCAGAAATTCCTCTACACCGGATGAGATAAAGAAGGAATCAATGAAAGGATTCACTCCAAGACCCAGTGTAAGGCCTCTTTGTAATATCATCACTGGAAAAACGATTAATAGTCCAAGCAGGAATACTCTAAGTACCATGTGAAGTGGCTCATGATCATATTTATCCTTTAGATAGAAATAGGTCAGTAGGGCAAGGCTCGGCGCCACTGATGACGCAATAATCGAAAACAATAGCACCGTTACTTCCCACCTTCTGTGTATTAACAAACAACTTCATTATTGCTGGCGTGCAAAATGCTGACAAATGACCTTAATTGCATCTTGCGCCATAATCACTTTGCCGTATTCTTCAAGAACCGCTCCAGTAGTGGAAGTAGCCTCTCCAAATTCAGCAAGTACAGCGATCAATGCTGGATATTTATCATCCTCTAGATCTGCTGGTTCAAGGTATAGAACCCACTTATCTTTATAGCTATACAGTTTACCCGCTTCAGTAATATTTCCTTGAAGTACATGTGCAGCTTCGATTAATATGTCGAAGTCGCTAAAAGCGTACACAATAGAATCGCTTTGTTCCAGTGTAACTTCCATTTCATATATTTCTTCTGGCATTTCATCTTCACCGAGACTGCTGTATAAATGATGATCGTATTTCCCCCGGGTCACTATAACAACCATCCCTTGAGCGGGCAATGCAAAAATTTCTACTGCTAAAGGCCCTGTAGCATCAAAACCGACTTCATTATAGGCTTGATCCATCATGTCAGTAAATAGGTCATGCACCTTCGGTATTTCTTGCCACATATCTTCTTTTTGGATACCCCGCTCACTCAGGTCGTCAAACGTGAGGAAAATCCGTATCTTATCTGGACTTAAACGTTCTATTTTCATGACAGGATCCTCCTCTGTAACAATGAGATATAACAAGTTATGATGTCTCATTTAATGTGTGCTGAAAATGGTTCTATGTAAGTATCGTATCATTTTATATCCACAAATGCACGCAATAAAAAAGACAAAAAAAGAATCATTGTCACAGGCAATGAATGCCCAGAAATGATTCTACATAGTTGATTTAAGTTTATAACCCTGGTATGACCGTATTTGTTTCTTTTAGAATCATGTCAACTTCTACTTTGACATCTGGATTACTACGAATGAAATCCTTTACCATACTCATATTAGACTCTTTTGAATAGGTCGGCGACATGGAAGATGAGCTCGAACCTTGAGCCGCATTATGGTTGAACACACTATTAAGGTCACTGCCATTGTTGATCATGCCCATAGTTGCAAAGTCCATCACTTTATCTTTTGCTTTGTCAGCCATTTGACTTACAGGTCCATTACCTTTGTTCTTAGAAATCATGCTCGTAGCTGCTGCACCAATCAAGATACCCGTTAGAAATGACGAAGTATTCACATTTACTACCTCCTTATGTGATAGAATCATGGCTAGTATTTGCACAATTAACAAAGCTCATACGGTTAAATACAGGAAAGTGAGATGGAATCATGACAAAACATACAGCGGTGCTATTCCTAGCCATTAGTCTGGTCCTTAGTGCCTGTAACAATCAAGATACTCAAAGTTCACAACCACCTATAGTAACCCCTACAGGCGAGGTACAGCAGCCAGAGCCTACACCTTCATCTACAATGGAAGAAGATACGGAACCTTCACCAGAAGTAAACGAAAAAGCAGAAGATTCAGAAGATCCTTCGGAAGCGGAAGTAAAAGTTCCCTTAAAGTACCATATGAACAGTAATTACGATATTGTGCCTAACGATGAAAGCTCTCCAAAAAAGGTTGTACTGCTTACTTTTGATGACGGGCCTAAGGAAGCAACCATGATTAATGCCCTCATTGATACGTTGGATAAACATTCAGCGAAAGCCATTTTCTTTGTTAATGGCTATCGTGTTAAAGAAAACCCGGATCTCCTGAAGCTCATTCATGAGCGAGAACAGATTATTGGTAACCATAGCTGGGATCATATTGAATTAAGAAAAGAATCAGAGACAAAAGTAAAGAAACAAATTGAAGATGTTCAGAATATTGTCAAAGATACCATCGGTGAAACGCCAGTGTTCTTTCGCCCACCTCATGGTGCTGGTGGTGATGTAGGGAAGAAAGTTGCGAAAGAGAATGGACTCCTATATATGACATGGTCAAATGGTTCATTGGATTGGGAAATGAAGTCTAAAGACAAGAATAAAACAGATAAAATCATTACCAATGTAATGGATCAACTACATTCTGGAAGTAACATTCTGATGCATGAGTTACCTTGGACCGTTGAGAGCTTAGACGCTCTACTCACCAAGTTAGAGGCAAAGGGATATTCCTTTGTTGATCCACGTAGCATTGAGCTAGAAATGCGTTAAATATAACTTCAATCGTAGCAATTTAAAGAGGTTGTTCCTTTATGTTCTCACAAGAACATAGGAACAACCTCTTTAAGTCTTTCATACGGAAGACTTCTTGCGTAAAGTAATCAGATTCATTTCAGCAGAACAGCGAAACCGAAATGGAATATGTCTATATCCAAATCCCCGACTAACCAGCATCTGAGCAGTCTTCACTAACGCATACGGTTGATTCCATTTGAATAAGCCGTGCGCATGTTGTTTATAAAAAGCATTCAATTGTGGTGCACCGATAAAGGGGAAAAGAATCTGTCCACCGTGCGTATGACCCGACAATATCAAATCTGCAGGAAGAATAGCGTAACGCGTAACCCAAGCAGGATCATGAACAAGTACAATTCTACATCTATCTAGCTCATCCTCTGGGAGTTCAGGAAGTGCTGGATAAGCGTGTTTATACACATGTGGGTAATCCATTCCTGTTAGCCACACTTGCTCTCCATTATGTTCTAATGGACTATTATCATTCTGTAACAAGTTCACGTTATAACGTTGTAGTAAGTCATTCAATCCAGCCACACCAGCGTGATGATCATGGTTACCATACACTGCATATACAGGTGCGACACCTTTTACAGATTGTATATTACGCTCCACCTTAGATAGAGACACATTCTTTTCCATAATATCTCCACCCAAGAACACCCAATTCACAGTTCCCTGCATAGAGAGCAATAAATCCCGTGGTAAAGTTCTGCGGTGAATATCCGTTATCAAAAGAATAGTGCAACCTTCAAATGCGGCCGGCAGTCTATCCAATTCTACATCTATAGGAACAATAGCATGACTCATGGCCTCATAAAACATCCAACTAAGCAGCCCTACAACAAATACAGTCACAATACCTAGGATCCATACCAACGCTATAAACCCCATATTTCATTTAAAGGAGGTGCGCCTTCTACTCCCCACCATACTAGACCAATCGTAAGCAAAAAGAATAAAACAATCAGCGTATTCAAAAATATTTTACTAAGTTTAATACGTTGGGATGAATACGTGTCGGTTCTTGCAGGAACAGGACCTTGTTCATCACTCTGCTCTGCAACATCAGTTGGAATCGCAATTTTAGCATCCAACTGAGCAACAATTTTCCCTTTTACCCTTTGGAGCAATGGCCTACTTTTCTCTTCTTTAAGTCGTTTCTTATGGGTCTCTACCCTACTTAGTTGATTACTCATGATGCTTCCCTCCGAAAACGAATCACAAATCCAGATATACAATCAATAACGAAATGACACACAATAGGAGCAAGCAACGTTCCAGATTGAATATAAATATAACCCAAACCATAGCTGCTAAGAAAAACCCATCCTGTAGGAATCCAATGCTTCAAATAACGAATATGAATGACTGCGAATATAATACTAGTCCAATAAGGACCGATAGCATATTGAATAGCCCCTCTAAATAACAACTCCTCACATACCGCAACTATGGCTGCAATACAAATGATATGCCAGATGGGTCGATTACCAAATAACAGCTGATTTATCCCCCCATCGTCCATACTTTCCTCAGGCATTATTCTAGACACCAAGAAGTCAACAGCAAGCATTATAGCTGCCAAACCAAGACCCCATGCCACAAAACTTTCATTTTTAGATAACGAAAATAGCTCAAAAGGATTTCTCTTCTGTAATAATAACCAAATTAGACCGATAAACAATGTAAGACCCTGAGTAATGTATAAATTGAGCAGGAGCAACCGCTCCGTTAACTGGTCCGCAGTAACCTGCTTGATCTTAATTTTTGGAATTTTGAATTTGAATTTTCTCATCTTGGCCTACCTGTTCTATATTTTGTTTTATTTTATCAAAGGAGCTTATAACGATGAACAACAAATCTACTAGAATTCAATTGTATTTCAGCTTAACTTTTATTTTCATGCTTATTTTAGCTGTGGCCGCTTTTTTTTTCGGCGTAAAAGTTGGCGCAGATCGAATGGATGCCAAATACGATTATTTAAAAGTCTCCCCAGCTGCACCTGATTTTTCGGATTCCTATCAACAAAAGGATTTAGTTACTTTCTATCATACCGTATTTCTACCTTATCGCGAATTCAAATCTGCATGGGTCACACAAACGGATGCGATCAGTCGAAATGAAGATGCAAGCAAAAATAAGAAGTTACTCAAAGATCTGAACAGTCTTGCAGAAGAGAAGTACGATGAGGTTATGAAAGATACGATGTATACTTCCTCCCCATTACTGCAGGATGCACAAATGAATCTACTCAAAAGTCTTCGTCTATTCGGAGACGCAGTATCCAATCAGTCTGCCTCTAATCAGAAAAGTGGCGAACATATCATAAAAGAGCTTCATCAAGAAATCTATTATAAAAGTGCCACAAAATATGGTCTACTTGCACAAAAAAACTATTATGCCGCCATGCTAAAATGGGGAGCCAAAATCAATCCGAATATTCCTGAGCAATATGCCTATCAGAAGCAGCTCTCTTTAAAGGAATGGGATGAGTATCCTTTAATCGTCAAAAATGCTGCCGTATCTTCCATTTTATTAAATAATTCCATGTATGGTGCTTACGATCCACAAGATATGACAGCCAAAATCGATTATATGCTTAATTCAGGCAGTGCCCAATCTCTTAAATTAAACAATGTACAATCTGTCATCAATTTACTTAATCGTACGGAGGCAGTCAAAGAAAATGATTTTATGAAAAAGAAAAATCTATATACGAAGGAGCTTCTCCCGCAATTACCCTTCTTCTATGAATAAAAATTTTGTAAACACATGGAAGAGTATATAAATTAGCATAGCGAATAATGATGAACTTTTCAAGAAAACGGCATTTCAGGGCACACTCGAAAAATTGTGTGTCCTGCTATTGACAGTTCTTACGTCACCATGATACATTATGACAAAATTAAGTTCGAAAACAACGATGATGGAAACAAGACATTTCATAGTCTACAGAGAGCCGGTGTATGGTGCAAACCGGTGGCGAAGTGATGATCTTAGCATTCCTGAGAAACTGCATTGAAATGAAGTAGGTGTAGTCGGATGACCTCCGTTATCAGTTATGATCTTTATTGATCATTGAGACTGCTGATGTCTAGCAGTGAATTAGGGTGGTACCACGAACAACTCTCGTCCCTTACTACGCCAGTAGTATGCGGATTAAGAGTTTTTTTGTTATCTCGCCCCTTTGATGCTTCAACGCGTTACAAGAGAGAACAACAACGTCGGTTTTGCGGAATGTATCTTAAAGAGATGCAATCCTTATATATAAGCTTAATCATTTAAGGAGGATAAACTCATGTTTAAAGTATTGGTATCGGATCCGATCAGTGATCTCGGAATTCAGCAATTAATGGATGCAAGTGATGTAACGGTAGTAAAACAGACAGGTCTTAGCGAAGATGAATTGGTAGCTATTATCGGAGAATACGACGCATTGTTAGTACGCAGTCAGACGCGTGTAACCGAACGCATTATGACAGCTGGAACCAACCTTAAGGTAATTGGACGTGCCGGTGTTGGCGTGGATAATATCGATCTTGAAGCAGCAACGAAGCGCGGAATTATCGTCATTAATGCACCTGATGGCAACACCATTACGACATGTGAACACACTTTTGCAATGATGATGGCACTAGCTCGACATATTCCACAAGCGTATGCCAAGACTATTAATGGAACATGGGATCGTAAAACTTTCATCGGTGTTGAACTCAACAACAAAACGTTAGGTGTCATGGGGATGGGACGGATCGGTAGCGAGGTTGCAAAACGAGCTAAAGCGTTCGGAATGAATATTCTTGCTTATGACCCCTTCCTAAATGAAGAACGTGCTGAGAAAATGGAAGTGAAACTAGCATCTGTGGATGATATCGTTAGAGGTGCGGACTTTATTACCGTTCACACACCACTGACACCTGAGACTCGTCATATGATTTCTCGTCCACAATTCGAAGTCATGAAAAAGGGAATGCGTATTGTCAACTGTGCCCGCGGGGGTGTAGTCGATGAGTATGCCCTAGTTGAAGCGATTAATGAAGGTATTGTAGCTGGAGCTGCTTTTGACGTATTCGAACATGAGCCACCACAAGCAGACCATCCTTTCTTAAGTCATCCACAAATTATTGTTACACCTCACTTAGGTGCATCAACAATCGAAGCTCAAGAAAATGTAGCTATTGATGTATCTGGGGAAGTATTACACATCTTACGCAATGAACCGTTTAAAAATGCAGTGAATATTCCTCCAGTAGCTCCAAGTGTCATGAACAAGCTGCAACCTTATTTCTCTCTTGGAGAGAAGCTTGGTCGCTTTGCTGCTCAAATAACTACTCAAGCTGTAAGTGAGATCCAAGTTGATTATGCTGGTGATCTCTCCGATGTCGATACATTGCCACTTACTCGTTATATCATAAAAGGTGTACTTTCACATCACCTCGGAAGCGAAGTCAATATCGTCAACTGTACACACCTTGCAAAGACTCGTGATGTGAATGTGGTTGTATCCAAAGCACCAAAAACAAAAGGCTTCACGAACCTGATCTCCGTCACTTTAAAAACACAGAACGATCAAGATTCCCTCGTTGCAGGAACATTACTACAAGGTTACGGAGAACGCATCGTCTTGTTAGGTAAATTCCCAGTTGATATTGCACCAGCAGGACATCAAATTCTAATCTCTCACAATGATAAAGCAGGTACCATTGGTAAGGTTGGTACGCTTCTAGGACAAAATGATGTCAACATCGCATCCATGCAAGTGGGACGCAAAATTGTTGGCGGTGAGGCGATCATGATTCTTACAGTAGATAAAGAAGTACCTAAGAATGTGTTGATCCAACTAGCGGCAGTACAAGAAATTAATACCGCTATAGAAATTGTATTAGATTAAACGTTAGAGCGTTCATCATTAATGCTTTAATTCACCTAATTCTTTATAGTAAACATAATAAAAACCGTCGATTTCCCTAATCGACGGTTTTTATTAATATCCAACATCAAATCCTATTATTAATAAACATTTTTCATAACTGAATTAATCTTGTATCCTATGCTGTTCCCAGCCCATCGTCCGGCGTACAGCATCCTGCCATATGAGATATAAACGTTCCCGCTCTTCTTCTTCCATAAGGGGCGCAAAAGACTTCTCAGCCATATTGAAACCCTTCAGCTGTTCTTTCGTCCATACGCCACTAACCAAGCCCGCCAACAGAGCCGCTCCAAGTGCTGTCGTCTCCGTATGATGAGTACGTATAACCTCCACACCAAGAACATCGGCTTGGAACTGCATTAATAGACTGTTAGAAACAGCTCCACCATCCACACGAAGCTCTTGGAGCGGCATCCCTGCGTCTTTCTCCATCGCATTAATGACATCTCTAGATTGATACGCAAGTGACTCTAGAGTCGCACGTACAACGTGATTAGCAGTGGTCCCCCTAGTAAGTCCAAATATAGCTCCCCGAGCATACATATCCCAATAAGGGGCTCCTAGACCTGTGAATGCAGGTACTACCACTACGCCATCACTACTAGACACTTCAAGTGCCAACTCTTCTGAATGTGCAGGCTCTTGAATTAGACCTAGCCCTTCTTCCAACCATTGAACAGCAGCACCTGCTACGAATACACTACCTTCTAGTGCATAATACATGTCTTCACCTATGCCCCAAGCTACTGTTGTAAGGAGTCCATGAGCAGATGTTACCCGTTCATTACCTGTATTCATCAATATAAAGCAACCGGTTCCATAGGTATTCTTGGCACTCCCTGCTTCGAGACAGGTATGACCGAATAAAGCAGCTTGTTGGTCTCCAAGTACGGAATGGATAGGGATAGCCACACCATCGAACCATTGCGGATCTGTATCACCAAAATGGTACCCCGACATATGTACCGTAGGAAGCAGAGAATGAGGAATACTTAATTCCAACAGTAACTCTTCATCCCAGCTTCTAGTCTCTAAATTGAATAACATCGTTCTGGATGCATTCGTGACATCAGTTGCATGTACCTTGCCATTGGTCAACTTCCATATCATCCATGTATCCATAGTTCCCGCCAATAATTGACCCTTTTCAGCCATATCCCTTGCTCCTGGAACATGATCAAGAAGCCAGACGATTTTGGTAGCTGAGAAATAGGCGTCGATGAGTAGACCTGTCTTGTCCGTCACCATGGGTCCAAGACCTCTAGTTTTTAACTCCTCACAGAGCGTGGCTGTACGCCGATCTTGCCATACAATAGCGGGATGAATAGGCTCCCCACTAACACGATCCCATAGGATAGTCGTCTCACGTTGGTTCGTAATTCCTATCGATCTAATCTGATCTGCTGAAATTCCACCTGCACGCAAAGCCTCCCTTGCTGCGAACAATTGGGATTCCCAAATTTCTTTACCATCATGTTCAACCCGTCCCGGAGAAGGATAACTCTGCTTGATTACGCTCTGTCCTTGTGATACTGCATTGGCTGTATCATCAAATATAATGGCCCGTGAACTTGTTGTACCCTGATCAAGAGCTAGAATATAAGGTTTACTCATGAATCGCTAATCCTCCTTAGGCTCTGCCGTTTCCCCATAGAGAACCTTTATTTATCATATTCATATAACGTATTTGTTCCACGTTGAACAATATTTATGTGTATACTTCTACAAAAAACACCTCTGCTAAGAGGTGTCATCTAAAGAATCCTTCATTATTTCCGATATTCGACAGGTAACTTCAGGGTGAATGAAGTCCCTTCACCAACTTCACTAGTCACTTTGATACTACCTTTATGGAAATCAACGATATTTTTGACAATGGAAAGGCCTAAGCCTGTTCCACCAGACTGTCCGCGCACCCTTGCCTTATCAGCCTTATAGAATCTTTCAAAAATAAATGGCAAATCTTCTTTCGGTATTCCGACACCCTCATCGATAATTTGTAGCTGAAGTGTTCCTACAGCTTCCTTCTGAATCCGTTCAGCTATAATATATACATTTTTACCGCTAGGGGTATGGTGGAAAGCATTATCAAGTAAGTTCGTCAGTACCTGTTCCAACTTGTCTTCGTCCGCAGATTCAAGTATCAGATTATCAGAGTGCTTCTTATAATGAAGCTCAATACCATATTCTTTAGAAAGAACAGAGAATTTGCGATACATCCGCTCAAGTAACTCATTGAGATCAATCCTACCCATGGCTCCATCTGTATGACCAGACTCCATCCTCGCCAGAATCAATAAATCTTTAACAAGTCGTCCCATACGTAATGATTCATCATGGATAACTTGAATTAACTCTTGGCTTTCTTCTGGAGAAGTAGCCATTCCATCTAACAAAGCCTCACTATAGCCTTGCATCATAGATAGAGGTGTTCTAATCTCATGCGAAACGTTGGCTACAAAGTCCGTTCTCATCTTCTCTAACTTGACTTGTTCCGTTACATCTCGCATCACAGCTACTGCTCCACGGATGTCATTATCCGAATACAAAGGCGTCATATGCACAGACCATACCCCATGCTTAACATGCACTTGTGAGTTCGAATCTCCACTACCCCTCAGCGTCATATTGAATAATTCAAGTAAAGGCCCTGGCACCTCATTCATACGACCCTCTTTAGATTCATAATCCCAATCTATATCTTTCCACATCTCTATCACGTTCTGACCTGGAGGATTCGTCAATATGACCTTTCCTGAGTTATCAAAGGTAATCACCGCATCACTCATACTTCGCAATACGCTTGCCAGATGTTCCTTCTCTTGGTTGAGGTTACGAATGTTATCTTCTAGCTCCGCTGCCATATGGTTGAACGTATTAGCCAGCTCACCAATCTCATCGCTAGTAACCAACGATAGCCTTGTCCCATATTCGCCTTGACGGATAGCATCCGCTGCCAAAATTAATTTCTTCATCGGCTGCGTAATCTTGGTTAATAGGAACAACGCAAAAAAGGTGGTCATAGAAAAACCAATGATACAGGTGTATGTAAATAAACGTTTAATATCACCGGAATTCGTAAAATTCGTGTCTATATAAGGAAGTAGAAACAATCCTAATATAATAAGCACACACGCAACCAGACAAATAATTGTAATCCACAATTTACCGACAAGTGATCTCCAGAAGTTCACGTTACTTCGCGACCTCTAACTTATAGCCTACACCCCAGACAGTAGTAATCATAGCTGCTGATTCCGGAGACACTTTATTCAATTTCTCACGTAGACGCTTCACATGGGTATCCACCGTGCGTAAATCCCCAAAGAACTCATAGTTCCATACATCCTTTAGAAGCTCTTCCCTAGAGAATACCTTATCCGGTGAAATCGCCAAATAATGAAGTAATTCATATTCTTTAGGTGTCAAACTGACTTCCTCACCACTTGCTGTTACTCTGTGTGCATCATGTTCGATAATTAAATATGGAAATACAATATTGTTACTTGAATTACTCTCTTTAGATAAGTATGCCGTTGCAGATGAGCGACGTAAAATCGCTTTTACACGATAGATGACTTCCCGTGGGCTAAAAGGCTTCACGACATAATCATCAGCTCCAACTTCAAACCCTTGTACTCGGTTAATTTCTTCTCCCTTTGCTGTCAACATCAACACTGGAGTTGATTTCACTTGTCTAAGCCGGGAACATACTTCTGCCCCGTCTATACCAGGCAGCATCAGATCCAACACAATCAATCCATAATCATTGGTTGTAGCCTTATGAAGTGCGATTTCTCCATCCTCAGCTTCTTCAACTTCATAGCCCTCTTTTTCCAAGTACATTTTGAGCAAGCGGCGAATTCGTTCTTCATCGTCCACTACTAGTATTCGGTTCACATGCTCCGACATCATCAACAACCCCTTCATTATCCTACGAAGGAGTCCAAGTAGAAAGTCTCATTCACGCTCAAGATAGACCTCATTCCACAAAGACCTCTTCTAAAGACCAATTATAACGAAAATCCGTTTCAACATTCAACAGCAAATGTGAAACGGATTGTTGAAAACACTATTTTTTAACGAACAAACTAATTTGTGCCTGCATAAGAGTGCAGTCCAGCAACAACTAGATTAATACCTACAAGAGTAAACATTACCACGATAAACCCTAATACTGCAAGCCAAGCTGATTTACGACCTTGCCAGCCACGGGATAATCTTAAGTGTAAGTATACACTATAGAAGAGCCATGTAATAAGTGCCCATACTTCTTTGGGGTCCCATCCCCAGAACCGTCCCCATGCAATCTGTGCCCACACCATCGCGAATATCAGTGCACCTAATGTATAGATGGGGAAACCGATGGCTATTGCTCTATAAGCAATTTCATCTAAATCATCTTGATCTATTCCTTTTAGTAAAGGATGGATTGCCTCACCAAGAGGTTTCCTAAGAATAAGTCGAATAAGAGCATATAGAATTGTTCCTGCAATAAGCGACCATATCACTGTATTTAACTTCTTACCTGCATTAATGCCATTCATCCAAGATGGAGCATCGAACAAAGGCTTACTCATTCCTAAGAAAGGCTGGTAGCTTTCTACTTTACTAGCATGCGGAGCTACAATAGGAGGTAAATTATACTCTACCTTGGTAATAGTAGTTGCTGTGGCCTGCGCTCCTTGCGCAGCTTTTTCTTGAGTGAATACGGCTTCATATCCCCCAAGACGGAAAGCAAATACCGCCGCAATAAATCCAATAACAATGACGATGGAGAATAGAGTAAATTCTACACCACGTTGTTGACGTCGATCCAATTTGCTCTTGCTAGAGAAATCCACAGTACGTAAAAGATACATAAAACCTGCGGCAGAACCGATAGCAAAGAAGGATTGGCCTAACGCCGCCATGGTCACGTGAACTTTCAACCAGTAAGATTGAAGTGATGGAATAAGCGGTTGCACTTCCTGAGGGAAGACGGCCGCATATGCCATAATAATAATGGCAATAGGAACAGCGAAGAGTCCCAGTAGTGTCTTCTTATAAATCATGTACACAACCGTAAATGCCACGATAATCATCATGGATAGGAAGGCCATGAACTCGAACATGTTACTAACAGGCGTGTGACCTGCACCCTTCCAACGGGTAAAAAAATAGACTAATTGGGCTACCAACCCAAGAGAAGTTACAACGAAAGCAATTTTCCCCCACTTTTGAGTGTGCTTCTCAGGATCACGATTTCTCCAATTCCGTCCCATGACGGCTAAGCCATACAACATAAAAGCCACGCAATAAATAAAGAATGAGATCATATAAAATTTAGTGCTTATATCCAATAAATTCATGCTTGATTCCCTCCGTTTTCCAAGGACTTCTCGTCCACTTCCAAATTCACTTTTTGCAACACAGTACAGACTTCTCGACGAATCCCGAACCAGTTTTTGTTCGTATGTGCACCTAGAGTCAGCAGACCATCGTCAATACGAAGCCAGATCCGCCGATGCTGCCAGTAAAAGCCCATAATCAGACCTAACATAACAATAGCTGCACCCACCCAAATGAACGGCATAGCTTTATCCACTCTAATGTTCAAATATGAGGTAGACATGGCGAAATCGACGTTCTCCATCCCTTTTACGTCTAATTCAAACGAGTAATTGTCTCCGCCTAATTTCGTGTTGATCTGGTTCTGCTGAAAGCGCTCTTTATCGATTTGTTTAGGAAAGTAGAAATATTGCACACCTTCAGTTGGTAAACTCGGTCCCTTAATTAGAAATAGAAAGGCTGGTGCTTTAGGATCAGGGGATAAAGTAACAGGCACACCTTGATCATTCAATCCAAAATCCATATATTTCTCTTTCAGTTCAAGAGTATAATCACCCACCTCGTATTTACGCTCTGGGTTTTTAATATCCAATTTGAAGTTGCCATATTCCTTACCTGTTGTCTTATCAATAAGTGTTGGAGTTACAGACCTTAGAATCGGAGTGACATCATAGTCAAACTGATAAGCTTTGAGACCTTTATAA
>DASXLR010000071.1:0-45120 GCA_036496075.1 Paenibacillus sp. | reverse complement strand
TGTAGTGATAGGTAAGCCTTTGAGATAATCTCTGGCTTTTCCCCCACTCCACACCGTACGTGAGACTTTCACCTCATACGGCGTTCTATCTATTTGAACTAATAATTCATAGGTTCCAAGTTACACTTATTCCGATACTGGTTCATTTTGTTGACCATACTTTCAGTCAGGTCCAGTCTAGACGTGAGTGTTTCAATCGTCTCTGTATTAACGGCATGAATGAGTCTATGGACGTCTTTGTGTAGGATACGTAAATTATTGAATTTATCGTCTCCGTTAAGATGAACCGGTAAATAGTGATGGCAGTGAATATCCTCTGCACATAAGAATGTTCCAGTGATTTCACACCTGCCCATTTTCATACTATATCTACTAATCCGGTTATCTATATATTCAAGACTCCGACCAGGTATGTTAGAGTTCATTAGTCTAACGATCTCCATTTGTATATCTGGTCTAAGCTTCTTGTGTACAAGTTCCCTACCCTCATACGTAAACGGCGTTAGATTTTGACTGAAATTAAAATTATTTACCGTTTTTATGTCGCCTAAAGGATATAGGTATACACCGCCTATCTTAAATGTTCTATATGTTCTCTTATAGAATTTTAAGTAAGTGAGTGGTGGTCTCACAGGACGTTCATATCGCTTATTTTTGAGACGATTGAAAATGAAAGCACGTAGGTCATAGGCAAGTCGCGAGAAATCAACATTGACATGGGTCGCTTTACTAAAGTAATTGTGTATTCCTAAAACAAAACTATTGAAGAGATAAGCGTTCAAGGCTATAGGATTCTTTTGTATTTTCCTGATGTGTTTCTTTGCCTCTTCTTTGATCTGAAGTTTTTTCTTGTTGTTAATACCTGTATACGCTACTCGCTTTTCCCCTTTTTTCGCCGCCCAGACCGTGAACCCAAGAAATTCAGACTTTCGTTTTCTCAAGTTCACGATTTGCGATTTTTCAGGCGATATATCCAGTTTAAGACGATCTTTCAGATAGAGTCTTACGGCATGGAACCACTTTTGTGCTGTTCTCCAATCACGGCAAAGAACTTTAAAATCATCGGCATAGCGTACAATATAACCTTCTTTTAGGGCTGTTCTTTTGAGAGGTATATATTTGCTGTAATCGAAGCTATATAAATGATTCGTTTTAAAGTTTTCCCATTGTCCAGCTACCCATTGATCGAGGTCATTCAGTACGATATTGGATAGCAGTGGAGATAAAATTCCGCCCTGTGGTGTTCCTTTTGAGGGAATTCCTTCGCCCTCAATTTCTGCTTTAAGCATCTTATTAATGACACGTAAGACTCTTCTGTCCCTTATACCCATATTCCATAGTTGTTTGATAAGCAGAGTATGATTCACATTATCGAAGAATCCAGTTATGTCCACATCAACTACATAGTGTAGATTCACCTTATTAATAAGGGATTGCACTCTTGCTAGTGCATGGTGCGTTGACCGTAATGGTCTAAATCCATAACTGTGCTTGAAGAAATGTGCTTCAGCAATGGGTTCAAGCACTTGCTTGAAGCATTGTTGAATGATTCTATCGACGATACATGGAATACCTAGTGGTCTTTGTTTACCATTTGGTTTGGGAATAAATACTCGTCTAACTTTCTTGGGTTGATAGTTCAATAGTTTCTGTTGAATGAGTGACACAATCTCTTCTTCAGTTTGTACCTTGATATCGTCAATGGTCTTGCCGTCTGTTCCGGCAGTTTTGGAACCTTTGTTAGATTTGATTGTCCGAAAAGCTAGAAGGATGTTTTCCCTTGTTGTTATGATATCGTAGATGTTCGGAAACAATCCTTTATTCAAAGCTTTCTGGTGTAGTTCCGTAAAGGTTCCTGTCATGCCATAGTAATCCCAATATCGTAGTGTTTGCACTGTGGCATCTCTCCTTTCTGGAAAGATGTTCCCACGTTCCTACCTGACCGGTGCAATTCACTTTTTGGAAAATGAATGTTTGTTCAAATAGACTTGGGGCTGTTCCTCCTTACCCATTACAGGTAATTCATCAGTCGTGCCCCTACCCTCACAAAGATAAATGCCTTTCAGCATGTGCCTTATAGCAACCGTCTAGGATGTGACAGTCCATATTGCGACGTTCTTTGTTTTCCAAGTACCTTGCAACTTTAGCTATACATTCTGACCTTAGGTGCTACCTATGAGCCTGTGGGCTGGATACCGCCATTGTTCGGTATAGCGAGTTTCCTAACTGGGATTCGTACTCATCGCCACCCACACTAACTTTTGTTAGCACATATGTTTCCATATGCCCTTTCATCTAGACCCGTACATTCGGTAGTTCGTCAGTCTTTTTAGACATTCTCACCATAGTCAGTTTTTCAGCCGCCCGGCATATCCGTTGGCATACCTTCTCTTAACGAGTAGCTTTAGCCTTCGTTCTGCCGACTCCACCTGTGCTTCGCACCCTGCAATCTGTCCATTGCAACGCACGCAGGAGTATTGTCGGGATGGTTTTGGAATACATGGTTTCCTCATTCCCATCACTAAGTTGTAAAGTTAAGTTTGAATTACAAACCCCTACATTTCATGCAAGTCATGCATTTATAGTAGAACTTGTCGCACCCCAGTTATAATCAGCAATGTCTGTCACATGAAAATCATAGAGTCGTCCGATGACTTCTACAGATACCGTGTCTGTGGCCACATGGTTTACGAGATCCCGGTTCGCATCGGGTTCAGTATCTAGCTTGGCTGGTGCATTCTCAGCAATCGTTCTGAAATAGACCGTATAATCACCTTCATCTACCCACACCGGAAGAAAAAAGCTTGTGTCTAACTGATGAATCGGCACATCAATCCAGGTGTCTTTCGGAATGAATTGTGTTCTCGCTGCATTATAGACATCGAATGGAAAGTAGACCTGCTTGGTCATTATGTATTTCGCGTAATCTCTATTCCCATACCCAGGATATTGCACATGTTGCCCTGCTGTAGGTATTCTTACTGTAAAGGGTCTGTCTAGAATAAAAGCTGCGCGATTCTTATTAGGAGTCGTCTTCTGGTTGTGTTCCTTATCATCTGTAACGGAGGAGTAGTTTACAACCGGTGTATGTACCGTTACCGTATTGATATGGTTGATCGGATAGTTCTTTCCTACACTGCCCCCGACATGACCATCAAGGAGATCATAAAATAATGTGCCTGAGCTTAATTCATTAGCTTTGTTTATAAGCGTTTTACGAATGAGTTGCTTGTCTAGGTATAGCACTCGGTCACCGATCATCAGAGACTCTTTAATCTTCCCAGGCATAGGTGCCTTTTTTGTAGCCATTTCGTCGTTCATGATGAGTTCCCCATTAAAATTCACCCTATCATTGTGAACATCGGCATCCTTGGTCTGAGATTCGGCCATGCCTTTTAATACGTCCGAATGGTCATCTGGAGTAGGCTCGTCATATCCTCCATCTTGCGGTGGTGGGGAGAATGAAATCCTCCCTGTTTCCTTGGGATACACATGATCATTTACAGACTCACTATGCTTGGATTCCGACGTTGGCGGTATATATCCCGTCGGGTTTATCGTCACTTTACCGCTAGGTAGCGCATAGTTGCTCATGGTTGCATTATTAATTTTGTAGACTTCTAAATTATTGATCTTCCAGTAGTCATAATCGCGAATGAAACTAAATGAATAGTTCTTAGACTCTGTTCGGGTCATAGGTTTATCTGGCACGGGTTTTGGTTTTCCGTCAGGTCCTGTTATCGGATCTTGTTTTATTTTCCAGTTCAAAACGTATTTTAGGTCTACACTACAATCATATTTGATCTTCCCGATCATATTTCCAAACGTATGCTGAAACAAATAATTCAATCCTAACGTGTTCGCGTATAGATATTCTGAGGTGGGTATCCCTTGTCCTACATCAAAGCGATAGGGTGAATTACTAGGATCATCTGCTTTAATCACACCTGTTGCCTTCGGGTCCATAGAGACAGTCTGTGGTGCAGATGCTTGACTTGGAGGCTGAATCGTCCACGTACAGCTTCCAATCCCTCCTGGATCGGGAGGTTTAGGATCTTCTCCATCACCGTCTTTGATGTAAACCTCATAAACATCTGGATAGCGATACGTAAAAGTTTTGATATCATATCTGTAAAAAGCAAAGTAGTACATCATAGCTGCACCCGGCGTTCCCAGATTAACTCTCTCACCTTCATGACCATGATCCTGTGTAAATGTGATCTCTGCTTGATCAAGATCCAACACTTTCATATTCTTAATTATTGTGGTTGGATCTGTATATCCGGTAATTCCTGTGGGAGACGTTACCTGTACCGCATCGACTATAGAAACATTAACTCCATTTTGAAAAGGATTGGCGGCCTTAAGTGTTAAAGGATCATTGTCGATATATTTTGTGGTGAACTGTCCGTAATCTACCGAACCAACACTTACATAAGGATTTTCCCGAGTATAAATAACTGGTTGTGTAATTAATCGACCGGGCCACTTATCCCTCAAAAATCCATTTACAGTATCACTACCCGGTGTGGTGATATTTCCAAGGGTATAATTATTACCACCACCTGGTTTCCAGTGTACATCTCGACTTCCGCGTTCCCATGCAAACCATGATCCATTTTTTTGATTATTAGCCGATTTTACGGGTACTCCCTGTCCATCCAGACTTATTCGATCTGTATATTTCTGCGAATTTACATTTATAGTCCGATAAGAAGTTCCATCTTTTTTTAGAACAATTTTTGTTATGATTTTCCCAGAGCCAGCGTCTAAGCTAAAGGGTTTAGATTTTAAGGTTTTTTCTTTATAGAACACAGAATGATGGGATTTTTTAAGATTATCTAGGTTGGCATCATAAAGAATATCTGCTGTTTTCCATAATCTTTCTTCTTCGGCAGCTTCAATTGGTTCAATAAATAGTGACTGTAAACTAGAAATCATTAAACAAGTCAATAGAAAAACCTTCATGAATTTTCTCGATTTAAAATTCATATCATTACCCCCTATTAGAATAATCCATTAGTTTGAGGGCCTGATACTTTTACAACATCTTGTGACAAATAATTGTGACTTGATACCGACGGTATTATAAGTTCAATTCTTAAGTCCGTACCTTGTTTCCATCCTATTTTTGGAACAATAAACAAAGGAGAGTCCGATGGCTTGTTTTTAAAAACCCATGCAACTGTGTTTAGTTGTTTCCCTGCAAAAAAGAGATCCCTATTGGGTGAATTAAATCCAGTAAAATACAACGGAACGAAGGGCTTATCAAAATATTTATCAGGAGCCTTGTTGTATAGAACTTTAGTTTTATAATATAAAATATAACTGTTCATAAATTTACTTACAGGTATCCCCTTCTGTGTACTAATGACATCATTTTGCCACTTTAATTTAGAGATGGCAGGAATTTGTTTTAAGTTCGGATCATTCGGATCAGCAAGGTCAATCGCAATTAATTCTGTGAGTTCCCCTTTCCAATTCCCATCTTTCGAAGTAATAGTCATCTTCTCTTCATTCCAAAGTTCCTCTACATTCTCAGTCTTCCTTGAATCAACGAAGAATTCTGGCATTACCGTGAAAATATTAGTTCCATGCCATGCAAGCTCTGCACTGGAAACAGCATACTTATCAACGGCCAATGTTCCGCCTTTGTTCACTTTTAAGATACGCTCAATAATCGTCACAGACTGCGCCCGAGTCGTCTTTTCATTCAGACCAAGCTTTCCTGCACCCAAGCCAGTAATAAGTCCCTTTTTAGTAGCAAGATACATCCACTTATTCTCTTCTGTTTCAAGTTTACCCGAAGCACGTACAGCTACTTTAGCCATTTCTGCGCGTGTCATCGCTTTATTCCACTCTGATTCCTTGTTATTGAAATCGCTATCTAGATATAATTTATTCTCCTGGGCTGCTTTCACATAATCCTCATACCATTTCCCTGTTCCCTTCTCTACCGTTAGGCCTAAAGCAGTCACCGACATTTTCACAAATTCAGCTCTTGTCACTTCTGCATTAGGTTTAAAGAATCCACCTGGATAACCATCGACATAACCTTTTTCTACAGCTGTTCTAATCGTTCTTTCTGCCCAAAAGCTAGCTTTAACATCCTTGAAACCGCTCACAGAAGCTGCTATCGAAACATTTGTAGTTAAGCTTGTCATCCCAGAAAAAGCGATAGTTCCTGCCATTAGTACTTTCATAAATACTTTCATTTTCCACACGCTCCTATGATTTGAATGAATATTTCAGTTCCTTCTTTCCTGAAGAAATGATTGTTCTAACATTCGCTTACTAACAGTGTTACAGGAGATAGATTAGTATCTAAGTAGCAGCGGAGGGGACGGAATTGTCCTGAAGAAGCGAAGCGTTCGCCTTTGCCATCAGATTTCTACCCCTATAAGCGGTATATGATCAAGAAATCAGAGGGCAACAGCGATCGTAAGGATAATCCGTCCGCGTAGCGGTCATCTATCAACACATTACATTTGTTCAAGCACTGATTCTTGTGTTGAGCCTCATCATAAGACTAAAATATCTCTTTCATATGACACCTTCCATTCTATAATGATTTAAGTTGTTAATTTAGCATCATTTGCTATCCCATTTCAGTTCCGAATTCTACCACCTCCTTAAATGATATAAAGAAAGAATATAGAGAAATTCAAAGTCATTTTATCATACTCCAGACCTATAATGGTATAATATCCCTTTATAGGTAATGATGTAGTACTAGTCCTCACATCTCATAACAACAAAAAAAGACGAATTTCCTCTAAGGAAATCCGTCTTGTTCTTCAAGAAGGGTTGGTCTCGTTCATGAATCATTATTCAAAAAACACTATAGTACCTGCTCTTTAATATGTGTCTCGGCAAATTTCGGAGGATTAAACCACTGCCCACTTTGGGCCCACGTTGAATCTAATGGAATCCATTGATTTTCACTACTTAAATATACTTCATTCCATGCATGAGGTCCATAGCCACCTTGTCCATTATAACCTAAGCCAGTAACTACTTTAACCTTGATTCCTTGTGATCTAGCCATAATAGCATATAGCCTAGAGTAATCAATACAAACACCACGCTTAGTATCGAATGTATTCTGAGGTGTCTGCTCATGCCATATTCCCTTTTGTTCATAATCATCGACTTTATCGTAATCGTATTCTATTCTACTACCTACCCAATCATAGAGTAGACGAGCTTTCTCTTCTTCTGAATCACCTTGCTTCACAATTTCTGCAGCTGCTTGCTCAACGTCAGCAGGAATCTTGTGATCGATAATATCATACTTACGCTGTAGTATTCCTCCAAGTTCTTTCTCAACAGCTTTGGTGAACACTGGAAGCTTGTCCTTAATTAGATTACCAGACAACGGTTCAAGAATAGACTTGGCACTATCTTTATATATGGCAGAAGCCTCTACATATTGACTGAATGTACTTAGTGGATACAGCGTGACGTAAATAAAAAGGACAGTCACAACAACGATACAACGTGCTGCACCAATCAAGGTTCCTATCCCAGCACCTGCAATACGACTAAAGATGTTAGAAGGTTTACCTCTACTTGTAGCAAACAAGGCGAAGCGCCGTCCAAATAGTAAGGCCACTAACATATGCAGCAAGAAACGAATGATACTATACCCAATAATAAATAACACAGCAAATCTCATAAGCGGAAAATCAGCCATAGAGGTTACAAATGTATAATACATCTGTTCCCAGCCCTTAAGATCTCGGTTGGGTAACTTACTTCCATATTCCGCTAACCACTGTTGAACCTCTGAAGATAACCACATTGTACAAGGAATAGATAAGGCAAGCGCAATTAAAGTAAGCAAGCCATCCCGGAATAGCGATAGAAATCTTCCGGCAGAGTTAGAAGCTCCTCTACGCCATCCTTGAAATAACGATAATACGATAATCAACAATAAGAATATCGTTACCAAGTTAAACTCTTGAATACTTTCCACCCAAGAGTACAGCATTAAGACAACCCCCTATGAATGATTGTAGGGATGAAGAACATCTCTATTTACCCACTGTATCACTCTTTTTCGCATCTGTGATAAACGTTTTGATCGTATCCGTTACTTGCCATTCCCCCAAGTTAACACCTCTAAACGTGACTTTCACCTTATCTTTTCCAGCTTGACCCTCCAAGAGTAAATTTGGGGTCGTCACTGCGAAAGTTCCGTCACTACTCGTTGTATATATGGCATCCTGAGCTTCCTTTATCATTGCATTCATAGCTTCTTTCTTCACAGTATCGACCGTTGCATCCGTCACAGAAGCTACACTATTACTTATCTGATCCAGCGAAACACCACTGTACACAAGAAGTCCCACCACAATAATAATAACAAGTGCCCATTTCACCATCGTTTTCACTACATTAAGAACAACAAACAATACAACGAGGGCAATGATGATGATCAACCAGTTTTGCTTAAGAAAATCCATCCATACCTGTACATCCATTACGATAACCCCCCATCCACTTTGCATAACAAATGATCCTCATGTCTGCATAGAATCATATTCACTAATTATACATGATTGACAGTAAACCTGTCAGCCTAACCCTCTTTCGAACAAAAAAAGGTATAAGTTGTCCTGTTCTAACGTACAAGTAGATAGATTGAATAAACCCCTAGCTTCTTTTACTGAAAGGAGTATCTCCATGAAAACTGCTCTTTGGTTGTACTTGTTTTTGTTCTTAGCCTTTTTTGATCTCCATGCCCAATATCCAATACTTACTCCATTCGCTGTGTCTCTTGGAGCAGCTCCTGTATTTATCGGCTGGATGATGGGCATTTATGCGCTCACTCATATTCCAGGCAATCTTATAGCAGGAACGGTTATAGATCGTCATGGAAGTCGGCGCTACATTATTTTCAGCCTTGTATCCGCAGGTGTCATCTTACTTCTTCAAGCACATGTAGAATTCCCTTGGCAACTCATTGTCTTGCGATCACTCAGCGGTTTTGTGCTTGCCTTTCTTTCCCCAGCTTGTCTGGCTTTGCTTGCATCCTTATCACAAGACTTAGTAAAACAAGGAAAATACATGTCAGGACATGGTGTCATCCATACCCTTGCATCCGTAATCTCACCTGCTGCTGGAGCCTTTATTGTAGCTAATGTTGGATTCGCAACAACCTTTCAGAGTCTTGGTTGGTTGCTCATCGGAACTGGAGTCATGGCCTTTTTCTGTGTCCCAGCTCCCAAACATCTCCCACACTCTTCTCAACATGTATCACAGACTAATGTTAACAGCACCACTCCACCTGCTGTCATTCCTTGGCGTTACTTCGTGTTACCTTTCGTTATTTCCTGTGCTCAAGGTATCCTCTTCTTTGAACTACCACTTCGTGATACCGGCATATCTGGGATGATGTCGACGGGAATTCTCTTTTCAGTCCTAAGTATTGGCGCTCTCTTTACACTATGCTTACTTTTCCTGAACCGATATTCACCTTTTAAGCGTGTCGTTGCAGGTGTTTTACTCTTGGCCCTTTGTTTCTTTTGTCTGGCTGCTGTCCATCGTATTCCATTGATGATCACTTTGTTTATCTTAGGTTCTGCCAAAGGACTCATATTCCCAGCTATGGCATCTCTATTCATTAAATTAAGTGGGGGATTTAGATTAGGTAGGGTCTTCTCTCTACAATCGATTGCCATGTCCCTTGGCTCATTCATCGGGCCTGTAGCTGCCGGACAAATTAGAGGCGACATTTCTCCCTACTTTATCGGGTTTTTACTGTTAATGCTGGGATTAATGTTACTTCCTGTGTATCGTAAATCAAAACCTATCCCTTACCCATCCGTCTTACACAGCAATCCCGACTTAATCTAGGGCTATAACCTATTCATCCTTTTATAGGCTGCTATACAATCATTTAACCCGCCTCCACATAAGATACTGTGTGGCAAACAACCACTAGAATGAAAGTGGGGTGAAACATAATGAGTCAATTTCATCAAGCATGCTGTCCTCCTGTACAGACTGCACCTATAGCTGTAGCGCCTGTATGTCCATCAGTACTAGGAGCATCTACAGGAATGATTCTGGTACTTTTTATCTTACTGGTTATTATTCTACGTACTTTTTGCTTCTAAACCACTCCTAATATCTTATATACATGGCCCCGCCTAATTTACAGGCGGGCCGATATTTTTATGCATGCTTAGCGTAAAAAGAGCTACACTAGAGATACTCGGATGTTACATATCTACATTTCCCGGGTAATTTCGAGGAAATCACTCCTTTTAAGCTGAGAGGTAAACGTCATGTGTATCTATATTATTGTCGAAGGTAAGAACGACCGCAGTAAGCTCCGCCCTTTACTCCAGCCTGAGATAAACATTGTGTGTACATTCGGAACTCTGAATTCAGACAAACTTGAAGCCTTACGAGAACAAATCTACGATCATGAAGTATATTTATTTATGGACAATGATAGTTCTGGCAAAAAAATCAGAGGCATACTCAGAGATGCTTTTCCCGATGCTACGCAAATCTACACAAGCCCGGGTTACGCCGGAGTAGAAGGAACTCCTGAAGAATACTTAATAGCTCGATTAGAAAAGGCTGGACTTCAAGAATTTATTATTTATGAACCACAGTAAAACAAATAGCCTCTTACCTGTCACCATGTACTGTGACTTGTAAGAGGCTTGTTTATTGATCATTATCTGTATGTAGCGAAGACCTTACTTTGCCAAATCCTTGATATCCTGTGCAAGTACATCTACGGTTACATTCTCTGTATCATTAGCATTATACAATTTACGAACTTGGTTATCTCGATCGACTAATGCAATTAGATTAGCATGGGAGTAGTTATCTTTGTTATTCCCAACAATAGCAATTTTAAATGACTTCTCGGCTAAATCCCATATTTTCTGCTTATCTCCTCTAAGGAAATACCAACCGTTATAATCGACATTGAACTTATCACCGAACTTTTTCATTTCTTCCACTGTGTCTACCTCAGGATCAAATGAAATGGATACGAATTCCGCTTCTTTACCAAACGTCCCATCCTTAATCAGTTTATCTTGTACTTGAGACAACATAAATGTCGTGACAGGGCATACATCGGGGCAGTTAGTAAAGAAGAAGTAGAACAATCTTACTTTGCCCTTAGTATCATCACGCATAACCGTGCTTCCATCGACATTTTCTAAAGAGAAATCCTGAACTTCTGCAATGATCGGTAGTTTCTCTTTACCTAAGTCTAAAGACTGAATCAGTAAATATCCAGCCATGATGACCATGATCGATAATAGAACCCAAGTCCATTTGTAACGTTTTATCATTTGAATTCAGTAACTCCCTTCAACAGTTCCCCGTCATAGCGATTTAATGTGATGTATTAATAATCAAAGCGATAAGACTTACCGTTAAATAATTTATGGAAAAGAAGAACATGGTCTTGGCCCATGCATCGGTATCTTTCGCTTTGAATCCTTTAAATGAAAGATACAACCACACAAGCGACAATCCCAAAGATATAATCATGTAATAGATACCTGCATACCCATAACTGTACATTAAGATAGGTATCGGTATTAGACAAATAATGTAAGGAACCATTTGGATTTTAGTCCGAGGTATTCCCTTCACAACAGGTAAAAGGGGATATCCCGCTGCCCGATACTCTTCAACTCGCCGAATTCCCAGTGCCCAGAAATGAGGCGGCTGCCATATAAATAATAATGCAAACAATAATACAGCTCCCATATCTACTTTACCTGTGACTGCAACATAACCAATGAGCGGTGGAATCCCCCCTGAGATTCCACCAACAGATGTACTCCAAGTAGATGTACGCTTCAACCAAAGTGTATATACCACAACGTAGGACAGCATACCAACGATACCGAACACGCCCGCAAGCATACCTGAGAATGTAAATAAAACCGTTAAACCTAGGACGCCTAATATGATGGCATACCATAATACTACCGATGGTTTCAACTTACCTGTGGGAAGTGCACGTTCTCTGGTTCGCTCCATCTTCAAATCCAGTTCACGGTCAAAGTAGTTGTTAAAGACGCATGAAGATGCCAGAATAAGAATGGTACCCAAGAGAGTTAGAATCATTTTTCCATACTGAAGATCCCACTGAGATGCAAGCCAATAACCTGCAAAAGCAGACATAAAGCTTGAACGGATAATTCCCGGTTTTGTTATATTAATGAAATCTCTCCAGGTTGCTGATTCCCTAGGTGGTTTCTTACTTGCTGAAATCGCTGCGGAATCCGAAGAAACTTGATAACTTATGTGATTGTCCACTCCTAAAGTTCCTCCTTTTGAATGTATAGTAGAGGAAAATAGCCTCCGCTATAAAGTTTATCATATTAAAAGTAAAAAGTGTTTGATAATCGGCCTTATTTAATTTCATCATTTCGACAATTTGATGACATTTGTTCACTTGACATACCAATAAAATGATTCAAAAATGGGTAATAACTATAGTAAGACTAAAATTAAGGAGAGATCGCAATGGATACTGGCACACATTTAGTTATGGGAATATCGCTTGCAGGGCTAGCCCATATCGATCCTGCCGTGGTGGCAAGTCCTTCGCTCGCCATAGCTGTTACAATCGCAACCGTGTTAGGTTCACAGGCTCCAGATACAGATAGCATACTACGTTTGAAGAATAACGCTGTGTATATACGCAACCACAGGGGAATTACTCACTCACTCCCTTTTTTACTTTTATGGACTGTGCTTATCACAGGTCTAGTTTCATTAATATTTCGTGATGTCTCCATACCTCACTTGACACTCTGGACTGGCATAGCGGTATGTGTTCATGTATTTAGTGATCTATTTAATACCTATGGAACTCAGGCCATGCGCCCATTTACTGAAAAATGGATATCATGGAATATCATTCATATTTTTGATCCATTTATATTTGGTACCCACCTAACCGCTGTATTGCTCTGGGGGCTTGGTATGTTACCTCCCGCTCCACTATTCTCTATTCTCTACAGTGTAACTGCCGTTTACTACATTTGGAGAACTCTCGTCCATTTCTCAAAAACAGCCGAAGTGGCCAGACTTGATGCTAAGAATAAACAAGGCGATACCTATTACGTCATTCCAACCATATCCCTCAACCGTTGGCATGTTGTCAAAGCTCGAAATGATGGCAGTTATGATATGGGTACTATTCATTATCATCAACTGGAGTGGAAAGATCATGCGATATCTTCCAAACATCCAGCAGCTGAACACTCTAAGAATCATCCAAACGTCAAATCGTTCCTCTACTTCACTTCATTCGCTGTCGCAGATGTAGAAGTTACATCTACTGGATATATCGTGCGTTGGGCTGATGTTCGTTATCGTCATCGAACCCAATATCCTTTCGTAGCTGTGGTCGTAATGGATAAGGACTTCAACACTCGAGCGTCTTATATCGGTTGGCTTAGCGATGATAAGATGAATGAAAAGTTATACATTGATTATTCCTCTTGACATTAGCAAGCAACATGAGTCTAATATAATAAAAAGCCCAGAGCAAGTGCTCCGGGCTTCTCTATTCATGAGAATGGAATTACTGATTCAGGTTAGAACCCGAAAGAGACTGTTCTGCAAGCTGTACTAGACGTTTAGTCATGTATCCTCCCAAAGAACCTGTCTCACGAGAAGTATAGTTACCATAATAACCATCCTGAGGAATTGTCACACCAAGTTCTTGAGCTGCTTCCATTTTCAATTGTTGAAGCGCTGCTCGTGCTTGAGGAACCACCAAATTGTTTGAACTAGATTGTCCTTGTGCCATATTAAAAATCTCCTTTCACTTCTCAAGTCTGTTAATGAAGTGCAAGCTTGCAAGCTTAGTATGGCTACATTTTGTGAGGTTATTCGGTAGACTATTTATTTTTATATGGAGGTTTTTGACATGAGTAAACTTTTGTCACTTTGGTTCTCAGCTTCGTCTATAGTTTTGCTAGCAGCTTCCGCCATTGCTATCAGTCATTATGCTTGGCTTGCCTTACTTCTAGCTGTTCTAGCTATCTTTAATATCGGCTGGGGATTCATAATTAAAGCTAAACATCGGAAATCATCACTCAAGAGCTGAATTAACGCTTCTTAGGTAAAAAGCCCATTCTTTCCTTCACATCATCCACTGTGCGCGTGGCTACTTCTAGAGCGCGTTCAGCTCCCTGAGCTAAAATATCATGAATTTGACCCGATTTGCGTATTTCCACATAAGCCTTCTGTAAAGGTTCTAAGACAGCGATGATTGATTCTGCGACATCTTTCTTAAACCCGCCATACATAACACCCTCATACTTAGCCTGAATATCCTTTATAGGCATGCCAGCACACTGCGAGTAGATACTCATTAAATTACTGATTTCAGGTTTCGTTTCAAGATCATATCTTACTTCTGAGCCTGAGTCTGTTGTAGCACGGCTAATCTTTTTACGAATAACATCAGGTGGATCCAAAAGCGTGATATGACTTCCTGGATTAGGATTACTTTTACTCATTTTTTTACTGGCATCATCAAGCGACATGATTCTCGCTCCCACTTCGGGATAATAGGCTTCTGGAATAGTGAAATATTCTCCATAACGATGATTGAAGCGATTAGCTAAGTCTCTTGTCAATTCTAAATGCTGCTTCTGATCGTCTCCTACTGGAACTAGATCTGCATTGTATACAAGAATATCAGCGGCCATTAGAGAAGGGTATACGAATAAACCTGCTCCAATAGAATCTTTACCTGCTGCTTTATCTTTGAATTGAGTCATACGTTCCAGCTCACCCATCGATGTTAACGTTGTTAACAACCATCCTAGTTCTGCATGTGCAGGAACGTGTGATTGTAAATAAATGTTCGATTTATTTGGATCTATCCCTGCCGCAATGAATAATGCAGCCACTGATTCCGATTGCTCACGTAGTGCCTCTGGTTCTTGTGGAACAGTGATAGCATGCAAGTCCACTACCATGAAATTACATTGATAATCATGTTGCAACTTCACAAAATTCTTCATCGCACCAATGTAGTTACCGAGTGTAAGTTGACCACTTGGCTGTATGCCTGAAAGTACCGTTTTCAATGCAATCCCTCCTCATTTTAGAAAACAAAAAAAGCCCCATCGTCACAAAGGGACGTGAGACGTGGTGCCACCCTAATTTATTACAGTGAGCACAAAGAATCTTCAAAGATCCACCTCACTGTAACCTTGATATCCTGTAACGGAGAATAAGCCGGCTCGCCTAATAAGGAATTAAGAACAACTCCTGTTCAACACAGCACTCTTGGGTCCATTGGGCAAAAAGGTTCCACCGATTCACATCATCCATCGGCTTTCTGAAGGAATCCCCTTCTCTGCTTACTTATCCCTGTCATCGTATTTACATTATCACATTAAACTTCTACAGCAATGATAAAACTTAGGTGCGTCGTTGTCAAACTCCTTTTTTACGAATAACTTATAATCTGATATGATAAATTAAGTTAAGGCGAATCCATTAAATACATTGTGGGAAAAGGAGCATCGATATGAAAAAAGTGACTAAAGGAAAATGGAATGATTTCGATACATATATCCTTCATAGCCATAATCTTGAAATTACACTGTTACCCCAATTAGGTAACAACGTGATAGCTATTTGGGATAAGCTTGAACAGCGGCATGTTATTCGCCCGCCTGACGAACAGGATCTCGATTTCTATATGCTGAAACCTTATCATTTTGGTATGCCTATGTTAATTCCACCGGGAAGAATTAGAGACGGTCAATTTACTTATGAAGGTAAAAGTTATCAATTTGATCGAAATACAGCCGGTGATCATCATATTCATGGCTTACATAGAACTCAAGCGTGGTGCGTCAGTGATATTCAAGAAGATGAAGAAGGCTGCATCGTTACGACGGAATTCAATACAGCCGATGATGCCAAGTGGATGGCTCAATACCCAGCTCCACTCAAACTTGAAATGACATTCAAACTTCAAGGAACAAAATTCACTCAACATTTAAAAGTAAAACACTTAGGAGAAGGTACCATCCCATTTGGAATTGGATATCACTCATGGTTTCTACTGGATGGTCGTCCTGAGCAATGGAAACTTCAAGTACCTGTCGAAGCTCTATACGACATGGATCATGATCTACTAATAAATGGTGAACTTCTGCCATTGAATGACCTAGAAGAGTTGAATTCAGGTTTAAATCTGAAAGATACCGATTTTGATACTCTTCTTAGAGCAGATACAGAGCAACCTACGGAAGCCATCTTGCTTCATGAAGATGGTTACGGAATTAAATATGTTGCAGACCGTCGTTACTTCAAGCATTGGGTTCTTTATACTAAGGGAATCGCACATGATTATCTATGCATTGAACCTTATACGTGGTTACCCAATGCTCCCAATCTTACACAAGGACCTGAGCTAACAGGATTAATCCCATTAGAACCTCAGCAATCTTTTGAGACAGAGCTTTATTTAGAAATTATCAATCGTCCTAGCGCCACTTAAACACTCTGTGACTTCACCTTCGGCTTGCCAATACGGCAAGCCTTTTCTGTATACCTTGAGTTATTTAGAGCGCTATACTTCATTTGAAATTCAAGCTAATAATTACCAATCTTTTTCAATCTCTTTCGCTGTATGTTTTCAAATGTTTATAACCATAATAACTTCATAAAAGTACAGAGGAGGTGACAAACATGGGTCAAGCAGGTCAACAAAATCAAGGACGTAGTGGTCGTTCTAACAACTTGGTCGTTCCTCAAGCAACTGCTGCTTTGCAACAACTTAAGATGGAAGCAGCTCAAGAACTTGGTGTGACAATTTCTCAAGATGGTTACTATGGAAATTACACTTCCCGTGAAATGGGTTCTTTGGGAGGATACATCACTAAACGCTTAGTACAAATAGCAGAACAACAATTATCGGGTCAATCTAACCAATAATTGAGTTTCGCCATAATTGCATTAAAAGACGGCCTTTTCCCCAAAGGTCGTCTTTTTCTTTACAAATGAAATCGTATTCAAAATATGAAATATAAATTAATATAATTCCGATGTGGTGTCTTGATATGTATTACGTGGATAACGAATCATTAAGTTAGCCATGTTGTAGTTAGATTCGAGTATTGCATCAATGATAATGGTGCCCTGACGTACCATAAACTCATAAAAGATTTCACCATGAGTCCAGTGATGTTTATATTTAAGACTTTCAAGAGCCATGAGCCGAAACGAGGCTCGATGTGCTGAACTAAGACCACCTTCAAATGGAGATAATTTACCGTTTCGACCTGAAATCGGATTGTGGCGAATCCCAAATTTCCCTACTGCATTATTTCGTATTTGCACAAATAAAGTTCCTGAAGATAATCCTGATAATTCTTCTTCTAATTCCTTAAATATCATGTCAAACTGTCTCGCCAATGAGAGTTGATCTATTTTGATCATATTGTCCCTTCTTCCTCGTATACCACCCGTCTTATAGGGCTTATGACTCATTATAGTCCTTGTATATTGAAGCATCAACATAATACAACATAAATGGGTATTTATTCCTAAAGTTTGCGCATTCATGGTTTTTTTACATGTTATATTTAGATAAAAACTCCCTACATTCGACATATTCAGTCATGATCAATGATAGACAATCTCGTCTTCCCAATGGAACGACAGCATTGGTTTGCCGATAAAATATGAACGGAAGTTACTTTCTAATAATTTCTAAAAAGAGACCCTCAATGAAGATGAGGATCTCTTTTGGTTCAACACCAAAATCAGTGCTTGACAAATGTATCGAGTTGATAGATGACCGCTACGCGGATGGATTGTCCTTCCGATCGCTGTTGCCCCCAAATTTTTTTGAATCTACCGCTTTTTGCGGTAAAAATTCAGGGGCAAAGCGTATGCTTTCGAAGTAGCTTTCCAAGGGAAAGCTTTAGGCGAACGCTACGCTTCTCCACGACAATTCCAGTATCGAAGCTACGATCAGCATAGATTTCTATTTTCTGCAAGCACTGATTATGAATTAGAGCCTCCCTTTTATCACTTTATATTTATACTAAGTGCTCCGTCATTTGTAGGAACTCTTTAACATCAGAGATACACAGATCCATCGCACTCTGCCAGAACTCAGATCCTGTTAAATCAGCATCTAAATGCTTCAATGCTAATTCCTCTACCGTCATCACACCCGTGTCTCTCAATAATGCATCATATTTATCGGCAAAGGAAGCACCCTCTTGCTGAGCACGCACATAAAGCCCCGTACTGAACATATAGCCGAATGTATAAGGATAGTTATAGAAAGGTACCCCTGTAATATAGAAATGAAGCTTGGATGCCCAGAAATGAGGGTGATAGGAAGAAAGAGCACCACAATAAGCTTCTTTTTGTGCCTCTTCCATTAATTCACTAAGTTCTTGAGCACTGACGAGCCCCTCTTTGCGTTTGTCATAAAAACGCGTCTCGAACAAAAATCTAGCATGAATATTCATGAAGAACGCGATACTATTTTGAATTTTTTCTTCTAGTAGCCCAATTTTCTCTTGCACATTGTTAGCATCCTTAACCAACGCATCTGCTACGATCATTTCTGCAAAAGTTGATGCTGTCTCAGCCACATTCATCGCATAGTTCTGATTCAATACAGGCAGGTCGTTCATCAGATGTTGATGATAACCATGACCTAGTTCATGTGCCAAAGTTGATACATTAGAAGGTGTACCGCTAAATGTCATAAAGATACGTGTTTCTTTACTTAGAGATAGTGAAGTACAGAACCCACCTGGACGTTTACCTGCACGATCCTCTACCTCAATCCACTGCTTATCAAAAGCCATCTCCGAGAAATCAGCTAACTTAGGACTAAACTTCCGAAATTGTTTCACGATATTCTCAGCAGCTTCTTGATACGTTACTTTACTAGATACTGCACCTATTGGAGCCTCCACATCAACCCAACTTAACTTATCTACACCGAGAAGTTTAGCTTTGCGCTCTAAGTATTGGACAAACATAGGTTTGCTATCGATAATGACTTTCCACATTGCATCTAATGTTTGTTCTGACATCCGATTAATCGCTAACGGCTCTTTTAGCACTTGATCCCAGCCTCTACGACCATACAGCTTAAGTCGAAATCCAGCTATGTGATTCAATGTATCTGCACAGTAATCCTCAGCTTCTGTCCAAGTATGTTCCCATTTCGTGAACATTTCTTGTCTTGCATTACTATTTGAAACATGGAGCTTATTCGCAGCTTGCCCAGCGGATAGCATCACGGTCTTTCCATCCTCTTCAAAGGGGATTTCTACCCGACTTACAATCGTATCATAGAAGTCGCTCCAGCCATGATATCCGTCCACTGCTAAATCCAGTGCCAAACTTTCCAGCTCCGGACTCAGCTTCTCACATGCAAGATCACGACGTTCATTCAAGATAAAGGAAATCGCTCTTACTTCGTCCCGCTCCATCCATTGTTCCCATGTGTGATCATCCGTGCTACGCAGTAAATTATCAAACTCTCCACTAACACTTTGTAGCTGCGCTTGTAGGGAAGTTACTTTACCAGAGAGCTGAATAGCCTTCTTGTCCAGTTGATTTTGAGCTCCTAGGCAGGAAACGAAGCCAGCTGCCTCAGACCATCGTTCGATACAACTCGATAGTAAAACAATAAACTCATCACAAACAATCGTCTCCTCAACACGGGTTGGTACTTTCGCAGTAAGCATTATGTTCTTAATTTTCTCAATATCCTGTTCAAACGTTAGTATGAAGGAGGCAAATTCTACGGAAGACGATCCCCCTGGAAATAGTGATTCTAAATCCCATGTTAGTGCTAAATTTGATTTCAACTTGTAAACCCCATTTCATTTTCTGTTATAATGCTAAAAACAACTACAAGGAGGACATTCTCTATGAAACCTTTACAAATATCAGCAGAGACAGCTATCACCCTATCTAAGAAACTAGGTGTGCCCATCGAACACCTTATGCATATGCCCCAGCATATTTTACTTCAAAAAATTGCAGAACTTAGTAAGCAAGAATCTTCCAAGCCTGATGATGAGAAAGATCCATCATGATTCCATTTCGAAATACTTGGCCTTATGAGATTGTTATGGGTGACATCTATGTACAATATTGCCCTTTTTGCAACAGTCATAACGTCCTTCTCCCCATGAAGCCTAAAGAACTCCAAACCATTCATGAAGGTAAGAAGAAAATCCTTGTCTTTCCTTGCTGCAATAACAAAATAAAAATTATTGATACAGATACCGATTACCTATTATGTGATCAACCTTTACGTTAAAGAACGCTCACAACAAATATATATAAGAAAGAGACTATAGTTACACTAACTACAGTTTCTTTCTTATTGGTGTTTATTCAAGGACAGCATTCATTTGCTCAGGAAGTTCCATTTCCTTTGCCATCATCTGCTCACGCAGTAAGGCCCACTGTTCCCTTGAAGCCCTAATCATAGCTGCATCTATAATCTTCTTATCGTTAATGACACGAGAGAACCATTTCACAGCTTCATTGAAATTACCGACTCTTCTATTGAGCTCCCCGATCAAATATAACAAACGTGCATTGTTAGCTCCTACACCTTCTACTTCATATACATGGATATAAGAGTCCAAACAATACTTCAAGAATCGTTGCTCTTGTTCATAATCACCCTGATAACGATATAGCCAAGCAATATGTTGGAGGTTACTTGCTATAATACGCTCTGTATCCCCAATCGTCTGTGCACAGAGCAGCGCCAATTTGTAAGTTTCTAACGCTGTCTCCCAGTCACGACGCCCCCCGAAATCACGCTCAATCCAGCGCCGACTCATCTTCCCCTCGAAAGTCTTCTTCTGAGCATCGCTCAACCTATCTGCTGAGTTTTCTGTGGATGCAAATCCACATTTTGGACATACCCGAACAACATAAAAGTCAGGATTTTCATTCTTGTAATATGCACAAAAATCGGAATCTGTTCGAATAGATTTCTTGAAACTAGGCCGAACTCGAGATGTCATAAATCCATGCTCACAAAAACTGCATGAAACTTGAATGGAATAGAGTGGTTCTAGCGTAGTCAATATCCTTACGTCCTCTCCGTGTAACGAATTTAATTACTACTATCGCTGTTAATAAAGTGATTAGCAGGACCTGAGAGCCTATTCAGTACAAAATCGCGTAGCTGCTCTTCCACCCCAATATCATTAAGAGCTTCTTCCATACAATGAAGCCATGCTTTGGCATGCTGCTCCGTAATTGGAAAAGGGAGATGCCGTGCTCTCATCATAGGATGACCGAACGCATTAGAATACAAGGAGGGTCCTCCGAAAAATTGACTCAAAAACATGTACTGCTTGTCCATGACGTCTGAAATATCCTGTGGAAAAAGTGGACCTATTAAAGGATGTTTCTGTACCCTGGGATAGAACGATTCTACAAGTTCACGAAGCGTTGTATCACCACCAAGATTCTCATAAATACTCAAGCTTGGATTCATTTATATCGCCAACTTTCAATGTCGATAATAGTTAAGTCGCTTAATTATAGCAAAAAACATAAAAAAAGGCGCTAAACAATGATGCTTTAGCGCCTTTACATATTTAATAGCTGCTCCATTCTTCTTCGCCAGAACGGATTAGAGAGGCGCGTATAACATACACAAAAACACAGACGAGAATACCGACAATAACACTCATTGTTCTCATCACTCCATCCATATCTTAAATTCAATCAAAGATAAACTTCATTTATTGTATTTTACCATAAACAAGTCAAAAAAACAGCTCCATCTGAAAGCGCTTTCCTTGTTTTTTTTAGTAATGATTGTCCAACAATTGTCATAAAGCTATGGGAGAGGGATATCTGTGTCTATAAGGAATTAGTTGGGAGGCTAAGCTCATGACTATAAAATCTCTCAACATGATGCTTCTGATCACCATTCTGATGGGGTTGTGTATATTAATGCTTGGTTATCCCGAGGCATACTTTGAGAGTGCACTACGTGGATTGACCATTTGGTGGGATGTTTTATTCCCTTCTCTTTTCCCATTCTTTATAATATCTGAAGTGCTGCTTGGATTTGGCATCGTTCATTTAATCGGTACCCTCTTGGACCCTGTGATGCAACCCTTATTCCGTATACCAGGAAGTGGTGGCTTTGTTGTGGCCATGGGTTATGTCTCTGGATACCCCATTGGTGCTAGACTAACTGCCAAGCTATGGGAACAAAAGATGATCAGTCGCGATGCAGGAGAACGATTAGTTGCCTTCACGACTTCATCTGATCCTATATTCCTAATTGGTGCTGTATCCATAGGTTTTTTTCACAATTCATCTATCGTACCTATACTGGCAGTAGCCCACTACGGCGGCGGACTACTGATAGGAATCATGATGCGTTTTCACGGATCAAGATCAGAGACTCCACAACATTCACAAAAGTCACCTTCTCCTATGTTTAGCCTAAATCGCCTTAAAAATGCATTTCAATCTATGCACAAAGCTCGAATGGAAGATGGAAGGACGCTTGGAGAACTTCTACTACAGGCCGTTCAATCATCATTTCAACTTATTATTGTCGTAGGCGGACTTGTTGTATTCTTCTCCGTATTTCTAGAATTACTCACTCAAGTAAGCATTATGTCAGGTCTCTACTGGTTCATGGAGCGAGGATTACACCTTGCAGGATTACCGGAACCTTTGTCTCAGTCCCTCGTTGGAGGATTATTCGAAGTGACCTTGGGTGCCCGCTCAGCTGGTGAATCTGCTTCCATACCCCTGCAATATAAGGTCGCAGCTGCAGCATTCGTTCTTTCTTGGGGAGGTCTATCCGTTCATGCACAGATTGCGAGTATTCTTCATTCCACTAACTTACGTTACCTCCCCTTCATGGTCGCACGCTTCGTTCATGGTGTTATTGCAGCCAGTCTAGTATTGCTACTGTGGAACGTGTTTATGCCTGAATCGGAAGTCTTGAGTATGTTTCAAACCTTCAATTCACTGACTCTACCGACCCTTATTTCAACAACAGGAGGATTCACAGGTATTCTCACACTTTTTGTTATTATTTTAATCCTGATGATGTTGCTATCCCTCTTGTTTACAATGGTTACAGGAATATGGTCGATGGTTCGCCGCTCCATTAACAAATGAACCATTGTGTTCTGGGGCGATATTGATTATGATCGATGTATATCATGACAAAGGAGCTTATCACCCTTGAGATACTATGTACTGGACCGCGGGGATCAGTTATCTGTTGATTTAGCAGAGCAATTCCACCAACTAGCGGCACAGCGTCATTTTACATTAGATGCAGAATCGCCCGAAATTGTTATATCCATAGGTGGAGATGGTACGATGCTCCATGCTTTTCATACGTTCATTGACCACATTCCTGATATTGCTTTTGTAGGGGTACATACAGGTCATTTAGGATTCTATTCTGATTGGAAAGCAGACGAACTTCCAGAGCTTATAGAGCTGATGAGCGGTAATATCACTACAGGGCATTCCAACCCACGTATTGTGAAATACCCACTCCTTGAGCTCGAAGTTCAGAAAAAATCCGGAACAACTTCCTACATTGCCTTAAATGAATTCACACTTAAAGGTGTGGACGGTACACTGGTAGCGCAGATTGACATTAACAATCAGACTTTTGAAATGTTCAGGGGCGATGGGATATGTGTCTCCACGCCTTCAGGTAGTACCGCGTATAACAAGAGTCTCGGAGGAGCCATGGTGCACCCTTCCATTGAAGCACTACAAATAGCCGAGATAGCGTCTATTAACAATCGTGTCTTCCGTACCATGGGCTCGCCGTTGCTTCTTCCTAAACACCATCACTGTGACATTCTGTCACGTAAAGACCAGCGTCTACTACTCACAGTCGATCACAATAATATATCAATTAATGATTTGATTTCAGTTCGCTGCCGAGTATCTGAACAGAAAATTAGCTTTGCCCGCTATCGGCCATATCCTTTCTGGAATCGTGTGAGATCATCCTTCCTAGGATAATGAGAAGAGAACATATGTCGGACAAGCAAACAAGCAGCCCCTGATCAGGGGCTGCTTGTTTCTTCTTCTTTCAAAACATTTATTTCTTCATTCGGTACATTCGTATCTTCTTTCGGAATATTTGTTTCTTTATCTTTGAGAACAGGCTCTCGACTCTTCTGTAAAACAAAGAAAGCACACCCGAAGTTACAATATTCGTTGATATAATCCTCCATACTAGATATAGCTGTTTCTTTGTTGGCTTTAGGATGGTTATCCCGGTAGAATCCCTTCAAGCGTAACTGACTATATCCCCAATCACCGATGATATAATCATATCTCTCCAACACATCACTGTATCGACCACGGAAGGCCTCAGGGTTCCAGCCACTTTTGTGGTCTTTCAGAATTTCATAATTTTTACCACCTACAAGAATCAAGCACACGTCCCCTGCCTTTCCTCATTAGAAATGAAATGATCATATATATATTGTTATCAGACATGCTCAGCGGCTGATTGCACCTGCTTATGTGCATGGTATGAGCTACGTACAAGTGGGGCAGATTCAACGTGACTAAAACCACGCTTCAAGCCTTCTTCCTTCAACAATGCGAAATCCGCTGGCGGTATATATTTTACTACATCCAGATGCTTAGGCGAAGGTTGCAAATATTGACCTAACGTTAGAATATTACATCCAACCGCTCGCAAATCATCCATGGACTGCAAAATTTCATCCCATTCTTCCCCAACCCCAAGCATAATACTCGACTTCGTAGGGATAGAAGGTTGTAGTTCTTTAGATCGTTGTAGCAGCTCCATTGAACGACTATATTTAGCCTTTGCACGGACTCGATCTGATAATCTTTCTACTGTCTCTATATTATGATTTAGAATATCAGGTTTAGCATCCATAACCACTTTTAGAGCTTCAGCATTTCCCATGAAATCCGGAATTAACACTTCTACACTACATAGTGGAAGTTGACGGCGCACAGCGTGAATCGTGGCAGCAAAAATGGAGGCCCCTCCATCTTGTAAATCATCTCGAGCTACACTTGTGATCACACAGTGCTGTAGATTCATACTCACAGCAGCTTCTGCAACCCGTTCAGGCTCACCCAAATCAAGTTCTGTTGGCATCCCTGTATTCACCGCACAAAAGCGGCATGCACGTGTACATATATCTCCCAAAATCATAAAGGTTGCTGTCCGATTAGCCCAACATTCATATATGTTTGGACAACGTGCCTCTTCACACACGGTATGCAACGTCTTGGAACGCATCATGTTTTTAATTTCCTGGTAGTTTTCTCCGGTTGTCATTTTAATGCGAATCCAGTCCGGCTTAGGTTCCTTCGTAGTACTTCTGGACAATAGTAGTACCTTCTTTCACTAAAGGGTAGGCTGTTACTCGTTCCATATTATATCATGAAACCCATTGGATTACCTTACTTTCAAGCGCTGAACAAAAGTACTGAATAAAACACTGCTTCTGGAGTTAATCTAATGACATCAGCACACTGTTCGGTCTAGGACTCGAATTAGAGCATATAAGGAGGTAGACTGATGGTTTCTCTTCACAATCACACTCGTAGATATATTATCTCTATAACCACCGCCGTCTTATCCATCTATGGTTGTCATCCTACGGATGCAGCTACAATAAATGTATCTACACCCAACATCGAAACGAGGCAGCAAGATACATTGGCGTCCCGTAAAATGTTATATGAAAAAATCAGTGTGGTCACTAACATTCCATGGTATAGAATCGCTGCCATTGACCAATATGAACACACCATGACAAAAGTCCATCCGAAAGATCGCGCTCATCCTCCTCGGCTAACAGGTATTTATATGTCTGACCCCCTCTGGGCCGGCTGGCTAAATCCAGATCAAAAGGACAATAATCCGAAGTCTATCTCCTTCTTCAGGGGCTATGGACGAGATGGAACAGGTGACGGCTTAGCAGATGCTAATAACGATATGGATGTTCTCTACAGTATGGCTAATTACTTACTTAAATACGGTCAATCTAAGGATGACTTCAGCATTGCCTTATGGGAGTACTATCATAATAGCCGCTCCGTTCAACGAATTCAGCAATTCTCTAAGCTATATGAGATGTTCGATACGCTTGATCTGAATAAACATACTTTCCCATTGCCTATAAACAGCCAATATTCATACCGCAGTACTTGGGGCAGTGGGCGCAATTGGGGTGGATTCCGAATTCATGAAGGTACAGACTTATTTGCAAGCTATGGTGTACCTGTACGTAGTACGTGCTTCGGAATAGTGGAAATGAAGGGTTGGAATAGGTACGGTGGCTGGCGAATTGGCATCAGAGATATTCATAACCATTATCACTATTTTGCTCACTTGATGGGCTTTGAGAAGGGAATAAAAACCGGCGATGTTGTAAAACCGGGACAAGTCGTTGGCTGGGTTGGTAGCTCCGGGTACGGTAAGCCGGGTACGCAAGGAAAATTTCCTCCTCATCTACATTATGGTATTTATCGAGATAATGGATCTGCTGAATGGTCATTTGATCCTTATCCTAGCTTACTTCAGTGGGAGCGGACTGAACGGAAATCACTTCAATCCAAAAAAAAGTAACTCGTGAACATCTGAGTTACTTTTTTTGCGCTAATCTGTATGTTTATGGATTTCCATTCGTCTCGGTATGAGATTCTGGCCCCTCTAATAACTTAGACCCCACATCATCCTTGCCTTCCACCTTACCAGAGGATCCTGCCGTTCCAAGTGGAAGTGAAATATTAGGTGCATTTGCCCCACTACCACCCACCGGTTCTCCCTTAGAATTGTAGTAATACATCGGCACATCTCCCACAACAAGCAAATACGATATAGGAATTTCAGTCTCTACAAATTCAGATTCCATATCGAACGGTATGACTACCGCTACTTCGACACTGACATGAATATATACCTCTACAAGAATCATATTAATGCCTGCATCACTTTGCCTTGTATTCAGATCTATCTTTGCAGCTCCTTGAGGTTCGATTCTGACAGGAACCTTAGGGCCAAATGAAGCCAGTACAGGACTACCTAACGCCTGACCTAAAGGGATGTGTTCTGCCAATTGATGAACATCCTTTAGTGTAGATTGTACAACATTGTACGTATCTGATGTAATTTTCATATGCTCAGCATAATTCAGCATGAATCCTGACACTTTACCCGAAGTATCCGTCTTCCAGTCAACCAACTGTTCAACCTTCGTTCCTTGCGTCACCTGCGCGGTAATGGCTTTATTAATCGCCTCAGTGGCAATCTGCTTAACCCTTATTTTGGCTAAGTGCATAATAGGCGGCTTCATTTTATTATCCACATAGGAGAACCCCTGCAACAGTATAATAAAAAAAACAAGACAACCTACGAGCCATAATCTACGAGTACTTCTAGGTTTACTGCTTGAACTATGCCACCTATGTCTTCTTCTCATGCTCAACCTCCTGCCACGGTAAGACTCCATATATTCATATGATGCCGTATAACAAAAAAGAAGAGCAGGTTGTCTGCTCTTCTTACAGGTCGGTTGATTATAGTGATGAAATAAGTCTAAATCAATTTCTTTATTAATCTATGATGTTTTACTCTCGCCTAATAATGCCGTTGCCTCATCGCCTCAAACAACAGTACGGAAGAGGCCATACCTACATTCAATGATTCAGCTTGTCCGCGCATCGGGATAATCAAAGTGTCGTCTACGAGCTTCTGTACGCTCTCTGATACACCCTTAGCCTCATTTCCGACCAATATCCATGAAGTCTCTGCAAAGTTATACTCGTAGCAAGTAGCGCTTGCTTGAAGGCTAGTACTAACAACACGCGCTCCGCTTTGCTTCGCTTGAGGCAAGATATCCAGTAAATCCCCTTCAATAACAGGCATATGAAACAATGAGCCCATCGTGGAGCGAATCGTCTTGGGATTATATAAATCTGCACAACCTCGGCCCATAATAACACCGTCCGCACCTGCAGCATCTGCACTACGAATGATTGTCCCTACGTTCCCTGGATCTTGGATCCCGTCTAATACGATGACCAAACTATGGTTAACCTCAAGAAGCTTGCTAAGTTCAGATGAATGTTTGCGAATAACCGCAAATACAGGTTGCGGCGTCACCGTGTCCGTACACTTTACAATAACGGCTTCCGAGACTCCAACCCACTCCATGTCACCCGAATCATTTCCCATAAGTTCTGAAGGAATCCCTTTATCTACATCATAGGCTACCACTTCAATATCCGCTTTACTTTTCAGCGCTTCGTGTACCAGATGTGTACCTTCAATAAGATATTTATTTGTCTTATCCCTATACTTCTTCTCCAACAATTGCGCCCATTCCTTGACTCGCGCATTCTGAGGGGATGTAATCACCATCTGTAATCATCCTTATCGTATCCGTAATTATTTGGGATATGCCAGTTCCAATTTAATTAAATCTTCGGGTTTCCCCAAGATCACAAGCACATCATTTTGTCTTAAAAGCTCAGTAGCATCTGGTGAAATATTCATATTAGTACCCGTCTTAATCGCCATAACATTACACCCAAACCGTGCTCTGACATTTAGGTCAATCAAGTTCTTACCCACCATAAGCTCGGAGACTCTCATCTCAACAATACTGTAATCATCTGACAACTCTATATATTCCAGAATATTAGGGGATGTTAAATGATGGGCAACACGTAGTCCCATATCCCGCTCTGGATAAATCACCTTATCTGCGCCAATTTTCTGAAGAACCTTACCATGTAGTTCATTCTGAGCTTTAACGATAAGCGTTGGAATGCCTAGATCTTTTAATATAAGAGTCGTTAAAATACTGGCTTGAATATCCTCACCTATAGCCACTACAACGACTTCAAAATTACGAATACCGAGTGCACGTAGTGCTTCTTCATCCGTAGAATTAGCTGAAACGGCATGTGTTACAATGTTCGACATTTCTTGAATCCGTTGTTCATTGGAATCGATCGCTAGCACATCAAATCCCATGTCCGTAAGTGCATTGGCTACACTAGAACCAAATCTCCCCATTCCAATGATGGCGTACTGCTTCTTTGCCATGATACAACCTCCAGATTGTCCTCAAGTTATTCGTTTTATTATATCATAAAGACTAACGAACTTGAATTTTGACGCTGCTTGTAGGGAATATTAATGGATGATTGATCTCACAATGAAGCAGGAGGGATAACATTGCCAGTATTACTCGATTTGCGTCAGGCCATCATCCACAAAGTCCACGACAAGAATGATAAAGAATTTCGTGAAATGATTGAAGGCTCAGTAGATGGACCGGAAGCAGCACTCCCTGGACTTGGTGCCATATTCGAAATGATCTGGAAGAACATCGACACTACGAAGCAGGACGAATTGATTCAAATTGCTCAGAATCATCTAAAAACTGTAACCCCGACACCTATATCGTAAATTCCAATGCAAGTCATAACAAAATCCCTTCGCCATCAGTGGTGAAGGGATTTTGTTATGATATTTCATGTCAGATGAATACGGATCTGTTAGGGTGCAACTTCGAGGAACTTAGCATTTGGATTTTTGTCCATAGCCGTCCGCATCGCGTATTCGTTCTCGAATAACACGACATAATTCCCCTTCTTATCTTTAACTAACGTTGAATTGATTCGGAACTTACTTGCATCAATGTCATCGTCGATCAGCCATCTTGCGAATTGATACTGCATTCTTTGCAGTTGTACATCTACACCATATTCGGCCTTCATCCGATATTCAAATACCTCGAACTGGAGCTGACCAACCACACCTAGAATGGTATCGTCAAAGCTAACGGTTTTGAACATTTGAATCATTCCTTCTTCCGTTAACTGGTCAATCCCCTTCTGATATTGCTTATGTTTCAGTGCATTTTTAACTGTAACTTTCGCAAAAATCTCTGGAGAGAACGTTGGAAGTTCTTCAAACACCATTTCGCTATCCTGACTCAAAGAATCCCCTATCCGAAAAACACCTGGGTCAAAAAGACCAATAATATCTCCTGGGTAAGCTTCCTCTACAATGTCACGGTCCTGAGCAAGAAATTGTTGCGGTTGCGACAGCTTAATGTCCTTACCAGCACGAATATGCTTCACAGTCATCCCACGCTGGAATTTACCCGAGACAATACGCAGGAATGCAATTCTATCCCGATGCGCAGGATTCATATTCGCTTGAATCTTAAATACAAATCCAGAAAATTTCTCATTCGTAGGTTCTACAAGACCTCCTGCACTAGCTCTTGCTTCAGGCTTAGGTGCAAGCTGTAGGAAATTCTCGAGGAATGTCTGAACACCAAAGTTATTAATCCCACTTCCGAAGAATAAAGGTGTCAATTCACCACTGTTTACCTTCTCCAAATCAAAAGGATCTCCCGCTACATCTAGAAGCTCTAGATCCTGACATAATTGATCATGTAAATATTCGCCAGCCATTTCACGAATAATGGGATCACGATACCCTGTCACTTTTTGAACTTTGATCACAGAGTGATCATTCCCTTGGAAAAGCTCCACCTGATTCTTCATGCGATCATACACACCACACAAATCACGACCTGTACCAATCGGCCAGTTCATAGGAATGGAACGAATACCTAGGACTTGTTCTAGTTCTTCCATTAGATCAAAAGGACTTCGACCTTCACGATCTAACTTATTAATAAATGTGAAAATGGGAATTCCCCGCTTCGCACATACTTGAAACAGTTTTATCGTCTGTGCCTCTACCCCTTTGGCAACGTCAATTAACATGACTGCACTGTCGGCAGCTGTTAAAGTACGATACGTATCTTCACTGAAGTCTTGGTGACCTGGGGTATCCAAAATGTTAATGCGATGTCCTTTATAATCAAATTGCATCACCGAGGAAGTTACTGAAATTCCCCGTTGTTTCTCAATCTCCATCCAGTCACTCGTGGCATGCTTACTCGCTTTACGAGCTTTTACAGTTCCCGCTAATCGAATGGCACCCCCGAATAGGAGCAGTTTTTCCGTTAATGTTGTTTTCCCAGCATCCGGGTGAGATATAATCGCAAATGTTCTACGCTTATCCACTTCCATCTGCAAAGATTGGTCTGGTCCTTTGCTCATTTCACATTTCCCTTCATCACTAAATTCATGTTTATCATTGTACCACATTCTGAACGCAAATTACCCTCACACAAAATATGCATGAGGATAATTTGATCGAATGAACCAGCTACTGCTTTTGCCAGATCACCTTGTCTTCAATCTGACCATTAACTGGCCACCAGTGGAATCCATCTTCTTCAAGTAACTTATCTGCTTCGATAGGTCCCCATGATCCCGCAGGGTATTGTATGATATCTCCAGGGTTTTGCGCCCAAGCTTCTGCAATTTTATCCACAAAGGACCATGCTGAAGCCACTTCATCCCAACGCGTGAAATAAGTTGATTCACCACGTACCGCATCATGAAGAAGTCTCTCGTAGGCTTCCGGCGAGTTAATACCGATCATACAACTTTGGCAGAAATCCATAGCAAGTGGCTCAATATCACTCTCAGATCCTGGCTTCTTGGCGTTGATTTTTACATAGATACCTTCCATAGGATTCACTCTAATCACTAGTAAGTTAGGCTCTAATGTATGTTTTTGACCCAAATAAACATTCGTAGGCATGCTGCGGAATTCAACGACGATTTCCGTAGTTTTAACAGGGAGTCTTTTTCCCGTCCGAATATAGAAGGGTACACCTGCCCAGCGGAAGTTATCGACAAATAAACGGGTTGCAAAGTACGTTTCTGTATTGGAATTCGGGTCTACCTTATCCTCTTCACGATAAGCAGGTAATTCACGATCCTGTGAGCTACCTTTAGCATATTGACCACGAACAACGTTCTTGTTCACTTCTTCAACCGTATGATAAGGACGAAGTGAGCGTATGACCTTCACTTTTTCATCTCGAATATCTTCTGGCAACAAGCGGCTTGGTGGTTCCATAGCGATCATTGTCAGCATTTGAAGCATATGATTCTGGCCCATGTCACGCAGCGCTCCTGCATGGTCATAATAACCTCCACGTTCTTCAACGCCGACCGTTTCACTTAGAGTAATCTGTATATTAGCAATATGCTTATTATTCCATAAAGGTTCAAAGAACGCATTGGCGAACCGAATAACCTCAATATTCTGTACCATCTCTTTACCTAAATAGTGATCAATACGGAAGATTTCTTCTTCTTTGAAAACTTCACGAAGCTGTTTGTTCAACTCTTTAGCCGATTCCAGATCGTATCCAAAAGGCTTCTCAATCACAAGGCGATTCCAACCTTTACTTTCCAGCATGCCGCCCTTTTGTAAATTATAAGACACGCTTCCAAACAACTCCGGTGCTAACGCTAAATAAAAGATACGATTGCCCGGAACTTGATAACGAGCTTCAATCTGTTCTGTCTGCTCCCTTAATTCGCGGAAACCATCTACATTATTTATATCAAGTGATTTATATTCAAAATGCTGTGCAAATGAGTGCCATTCTTCATTATCTTCTGCTTTATAACGGCAAAATTCTTGAATAGAATTAAAAAGATCTTCTCTGAACTCGTCCTGTGACCGTTCACGACGTGCCACACCAATTACTGCAAAATCCTCAGCCAACTTACCTTCACGGTACAGACTATAGATTGCTGGGAAAAGCTTTCTTCTTGCCAAATCTCCGGTTGCTCCGAAGAGAAAAAATACCGCACCTGGGGTCTGCAATTGTTCAAGATTTAGATTTTCAGCCATGGCTCCTCATTCTTTCTATGTAATATAGTGTATTTTTATTCATCATTTCACAAATATCTATATCTATTTTCTACAAGATATTTCATGATTCGTTGTTATTTTAGCATACTGTGCTGAATCTTACCATCCGTATTCCTGACAAAACTACTCAGATATAAAAATAATTCACTATTCATTCAATATTCAATTGTAATCACTGGAAACCCAATCGTAATACGATTGCTCCCACGAACTCCATCCTGATGAACAGCAGTCTGTAGATCCATCCTATTCGTGCCACTCTTCAGATTTAAACCGAGTGATGGCGCTGTATAGGAGTGGCTAAGTGTCGTGATATCCGTGTAGCGATCTAACTGTTGAATAGCCATATGGGACTTTACATGAGCTTCAACCTTTTCCATACTCTTACCAACGCTTTCTACTTCTTTACTATTCCCTTGTACAGAAGCATTCCATTCAACCAATATCCCGATTTCTTTCAACCCTTGTTTATATTTCTCCTGAAGATGCACAAGTGTAGTCAATTGCAATGCACTGGATGCCTCTAACTGAACAATGACATAGCTCTTATCTTCGGATATCTGTTGCCAATTAAGCCTTACATCAACCCCATCTATCTGCGTAAGTGAACGGTATGTCGTGTGCTCTGAATCAACCAGCTTCTCCATTGGAGACAATCCCATGTTATTCACGAAATTTCCCACAGTTTCAGATATTGTCTCTTGCCCATCTTTAGTCCAAGACCCTTGCCATTTCACAACAATTTTAAGCGAGGAATCTATCGATTCTTGTCCTACTTTCACTAAAGTTCGTAATTGACTTTCTTCAGTGCTACCCCGCTGAGCACTTGATGTGTTCCATGTAAAACTAAACAATACCCCAACGATACATAAAAGAATAATTGCCATCATCATATTGTGTTTCATTTCATACGCCTACCTTTCGATCTCACAATCTATGAATCTATTAGATAGGTTACCCTTCATCTAGCTTTTTAATACCTCTTACAACACAAACAAAAAAACCCTGAAGAACAATCTCAAGGTTTCACCGTTTCAACGTCAATATGTGTATAGCTACTCAGCAAGTCCATTCTTGTATGCATAGATTGCCGCCTGTGTTCGATCTTCTACATCTAACTTAGCTAGGATATTGGTTACATGGAATTTCACCGTTTTAATCCCAATAATCAGATCATCCGCAATTTCTTGATTTGACTTGCCTTTAGCCAATGAACGAAGCACATCCATTTCTCGTTCAGTCAATTCTTTATGCGCAGCTTCTACTACAAGCGGATTACGAATGCGATTCATCATTTTGGAGGCTACTTGTGATTCAAGTACAGATTGCCCCCGTGCAGCAGCCCGTATTGCTTCTGCAATCTCACTAGCGCGTGATGTTTTTAGAAGATAGCTAAATGCGCCTGCCTCGATAACGGGATACATTTTCTCATCGTCTAAATAACTTGTTAGTACAATTACTTTGCAGTCTGGATAAAGCTTGAGTAATTGACGTGTTGCCTCAATCCCGTCCATGCCATCCATGACAAGATCCATCAATACAACATCAGGTTTATATTCTCTAGCAAGTCTGATACCCTCTTCTCCACTCCCAGCTTCTCCAACCACTTCTATGCCCTCTTCTGTACCAAGAACTGCAGCTAGGCCTATTCTCACCATTTCATGATCATCTACAAGTAGAACCTTAATCTCTGAATCATTCTCCATGTTTCTCCTCCCCCAATTCTTCATACACAATAGGTATTGTAATCTCTATCCGAGTTCCTTTACCGACAGCAGTAATAAACTGAATAGAACCCCCGATCTCCGTCACACGCTCTGCCATATTCGATAGACCATAGGAAGTTTGCTTCTTATCGCCTAATTCGAATCCTATCCCATCATCTCGTAGCATAACCTTAACCGTATCCTGCCTCAAATGGATGCGAATTTCCATCTTCTCCGCTTTGGAATGACGAAGAGTATTCGACATTGCCTCTTGAATAATTCGGAACAGATGATTCTCAATACCCTTCATTAAATGAATTTCCTTATCCATCTCAAACACAATTTCCATTGGAACTTTCTCTTTGAGTTCATTCACTAGATCCATAAGACCCTGTTCCAATGGTTTCCCTTCCAAATATACCGGTCTCAAATGAAGGAGTAACGCTCGCATCTCGGATTGAGCAACAGCTGCCATTTCTTCGATCAAGGCTACCTGCCGTTTTGCTTTGTCAAAATCCTTATCAAGCGTTCTCCCCACCGCAGTAGCTGTCATAGAAATCGCAAACAACTGCTGAGATACGGCATCATGTAGCTCACGAGCAAGTCTCTGCCTCTCTTCTACAATCGCAGATACCCTTGCTTGTTCTGCCAATTGGGCATTGTGAGTCGATAGTCGCTGTAATGAAGTGACTTGATCTTCCCACTTCTTGCTAATCCTGCCAAGCTGTTCGCCCAGTCGGCCCACCTCATCTTGTCCGAGAGTTGGCATAGAGCGAGCAACGTTACCTTTCTCCCATGATAACAAGGTTTCACGTAACAATTCCAGCTTCCGCTTTATTCGATAGCTCTGATAGAAACCGAATATCGCCCCAATGCCAACGGGCGCTAGTATAAGTGTTGCTCCAGCCTGAATGCCTAATTTCCAAGAATCGAAAGGTGCCAAATAACCGTATGTATATAACACATAAAAAATAACCAGAAGTAAAAGAAAAGAAAGAAGGGCTCCCTCGCCCATACTTCTGGCTACCATGTTCGTAGGTTTATTACTCTTCACAAGAGAATCCCTCCTATCTTCAGGATAAACGAATGTCCATATCTCCAACTAAGTAAGACACAATAAATTTAATCTTATACTCACTACTTGAGTAATTTGGTGATTTCCACGATATACGATTCATCATGCCACTATCCTTATTCCCATCAAAATCTATAGAACCAAATAAGACAAACGCTTCAATCTCTACACCGTAATAATCTGGAATAGTCAGATCCATATCGCCCATGATTCCTTGGAACATCATGACCGTGTGCTTATCCTCAGGCATGCCAAGTGACAAGTCTAAATCCGTTTCACCAAGCACATGCCAGACACTCGTATTTCGCATGACCCATGGGGCTTGATCCCAATCGAAATGTGACATGAAACTGAGCTTTTGAATAAAACCCTCTTTAGTCTGCTCTTTCTTTGCTTTAGCATAAAAAAGTCCTAAAGATATTAAGCATATTGCAATAACAAGAAAGAAATGATCCAATAAAATCAAAACGGCACCGATTCCCATAAAGAGATACCCTTTTTGAACGTTGCCGCCACGAATTTTGTAAATACCTAATACTATGAATAGAAGCGCGACGATGGTAAAGAAGTCCATCCACTTGCCGAATAGCATAAGAAATCCAACACTAATCAGACACATCGCGATTATTCGGTTTCTCTTTTCCATGCCGCACCTCCCTCTATTAATAATTTACGAATTTGGAAAAGCCATACTGCATGGAATTCCATACGGCATGGCTTCACCTTCTTAGCATATCACATCATTACTTACGAATAATAATAATAATTATTTACTTTCCGCTTTAGATGATGCTGGAGCATTTACTTTGTTCTTCAAAGCGTTAAGCTGTTCTTCTACTCTCAACTGTTTTTCAGCATCAACTGGACTGGATACATTCGCATAAGAACTACGGTATGGTACTTGCATAACGTCAGCTTCCGCTTCAAGTTGCATAATTTTCTCTTCCATACGATGGAATCCTAGAGATGCACTACCACTCTCAATATTGTGAAGGCTACTTACTTGAGACATTTGCTTTTTAGCCTTAGCCATCTGTGCACGAGTTACTAGTTCATTGCGTTTATTACGCATTTTGTAGAACTCATCTTTCATTTCATGCAATTGTTGCACTAGCTCTTTCGCTTGACTCTCGGACTGAATATGCAGACCTTGGTACTCGGAATATTTTTGGTCAAAATATATTTTTTCTTCAAGAAGCTTACGCGCCACTTCTTCCTGTCCATTCTTCAATGCCAGCTCAGCCTGAGCCTCGCGTTGTGCCCCCATCTTCACAGCTTCATCTACACGTTGCTTCATGCGACGTTCATTCGCCATTTGTTTAGCTACAGTTACCTCAGCTTCATGAATTTCAGCCTCCATGTCACGTAGATATTGATTCAACATCACAATCGGGTCCTCCACTTTATCCAATACCTCATTTACCGACGCCTTTGTCATATCTTTAATTCGTTTGAATACTCCCATTATTTACACTTCTCCCTTCTCGTACTTAGATAATTTTATTTTCAATTCTTCCACTTCTTTTTTCAGAGCCTTTTTCTCAATATCCTTCATCATGTCATCCAGCCCAGAGGTGTCTGAACTAAATCCACCTGAATTGTTTCTCTTATCATCAAAGCCATAGCTATTAAATTGATTACTTTGAGTTGGACCTCCATTATATGGATTATTTCCTCCATTAAACCCGTAACCACCCGGACCTGGAGCTCCATGTCCATAAGGATTAAATGGCGGTACCGATTCCTTTGGAATAACCAATGAAGCTACGATGTAGATAAACAAGGTCGTTCCGCCTGTAAAAGGAATACTGAGCAATACTAGGAATCTTAGCAATGTAGAATCGATGCCAAATGCTTCCGATAATCCACCGCATAGGCCAGTCACCATTTTATTTCGTGTTGACCGATACAATTTGCTCATGCTGCTACTCCTTTCCGCTGTTGTTCAGCTTTTCTTTCAGACGAGCCAGTTCCTTCTCAAGAACAGAAGATACCGTTACACTCGCTTGTTCAACGTAATCTTGACCCATTCGACGTAATTCACGTAAACTACGTGCTTCCAGTTCCCAATCGGTAATCCGATCTTCGAGACGGTTAAACATCTTAGGCACATCTTTTCCACCAAAATCACCCATACGTTGGTTCATGCGTTGTTGAAGTCTTAAATTTTCCATTCTTGCAGCGTAATATTGACGTTTACTATATACCGATTGATATTCGAGCTTCAATTCATTCATCTGATCTTCAAGCTCACGAAGGGATAATCTACTCTGTTCTAGTAGTTCGCTATATTGTTCTAGCTTTTCTTCATGAATTATTTTCTCCTGAAGTGCTAACTTTGCCAGATGATCCTCACCCGCTTTAAGGGCTAACAGTGCCTGCTCTTCACGCTTATTTCTCATAGATGTTGCTTGGTCAACCTGCTGCTTCAGTTGCTTCACATGAGAAGCGTACTGTTGAAACAACTTTTCGACTTCCGTAATATCATCACGTGTAGCGATCAGGAATTGATCAATGAGCTTTACGGGGTCTTGACTTTGTTCCAGACGTTCATTTAATGTTGCTACCGTTATATCACGCATTCGACGAAAAACACTCATACCTTCTACTCCCTCCTTAAGCTAACACCTTGTTTCAATTGTTATACATTTGTTAATTTGTAATTAGTAAGTCGTTCTCTTTTTCGTTAAAAGAGATATTCCGTAAACCAACAATATAATCCCTAATAGTGGTCCAATGAACCAAGACAGCTTCGCAATTAATGATAAAATACCTATCGCTAGAATAATCCAACCGATAACTACTTTACCGCGACGTACACCATAGTAACCTAAAGCAATCATTAGTATTGGAAACAGTAATCCAAACAATCTACCCAATAACGGTCCGAATACTCCCAATAGCATTAAAGCTCCAACCAAGATAAGTACTGCAGCCAATCCATTTCCACGTTTTGTTTGCATCCATTCTCACCGCCTCTCTCAAGGTCTTAACCTTATGTACTTATTGTAGGTGTAAATCAAGTTTCTCAAAACAGACCAGAGGCGGTAATTCATCCTAGACCTTAGACGGGGGGAGTCTTGGACCGAAGTCGGAGAACGGAAAAAGAAAAGAAAACATCGGATATATAACCCAATGTTTTCTTACTAATATGATGGTAAGGAGAATTTATATGAGTATTTTGTTTACTTGTTCGAAATTTTGAGTTCATTTAACTGCGGATTCCAAGTTACTACTATCCCCAGGCCCTGCTCCAAAAGCTGATAGGGTACACTAACTGTACCCGAGATACTCATTACAAGGTCTGGTAAATCGAAGTTCTTGAATCCATCCCATACTTGGCTTTCAAAACTCTTGAATGTAATGGTCCGGCCTTCATATTCCAGGGAATACCCTACGAAGTTACCCTCATTTCGAACGGTGGTAAATTTCGCTCCCAGCATAATAGCTACATCTTTAATAGGGATCTGAACGGATGTCTCTGTGATCAATGCAGGAAATGCAGAATTCAGTGGCTCCCCATTAATGACGACATCAACATCAGCCCGTGCCTGTAGCGGACGGTATAGCATACCATCAGAAGATACTGGCGGTCCACCTGCCTCATTGAATTTACCACGTCCCCAAGTCCATACTTTGCCATCCTCTGATATAGCAATATTGTGATAAGATCCAGCTCCCATCGTCTTGATCTTGGGCAAGTGATTTACCTTACCTTGCTTCCCGATGACCGTTTCTCCGTAGCTGAACACTTCACCGCTAGTCGTCAAAAGAACCCAATAGCGGCCTCCAGACACCACTTCTTTGATCGTCAACTCCTTATTCACAGCAATGACTTTACCCTCCTGATTAACCCTCCATACCTTCCCTTTCACATCAAGGGCAAATAATTCCCCTTCAGCGAAAGAAACCTGACTTATGTTAGATAAACCTGACTGCTTTACAGGTACCGTTCCTTCCGATTTCTCTCTATAGATGGATGATAATGAAGCCTCATCCCAGCTCCAGACGGTTCCATCTTTTTTAACAGCATAGCCCTTATTCCCACTCCCATCTATTTGAATGACTCCAGTCAGTCCTTTTACAGCCGCGGGTTTACGAGACTTATCCTGTTCTCCTGTCTTCCACTGTCGTTCCCAAGACCATACGTTTCCGTCTTTAAGTAGCGCAATACCTGAATTTGATAAGGCTCTAACCTCAACTACATTAGAAATCCCCTTAATTTGAGTAGGTCGCAGTGAATGCTGCTTGCCATCTTCATAGCCTAATGCAACACCCCATTTCCAGATGGTGCCATCTGATTTCACAGCCAAATTATGACTACTTGTACCGACAGAAATTCCTCTTATGTTATCAAGCCCCGATAAGCGCACAGGGGCTTCAGTTCTACTGAAGCTCACTGTCTCCTGTAGCCCCAAATCTCCAAACAGATTGCGTCCCCAGACCCATACCGAGCCATCATTTCTCAGACCAACCGTATAATAATGGCCACCCTCTACCTGAATGAAGCCTTTGGTGGGCAAGGTTTCGCTCTTTGCTGCTGTTGCGTTAAGAGGAGCCACTATCATCGCTAATATCATCATGATAATAAACATTATGCTCCAACCCCAACCCGCAATCCCCCTAGTCTCTATTGCAACTGTCCCATCTAACGTACGTTGCTTTGCCAACTTTCCAACCCCTTTCTGTATTTTTACAATATAATTATAATCCATAATATGTTAATAGACGCTATAAGTCAGACTAAGGTTGCGATACAAAACTAGGATCCACTAAAGTAAAATAGAGACTGTCCCTCGGTCTTCGACCTTCAGGGCAGTCTCCATAAAATTGTTGTCAACTCGTAAACGTTCTCCATTAGAGGCTGATCTGCGACGCCAATTACATATCATCGCATGAAAGATAAACAAAGTTCGCTAATAAGACGTTAAAGGGGTTAGCGACATAACTTCATACGTTTAGGAATCAATCCAAAACAGAGACCACTTTCATAATCTGATGAACTCATGAACTCGGCTTCATCATAATACCCAGCTTATCAAAATATGGCCGAAGCTGCTCTTGAAGCTGATCTAAATCTTTTTTATCCTTTTCCGTTAGTCGCTTCATATGGACACCGCGATCCGGATCAGTAACCTTTGCATCATATGATCTCATCTCGGTGACTATTTTTTTGAAATCGGTAAATCCTTCTTTACTGAATGTTTGCTCTGCTTCCTCAAATACACCGTTCCAGAAAGTGTCCATGTCTATTTCCTTCCTCGGTGTTTCCACTTCACTTAACTTTGTATTAAAGGGCTCAAGTTCTGCGGTTAACCTATTAAGTGTTTCTTGTTCGTCAGCACCTAATTGCTCTGGATGAAGCACTCCCTCAGCATCTGCATATTTCAGATTAAAGCTGCCTAGCTTTTTGAGAAGGGACATCAACGTTGTGAACTCCTCTTCACTAAAGCTTTGTTTGGCATTTTGCAGCTTCGCCTCAAGTTCATCATATTTCTGCTGTGTTCCTCCCATTGATGCGACACTTTCTTGTGAACCGTAAATGGAATCAGCCAAATAGTTATACCCTGCATAAACTCCTGTAGGGATTAATAAAGTAGCAGCCAGAATACTTACCACGAGCCATTTCTTCATTCGTCTTCCTCCTTGTTTGGACACAACTTGTTTCAGTATGCTTTCTTTAAGTTCCGGCGGAGCAATCCACTTCTTGCTTTCTTCCTGGAATGCTGATCGCAACTCTTCATCAAGACTCATGCAGATCCTCCACCTTTCCCACAACAAAATGGTTAGACCTCTGCTTCTGCTTCTTACGTAGCTTCTGTAGAGCAGCGTGAATGCGTGATTTCACAGTCCCCAGAGGGATGTCCAATATGGTAGCTATCTCTTCTTGGGAGTATTCATTTAAATAATGTAGAATCACAACTTGCTTCAGTTTGTACGAAAGACGATCTACGCTCGCAAGTAAGGAACGATTCGATATTTTGTCCACGACCTCATTTGCGAAGTCGTATTCTATGGCTTGATCAACCTGTTCAGCTTTGTTGATGATTCGGAGATGCGTCCATCTCTTTCTTCGATAAGCATGAATTTGTCGCATGACCAAACCCATTAGCCAAGGACGAAAGGGTCGGATTACGTCAAATTGTCCAAGAGACCGATGTACTTGAATGTAAATCTCTTGAACCACATCATCTACATCAGATGGTTCTCTAACGAGGAAATGAACGGCTTTGTAGACATCTCGAATTGTTATTTCATATAACTCACTGTACGCTTCACGGCTGCCGGCTAGCGTAAGCTCAATGAGCTTCTTATATTCTTGTGGATTGTTCATCCGCCATCCCCCTTCGCCCTTACACTATATATTGGAAAGTATACAAGATTTCGTTCGATTTATTTTTTATGCAGATTCTAAATTCTATAGCTTGATCCCTTCCCTCTTTCAATTGTAACAAATAAGCGTTTTATTGTTTCGGTATCTTGCTGTTACATTTGTGAATCCGTACAAACGTTCAGTTCAGGGGGTATACTATTTATGAGGTGAACATGAATGGTGAAGCATATAAAGCAGAATCCGGAGATGTTATTCCGTCAGGACGATGTGGATAATACGCTAAACGTGGAAATACTAACAAATGAAAAATGGCAAGCCATCATCAACAATGATGCTTCTTATGACGGTCAATTTTTTTACGCAGTAAAGACCACTGGCATTTTTTGCCGACCCTCCTGTAAATCCAGACCACCCAAAAAAGAGAATATCAACTTATTTGAAACCGCTGAATACGCCTTGTCCGCAAAATTTCGTCCGTGCAAGCGATGTAAGCCTACAGGCCAACGTTTGCCAGATGATGAATGGATAGCTGGGGTGACAGAATACATTGACAAGAACTATATGGAGAACTTACAGCTGAATATGCTCGCAGATATCAGTCATGGCAGTCCATATCATTTACATCGAACATTCAAGAGAGTCACGGGGATAACACCCGTTGAGTATATCCAGCTACAACGAATCGAGCAGGCTAAAAAACAACTACTTTCTTCGGAGAAATCTATGGTTGAAATTGGCCTAAGCGTGGGCTTGGCGAATACATCCTACTTTATCACTCTATTTAAAAAGAAAACGGGGTTTACGCCAGCAGGCTACCGTAAATTTCAGCTCCAAAACAAGGAATGAGGTATTTGATCATGAAAAACAACACTAATTCACTAATCTACTGGACGTTATTGACGCATGAGGATTGGAATATGTATATCGCAGCTACTTCTGCTGGCCTTTGTTTTATAGGCTCTCAGAATCACCCCTTTGAGGAAATGACCCATTGGGCAAAATCCCGGTTTCCGGGCAGCACATTCAGTCAGGATGATGAAAAACTGCAACCTTATGCAGCCGAGCTTATCGAGTATTTACAGGGGACGCGAAAAAGCTTTACAGCTCCCTTCGACTTTCATGGGACACCATTTCAATTGGCTGTGTGGAACGCACTTTGCAGTATTCCCTATGGTCAAACCAAGTCTTATTCGGATATTGCCAATCAGATCCAGAAGCCAGCCGCAGTTCGCGCAGTCGGCACTGCTATTGGTGCAAATCCCGTTTTGATTACGGTACCCTGCCATCGAGTCATCGGGAAAAACGGGGCTCTAACGGGCTACCGTGGCGGCATAGACATGAAAACAAAACTATTAGCATTGGAACAGGACTCTAACTAAACTTTAGGGAGTATTTCTATGAAAACGGAATATTTATATAAAACACCAAAAACGCTCCTGAACAAGGGGACCGGTTTTCTCTCCGGCTATAGTCATTCGCTAAATCCTTATACAGGTTGCTCATTTGGTTGTTCTTATTGTTATGTGCGGCAAATGCCAGTCTCTACTTTTCGTAACGCGGAGTGGGGCACTTGGGTTGATGTTAAGAAAGATGCTGCACATGTTTTCCAAAAAGAACTTCAGAGAGCCAAAACCAAAGGACCCGTCACCATTTTTATGTCATCAAGCACAGATCCTTATCAGCCCATTGAGCATAAAGAGCAAATCACTCGAACTTTACTGGAGGTCATGGCTAACAATCCTCCCGATTTTGTGTTCGTGCAAACCCGAAGCCCTCTTGTTCGTAGAGATATTGATCTGTTATTATGCCTTGGGAAAAAGGTACGTGTAAGTATGACGGTGGAAACGGACCGTGAGGATATCCGTAAACATTTTTCTCCGAATGCTCCTCCCATTCCCGCAAGATTAAAGACTCTTCAGTTATTGGCTGAAGCTGGCATACCTACACAGGCAACCATTGCGCCTGTGTTACCGAGCAGCGAAGGTTTTGCGGAAATGTTACGTCCACTGGTAGATCGTGTGTGCGTGGATGATTATTTCATGGGAGACGGTAGTGGCGGAAGACGAACGCGTAATTTAGGTATTCAAACGTTGTACAAACAGATAGGTATGGAAGAATGGTATCACCCCGCTGCCTATCGCATGGTCTATGAGCGATTGCTTGAGGTTTTCCCGGAGGATCAGCTTTATGTAAGCCAACAGGGATTTGAACCTTAGAGAGAATTGAACATTAGCAAATCATTATTTTCGTTTCAGGCTACGAATCATTTTTTTGGTTTCTGGATCTACACGGTAAGACTCTGTTATTTTTTGCAAAGCTTTGTTGTATGTGAAATTATCCAGTGAATTGCTATTCAAGTATGTCATAGTGAATTCAGGCAGCTTTATATAACAGATTGATACTGCCCAGGCGACCGCCATTTTCACATAATATCCCTCATGTTTAGCATTGTCTAGTAGTTGTAACACTCGGCTAATATATTCTTCTTCAATGTAAAAATTAAGAAGCATAACTACACCAAAACGTATATCATATTCGTTCTCAGATGATAGATATGGCTGCAAAAAGTCCCATACTTGTTCCATATTCATTTTCGTGAATTTTAGCCCTACACAGAAACTATCGCATACTGACCAATTATCAATTTTAGGCACAAACTTAGCCACATATTGCAAAGCTTCATCAATGTCCGCTTTTACATAACCAATAACCATGCCCTGCAGCATGATTTCCTCAAAATATTCACTTTGTGCATGTTCTAGGTAGGCACGCCAATCCCCCTTGGCGATTTTTTTGGCCAATTTACGTAGCTCCGGCAGACGAACCCCCACAACATTATTGACGTTAGGGATAAGTGCAGAGGCGAACTTTTGATATTCCTCATCCATCAATTCAAATATCTGTACCCTGATCGTTTTGTCCACTTCATGTACTCCTTGTCGCTTTAATTTCTACTTATTCAAATGAAATGGTCCACAAGTATATAGAGGCAACTGAACCCAGAGGTGAATATCTTAGACGGTATTCTTCAAACTGCTCTTTTGAAAGTTCACTTAGACCATACAATTTCATCATTCCGCGGCGAATAGCTATGTCCCCCCAACTGACTACATCAGGACGCTCCATTGCATTCATAAGCATCATT
>DASXLR010000070.1:0-5644 GCA_036496075.1 Paenibacillus sp. | reverse complement strand
TCTTGTGGTAGCCAAGCCACGTACCCTTATTTATCTGCATCCAATTTAGAAAAAAGCGATGTGTTATGTGGACGAGATAGTGTGCAGATCCGCCCAGCTCAGCGACAGTCATTAAATCTGGAGACGATAGCATTACGCTTATCTAACCTACGAGAAGGACAAGTACAGAGCAATCCATTTTTAGTGTCGTTTACTGTGGGTTCTTTTAGACTTGTAATATTTCCAGATGGTAGAGCCTTGGTGCATGGGACGAAAGATGTGACTGAAGCTAGAACTCTATATCATCGTTATTTTGGATAGAAAGCGTATAAAATAAACAATTATTTTAATTAAATCTACCTCATCCATTCCTTATATTAGGGAATGGATTTTTTGGATTTGAGCAAAATACATAGAAGCTGTTTATATTGGGTGGATTGTACAGCAAGGTTTCGTAATATGGCATCAGAAGTCACATTGTAAAAGAATGAGGGTACCCAGTGAATGAGAAACTTTTGTATGTGGGATGCAACTGTGAACGAACGAATCAGACGGTCGAAGCTTTGAATGCGCAAGAATACGAAGTACATCTTGTTTATCAAGATTCGGAAGGAATCAAATATGCTGAGGAGCATGAAATAGACATGTTTCTATTGGATAAGACAGAGATGGACTCAGACTATAAGGTAGTACGTCGGATTAGAACAGGAGGGAGACGATTTCCTGTCATTATCTTATCTGATCTTACTAGGACAGAGGATGTGGTGGATGGCTTTGCCGCGGGTGCTAATGACTATATAACTAAGCCTTTTGAAATTGCTGAATTGATAGCACGTATTCAGAACTTATTGGACATCTTCTCCACAGAAAGGGATAGTTATAAAGCTCCTATTGTGGTTGGAGATTTACGCTTAGAACCAAGAAGTAGAAAGGTAATGCGCGGTGATGATGTCATTTCGTTGTCTCCAAAGGAATATGAGCTACTATTATATTTAGTAAGGAATGTGAATCAAGTATGTAGTCGAGAGGATATCCTTACAGATGTTTGGAATTATGATTTTATATTCGGAACCAATGCAGCAGATGTGTATATATGGCATTTAAGACTTAAATTAGATAAAAGATATAACCACAAATTAATTCATACAGTTCGTGGTGTGGGTTATATATTAAAAGAGCCAGAATCGTAGACAACTTCGCAGAGCGAAATTGGTCGTAACCCCTTGATAAGTATAGCTGTCCCCGGGCTGACCATGAGGTGGTCAGACGTTCCTTCGTTTACCCCATGGATTTCGCTTTGCTCAGCTCCACGAAACCATAAATGAATGGCATTACAGAAGGAATTAACAAACTTATCCTTTTTTCGTCATATCGTACCGAATATTATTCCGCAGGTGTTGACGCTTGTGATTCTGAATGTAAGCAAAAAAAGCCTTTGGAGTAAATAATGTGTACCCTTTGTAAAGAACATTTTAAAAAAAATTAGGCATCCTGTTTTTCTGTATAATGGTTGTATTAATTCTAGATGGTGTCTCGGTAGCTTCCCTTTTTCATGTTATGCGATGAAAAAGCGTTTAAATTCATCTGTATAAGTGATGCCTTTTTCACTTACGGTTTTCAGGTATGAATTCGCACTTAACCGTTTAATTTCATTCTTATTAAATAATTTTTGACTCATTATGAATCACTCCAACATTATGTTTTTTCTCATTATACAGAAAAACACGACGAGATCAGATAAAAGAAATATGTCTTTCGATGTATATGTGGAAGCGTAACAACAATTCTATCAATGACTTTTTTCCTTTACTAGTCGCTCTATGATGTAATAAAGAAGATCAAAATTCGATCCAATTTGAGTTCTACAGTTCTCAACGGCGGGGCTCAAATTAAGATGAAGAAAAGTTTGACCAACCTTGTATTTAATCATGATCACTCCCTTGTTGGCTTGAAATCATCCGAGATAACGCCTTGAATTAGTACAATCGTTATACAGCAAAACAGGATCCCTTCCTCGAAAAAATCTAGGAAGGGATCCTGTTTATGAGATATGGACCTATTCAGTGGCTTCATCACTGATAGGACACTTGTTTTTTACTATGAACCAGTTCAATCCCATACGAATTTACCACCAATTGAATCGTTTACAGAGGTAGTAAAGAACGTTATTACTCCATTCAAAATGACATTCAATGAAGTTGTTCCAGTAAAATTAACATTGAAAGTACTATAAGAACCATAATTATGATATTCAGGTGTAGGTGGGTTAGGGTTCCATTGGCTTCCGAATGTAAGACCGAGATGCTGACTAAATGGATTTATAGCTGTTATTCTCTTGTTATCAACAGTAACATTGACGAATGCTTTAACCCACCACGTCTTAGCATCATAAATAACTTTTGAAAATGGGTTTAATGTCATTGGAGCAATTAAATTACCCCTTTCCGAAACCTGACTTCCCTGCTGTACTGTAGCTGCTAATGCGGCTAATTCATCCACACTATTTACTACAATTGCTTCTGTTACATTACCATTTGAGGAATGTGATTCTACTAATCCAAATGAATCTAATACTTCATCATAACTATTGAATTTACCTTGGTTTTCCTTAAACAAACGTACATCATAAACTTCAGAAGCATCTTTAGTTTCAAGTGTCGTTTCAGCAAAAATGGTGGTCGGTAGTATGGCAAATATAAGTACCAGAGATATAAAAAAAACTGACTTTTTCTTGATTTTTTTGATATTTTTCATTTTACTAGCCCTCCAGAATAATTTTATTTAATAAACCATAAAATATATGGTATATTATTTGTTAAAATTTCAAATAAAGGGAGTTGATGACGTATGAACTTTATATTTACTATTTGGCCGTTTATATGTATTTTCTTGTTAGTCGGTTTAATTGTTTTTTTATACAAAAAAATATTTAAATAATTATTTTTTCTATATTTTCTATTATATCCCATATCTATCATTAATGCACTTATTAATATTTTCGGAAAGGTTGGCTTTCTAGTATTAATAACATAACTTTCGGTGCGACCAAGCTTAGGTTGTGAAGTTTAGCAGGTGGAAATCCTGCTTGGAAAGGTAAGCCAAGCCACCAATAGCGAGTCTTGGACGGCTGAAAGTAATTTCAGGCGTTAAGCGTAAACAGCCAAATAGTAGGCCTGAAAGTGATTGAGCCTCGAAATGAGTAAACCGGAGAGGTCGACGTTGTCGAAAGTACGGAAGACCCCATTCATTCTCGCGCTAGGAGTATGACAAACAACCGATCACAAGGAAGAATGTCAAATGAAGAATAGGGAGTCGGATCACTGCGTACTACCATAGAAGCCGAGTAATGTCGGTGGAGGGAAGGCAGTGACATATTATCGGTCTTGTTAAGGACACATTTTCTACACACAGGGGTAGATTAAAAAAAGTGCAAACAAAATAGCAAGAATAGCAGAGATTGCAAAAGAAAATCCCAAAGAGCAATTCACATCGCTGTATCACCTTCTGAACGAGGAGTTGCTGACACAATGCCATCGGGATCTAGATGGCAGTAAAGCAACAGGTGTCGATCAAATGACGAAGGCCATATATGAAGGAAACCTGGAATCAAACATCAAGGACTTGGTTGAACGGATAAAGAATAAAAATGACCGACCACAGCCTGTAAGAAGAACGTATGTACCAAAGGATGAGAAGAGTAAAAGACCACTCGGTATCCCTTCTTATGAGGATAAAATTGTGCAGTTGGGACTGAACAAAATATTACAGGCCATCCATGAGTAAGATTGAACGACGCTCTAGTTGTGTGGGCTCGAAGAAAATACTAAAGAATGGCTGAAAGCGGAACGCCATCAAGACGTGGAGGAATTAATGAAACAATAAGGGCCAAGCTGACAGGGCATTACCGCTATTATGGGGTAACGGACAACAGCAGAGCAAGAGTAGATGAAATGAGCGACTCAAAATGCAACACGATTTTAAGGATTAGAGCGTGCAGAAATCTACGCCAAGCAAAGGAAGTTGGAAAATCGAGACTGTTCAGACACGGAATGTTGTTGAACCATAGAGTTGCACACCTTTCTTTGTTTGCATGGGTTGATCGACACTTCCATGATACCAAACTAGAAAGGTGTTTTCTGTCAAGTTGAACACTTTTATTGAATTAATTCCTGTAGCCTCAAGGAGTTACGCTGATTTTGTAGGTGCGAAAGTTGAGTGAGAAAGTTATAAGTATTCCTATACTTGGATTATATTTCTACAAGAAACGGTTACCGTTCCTTCAAGGACGATAAAGCCGTTTCTTTTTGATGTTACTTTTACAAAAGCCATATTCAACATTATAAGGCTGTGGAGGTTCATGAATGCAGCCGATATCTAAACTGTTCTTCGGAGCAGTTGTTTTTGTCTGACAAAATTTATCCGTTTAACCAGTATCGAATCCGTCTAATAGTAGATGTCTGTCTTATAAACATTGTATGGTATATATGATAATGAAAATCATTATCAATTTCATTGCGTAAAACACTCATAAATCTGTGTTGATAAGTGGTTAAAGGGGAGGAATGGAAGAAGATGCGCGGAATTAGGACGCTTTGGATGATAACAGCTTTTTCAATGATTTGGTTGTTAGTAGTGGGCTGTGCTGGGGGAAATTCGGGTAAAGTGGTGAAGGAAGAGGATGCGAAGCAGATTTCAAATAACAAAGGGAATATCGTTTCTTCACTGTTTCCTAGAACGATCAAGCATATGAAGGGCGAGAGCGTGATTCAATCTAAGCCGATTAAAATCGCGACACCGTACATCGCATTTGTTGATTATCTAGCAGTTTTGGATGAATACCCGATTGCTGCGCAAGGAGTTGAGACAATTAGGGATAACTTCCCGAGTTTGAGCACACGGGTGGCAGGGAAAGAGATCATAGATCTTGGTATGGAGGTTGACCTGGAGAAGTTGCTGGCTTCACAGCCGGATTTAATAATTGCAGCGGATGATATGACGGATCAATATGAAAAGTTAAGCCAGATTGCACCGACTGTTATTCTACCGCAAGCGGATGATTGGCGGAAGACGCTGCAGCAAATTGCTGAAGTCATTGGTAAAGAGGACAAGGCTAAAAGCGTATTGGCTGAATTTGACCGCAAGTCTGCGGATTATAAAGAGAAGTTAGCTTTTCGAAGTCATGAGTCTGTTCTGTTCATGATGTACACCGGTAAGGAACAGTTTATCACTTGGAATGATGGGAGGTTCGATCCTTTTTACAATGGGCTTGGACTCAAGCCAGTGAGCGGTGGATCAATAAAGGGGCAACTATCTATGGAAAGTCTAGCCGCGTTGAATCCGGATCATCTCTTTGTTATCAACAATTGGCAAAACCCGATTCAGGGAGGCGTTCTAAAGGCTTTGAAAGACAGTAAGGTCTGGAGTAGCATGAATGCGGTGAAGAACAACCATGTGTATGAACTAGATGATCCATCGCTCCCTGGACCGATGGCACTCGCCAAAATCGACGGAATTGAAGAAGTTATGAAGGCGCTGGGCAAATAAACTATGGTTCGGAGCAAACTAGGGAAGATATTGAGCAAGTGTTCCAGAATATACTAATCGTCACATTCAGTTTCAGACAAAGGTATCGACATATCGCTCAGATACATTCAAATTTGACGGT
>DASXLR010000069.1:0-39356 GCA_036496075.1 Paenibacillus sp. | reverse complement strand
GGTCCGCTGCTCCCTTCACTGGAAATAACACAGCAGTAGGTATCGTTTCACCTGTTAAAGAAATCCCATTCCGATCATAGAAACGTCCCCGTCCGGAATCAAGTATAATTCCACGTTCTCGTTGAAGCACTGACATTTCCTGAAGGGTATAAGTGCTTTCGTGCACACGTGATGTTCTCATAAATAACTGTATAAATCCTAACCTGATGATCAAGACAACAATCATGATCGTTAATATGATAAGAGAGATCCATATACGTTTTTTCTGTCTTAATGTCATCTGTCATCCTCTTTTCATTTTTCCACCATTATGCCCTTTTCACTCCATTCACAACCAGATTTGAATTAGCTCTACACTCTTCCGCCCCCAATAAACACAAAAAAGAAGGGTCTCTTTCTTAGATAGAAAGGGACCCTTCTTACATCTTTTTTATGCCTACTACATTGTGAAGTAAGATAATGTACTTTTTAATTCATTGGATACTTCCTCTAGTTTGGCTGACAACTGAACCAGTTGTTCACCAACACTCTGTTGTTCATTACTTAGTGATGCAACTTCTTCTGAGGTAGCCGAAGACTCCTCTGCGACTGCACTTACGTTGCTCATTGCATCTGCTAAGATCGATTGTGAATTGTTTAATCCATCAATAGATTGAGTTACCGAGTCCAATTGTTGAATAAAATCTCCCATTTGCCCCTCAACCGATACGAATATTTCATTTGTTTCCTGTACAACGCTCATTTGATGCTGGAAGAGAGGATAGGCATCAGACAATGCCTTAACCGTTTCATTCATATCGATCATAATCCGATCTGTAATATCGCCAACCATCTCGATAGAATTTTTTGATTGCTCTGCTAATTGACGAATTTCATCAGCAACAACCATGAACCCTCTACCTGCAGCTCCAGCACGTGCTGCTTCAATGGTCGCATTCAATGAAAGAATGTTCGTCTGTTTCGTAATATTTTGCAGTACTTCAAGTACTTTATTAACCGAAAGGGTCGTTTCCTTGAGTCCAGCCACCTTATGCATCAATGAACGCGTCATATCTTCAGTCTGATGTGTAGAATCAAGTAAGTTACTCAATTGTTTGGTACCATTTTGACTAGAACTTTCAACATGACGTGCTGCTTTACCCATATCTTCATTGGCTTCAACAACAACTTCCATTTGACGTGATATATGATCTGTAAGTTCATTTCCTCGTTCTGCTTCTGTAGCCAGGCTACTAGCACCATTAGCTATTTCTTCAGTAGCAATAGCGATCTCTTTAGCTGAAACAGCTGTTTTCTTAGATGCATCCGATAGCTCCTCCGCAGTATGAAGAACCTGCAGAGCCGTATTATTCGTCTGATGAACAAGATTTGTTATCTGCTCCATCATCGTATTGAAGCTGCCAGAGAGCTCGCCGATCTCATCTTTAGACACATGCCCAGAACGAACCTTCAGATTTCCCTTCGAACCTTCAATCATTAAATTCCTCAAATTACTTAAAGGACGTGCAATCATACGTACTAACCATAATCCAATGAAAAGGGCAATGACAGCAACTGCAATGGCAGACCAAATTGTAAGGATTAAGATAGATTTAGCATCCTTCACCAATTCAGTAGTAGGAACTGTGCCAATAAGCTGCCAACCCGTTTTATCCAGCGTGCTGTAAGCCGCTAGAATTTCGTTACCTTTTTCATCAGTAGTTGTTAGGCTATTCGACGGATCCTCTTGTCCATTCATAAAAGTAAATGTCGTTTTGGTAGATGCCAAACTTTCTTTATTGGATGCTACAATGATTCCCTCTTTGGAGTTAAGCTCTAACCTACTCCCCTCACCCAAATCAATATTCTTTAATTGTTGCATCAATACATTCACTTTAATCTCTAGTACGATAACGAATGGTTTAGAGCCACCTCGTACACTTCTGAATGTACGTGCGAGTTTCACATAACTTGTTCCGTCTTCAGACACTTCTGAAGGAAACCAAGTTGAGACATTCTTTTCTTTTATCTTTTCATACCATTCTTGACTACGTATTGTCTCCAAATCCGTGGTTATGCTTCCTGTTGAGACAGATTTCCGCTTTTCATCTGGAGGTACAATAAATATACCTTTAATATAGTCATTGCCATTACTTAGATTTACTAATTTCTTTTCAATTTTGTCATTCAATACAAACAAATCATAATCAGAATTCTTATCTAATAGTTGATCAAGTAAAAGCTGCATATCATTATCGAAAAATATTTGTAATGAATTTTCTTCAAATTGTTTAAATATAAGTTCTAATTTATCAGCTGTCTGAATCAAAGTTTGTGAATTGGCCTTAGCTGCGTTCTTCTCAATGACTCCCTTTGCTTTTGAGTAAGAAAGAATACCTACCAACAACACAAAAGATATAATGGCAATAAAGAAAATCAAAAATAACTTAACCCCTACCGACTTAGACGGATTAAATTTCTTTACCTGTCCTACTGATTTGAACAACTTTTTGACTCCACCTGGATTTTTATAAGTATCCGTTATTGCCCTCCTGACTTTCTTTACTTTCCCTTGTACCTCATCTTTCTTTTGTTCCTTCTTCGGACCTATTCCCATGAATTTTCACCTACCACTTAAGTTTCATGCACGACGCATTATGTAAGTTATTACGTTATGCTATCTCTTAACTATTCGACACTATCTTCCATTATCCTTTGAATTTAACTTATTTATTTAAATCTAATTACCTACGAAGCTTGGATTCCGACAAAAAAAGATCATTAATCTGTAGGATTAATGATCTTTAGTGAATTTAATTCTTTTTTCGCATCATATCAAAGTACTTTACAGGCTGATCGACTTTCATCACGACCTTCTGTAATGCATGCCTTGCTGCATCTAATTCATTACCCTTTTCATCCCATATGGTTTCGACATTTTGTTTAAAAAAGGTTCCGTTAGGCCCAAAAAACTCAATTTCTTGACCTTTCTTGAAATGATTCCGTTGCTGAATAACAGCGGTTCCGTTCTCAGCATTATATTCTAATACCAAACCAGCAAAATCATATGGACTCCCCTTCTCTTCGGGTTCATAAATATGATCTTCATGGTCCGGTGTGTCATAGAAGAAACCGGTATTAAGAGGTCGGTTTGCTGCCTTATTGATCTCATCAATCCATTCTGGCTTAAGCACATAATTTTCTGGGTCAGAGAAATAAGAATCAATCGCTTGTCGATACACATTCACAACCGTGGCTACATAATGTAACGATTTCATACGCCCCTCAATTTTGAAGCTATCAATCCCTACTTCGACCAAATCAGGGATGCTGCCCAGCATGCAAAGGTCTTTAGACCCCATTGAAAAGGCGTTATCCTCTGGCTGAAATAATGGAATTTCTGTGATTCCTACCTTAGTTGAAGGCGTAACTATACTTTCGTGAAAATTCTCTTCTGAAACCCAATTCTCTTCTGAAGGAGACTCTTCAAATAAGTCATATTTCCAACGACAGGATTGACAACAACCCCCACGATTCGAATCTCGATCTGTGAAATGATTAGAAAGTACACAACGTCCAGAGAAGGAGGAACACATCGCACCATGTACAAAGGCTTCAATCTCAATATCAACATGCTGTTTGATCTCAGCGATTTCCTGTAAGCTAGCCTCACGGCCTAGTACAACACGAGGTAGTCCCTCTTCCTTCCAGAACTGAACCGCCTGCCAATTCATTGTCGATTGTTGCGTACTTAGGTGAACTTCTATTTCTGGAACCGCCCGCTGTGCAATTTCAATAATAGAGGGATCGGCGACAATAATGGCCGCAATACCAGCTTTGTGTAAATTTCTTAAATACTCCTCTATCCCTTCTAGATCCTCATTATGAGTATAAATATTCGTAGCTACAATGACTTTAGCTCCGTATTTTTTAGCAAACTCTACACCTTCACGCATTTCCTCGAAACTGAAATTATCTGCGTTAGAACGTAAACCGTATTTCTGCCCACCAATATAGACCGCATCTGCACCATAATGTACTGCAAATTTCAATTTCTCCAAATTTCCAGCGGGTGCTAGTAGCTCGGGTTTATCCAGACGATATCTTTTACCGATATGCTTGGGTTTCTCATTCATGACCTTCATTTCTTTTCAACCTCACTTATGCTTGTAATTAATATACCTGTTCTTTATAAAAGAAGCCGAATGATAGCTCACGGTTATGATCCTGTACTCTTCGAATGTTGTCCATCCATTGCTCCTGATACACGTAATTTAAAGGATCAGCTACATAAGTATCGATCGCTTGGCGATAAGATTTCACTACCATCTCATTGTAAACAAGAGGTTTGAGCAGCCCTTCCACTTTAAGACTGTTCACACCACTTTCAATAAGCAGATGTAAATCTTCTAATATACAAATATCGTCAGCACTCATAATATGTGTTCCGTTTACATCTTCATAGATTGGATATCTCTCTCCAGCACGCTCTGCTTCGATCAAAAACAGGCCTCTTTCCTTACTGAGGTTACCATCTAACACGGGACGACCCTGATGGGACATATAACTCTCCACTAAATGTCTTTTTGAATGATAAATATTGGTCATCCCATGTATCTGAACCTGTGACTCAATCTGAAGCTCATTCTTCATGCTGGTAATCTCGTCCATACTAAGCTCTCTAGCCAATACGACACGCGATGCACCTTTTCTACCCCAATAATTCGCCGTTGCGTAGTTAGTAGATGTCATTTCTGCATTCCAATGCAGCTTCACCGAAGGGGCATGTGTTCTGACCGCAAGTATTACAGCAGGATCATTAAACTCGACAGCATCTACACCTGCTTCACCTAGTGCTTTCACATAATCCGGTAGAACACTCAATATATCATTCGTCATTAAATTATGAAGACTAACAACGATTCTAACATGACGAGCATGTCCTAATTGGACAGTTTCTCGAATTTCATCCATGGAGAAATCTCCAGACAATCTCATGCCGAACTTATCTTGTCCGATTAAAAGAGCGTCAGCACCAGCATCCATCATAACAATCGACTCTTCAACAGAACCTGCGGTTACTAAAAGCTCAGGTTTTTTATTCATGTTGCACCTCTATTATTGTGATTTACTATTACTTTTTTCAATATTCTTTAAATGTTCCTTATATGTCTTAGCAAACAAATGCTCTTGTGATCCATCTTTCTTCGTTACATAGAACAAATAAGGTGTAGACTCTGGATTCAAAGCAGCCTTTATTGAAGCAAGACTGGGGTTACATATGGGTCCAGGTGGTAGACCTTTCACCAAATAAGTGTTATACGGGCTGTCCACCTTTAGATCTTTAAATAAGAGGCGTTCCTTAGGCTGATCCAATGAATATTGCACGGTTGCATCAATCTCTAATTTTTGTCCAATATCCAAACGATTATATATAACACCAGCTACCAATGAGCGCTCCTTCTCTGCTACAACCTCACGTTCCACTAAAGAGGCTATCGTCAACAATTCGTGCAAATGAAGTCCACGATCCTTCAACTTTTGTTCTAATTCATCAATACTATCCAGTTTCTGCTGTAACAGTGACGTCATCGTATCGATAATATCTTCTTCTGTGCTTCCTTTTTTCAATTCATAGGTTTCAGGGAAAAGATAGCCTTCTAATGCGTGCTTGATACCAGTATTGCTAGGTATGTTGGCTACTAATGAGCTCTTAACACTCGATGAGTTATTAACTAGCTTCAGGAAGGTTTCCTTATTGACAAATCCTTCTTTGCTTAATTTATCAGTCACCTGTTCAATGGTATAACCTTCAGGTATTGTAAAGCGGATCATTTCTTCCTTAAGAACATTCCCATCGTTAAGCATAGCAATCAATTCATCCATCGTCGTCCCTGGTTTAGCAGCGTAGGTTCCCGCTTGGAAGCGACTTCCTTGACTTGTATATTTCAAATATCCCTTAAAGATGAGTTCATTCTTAATTAATTGTTTGTCTTGTAACAGTTCTGCAATCTGAGCTGTGCCCATCCCACGCTCAATCGTAAACGTAACAGGGTCATTAGATGCTGGAACCGGCTGTATTCCATTCCATACATAAAACGCAACGCCACCGATGATCAAGACTAGCAGCAAAAACAGAAATCTAATGATTTTGGTTCTAGCCTTCAGAAAAAGCACGTCCCTTCACAGGCAAAAAGAGCGGACTAATCCGCCCTCTCAGCATTTAATATTAGAATATTATTCTAGATTTCGTCTTGTGGGAAGGTCATCTCATCGTATAACTCAGCAATGTTCTCCCATTCCTCATCATCATCAATCGTAACCAGCTCTAAATTGCCATCTGCAGAAGACACCACTTTAAGAATGTCATATTCCTCACTCTTATCATCCACGCTTTGCAATACAGCATAACTTTGATCTCCTACTACAAACTCAGCCGTTAGATCGTAAACAGAAGTTGTTCCGTCCTCGTCTTCAAGTTCTACAGTAGATCCAAATATTTCTTTCAGACGATTGGTCCATGCAGCTTGATGCACAGAAAAATCACTCATAAATTACACCCCTTATTCTCCTTCGATTTCAGCAACAAGCGTGTTGAACGTTTCCTCAACAATAGCCCATTCTTCATCATTATCAATCATATACAACTGAAGATCGTCGCCGTCTTCTACATATCTAAATGCATAGACCTCATCCGTTTCTTCATCTTCTGAGTCCACCGGTACAACCATCATATACTTACTATCAGAACCATCCACTTCAAATTTCATGATGACCTCAAACTCTTCTTCATTGCCTTCATCATCTGGAATATAAATAATTTCCGGTTCTTCTTCTAAACTCATATTATCATTAGCCATTGGTATCACCCTCACCTTATACTCTTAGAATCTAAATAGTTTTGCAAAATCAAACTTGCGGCCATCATATCCACGACTTTTTTGCGCTTCTTCCGGCTGACATCAGCTTCAATCAGTGTTTTCTCTGCAGACACGGTTGTCAACCTCTCATCACGTAAATGAATGGGAAGTGACAATAATTCTTTCAGCTTATCTGCGAAATCAATGCATATTTGGCCCCGGAAACCTACGGTACCGTCCATATTTTTGGGCAAACCAACCACAATTTCAGAAACCTCGTGCTCACGAACTATTTCCGCAATCCGGTCAAACTCAGCCCCTTCACGACGGCGTTCAATGACTTCAAGCCCTTGAGCAGTCCAGCCAAATGCATCGCTGACTGCTACACCGATTCTGCGATCCCCATAATCCAATCCCATGATTCTCATGAAGTTCTCCTAACGGTGATTGGCTAAATAAAACTTAACTAATTCTTCAATCAACTCATCACGTTCTTTTTTTCTGATCAGGCTTCTTGCATTGTTATGGCGAGGTATATAGGCAGGATCACCAGATAAAAGATACCCAACAATTTGGTTGATAGGATGATACTCCTTCTCCACCAACGCATCATATACCGTTAGAAGGATCTCTTTCGAGGAAGCTTCCAACTCATCGCCTGTAACATTGAATTTGACCGTCTTATCCATGGAATCCATTCAAGACACCTCGCTTCTCAAAAACATGAAACCATGTTTTGAACAATTGATTCAACAATCTGTGTATCTAATTCATATCATACCATAGTCACTACGTTGTAAGGAAATCTATAGGTGAAATAAATCCAAATATTTAGCAACAATTTTTAGAGGGCGCTATTACTTGCTTGCCACAAGCTCTTTTGCCAATTTCAATGCTTCATCCAGCTTGCTTGCGTCTTTACCGCCAGCTTGTGCCATGTCTGGACGACCACCGCCACCACCGCCACATACAGCAGCGATTTCTTTGACCAATTTACCCGCATGAAGACCGGACTTCACTAGATCTTGCGGCACCGCCACAATAAAGTTTACTTTATCTTCCATAGCAGCTCCCAACACCAATAAAGCATTAGGAAGTTTCCCCTTTAGTTCATCAGCCAGTGAACGAAGAGCGTCTACACTACTCGCTTGAACGCGAACAGCTAACAAATCAACTCCACCTACGGATATAACTTGATCACTCAGTTTACCAGCTTCAATAATACTTAATTTACTTTGTAATGATTCATTGTCTCTACCCATTTCCTTAACCTGCTGATGTAATGCATCAATACGCTTCGGAACATCCAATAGGTTAGATTTGAGTAATTCTGCTGATTGCTTCAGTACATCAATCTGTCCTTCCATGAACTGATACGCAGAACGGCTAGTAACGGCTTCAATACGACGAACTCCTGATCCAATACCACTTTCACTCACCAATTTAAAGATACCAATCTGGGAAGTATTATCAACATGACAACCACCACATAGCTCCAGACTGTAATCACCAACCTGTACGACACGTACGATATCGCCATACTTCTCTCCGAACAAAGCCATAGCTCCAAGTGACTTAGCTTCATCAATAGGCTTGTATTCGATATTAACATCTAGGCTATTCCATATCTGTTCGTTCACCCGTTGCTCTATCGTAATTAGCTCTTCTGGTGTGATACTACCGAAATGAGAGAAGTCGAAACGTAGACGTTGTGTTTCTACAAGCGATCCCGCTTGATTCACATGATCGCCAAGTACTTCTTTTAACGCTTTGTGTAGTAAATGGGTAGCCGTATGATTCTTCACGATATCTGCACGTTTATTACGATCTACTTCCGCTTTAACTTTCTCGCCAACTTTCAGCTCTCCAGACTCCACTTGTACATGATGAACATGTTGTCCTTGGGGAGCCTTGAATAGACCTTCCACTTTAGCTACAACGCTAATGCCGTGTAACAAGCCCTGATCACTAATCTGTCCGCCGCTTTCCGCATAGAATGATGTCTTGTCGAGTACAACTTGGCAAGTTACCCCTTCGCTTGCAGTGTCAACCAACTGATCATTGACGATGATCGCCATAATTTGAGCCTCGGTTACGCAATCATTATATCCAACAAATTCACTTTTAATCGTAAAGTCAGAAAGAACGCCACCTTGGACCTTCATGCTGTCTCCCTCATGTCGTGCAGCACGAGCACGTGTACGCTGCTCCTGCATGGCTGTATCGAATCCTTCACGATCTACTGTTAAGCCATGCTCCGCAGCATAGTCTTCAGTCAAATCAAATGGGAAACCATATGTGTCATATAATTTAAAAGCATCGTTACCATTAATCACGTTAATACCTTGTTTAAGGGCTTGGCTACTAATGTCCTCTAGAATAGCCAGACCATCAGAGAGTGTCTCATGGAACCGCTCTTCTTCAGTGAAAATAACCTTAGCAATAAACTCACGTTTCTCAGCTAATTCTGGGTAGTAAACACCCATAATATCTCCAACCGTTTCCACCAGAGTGTACATAAACGGACGACTAAGCCCCATCATCTTCCCGTAACGAACAGCGCGGCGAAGCAAACGGCGAATAACATATCCGCGTCCTTCATTAGAAGGAAGCACACCATCAACTACAGCAAAAGAAACCGTACGAACATGATCCGCAATAACCTTTAATGCAATATCCGTCTCTACACTGTCTTTATAAGTCACGCCTGCTAACTTCGCAGTACGTTCAATGAGTGGCATGAACAGATCTGTGTCAAAGTTGGAGTCTACATTTTGTAAAATAGAAGCCAATCTCTCTAGACCTGCGCCAGTATCAATATTTTTATTAGGAAGTGGCGTATAACTTCCATCTTTATTGTGATTAAATTGAGAGAATACAAGGTTCCATACTTCTAAGAAACGCTCATTCTCTCCGCCCGGATACATTTCAGGATCGGAAGAATCCAATTTCCCATAGGCATCACCACGATCATAAAAGATTTCCGTACACGGACCACAAGGACCCTCACCAATATCCCAGAAGTTATCTTCCAACTTCACGATATGATCTTCAGGAAGCCCAATGTTCTCATGCCAATATTTATAAGCTTCCTCATCCTCAGGAAATACAGTGACATATAGTTTGTTAGGATCGAAGCCAATCCATTTCTTATCTGTCAGGAACTCCCATGCCCAAGTAATCACTTCCTCCTTGAAGTAATCTCCAATAGAGAAGTTACCTAGCATTTCAAAAAATGTATGATGTCTACGCGTCTTTCCAACATTCTCAATATCGTTCGTCCGTATACATTTTTGCGAATTAGCAAGACGTGGATTGTCTGGCTTTACGCGTCCATCAAAGTAAGATTTAAGTGGAGCCATCCCAGCATTAATCCATAGAAGTGATGGATCATTGTGGGGTACGAGCGAAGCACTTGGCTCGATTTTATGTCCCTTTTCCGCAAAAAATTCCAACCATTTAGAACGAATCTCACTTGCTTTCATTAACTACCGCCTCCATCAATATAGGTATGACATATCCATGCCAATAAACACAAAAAACGCCCCTGAATCTTCAGGGACGAGGAACTCGCGGTACCACCCTGGTTATCGCCTTCTCTCCACGCAATAAAATATGCTGTGAGACCGTTGCTGGCGATCGCCTTTGTAACGGTTGCTAACGGGGTCCACCCGGTGAAGTTAATTCACACTCCGAAATTAGCTTTCCGCCGGCAACACTTTCAAGCTCTCTCAGCCTTCATAACTACCGTTATGTAGGAGCTTGTTCTCTGGGTAAGGAACACCGTCGTACTTCATTTCATCGTCGATTTATCCATTGTTTACACATTGTCAGTACAAGTATATAGAGGTCCTATGCTTCTGTCAATCTAGGTCTTATATGGTCTTCCTTTTGACATAATAAGCAAAAAAATGAGCAATAATCACCTTGATAACAGCTAGGAACGGAACGGCTAATATCAGCCCTACTATTCCTGCTATTTCCCCTCCAACTAGAAGTGAAAAGATGATAAGTACAGGATGTAGATGCAGCTTCCGTCCCACCACCTGTGGAGATATCACGTTACTCTCTAAAATTTGACATATGGTATTTACCACAGCAACCAATAACAACATTCTTAGAGAAACGGTAGATGCCATAACCACTGCAGGTGCGGCACCTAGAAAAGGTCCTAAATAAGGTACTACGTTAAAAATAGCTACGACACTGGCTAGCAATAGAGCGTAGGGCATACCAATGATCATGTACCCGATATACGCAAACACACCAATAATGAAACATACCAAAAATTGACCACGTACATAATTGCCAAGTGCATTATCAATTTCTTTTAACAAAACTACCATTGATTTACGCCGCGTGCGAGGCAGATAAGCAACAACGGTCCGTTCCAGCAGATCGAAATCCTTCAAAATATAAAAGATAAGAAAAGGTACGATAAAAATGTTAAGCACCATGTTAATAGTACTCCCAATGTGATTCATGAAATTGGAAATCCCTAACGCCAGCCTATCTTCCAATTGGAAAAACCAATTGGTAATCCCCGTTCTTACCCCCGATGGCAGTAGATTATTATCGAGGTTGGTTACGAAGCTTTGCGCATGCATAGTCATTTCTGGTAAATGCTCATTTAATTCTTCAAGCTGCTTGATAAACATTGGAATCATATTAATCACAATGACAGCAAGGCATGTTATAAATACAGCATAGATCAGTAGGACCGCCATGCTGCGGGGGACTTTTCGATTCTGAAGCATACATACTACGGGATTTAGTACGTAAGAAATAATCATAGCCACTAAGAAGGGCGCAAGAATAACTTTTAGAAATTGATAGGCATGTATAAATAAGGGTCGTAATAACCATGTGAAATAAACAATGATTAATCCGATTAACACCCATACCATAAGGCGAAACCATTTATTCTGAGGGAGAGATTCCAAACGATTATTCCTCCTTTGCGGACTAGCTTCTTGTTAGTAGTATATGTCCGCAACTTGAAGAATAACCTAAAATATAACGAGATTTCATCTCAACAAAGATAAATAACTTTGCCGTCCAAGAAGGGCGGCACTCGTTTACCGGAGCCGCTTATATACAAACAAAAAACATCTTGTATTCATTGACTCAACTGAGCCAATGAATACAAGATGCCTCTTGATCTGTAACAATATGATCATCTCAAAGAAATTAACTTTCAATTACGAAGAGACTTGTGTGTGAGGAAAATCGAGTGGCAATTCTTCACCAAAAAATAAATCATCCAGTGAACTCAATGTTCCATCTTCTTCTACTTGATACACCGACATTTTCTCTCCGTTAACTGTAAGTTCAATAAAACAACCCCAACAATAAAACTGGTGAGATCCGATCTTTCCAATATCTTTGGAATTGCAATTAGGACATCTCATATTCTTGATCACCTATCCGTTTACAGAATGAGTGGCATTTCGTAACCGCTCCTCGCTCATAGAGGGAACCATAACCGCATTCTCTCCAATAGCCATTTCAGATGTACAAGGCAGCCACTTACGGCCTTCCATCAGGTCTGTGACAAAACCATCACTTATTTCTAGACTTATTATTGTATTGCCCATTTCTTGATCAAAGTAAACGTCTGAGATCACCCCAAGTCTAACACCTTCCTTCGTTAGAACAGGTAAATCCTTCAGTTTGTTCTTTCCTTGTGAATAGGTATACTGTATGTTGTCGGCTTCCAGCTTGCGAACAGCCTGTTGATTACGAACCATCACGGCATCCTCACCGTATGCGATTATATCTCCCCAAGCGACGACTTTAGCCTTATGAGAGAACAATCTCTTACCTTCAAGCTCAAGCGCTTGAATCTTCCAATCGGAACTTAGAATGAAATCATACACTTTACCGATTTCTTTCCCAGCTTCTACGTCGAATACAGAAAGCTCAATCATTTCCTGAAGCCTTATAGCAGAATGCCTCCTTATCGTCTTCAACTAGAAATTTATAGGTTCATCGTATGCGACTTACATGCTTACATCTTCTATAATTTCCCGACGAAATAGATATCTATACCCTCCTTGTCCATAATTAGAGAATTCCCTGTCATCTATTACGTAAACTACGCAGAATGGTTCCAATTTTTTGAGCTGTAACTTCCATTTCTTCAATGGTATTACCCAGACCGAAGCTAAATCGAATCGCAGAACGCAAAAGATGATCAGGAAGTTTCATTGCCTTGAGCACATGAGATAATTCTAGAGATCCCGAGGTACATGCCGAACCACTTGCCGCAGCAATTCCGGCTATGTCTAAATTCATTAATAACGTCTCTGTGTCCATCTCTGGGAAGCTTATATTAATAATTTGAGGAAGATACGCTGAAGGATGTCCATTCACCACAAAGGATGTACTTCCAATTTCCCGTTCCAATCCTTGAAGTAATGTACGACGAAGCGATGAATATTGTAATTGTCTCTCTTCTATATTTTCCGTAACGATCTCCATTGCCTTAGAGAAACCAGCAATACCCGCTAGATTCTCCGTGCCCGCACGACGTTTCTTCTCTTGAAGCCCGCCGTACAAACGTGGATTCATCTTCAGACCACGGCGAATATATAATGCTCCTACACCTTGAGGTCCATTAATTTTGTGTGAAGAGAAGCTCATCAGATCAACAGGTAGATCCTTGCAAGAAATAGGTAAGCTGCCGAGTGCTTGTACAGCATCCACGTGAAAAAGGACGACGCGGCTTTGCGCAAGCTTCCCAATTTCTTCAATAGGCTGAATTGTACCTGATTCGTTATTCCCATACATAATGCTGATTAAGATCGTCTCATCCGTAATCGCATTCTCAACATCCTCTATTTGAACCTGACCTGTCTGATCCACAGGTAGATATGTCACTTGGTATCCTTGTCGCTCTAGTTCAGCACATGCATGTAGAACAGCATGATGCTCCGTTGCAGACGTAATAATATGTTTGCCTTGTGTCTGCAAGGCAGACGAAATGCCAAACAACGCTAAATTATCGCTCTCCGTCCCCCCTCCAGTGAACACCACTTCATCCGGACCACAACCTAATAGTGTAGAGACACGATCACGTGCTCCACTCATCGTACGCTTGGCTGCTCTACCGAAAGAGTGAACACTTGAAGCATTCCCAAATTGTTCTGTCATGATCTTCATCATAACCTCTGCAACTTGAGGATGAATGGGGGTGGAAGCCGCATGATCCAAATAAATTGAATTCATCATTAACTCACCACCTATTAAATGTAGAACATCTTGTTTGAACATCCTTGTGCTTTCATAGCCATTTGAATGTATTAGTTCATCAACGTAACAACCAATTTTCATTACAGTCACAACCGTGCTTAATCACTGGTATTCGCCGAGATCGTGTGTTTTTCAGTGACTTTTTAAAAGATACACACATGATAGTTTTTTGTGATAGACCTTGTATAACCATCTCTGCTTTTGATCAAATTCAAGCTATTGAACCGCTTAATTTTTAGCAGGTCCTAGATCTTAAAAGGGATAAAACTTATTGATTTTTCTCTTAGCGCAACCTGATATTAGCATAAACGATGCGTTCGCGCTCCGCAACTCTTCTCGGATATATTTAATTGATTCAAAGCAGCTGCTGATCGGCTTTACTGCAAACTTGGCGTAAACCATCATTTCAACTTAATTTGTCAAGTGGTAAAAGTCTTTTTGATCAATGCTCCAGTTGGATCCATGGCATATCCAGTTCCGTAACATGGAGATGCTGGATCCTCACTCCTCATAAGAGATTTCTCCATCAATCCAAATACATAAGGGCGTCATTGTTTGCACATCATATATGACATGACGAGGGAGGGGTTCGCTTGAAGTGGATATTTTGGCTGTACCTATTGAATACGATCTTTATGTTAATTATAGCGATCCGCGAAGTACGCCGACCGGCCAAGGCTATGAATTGGCTGGTCATCGGCCTCATTTTGCCTGTTATCGGTTTCGGATTCTATCTCATCATCTCGAATCCAGTCCTCATTCCTCGAAAAAGACTAACTTTTCCGCATAACGATTCAGAGACATTGCCCGATTCATTCAGTCACTCCACCTCAGTCATCGCTCATGCTTTACGGCATTTGACCGTGCATGGACTTCGAAGTAGCCAAGTTCAGGTACTTACGAACGGCATTGAAACCTACGGGAAACTCATCGAATCCTTACAAAATGCGCAAAGAACGATTGATTTGGAATATTACATCTACCGGGATGATCACATTGGCAGACGTATCACGGACATGCTGGTCGAACGTGCTGCATCCGGTGTACATGTTCGCTTTGTAAGAGACGGTTGGGGGAGCAGAAAATTTCCGCAACATCAAATCATTCGGATGATGGAGGCTGGGATTGAATGCCGGACGATATTTCCATTGCGCTTCCCTAAGTTTATGTCCACTTTGACTTACAGGGATCATTGTAAAATTGTTGTGATCGACGGAAAAGAAGCTTTTACAGGTGGTATCAACGTCCGAGATGAGTATACCGGTTTGAAACCCATGGTAGGGTTTTGGCGCGACACCCATCTACGAATCGTAGGGGAAGTTGCAACCAATTTGCAAACTATCTTCCATTCCCATTGGAACATCGCTTCGCCGGAATAGACGAAGACACGAACACGTAGGAACACAAAAACTGAGGATCCGCGTAATCCTACTCAGAGTCCAAGGCATAAATCGGAAAACATCGTTCTACCTAACAAATCTACTCTTTCCGGATGGTCGGCAGAATGGGGTACTGAACTGGGTACTCTGGATGTCACTGGTGATGACAATGTCTCGAGCACAAAGGTGCTGCAGAAAGCCTTCGTGCAGACGTTCGAAGGTAATCCAGAATACCTACTCAAGTTATCCGGGAGGCCTACTTCATTTGCCTGACACAAGCAACACAGACCGTTGATATCACTACACCTTACTTTGTTCCTGAAGCAGATGTGATTTTTGTTGCAAAGGAAAATTATCCTTACCCAAATAAAAAAGACCTGCTAGCAAGGTCTTTTTAAGAATAAATAGATATTAGTTTAGAATAAGAAAGCTTTGGAGATTATAACTAGCAAAATGAACAATACTAATATTGCTCCTATACCTCCACCACCAAATCCACCAACACCGTAACCTCCGCCATATCCTCCTACAACTTCACTCATGAGTGCATCCTCCTTTCGCTTAAGGTACATCATATCTTATGTAGTAATTAGGGATTAGTAAGGGCTATACGGTAAATAAAATACCCTGTCAGGGTTATCTATATTAGAAGATATACCTTAAGGAAGATTATATTGAGATTAATGGTAGATGAATTCTCCACTACCTATATATTATTTTGCTATTCACCTATTTTTAGATTCTTATTATGTAGAAATCAAATAAGATCACATTGGCGTTATGCCATTGTGGTCTTATTCTAGCTGAGGTCTATTCTTCCCTCTCCCGTTGATACATAGAGATTGCTCATGCGCACCCTACTGGATTATTACTATGACAATCCAACAGCTTCAATAATGAAAGGAGTATTTGCAGCTATATCTCCCGCGCTTGCGGTATTAATGGTTAGAGCTGATGTTGAAACAGTGTATGTGCCTTTTTCTTGTAACACACCATTAATATAAAAATTGTAGTAACCGTTCGTTACCGCCGGAAACGAGACTGCTGCTGTGCCGTTATCATCAACAAAACTAGTTGCGGGAGTGTTTAAACCTGCCGCAATTGGACCTGTTGTAGGCCAAGGGTAGAAAAATTTAGTTGAAGTAACAGATGCACTGAGAACGACATTGAAAATGGAAAGAGCCATATGCGCCACCTCCTTTCTATAATTATAGTAAATGCAACGAAACTATAAAAAGGAAGTGCTGCTGTCTATTAGTAAAAATTTAATTTGCTACGTATTGTGCCACGAAGCCCACTGACTCGAGTATTATGGGAGTACCAGATACAATCGTTTGTCCAGTAGGTTTGATGGTCAAATCTTTGGGACTAACAGTATATAACTCCCCCTCTTGTAAAACAGCATTGATATATAAATTAATGTATCCGCTGGATCCAAAGTTAATTATCTGGTCGGCGGATTCACCTGAATCGTTTATAAATTGATGCGCATGAATTATTTTTTCGCTCTCCAAATTGATATCTGAGTCTGCAATCCAAAAATAACGTTTCACAGTCGGTAAAATGACGATTAACTGGTTTGTATTAGGACGTTTAGATTCTTTCACTAGCAAACGAAATTTTACAGGTGGACAATTACTAGTCATACGCCATTTTTTAGGACACAAATCAACTTTCCGCTTTTTTCCTTTTGGGATTCCTTTTTTTAAGCGAGATGCTCGGCAAGCAGAGAATGGAACTGATTTTTTTCTATTAGTATGTTTATGTTTATGTTTTCTTTCAGGGTGACAGGCGATTATAATATTAGCGCTGTACAATTTAACTTTCTTTTTTTGGTTATCCATGTTAATCTCCTCCTTTTATAAATACTATGCTATTTATGAAAAAGAGAATGGACTAATTTAGCATTGCTTAGGAGTCCGGTGTTTACCAAGTTTATTGTATAAACAAGGAGATAATATTCTTCCATTAAACCAAGACCACATTGGCGTAAATCGATTATTAGTCCTAGTCAAATACCTAAAGCCTTCTTAACACTCCACACATCAATAAATACCCGTCAGTCCACAATAGTGACGGGTATAGTGAAAGGAGCTATGGACGGTTTTACTCAAATCCGCTTAGAGATAATTACCAGCAGAACGAACAGAACCAAAGTTACGGCAGTTGAGGCACGCCTCTGTAACCTCCGGCAATTTCTTCGGTAGTAATTCCTCACATGTGATTCTTCAATAAAAAAGGACTTTGTTAGAAGTACTTTTTCCTTGATACAACAAGCTTTTTTCACTTATTGGAGCAAAATAGAACTAAATGTAGAACATGTTGGTTCATTTTCCGTCAGCATTTATAATCATTCATAATATTATTATATCCGTTTATTATAAGTATATTAGGTCCTGTTATACCGTCCATATTCGTAGGTATTCGCAGGGAATGTTATTTCATTCGTGATTTTATTCGGATGAAATCTCTCTATTAAAATCACGAATACTTATATAATACCTGAAATCTGAATCTACTGCTACTTTCTCCTATCATAATGGTAAAAGTTTTATTAAAAAGTAGATATAAAAAGAGACCCAAGGTTCAGGTCATAGAGATTCTTGGGTCAACTAATCCAGGTGGTTTTCTTATACAAAGAAATGCCGAGCATGATTGCTCGGCATCCTTTTTAAGATTAACCTTTATTACAAGCCTATATTCCTTTTGCAATGTGATGTTTCTTTATTGCCTCATAATATCCGCTTTTGTAAAAATCATAATGTGTTTCAACATCCTCTTTTGGGTAGGCTTTTAAAGCAAGTAAAACTTCTTTCGTAAATTCTAAATATGCGGTTCCGTTAGCTGTTACTACATTTTCATGCTGTACAGCTTGGTGCTCTATATAGTTAGACTCGTTAGTGTAAGTCTTCCCTGCAACTCGCTTTAAATCTGCTAATGTATTGCTTGTGTGCATTTTGTCATTCAGCCATCCATTTGCTCCAAGAAAAGTAGAGGCATCACAAATTCCGCCAACAAGGATACTCTTGTCTATAGCACTTTGCACAAAGGGCAACAACTTTTGAGCCATTTCTGTTGGCTTTCTATCTTTTGTGCACCAACTCATACCCCCAATTAGCAACAAAGCAGAATAATTATCTGGAACATCAGCAATAGAATAATCTGGCAATACTGTGAGTCCTCCAATAGATTTTATGGGGTCTTTTGTAATACCTACTGTTTTTACAAAATATGCAGACTTTTTGTTTTGAATCTGATCATTTAAGGTAGCAGAAGTAAAGGCAGCCTCCCAGTCAGCAAATAGAGGCAACAAAACCATTAATATTTCTTTTTTCATATAAAATTCCTCCTATATTAATATTATAATCTTCCAACTTTAATACCTATTTCTACTAATGCAGAGAAACGAACCGTCCTATCTCTCTTATGTAATTTACCCAAAAATGTTTAATCGAGATTATAAACCGAGGTACATCATTGTTTTATGATTTTAGTGGCTAAAAATGCCCCTTAATTTCCCTTTGACAAAAATCAATATATTGTGGTATCCCTTATGTAGCGCACTGTATATTGTAGTTTTTAGTGTTTTTCTTTGATGTACATCTTTGCTACCGTCTCAACGTGCACCGTATGCGGGAACTGACCGCACCTAATTAGATATCAGTCAATCTTTAAAACTCTTGATTAATAAGGGTTTTTCTTTGTTCAATGTTTATTATTTCAAGCCAATCATAACACATAGAAGTAGCGTTTGCCCCCAATTCGCCCCCAATTAAAGGAACTCTATCACTACGCTACAACGAACCTCAAATGTTTAAAACCTCTCTGTTAAGTCTTGAATATTTTTACTGACCGGTAGTAAAATAAAAAAACATACGTTCGGAGGTAGAGTATTCGAACCGATAACCGTCACAGATGAAGTGCCGGAACATATGAGGGAATGATGAAGGAATTCCATAAATGTTGTCGAAATTTCATCTGTGAGGTGAATTATTAGATGGACGCAAATAAAGAATTACATATAGCCGCATCCAGCAATCAGAGGGTAACCACAAAGCTCCACAGTGGCGAGGTAATAAAGGGAGTGGCAGAAAAGTATCAACCAATCCTGAACGCGCTAAGATACGCACGTCAGATGGTGTAGTATTGCTACCATACGAGGATATCGAACATGTGTCACGAGTAATAAATATGATTCATTAAAATAAGACCACATTGGCGTTATGAACTGTGACCGTATTTGTGGACAGTTTGAAAAAGAAGACCTTTCTTAGGCAGTGAGCAGATGACTTCTGAATTCATCAGGAGTCATCCTTTTTAATACCCATTGATATCGTTCAGAGTTATAGTAGGCGATATAGTCGTCGACTTGTGCTCGTAACTCCGTGAGGGTCATACATGACTTGTACTCCAAATCATCCTTCATATGGCCGAAGAATGTCTCCATGGAGGCGTTATCCCAGCAGTTACCTTTACGGGACATGGACTGTGTAAATCCTGCTTTATCGACGAGAAGACGGAATTTGGGGTGAGTATAGTGCATCCCTTGGTCCGAGTGCAAAATGGCCTCTGGGTGGATATTTCCATTTAGCCGATCCAGTAGTCTCTCCAGGGTTCGCTCCACTAGCGGCATAGCCCCAAAGAAGAGGAAAGATAATGAGCCAGAACTTGTCTTGTCGCTCCGTCCTTCACCACGGACAGGTAGGCACATTGTCCATTCCCATAGTGCATGTAGGTAATATCTGTAAGTAGCACTTTCTCGGGCTCTCCTTGGTCAAACTGGCGCTTTAACAAGTTGGGGCACGTTTGGTGCTCTTGTGTAGCTTTCGCCATTTTACGATACGGATTCGCTTGCCGGATCGTAGCTATTAGATTAAATTTCCTCCTTAATCGGCGAATTTTCTTATGATTCATGACGACCCCCATTTCACGTTCAAGCCGCATTTTTATCACTAAAGCACCTGCTTTACCCTTCAAATTGTCAAAATGCTCCTTAACGAGCAGAGCGTCACGCTCGTCTGCATCCTCTCTTACCTGCCTTGTTTCTTCAGTAGCAAGCCAGCGGTAATAACCGCTTAAGCTAACATGGGCCAATCTACACAGGTAGCGCGTCATTCGCTGCAAACCGTGTTTACGTAGGATATGGTTAATGATCTGAAAGCGCTCGAAGGGAGTTAACGTTTTCTCCGCATCTTCTGTTTTTCGAGCGCCTCCAGCTTTTTTAGAAAGTCATTCTCCATCTCTAGCAGCTTAATACGTGCTTCAGCGTGTTTTAGCCTTTCCTCCGTGGAATTTGCCACTGCGGGTCTTCTGCCTGTGCTTCCTTTTCCTCGTTGCTCCTCAAGCAGTCCAGTTTTTCCAAAAGCAGTGTACGTATTACGCCAACGCATTAAACAATGCTTTGGCTTGTCACGACCCATGAAATCCAAGTCAAATCCAGCCTCAAGAAAGATCTCCATTGGAGTCTGTCCTTTCTCGTAGGCTTTCACTGCAGCCAGCTTAAAGGCGGGTGAATAAGTAATGCTCTTCTCCGTGGCGTTCTGAACATGGGGATTCATCTCCAATTGCTTGATCTCATGTTCGTTAAATATCTTTGAAGTTCCTCTCGCTTTGTCCATGAAATGATTCCTCCGCTTTTTTTGGATAATTCGATTAAAACACAAATGACCCGCAAGAGGGTCACTTTTTTCAAAGTTTCCATCTTACGGGTCACAGTTCAATTATACCTTTGTGGTCTCTTTTTTGTCCTCTACATATTCAAATAACTCAAGTAATGATTCTAATTCAAGTGCCTTATACACCTTATCTAGATTTTCTGGTGACCAGTGTTTAGCCTTGTTTTTTGCCATGTCATCAACTGTGTTCCAGCGTATCCCTGTCATTTCGCTAAGTTGTCGGGTGTTAATACCCTTCTTAGTCATACATTCGTCAAGTTTTAATCTAAACATAATGATCACCTCTTTTTATACTATATATCAAATGTATAAACAATTCAACTAAATTCGTTGTATAATTAGAATATAGAAAGGAGGTGAACAAGAACATGAGAGATTGGGTCTTACTCCTAACGGCGATCATACAGCTTTACACCGCATGGATTATACACCGCCGTGAAAAGGAAAAAGGCACTGAACGAAAACGCGGACGGCGGCTTCGGTAGCAGTACCTAGGAGGGGTTACCGCCCCTCCGCCCAATCTTAACATAAAAGCAAGAAAAAATAAATCTGGAGGATGATCGTATGAATACAGTATTTTGGATCGTGGCTCTGGCAGCCTTGACACTATCAATAGTCACGTTTGTTAGATCATTGAAACGTAAATAGGAGGACAATGACAATGGATGAATGGAGTAATGACGCTTGTCTCGGATACATCATAGCCGGACTAGAACGTGCAGGATGGACGAAAGAACAGATCGGGGAGGTAACACGAGCGGTGTACTTCGAGTTTGATTTCAAGACAGTGGAGGAAGCTAAGAGGATATATAACATATCATCGTACTGATCTTATGACCGGATACAACCGGTCTTTTTTTTGTTGCTCAAGAAAATTTTCCTTACCCAAATAAAAATAGCCCTACCAACCGAAGTCAGTAGGCATACATGGGCGCTTGACAATTGCTTCAGCACAATATATAAATAACCACAAAATTCGATATTTTTCATCATATTATACTAGTTTGTTACTAATAATTATTCGTCATAATACAGGACTTTCCACATATATACATAATTTCACATTAAGTGTATGATTTTATACGTAGGAACCATAAAACTTTTAGGAGGAATTTAAATTGATAAAATTTTTTGGAGTTGGTTTAGTTGCTGCAACGTTATTAGTTTCAAGTCCAATTTCTTACGCTGAACCAGCCCAAATTGATACCACAGCCCAATCAATAATCCAAGTCAGTGATAAAGCCAATTTGACAGACGATCCCATCATTACCCCATTTGATACACAACTCATAAGCCCTTTTCGCTACACATCTTCTAATGCCTATGAAAACACCTTTACCTTAACACCGGGGAATGGATTGGAAACCAATATTTGGTTACAAAACCTCGGAACTTCAAAGGTATATATGAAGATATTCAAGAATAATGTATTGCAATTAGAGATCCCATTTAACGTGGGGGAACAAAAAACTACTAATATTTACAACACCGTTTCTTCCGAATATCGCATTTATGTATACAACAGCACAGGTGCTAAAAATGACTTTAACATCTCTGCAAGACAATTTTAAAATGAAAAGTCCCCATGCCTAAAATGGTCAAGACCCCATTTTATAGACACTGAAAAAAGACCCTAGGCTGTAAGCTGCTTCCGGAACTCTACCGGAGGCAGCTTATTTAGCCTTCGTTGTGGCCGATATTGGTTGTAAAATCGAATATACTCTTCAATTCTTCTTTGTGCCTCTACCATATTTCGGATATCATAAGGATAGAGACCTTCCGTTTTGAGATGCGAGAAGAAACTCTCCATGGAGGCATTGTCATAACAATTGCCTCGGCGTGACATGCTGATTTGGGCGCCAACCTTTGGCAGCATGTCATGGTACGCATGAGACGTGTACTGGAATCCCTGATCGCTGTGAACGATTAGTCCGGTTACGTCTTTTTGCTACGCGTCCACGCCTGCTTAAACGTCTGTAACACCAGTTCATTGTCATTTCGGTTACTCATCTTGTATGCAATAATTTCATTATTAAACAAGTCTTTAATGGCAGTTAGGTACAGCCAAGATTCCCCCACACGATATTGCGTGATATCCGTAACCCATTTTTGGTTGGGTACATCCGCCTTGAAATCCCGTTTCAGTAGGTTTTTAGCTACACGTCCTTCGGTAGAAGAAGTGTAGTTGCAGCGATGTTTCTGCCGAATCCGTGAGCGGATACCCAAAACCTGCATGAGCCGAAGCACCTTCTTATGATTCATCCAGACCCCGTAATCTTGCAACAAGAACAATTGGAGCTGGCGGTAGCCGTACACCCCATTGTAGTGCTCGTAAACTTTCTTCACGAGCGCCTTGTCTTTTCGATCACGATCCATTTCTTTGCGTTTTAGAAAGGCGTAGTAGCCACTTCTGGAGACACCGAAGACCTTACAGAGATGGCTAACCGGATACTCTTTTGCGGCTCTCTCAATTGTTACATACCTGCGCGCTTTATCTCCTGCATCCAGATTGCCAAGCACTTTTTTAGCATTTCGTTTTCCCGTTTCAGCCGCTGTACCTGCCTGTCTTGATCGATGTATTCCTCTCGTCGTCCTCGTTGATCCATAAGTCCGAACTCACCGAGTTCTCTATACTTCCTCATCCATGCTTTCAAACGATGTCTATCTGTGATTCCAAACTTCTCCATAATTTTACGATAGGTCCACCCTCCGACTACGTGAAGGCGTACCGCTTCTATTTTGGTCTCATACGAATACTCTTTAAACTTTTGTCCCTTGATTGCCATAAAAAATACACCCCCTAGAATTACATCGGCTAAACCAGGGGTTTAATCCAATGTCTATTCTAAGGGGTGCACTTCAAAAAAGGTAAGGGGACTTTTCAAATTCCAATGCGCTTATCTTATATCTTCGTTTGATCCTGAATTACTACCATCTGTATAAGCCTCTGCTAAGATGTACACCACACAAGCACCTACCGCTGTAATGATAAAGATAACAATTAATGATGTGGCTGAGGAATGGCTCAAAACCTATTCAAAAGGAAAGGTGAAACGCAGAAGTGTTGTACAACGAGGGGTTCAGGTCAGCAACTTGAACAATTATTTTAAGAAGAAGCCTGTTAGCAAAATTACGCATCGAGATTATCAGAACTTTTTAAATGATCTGGATGACCAAGAATATGCCCATAACACCATGTTGGGAATAAACAATACAGCAAATATGATTTTTAAGTATGCGATAAAACATAAACTTAGGATTGATAACCCCACCATTGATGCCGTCATACCACAGAAGCTCATAACCGTTGAAGAGATCGAGAACAAGGACCAACTCATTGAAGACAAGTATTTGAATAGATCTGAGCTACTGGATTTCTTCTCGACGATTAAGGAATACGGTAAGCTGCAGGACGAAGAAATATTTTACTTACTTACCTTCTCTGGAATTCGATCGGGTGAACTATGTGCATTAAAGTGGACGGATCTCAATTTCGAATCGAATCAAATAAGGATCACAAAAACAATGGATAGTGAGAACATGCACAATTACCAACTAGGGACACCTAAGACCAAAGGATCCATTCGAGTGATACCCATTGATGAAAGTGTAATGATCATGTTGAAGCGCATAAAGAACGGCAAGCAGATCAAATGAAATCACAACGAGAGTATTTTAAAGATGACCATGACAAGAAGTTTGTTTTCCGTAATGACGATGGATATCCTTTCAATGTGCAACACATTCGTAACAGGATGAAAAGAATTATTAACAATACTTCAATCACTAAACATGCAACTCCACATATTTTCAGACACACCTTCGTCAGCATGCTTGCTGAAGCAGGAGTGGACTTAAATACAATCATGCAACGGGTAGGTCACGAAAATGAAAAGACAACTTTAAATATTTATACACATGTAACACGGAAGATGCAAAAGAATGCCGACTTGAAGATCAAAAACCATTACGTTGACGTCCTTAATCTCAGTACTTTGCAGGATATGTGATTTTATCATTATTAAGGCCTCCACAAGAAGGCCAGAACGTTGATATAACAATGCTATTTTAAGAATTTCGCAAAAGTGTAACTAAATATAGAACATGTAGTTGTTTTCTTGCTTTTTCTCTTCAAAAGAGATCAAATCTGCTAGTGTAGTTGAATCAAGCGCACTGGCAATACCATCCCGAATTCTGAGCCATAGATCGCGTTTAGCTGGATCATCCTCTTCAGTGAAATCCACAGGAGATATCGGTCCTTCAAGAACTCGAATAACATCACCAGCAGTAATAGAAGCCGGCTCACGAAACAGTATATAACCACCATAAGCTCCACGGATACTTTTCACTAAACCTGCATTTCTAAGTGGGGCTATTAATTGTTCAAGGTAGTGTTCAGAAAGTTGATTCTTCTCAGCAATACTTTTAAGTGAGGTAGGTCCTTCACCAAATCTTGCGGCAAGCTCCATCATGATGGTCAAGCCATAACGCCCTTTTGTCGATATTTTCATCGATGACACCTCTTTCTATTTTCATGAAATCCATGTATGATTTATGTTTGTTCATTTATATGGTAGATTATCGAATAAGAAAAGGTAATAACTAGATTTAAATCCAGTATTCCACTCTATTCCGATCATTACTCTTAGTATGGTATCATATTCAGTTCAAATAGGGAAAAAAAACTATACAAAATGGTTAAATGTTCGCCCTGAGTGGACAAATTAGGCGTATGTGATCTTGGTTCAGTTATGATAAAATACATTATGAATACAATTCAATATAAGAATGGTGATGACGATGTCAAAAGAAAATCAAAATATTCGTGTCGTCGTCGGCATGTCCGGAGGTGTTGATTCATCCGTAACCGCACTACTGCTCAAGGAGCAAGGTTATGATGTAATCGGCATTTTCATGAAAAACTGGGACGACACCGACGAATTTGGAAACTGTACGGCAGAGGACGATGCAGAAGACGTTCGCCGTGTATGTGAGCAGATCGATATTCCCTACTACACTGTTAATTTCGAAAAGGAATACTTCGATAAAGTATTTTCCTATTTCTTAGATGAATATAAAGCAGGTCGAACACCCAATCCTGATGTGATGTGTAACCGGGAAATTAAGTTCGGTGAGTTTTTGACTAAAGCTCTCGATCTAGGTGCTGACTATGTAGCAACAGGTCATTATGCAAGAGTAATTGAAGAAGATGGCGTCTTCAAGCTGCTACGTGGAGTAGACAGCAATAAGGACCAGACCTACTTCCTAAACGCGTTAGATCAACAACAGTTCTCTAAAGCAATGTTTCCCATTGGACATCTTCCTAAACCTGAAGTACGCCGTATTGCTGAAGCTGCGGGTCTCTCAACAGCTAAGAAAAAAGACAGCACAGGCGTATGTTTTATTGGCGAACGAAATTTCAAACAATTTCTAAGTCAGTACTTACCTGCTAAGTCCGGAAATATGGTCGATATTACGACAGGTGAAGTCAAGGGCTCTCATGATGGGCTAATGTATTATACCCTAGGCCAACGCCAAGGGCTGGGCATTGGTGGAGGCTCTGGTTCAGGTGAACCTTGGTTTGTAGCTGACAAAGACCTTGAGCATAACGTGCTCTATGTTGTCCAAGGGGATCAACACCCTAGCTTGTATTCTACGGGACTTATCGCTACTGGCGTCAATTGGATTGCAGGTTCAGCCTCTATCCCTACAGAACCTTTCAAATGTACAGCCAAGTTCCGTTATCGCCAGCCGGATCAAGAGGTAACCTTGAACTGGCTCGAAGATGGAAGTGTCCATGTAACCTTTGCGAATGATCAAAAAGCGATTACTCCTGGACAAGCTGTCGTTTTCTTTCAAGGTGAGGAATGCCTTGGAGGCGGAACAATAGATAAAGTAGAAAAAGTATCCTACACTGCGGTGTAGGACACTTGGCGGAACAATCATTTTTAAAAGGACCTGACAGGGAATTGGTCAAGCCCCCATTATGCTGACAAAAAAAGACCGTATGTTATACGCTGGTCCATCTACTCTAATATTATTCCCTTTAAGTTGACAGTAAAAAGAAAGACACTTACTGTTAACTTTAAGGGTATTTTTTATGTATTACAAAGCTATAAAAAGTATTTACAAAAGGGCAAAAATCATATCCGATGACTTAGAAGCTTTCTCCATAGTACCTAAACCTTTTTCACAATCGTATTGGTTCTCTACTTCCCTTTGTGATAGAAGGCTTAATGACATTACTTAATTTAATTTCACCAATAACCTGTTTGGATTCACCGTCAACTTTATAGTGAGTTCCGTCGATAGAACAGCCGAAGCTGACCCCGTCAAACTGTTTGTTTTCCCCAATCATCTCTAAATAGTAATTTCCAGCCACATACAATGAATCATGGTAAGACACAAAATTAATATCTTTTATATAAAAATCTTCAGTTGCTATATCATAGCTATATTCAATGGGTACTTGATTAATTTGGTTTTGACTGTAAATAGAGAATGCTACAGATGCTATAAGGATGGCTCCCACAATAGTTATCATATAATTTCTCACTAAATTTCACCTCCCAGTCAATTTGTTTTAATATTTTATTTAATTTCATTCCTTTATAATATATCAAAGTTAATTACTGGATAATATTTTAATAATCACATCACACATAATTTCTATTTTGGAATTATGTGTTTATTTAGTCATCCATTCGATGCTTCCAAAAAATATGCCCCCCTCGGAAATTCCTGATCCAATCTCTTTAACTACAAGCAAAGACTATATGATCGTTTGGACTAATTTAGAAAACGTTCTCCCTTCTGAAAAGACTGATGTACAAAAAAATAACAGACTAAGGTGGTTATCCTTGGTCTGTTATTTTTTATTTCGGATCCATCGTGACTTGTTTCAGTAAAATTTTTCACGTTTCTAACCGTCGCTGCTGATTAAGCTTAATTTTAGATTCATTTCCCTGCTCAGTAGCCTGATAGAACACTCGCTTTGATATCTCTGTAGGTAGGTAATTCTGTTTCACGTAATGCTGTGGATAATCATGGGGATATTTATATCCTTCATGTCCAAGCTTTACAGCCCCTTTGTAGTGCGTATCCCGGAGATGATGAGGTACCTCTGCTGACCTAATATCTTCGATCGCCGACATCGCACGTGAAATAGCCGTGTAGACCGCATTAGATTTAGGACTTTCTACAGCGAACAATATCGCTTGCGAAATGTTAAGCTTGGCTTCAGGCCATCCGTTATTACGATATGCTTCTAACGCGCTCACAGCCTGTACCATAGCTTGCGGGTTAGCAAGTCCAATATCTTCACTACTCGCTGCAATCAGACGCCGTAGGAACACCATAGGGTCCATTCCAAGCTTCTCTACAGCGTAGAGGAACCAGAATAATGCAGCATCACTGGAGCCGCGTATACTTTTATGAAAAGCTGATAACACATCATACTGGGTAGATTCATCTGCTTTGACTAGAGGGCGTCTGATCGATTCCTCTGCTACCTCCAGTGTGATATGAACGGTACCATCATTCTCCGGTGGTGTTGTCATCGCTGCCAACTCCAAAGCATTCAATGCACGGCGTACATCCCCATTGGCCATTGTGGCAATATGATCCAACGCCTCATCATCCGCTTGTAGCTTCATGAAGCCTAGGCCCTTCTCCGCATCCACAAGCGCCCGCTTCATAGCTATTAAGGAATGCTCCTTCGTTAGTGCATTCAGCTGAAACAACGTTGATCGACTCATCAAAGCCCCGTTTACGTAGTGAAAAGGATTCTCTGTTGTTGCCCCAATAAAAATAATAGTTCCCTTCTCCACGGCTGGTAGTAATGCATCCTGTCTAGAGCTATTGAAACGATGGACTTCATCTAGAAATAAAATAGTTTTCGTGCCATATAACGATTTGTTACTCTGCGCACGTTCAATAACCTCTCGCACATCCTTGACAGAAGCTTCAACCGCATTCAATCTTACAAATTCAGCCTTCGTATGGAATGAAATAATATGTGCTAATGTTGTTTTACCTGATCCCGGTGGACCGTAAAGTAAAATGGAGGATATTTGATCCCCTTCAATCGCTCGTCTAAGAAGCTTACCTGGACCAATAATATGTTCCTGTCCGATATATTCATCCAGATTCACCGGTCTTATTCTGTCTGCCAGTAGACGCGACCCAAAGTCCGATTCCTGCTGAAAAGAAAATAAATCCATGCATTTCTCACTTCCTTGTGCTAATTTCATACCTCTATATCATATCACACTCCAAATAAAGCAAGGAAACCAAGATCCATCTGGACATTGATTTCCTTGCTTTAGTCAGCTTTATTAACCTAACTTTGAATCGTCGCTTTTCCATGTTCAGTGCGCATCTTAAAAATAACTTTACGGATGCTATCCTCCGACAAGTGATAAGATTGCATTAAATTCTCAACGGAATGACCCGAAGAATACAATTCAAATATTTTTTCATTTCTACTCGTAATCATCTGACGTGTACCGCTGAGTTCACCCCAACCCACACGTTGATTGCTTCTCTTAGGAATGTATATTAATTCTCCCTCAATATAATGTTGAAGCTCCTTCAACAAATGAGGTGGAAGCACATCCTTGCCATTTTTGTAATTTGCGATAATCAACGTCCTCCTTGAACCATTTTCCGTTATCTGATCCAATAGCAGTTTGACCCATTGATTTCGCCTCCTCTCTAATTGTAAAATTTGTGAAATCTTTAACTACATTATAATTAATAATGCTCTTCATATACAAGGGAGTCACCTACAAATTTAGGATAGTCCAGCAAACAATATACTCCCCATCAAATAAATAAGGGAGACCGCGTACGGTCTCCCTCTTGCGAGGCTTCCGCATTACGCGGAAACCACCTCGTATACTGTGATCAATTCAATCAGCCTCCTTTCAGAGCATTTAGTCGGTTCCGACACCCTTATTAACTCATATAACAAGGGGTAGACTCAAGTGAAAGAATAACTATAAGTGTTCTTTACCTAGTAGCTTCTTCAATTTCCGGCCAACCGTGAACCATAATCTCCTCTTGTGAGTTTCCTAAATAATCTGGCACATGTTCACCATGGAGAACCCACAACTCATGCAGCGCACGGGTGCAGCCTACATACATGAGCTTAGCATCCCAAGCCTGAGGTCCATAATGTTCAAGATCAGCATCTGCTACAATGACGGCATCAAATTCAAGTCCTTTTGACAAATAGACTGGAAGAATGGACAAACCACCTTCATAAGCCTGCTTCCCACCATCAATCAAATGCAGATCCTCTACGTCTCCTGTCATCTGCTCATACAACGCTTTAGCTTCTCGAAGCGTCCTTGTCAGAATCGCTACCGTCCGATATTCCTTTGAGGAAAGCCTTGATAACGCATCCCGAAGATTATTCAATCGTCCATCCTCACTATATTGAATCAACCGTACTGCATCTCCGCTACGGAACACGGGTACAGCCATCAAATCACTGCCCACACCCTTCTCCAAAATACCATTGGCAAATTCGATAATTTCCATCGTAGAGCGGTAGCTTCGAGTTAAAGCGAAATAAGCAGTATGCTCTGGTTCAAATAATGAACTCATTTCGTCCCAATGATGAACACCACGATATGCGTGAATCCCCTGAGATAAATCACCAAGAATCGTAAAAGAATGGCCTCGAACAAATAGATCTAATACGGCTACCTGAAAGGGTGAAAAGTCCTGCGCCTCATCAATGACGATATGATCGAATCGTTGCTCACTCTTCATATCGTTCAATAAATAATGAATGTACAGAAGGGCAGGAAGATCCTCTTCACGGATGAAGTTATGTTTGAGGTCCTTTTGCGTTGATTTCAGAACATGAACAGGAATGTCTTGTAGCAATTCCTCTGGCGAACCTGTTGGCACTTTTATCGCCCGGAACATTTGTTTATATAAAGTTAAAGGCTCGTATTTCGGCCATTTTGTTGCGTAACTTTTTTCTCGTTGAGCCGCTTTTTTCTTTCGATCCTTAAACACGGCTTCAGATGGTGACTTTTTGAGCTCCATTTCTACCCAACGATGTATTCTTACCATCACCCGTTCTTTTCTCTTGGCAAGGGGATAAGGTTTATATTCTTCGTTATACCAATATAGAATCTGGGTCTGTGGCAGTACAGCACCTTCCCATGGAATAAAATCTACATCTGGAACAGAGGATGATTCTAAGGCCGTTATCCAGCTTTTAATCATCTTTTGTAACACTAAGGAACCCTTGAATCGACCCGATACCTCATCATTGACTTCACGTGTTCCTCCAGAACCTTCAAACCAATAATCCAACGTCTCGGAATTATCTACTAGCGGCAAGTCTAGTTCAAGTACATCCATAGCCCAATCAGCGAATGTACTTTGCTGAATATCTCCAACCCCCAATTCAGGAAGCACGTCAGAAATATAATCCAAAAACATATGGTTAGGTGCAAAAATAATCATTTTTTCAGCAGATACTTGATCTTTATATTGGTACAGCAAAAAAGCTAGTCTATGTAGCGCTACAGTTGTTTTACCACTTCCTGCGACACCTTGAATAATGAGCGCTGTATTCTTCGCTGCACGAATAATTTTATCCTGTTCAGCCTGAATCGTAGAGACGATATCACGTAAACGGTTATCCTTATTCTCACCAAGTCGATATACCAAAAATTCATCAGATACAGCAGGTTGTTCACTCTCACGGTTAAACGTATCCGCAACTCGCTCTAATATCTGTTTACGTATAACAACGTTACGTTTTAGGTATACGAGACCTTCAATTAGCCCTTCAGGTGCTTCATACGTAGCGGCCTCGTCTCCACCGGTAAATGAGTAGAATAGACTTGCTACCGGAGCACGCCAATCAATGACAAGTGGCTGATCAGAGATCACTTCACGATCTACACCTATTTTGCCGATATATAGCGGCTTTCGATCTTGATCCTTGATACTTTGAAAATCTAAACGGCCAAAATACGGTTCTTGCAGGCTTTTATTTAAATCTTGGCGCTTCTCTTCACGCCCAGCCTCCAAAATTTGCTCCGTGAAATCATGACCCGTATAGACATCTATCCCACGCAATCTTTGAAGCTGGTTATCAATTTCTGAGACGGTTGCGTTCAGCCTGTTCTCTTCCTCTTGATAGGCACTTTGAAAATTTTCCTCCAATTTCAGTTACCTCCTAAAAGTTATTGTGTAGCAATACTTAAGCTCATTTGTTCGACCTCTGAACCCCTTCTGCCCTCCTCTTTGAGATAGACACAAAAAGGATACTAAGTATATCACAAGCGAAGCGGTGACACTATAGCCCATCTTCTCGAATGAATAGTAACTAAGAAAAGGTACCCTCTACTTATAGAAGATACCTCTTAACCAACTTATCATTTGTATTTTACGGTTCTAATTATTTTGATGCAGCAGTGATCGTAAGAACAATTCGTCCCCTTAGCGGTCATTTAACAACATTATTTTAAAGTAGTGCATTTAATACAAAGTTAGCTACAAACAATAACGAAATACCGTATAATACTGGCGAAACCTCGCGACCCCTGTTTTGAGCCAACTTAACGATTGGATAAGCAATGAAACCGAACGCCATACCATCTACGATACTGTATGTGAAGGGAATCATGACCATGATTAAAAAGGCAGGAAAAGCTTCCGTAAGATCCGTAAAGTCCATTTCTCGCACATTTTGTACCATCAACCCACCGATCACAATTAGAATCGGTGCAATGGCACTATCAGGAATTAAGGTTAGGATAGGTATGATAAAAAACGTTGCCCCAAACAAGATTGCTGATACTAAAGATGACAACCCTGTCCGTGCCCCAGCTGCAATTCCAGCAGTAGACTCTGCCGCAGCCACGACCGGGCTACTACCGAATATACCCGCAAATATATTGGCCACCGCCAACGCTCGCAAACTTCCTTTGAAATTCTCCGGTCGGTCAATCATAGCGACCTGCGAAGCAATGAGACCGATATTCTCGAACACCACAATCAGCAGTAATAGAAATATAGCTATCCAGAACACCATTTGGCCCATATTGGACCAAGATAACTGAGCAAATACTTTGCCATATTGCTGAAAAGTCTGTCCCGTTTCTACCTTCTGTGAAGTATTAACTGCACCCAGAAGGAAAGCCAGCCCCGTCCCGACAAGGATACTGATTAGCAGTCCTCCCTTTACATCACGCACAAAAAGAACGAGAGCCAAAAGAAGTGTTACACAAGCCACAATAACAGAGGGATCATTGAAATGTCCAATGGCTACAAAAGTAGTCTGATGTGCAATCACGATACCGCTTTTTTGAAGTCCAATAAACGTTAGAAATAAACCAATCCCCACTGTAATCCCATGCTGTAGATTAGAAGGAATCGCTTGACTGATCATTCGATACAGCGACGTAAATGCTACGATAGCGAATAGAATTCCTGTTACTGTCACCACAGCTAATGCTTCTTGCCAACTTAGCTTCATGGAATGAACCAGCGTGTATGTGAAAAAGGCATTAATCCCCATACCTGGTACGACTATAATGGGTGACTTACCGCCAAAGGCCATCAACAAACAACCTACAATAGAAGTAAGGAGCGTTGCTACCATCGCTGCCTGTATAGGCATCCCCGCATCATGTAGTATCGCGGCATTAACCATGACAATGTATACTACAGAGAAATACGAAATAATTCCCGCAAACAATTCTGTCTTCCAATTATCCTCTGGTCGAATCCCCAAGCTTCTATTCCAAAACCCTAATCTCAAGTAAAGAACCCCCATCTTGTATAATTCTCTATATAGTATACCCCTATATTCCGCACAAAAAAGCATGCGTACCGGACACCCATTGGATCCCGGTACCACGCTTTTAATCATAGTATTTATTATTTTACAGGAATTGTAGCAGATTTACTCTTCACACTGCGCGAATTTCTTCGTTCATGTCACTATTCCTTGCTTTGACAGTAAATCACGCACAACTACACTAGACATGATTAAACCTACCACAGGCGGTACAAAGGCGTTACTAGCAGGAGGCTGTTTCGCCTTACGAATCTCAGGCGCATTCTCTGGTACGATCTGCTGCGTCACATCTTCACGCGGCTTGATCGGTTTCTCTGTCGAGAATACAACTTGAACGCCCTTCTTAATACCATCCTTGCGTAGCTTTGTACGAATAACCCTAGCAAGTGGATCCATCTCTGTTTTCGATATGTCCGCTACTTGGAATTTGGTCGGGTCCATCTTGTTCGCTGCACCCATACTCGATATCATCGGAATGTTCCGCTTCAAGCATTCTTTTATAATATGAATTTTGTAAGAGACCGTATCTGAGGCATCTATAACATAATCCAATTCATATTTAAACAGTTCTTCATAGGTTTCATCTGTGTAGAACATATTAAGCGCGATGGCTTCACATTCTGGATTAATTAATTTAACTCTTTCGACCATCAGATCGGCCTTTTTCTGGCCTACCGTCGTTAACAAGGCATGAATCTGGCGATTGATATTTGTGATATCCACCACATCTTTATCAATTAAGATAATACGGCCCACACCGGTACGAGCAAGGGCTTCCACCGCAATGGAGCCCACTCCTCCGATCCCTAGCACAGCCACCGTACTATTCTTCATGATTTCAAGACCCTCTGGCCCAATTGCAAGTTCCGTACGTGAGAATTGATGTACCATCGTAAGAAGGTCTCCTTTATTATTTCTTGTCTTCACCCGGTTTTTTGGCCAGCTTGATATGAAGCTGTTCTAGTTGCACGTTCTCAACTTCAGACGGAGCGTTCATTAACAGATCCGTAGCACTAGCTGTTTTTGGGAAGGCAATAGTTTCACGCAGGTTAGTACGTCCCGTCAATAACATCACCAGACGATCGAATCCAAAAGCAATCCCCCCATGAGGTGGAGTACCATATTCAAAAGCATCTAGTAAGTAACCAAACTTGTCATAAGCATCTTCTGGAGACAAACCTAACGCATCAAACATTTTCTCCTGAATATCACGTTGGTAAATCCGCATGGAACCCCCACCAACTTCATAACCATTCAATACGATATCATAAGCTTCAGCACGCATTTGTAATGGATCTGTATCGAACAATGCTACATCCTCATCCTTCGGACGAGTGAAGGGATGGTGTTCTGCAATATAGCGTTTTTGGTCTTCGTCATAGCTAAGTAATGGGAAGTCCAACACCCATACAAATTTAAATTCTTTATCATTGATTAATCCTAATTGACGACCAATTTTGAGACGCAATGCGCCCAATACATCCGCAACCACTTTCTTCGTATCTGCAGAGAAGAGTAAGAGGTCGCCTTCTTCAGCACCTGTACGTTCCTTGATCGCTTCAATTTCTTGCTCTGTAAAGAACTTCACGATTGGACCCTTGAATTCGCCTTCTTTCACTTGAATCCATGCTAGTCCTTTCGCACCATAACGAGCCGCGTACGGACCTAGCTCATCAATTTCTTTCCGGCTCCATGTTCCACAGCCTTTGGCATTCAGACACTTCACTTCTCCGCCTTTTTCAATAACAGAAGCAAATACCTTTACTCCGCTATTTCCTACAAGATCATTCATCTCGATAAGTTCCATACCGAAACGAAGATCCGGCTTATCTGATCCGTACTTATTCATAGCATCCGCATGGCTTATACGTTGGAATGGCAAGGATAACTCTACACCGATCGTTTCCTTGAACAGACGCACCATAAGCTGTTCCATCATAGCTAACAACGTATCGCGATCTATAAAAGATGTCTCAATGTCGACTTGGGTGAATTCAGGTTGACGGTCAGAACGAAGATCTTCATCACGGAAGCAACGTGCAATTTGATAATAACGCTCTAAGCCACCTACCATCAGTAGTTGCTTATAAATTTGTGGTGATTGTGGCAATGCGAAGAATTCGCCTGCATGTACACGACTCGGTACTAAGTAATCACGAGCACCTTCCGGTGAGCTTTTCGTTAGTATTGGAGTTTCAACGTCAATAAAACCTTCTCCATCAAGGAAATCTCGGAATATTTTAGCTGCTTTGGAACGCAATATAAGCGTTTTTTGCATTTCAGGTCTACGCAAATCAAGGTAACGATATTTCAAACGTAACGACTCATCAACTTCTACGCCATCTTCAATGAAGAACGGAGGTGTCTTAGCGCCATTCAGGACTTCGATATCTGTAATGCGGACTTCAATTTGTCCTGTTGGCAGATTATCATTAACTGTCTCTGCATCACGTTGTACAACGCTGCCTGTTACAGATAATACATATTCACTGCGAACTTTATCAGCAATCGCTAACGCATCACCAGAGTACGATGGGTTAAATACGATTTGCACAATTCCGCTACGATCACGTAGATCAATGAACAATACGCCTCCTAAGTCACGACGAGTTTGCACCCAACCATTCAGTGTAACCGTGTCACCAATATTTGCTGTTGTTAAATTTCCGCATTGATGGGTCCTAAACATGTGTTCATCAATCTCCTTTTAATATAATTAGCCATATATAGGCGTTTTAAATAAGATGTTGAGACAGCTCATCCAACTTTACAGTTTGCTGCTCACCTGTTTCCATCGATTTCAAAGCGATTTCACCACGTTCTAGCTCATTGTCACCTAAAATAGCTGTGTAACGAGCATGGAGGCGATCTGCCGATTTCATCTGTGCTTTCATTTTACGTCCTAAGTAATCACGTTCTGCTGAAATCCCAAGCTGACGTAGTTTGAATACTTGCTTCGTAATCTCAATTTCGGCTTCTTCACCCAAAGCAACCAAATATACATCTAGCGGCTTCGCAGCATTTAGCTCAATCTGTTGGTTCTCAAGAATGAGAAGAATACGTTCAAGACCAATACCTATACCAATACCCGGCTGATCAGGTCCACCAATACCACTCACAAGGCCGTTATAGCGTCCTCCGCCTCCAATGGTATCAATAGCACCAATGCCTGCTGCCTTAAACTCAAAGGCCGTGTGTGTGTAATAGTCCAGTCCACGAACCAGTCTTGGATTGACGGTATAATCGACGCCCATACGATCCAGGTGTTGTTTCACTTTCGCAAAGTGGCTACTGCATTCTTCATCTAGGCTCTCTAGAATGGAAGGTGCTTCGTCAAACTTACCCTGGTCTATTTTACAATCCAGTACCCGCATCGGATTGCGATCAATCCGCGATTGACAATCTTTGCATAGGGTCTCTCTCATGGGATTTAAGAACGCCAGCAATTTCTCACGGTAAGCTTCCCGAATTTCAGGATTACCGACAGAGTTCACTTCCACTTTTACTCCTTGAAGTCCCAGCTCACGGCAGAATTGATAACCAAGCGATATTACCTCTGCATCAATAGCTGGATCTGTCGCTCCAAAAGCTTCAATCCCGAATTGATGAAACTGACGGTAACGTCCTGCTTGCGGACGCTCGTAGCGGAACATAGGCCCAATGTAATATAACTTGCTAACATCGGGTTCCCCGTACAGTTTATTCTCTACATAGGCGCGTACCACACCTGCTGTTCCTTCTGGGCGAAGGGTCATACTACGATTGCCCTTATCATCGAAAGTGTACATTTCTTTCTCTACTATATCCGTTGTATCACCTACACCCCGTACGTAAAGATCCGTCTGCTCAAACATGGGTGTACGAATTTCTCGATAGTTGAAGCGTCGACACAAATCTCGTGCTTTTTCTTCGACAAACTGCCACTTTTCTACGCTACCAGGTAACAAATCCTGCGTTCCTGTCGGTTTTTGAAAGGCCATTTAACTTACCTCCGTTTACAAAATAATACATTCTAAGATAACAAAAAAATCCCTCGCCCTGTTCAAAAAGACCCAGGGACGAGAGATTGTTATAAATAAAATCACCCGTGGTACCACCCACATTCCAGATAACACCCCTAATTAACTACATTAGGGTATCTGCTTTACACGATTAACGCCCGTTCAGCGCAGTTCAGCTACTTACAAATGTCTTTCGCCGACTGTTCTCGAGGAGGTCATTCTTCCGGTCATCAAGAGAATCCTTACAGCCAAAGGGACTCTTCTCTGATCTTGTGGGGCGCGGAGTACTTATTCCCGTCATTGAATCAAATATAACTATTGTTAGATTGTAATGAACTAGCGCACTAAAGTCAAGACATGACATCATATTATGACAGAAAAAAACCTGCAATCAACATTGCAGGTCCAAGGTTATATTAAAAAAGGGGGTCATAGGTCTATTATAGACAGACAATGTTAAGAGAACATGTAGTTAATATTACGGTTATATTACAAAACAGAAAGCGCTTCCTTCTGGTGCTCTAATCTACACTTTCAACATATGCTCCGTTTCGACGTAATTTCTGAATAATCTCATTATAATGAATTTCCTCAACTTTTGCGACAAGTACATACCTCAAGTCATCGTAATCATCCGTAGCTGTATCTCCTGATTCCAGTAAGGATCCCTGCTCATCAGAGTTTTCCTCGCCTGCTACATTCGGATTCGCGGTGTCAGTTCTTTCAGCTATAGGAAGTACATTCCCAGTTGTGACAGAACCCGGTATGCTCCCAACGCCTACAACATTCCCCGTAATTACATTTCCAGAAGGATCGTTTGCAACTAATGGAATTAGAACATTACTACTTCTTCCGATAGTATTCGTAAGCTTACTCACTTCTAAGTGTTCCGTCTTGTAAGTAAGCAATGTCGTTTTTGAGCTTTCTGCTTGGTTTTCTGTCTTAAAGTATGCCTGTATATGCTTCGCCATTTAAAGTCCTCCTCATTTAAATTGATTTTCCAGTAAAAAATTCCACTTTACTCATCACTTACAATTCCCTTTAACAATCCAGCTTAATTATTGATCTGTCTGTTATTACCCGAATGTAATCTTTTTATAACACGCAACAAAAAAACAACCCGCTACGTAGCAGGTTGTCTCGAAGATATATATTTTCAGCTTAATATTTAGGATCAACGCCAAAATCAGTGTTTGACAAATGTATAGAGTTGATAATTGACCGCTACGCGAATGGATTGTCCTTCCGATCGCTGTTGCCCCCAAATTTTTTTGAATCTACCGCTCTTTGCGGTGAAAATTCAGGGGCAAAGGCGCACGCTACGCTTCTCCACGACAATTCCATCCTCTCCGCTACGATCAGCATAGATTTCT
>DASXLR010000068.1:0-10277 GCA_036496075.1 Paenibacillus sp. | reverse complement strand
ATATTCAAAAAAATTTGGGGGCAACAGCGATTCGGTTGGACAATCCATCCGCGTAGCGGTCAGTTATCAACACGATACATTTTTCAAGCACTGATTTTGGTGTTGAGCCATAAATGCATATAAATGTATAACCCATACACTATAAAAGACATCATCGACTTGTTGAAAGAAATTACTTACCAAGATCTTGCAATCAGATATAATTAGGAATATATACGTTCGTGGAGGAGATAACTTTGAACGCAATTAATGAACATGACATTATTCAACTTGTTAAAGAAGACACGTGGATGATGGACATATTAGTAACTGCCAAATGTTTAAATCTCCCTGATTGGTGGGTTTGTGCAGGATTTGTACGCTCTAAAATTTGGGATGTGCTTCACGGCTTTACTGAAAGAACACCCATGCCTGATGTAGACGTAATCTATTTCGATAAAAGCAATCTTGATGAAGAAGTAGAAAAACAATTAGAAAAGAAGCTACACAGCATGAACCCTAACGTTCCTTGGTCTGTCAAAAATGAAGCCAGAATGCATCTGTTGAATAACTTACCCCCTTATTCATCATCCGTGGATGCGATCTCAAAATTCCCAGAAACAGCAACCGCATTGGGGCTTACATTAGATGAACTAAACAAAATTATCTTAATAGCTCCTTATGGCGTAGATGATGTAGTGAATATGGTCATAAAACCTACACCGCGCTTTGAAGAAACGAAAGCATTAGCACACATTTATGAAGAACGTATTGTAAAGAAAAATTGGCAAGATACTTGGAATAAGATAAAGGTATCTCATATTCAGCAGAGCGACTAACATCATCAAATACGTCACAAAGCCAGCGGATAACCGCTGGCTTTGTTTACATCCTTCTATCCAATTCGTAGCCAATACTCAGAAAAATCATCCCATTATTCAAATCCTGTATGGTACTTCTTCTCACTGGAAGAAGTGTGCTTGGATTCACCCATACGCCGCTTCTCTTCTTGCTTCTCCATCGTCAGATCTTCCATCGGTATAGAGTCTACTGTCTGTTCGTTCTCACACTTATCCAATAAACTTTCATTCTCCGTTGGGTATTGCTCTGGATTATCTCTATTGCCTTCGAAATATTTAGAGTTGTCATCCTTCTCCTGCTCAGTCATTGGGCTCACCCTGCTCTCTTAAAGGTATTTATTCGCCAGATCAATGTGATCTAGCCAATGTACTGATGTAATCACCTATGAATCATTTCCTCAGAGAGAGCTTTCCCAAACAGAACAAATTTATACCCGCAACTCTAATTCAGATCTTCCCTTCGTGATTACGGATCTGCATTGTTCGTTCATCGTTAGGGAGTAGATTAATGTAATTCCCCAAAAAGAAGCGAAGTGTTAAATCAACTCATCGCATGCGTGGCCCCATGATATTCTTCCATAATATTGTCGATAATTTGCTGTACAGATAGAATCTCTTTAATCTCGTGTACTCTGGAGCCGGCAAAAACCAACCCATTCCGAACATCCCCTCTAAGAGAGGTGAGTAAAGATTCCATCGTGCAGAATCGATGTGAGCAAACTTTAAGACAATTATGGCATTTAGCTATTTTTATTTTGGCATCATCGCTGATTAAGTCTGTAAATTCATTTCTAATTGCTCTCCCCAGCAAACCTACTGTGGACTTGACCAAGACGGTATCACCTTCTCGGGCATCCACATATTTCTGTTTGAGTTCCAAGGGGGCATCGCATTCATTACTGGCCACGAAACGGGTACCCATTTGTACACCGGATGCGCCGATCTGGATTGCCTTTGCTACATCTTTTCCTGTTAAGATACCACCGGCGGCAATGACGGGAATTCTAACTTCCTCCACCACTTCAGGAAGGATATCAAACATGGATCTGTCTGTTCCCAAATGCCCTCCTGCTTCGAAACCTTCTACCACAACAGCTGCTGCACCTAATTTTTCGGAGATTCTAGCTAATTTGGCAGAAGAAACAATAGACACCACGGGTGTGCCATGTTCTTTTCCCCATGCATACACATCTCTAGAAATTCCAGCCCCAGAAATAATGAAATCCGCCTTTTCTTCCAAAGCAACCTTCATCTTTTCGGCATAGTCCTTCATTGCAAATAGCACGTTCACACCGATATATCCAATCCCTCTAGAGAGTTCTCTTGTTCTTCGAATGTGTATTCTCAATTCCTCTGTAGTTATGCCTGTACCGGAAATAGTGCCGATTCCACCAGCATTGACTACCGCAGAAGCAAGACCACTCAGGGAAATTCCGACACCCATACCTCCTTGAATAATAGGTACCCTTGATTTAATGTGCCCGAATTGTATGATTGGAAGGTTCAATTACGCACCTCTTTCACTGTTTTTTGTGGATCTTTAATAAGACTCGAAAGGAGTAATACCGATAAAGATATCACAAATAAAGATTTATCGATGTGATTATTCATGCTTAGGGCCAACGGTATAAATCTCGTTACATATGAAAACCCAAGTGACTGTCCTGTTGGACGTTCACTTGGGTTTTGAGGGTTTAATGTTTACTATAGAAATCATATCGGACACTTATGTTATGCTTCGCCAATGATACTAATTCTGTCTGCCGCCGGAACACGTTTCTGAGGATTGGGAACTTGGGCTGCATAACCAACATGCAAGCTTCCTACAACCTTTTCACCTGGCTGAACGCCTACGGCTTCTCGGAAAGCTGCTTCGTGCATGAATCCGTAACTCTCCCATACCATTCCAATTCCTTGATCCCAAGCAAGTAGACTGAAATTGTGAATGACACAGCTCGTTGAAGCATAATCTTCTTCTCTAATCGCAATGACCGGATTTTCTTTCATGACAACAATAACAAACACCGGAACATTCATCATTTTGTTATAGAAATTCTGCCCCGCTTCTTTAGCTTTCTCTGGATCACTCTTCAGGAGTCCCTTCCCCTTGGGGTTAAGTTCTGCAATACGCTTCCGACCTTCTCCGTGTACAATAATAAAACGCCATGGTTGAGTCATTCTGTGATTAGGAACCCATACAGCCGTATCTAGCAAGTCTTTAACTATATCCAGAGAAACCTCTCGTTCCTCAAATCGATGAATGGATCTTCTTTCTCTAATGAGTTGTGACAATTCCATGATATGATTCCTCCTATTACTTAAACATTGATAAGTATGAATGATTTTATTGATTTATATATTGCAAATGATAATCTTTATCATTGTAAATTAGGAATCCTAAAATGTCCAATGATTTTCTTGAGATACTCGCAATTAACCTCGACTTTACACGGAGTACGGGCACATACGTGTTGCTGGTATGCCTCCAATCTATTACATCTTAAAAAGCCCATCGAAGTAACATCATACAAACAAGGCCCACGAGGACAGTGCCTAGTAAACTCCGAGTTATTAAGGCAACTGCAAATGTGGGTAGTGCAGCTAGCCATTCCAATCGGGTGAGAACCAGTGAGAAATGACCATCTGCAATGAACAATTCTTGAGCAATTAAGGCTGACATGACAGCAACCGGGATATATTGCAACCAACGAATGAGACCATTAGGTAATTGCATTCGACTGAGCACGACTAACGGGAGAACGCGAGGAATAAACGTCACAAGGGCAGATCCCAGAATAATAATTAAGATATTCCATCTGATTTCCATCTTTCGAATACAACTCCTATCGTAGAACTTAGAACGGCAGCCACTATAATCCCTATACTTCCGGGAAAAATATAACTGGCACCAATCACAATAAGTACCGAGCTTAATACCACAATCAGATGTATTAATAATTTTTGACTACTATGCAATTGAAGTACAAGTAAGCCAATGAACATAGCTGGCAAGGCAAAATCAAGTCCAAATGCTTCTGGATTAGGAATCCATTTACCTAGCAATCCACCTGCGATCGTTGCTAGCAACCAATTCAGGTAAGCCGTTACATTCAGCCCAAGCATCCATTTATACCCTAACGTCTTCCCACTAGCGACCCGATTCATTGCTACACCGAACGTCTCATCTGTTAATTGAGAACCAATCACTAGATTGTTCCAAACCGTAAGTCGTTTAAATTGGGGTGCAAGGGCAGCACTTAGTAGAAGATGTCGAAGATTAATGAAAAAAATAGTAAAGATAATCGCTGATACCGAAGAGCTTGCAGCAATCATTCCCGCGGCGATAAACTGTCCTGATCCCGCATAAAGTAATGCACTCATGAGAGCTATTTCAGCTATGCTGAGTCCTGAGGTATTCCCGACAACACCTGCCGCAAATCCAATACTTAAGTAACCTAGCAATGTAGGTACACAATCTTTAACTCCTTGTAAGAAGCTATCTTGTGACTTTGAAGTTTGATGATTAATAATCTGATCCATCTCCATGCATCCTAACCTCTTTAGTATTTCTTGATGAGCCAATCTTCACGATATAAAAAGGGTAAATCCTAAGATCTACCCCTTTTTCACAATACATAAGTATAAGCCATGGTATAGATAATATCCATTCTATATTTCTTTTCTATTAACGGTGTTGCTCATAAAGGTCTTCCTTACTATTCTCTCGAATGAACGCTAGTTCTTCCTCAGTTAAAGGCGCAGTATCTCCAGCAGCAATATTATCTAGGAGTTGTTGTAACGAACTAGCTCCAGGTATGACTACAGCGACCGTTGGGTCAGCTAACACATACTGAATAGCAATATGAGCCATACTTCGATGCTCCTGAACTAAAGATTGCAATCTTTCGCGTACGTTATGAAGTTCATCAGAGCTATAGTTCATATATTTCATATCTACTTTCCGATCTCCACCAGCAGATAAGATTCCTTTCGCTACCGGTCCACGAACGATCAGACTGATATCATGATCTGATAGTAACGGTAAGATTTCCTCTTCTGGACGACGATCTAGAATACTATACTGACTCATCACACTTACTATGTTGGATTTCTGTACATACTCACGGATCACATTTGGACGTATCGATGAAATCCCATAATAACGTATAAGTCCTTCTTGTTTTAATTGCTCAAATGCCTCAATGGTCTCGTCTATAGGATCTTCCATCGTTCCACCATGAAGTTGATATAGATCAATATAATCCGTCTGCAAACGTCTCAAACTTTCTTTGACTTCAGCAATAATATATTGTTTAGATGGGTCCCAGATCCAGTTGTCTTGACCTTCAACACGTCGGTTACCAACCTTAGTACTTAGAATAACCTGATCACGACGACCTTGGATAGCCTTACCTACGATTTCCTCATTGCGCCCAGCATCGTATAAATCAGAGGTGTCCAAGAAATTCACGCCCTGTTCCAAGGCTTGATGTATCAATGGTATGGCCGATGATTCTTCGGTCCCAAGTGACATACGCCCAAGACCGATCTCACTCATTAACAGATCGGATGACCCGAGTTTTCTTGTCTTCATTATTCATACTCCTTTCCATTAAGAGCCCAATCTACATTAGACCAACATATGGAGCACGGTGAGAAGGATACCGATTATAAAACCACATAAAGCTCCATTCACTCTGATCCATTGTAAGTCATTACCCACTTTATCCTCTAACATTTCCACTAGCGTTTGATCATCCATTTTATCCAAATTATCTTTGACTAAGAGCGAAATTCGATAATAATTTGATTCCACGAGGTTGACAATAAGGTTTAATAATCCTTGCTCCCAACGATTAACTAAAGCTTCTTGCTTATTTAAAGTCGTTACTACCCAACGGAAGGAGGATAACACGATACGTCCGCCATTGTCATATTCTCTATCCAATTTAAGAAGCAATTGACCTCTCAGCTCCCCCAATTGATTAAATATGAACCTCTCCGTACTTTCATCCATCAGCTTTGTCTCTATCCATGATTTAATTTGATGAGTTACAGATGGATTTAGAGCAGCTGTTGTAAGCTGAACCCTTATCTCCTGAAGAATACGTTCCCGATAGACACTATCTGAATTAGATAGATCTTCTATAGAAGAAACCAACAAGCCTGTAAGTAAGGAACCTAGCTTCTCCTCACTCATGAATCCTAGGAATGCCTGAATAGCAAACCCCTTCATACCTCCAACCTGTAGCTCTTGTAATTTGCTGTGTACAATCTGGCCTAATAAAACTTCAGTCTCAGGATTACTAGCCCACTTCTTACCATAATCCAAGGCATAGTCTAATACTTTCTCGTCATATTGCTTCTCAACAATAGAGATCGCTGCTTGAGCGACTAGTGGCTCTAGTTCTTTATTTCTTACATAACTCACCATGGCAGTCTGAACGGAGGATGCTACCTTCTCAAGTGGAAGGGCTTGAACCAACGATTTAGTAGAGAAAATGATATTTTTTCGAACCTCGCGCTTACGAATCATTCTGAAAGTACCCGAAGCTAACGCTTTGAATACTTTTGCCTGACGCAATTTATTCTTGATGCTTTCTTTATTCAATAGTTCCGTTTCCATGGCCGCAATTAAAGAATTTACAATTTTAGTCCGATTGCTAAGAAGCAAGGAAGTGTGTGGAATGGGAATGCCCATGGGATGACGGAATAATGCGGTAACCGCAAACCAATCTGCGAAACCACCGACTAACCCTGCTTCAAATCCACCCTGCATCAAGCGAACCACGATATTTTGAGGCATGAATAAAGTGAGTAGGAACCCAACTCCCATGACGATGAGTGAGGAAGTTGCTAGATGTTTGGTTCTCATGTGATCCTCCTAATGTTTTATTTACAGCGGCTAAACTAATATGATCATACCATTGACGTCCTCTTTCTCGGTCTTGTTCTAGTAAATACCATCCCTATGATTATAAGTATTACCCCGAAATTGATCGCTATATCTGCTACATTCATAATTCCAGTATTAGAACCTAGGACGATGAAATCAGTAACCTTGCCGCGCCATACCCGATCTATAGCATTCCCTATAGCACCACCTGCCAACAATCCTGTGCCCACATTCATGATGAACCCTTGTAGTTCACCCTTCTTTCGGTAGTACATGATGACGATGACAACGAGTATAGCTACTAAAGCGAACAAACGTCCATATCCCTGAAAAGAGCTAAAAGCGGCTCCACTATTCTCATAGTAATTGAAGTGTATATAATCATTACCCCAAGATTTGACCTCACCCAGCTGCATGTGGGAACGAACCCATATCTTCGTGATCTGATCTAACATGATCATGAATATCGAGATGATATAAAACACGTCTATTTTCCCCCATTCATAACATGCGCTTTCTAAAATCCAAAAAAAACCGTGCGAACACACGGTTGTGTACTTCTTTTACTCCGAAGCTGTCGGCTCCATCGAATCCAGCGCTGCATCTAGCAATTGATCGAATAGATCATCATCTTCTTCGATCGATTTATCGATCGTAAGTAAATCCTCTTCCTTGCCGGATTCCTTAGCAAAGTTGATACTATAATCCCACTCTTTTCCCCTTTTACTGAAGAAGGTTAGCTCGTACGAATCTTTATACCCCTCGATACTAAATAGGGTGTGACCGATAAAGTGTCCATCTTCATTTTTCTTCATATCTGCGCTCTCAATATGTGCATTCATTTATAGTGTTCTCCTTTGATTAAAATATGTTTCTATAGTATACCATTTTAGCGATAATTACATGTCAGTTTTCATTATGCTTGCCAATTTAGTACAATAACTGTTGAGTAACTAAAAATGTGGAGGTATACATATGACTGATTTACAACAACAATTGAACAAATATGCCGATTTAGCTGTTAGAGTCGGAGTGAATGTACACAAAGGTCAGACTCTTGTAGTGAATGCCCCGATTACTTCAGCTGAATTCGTTCGGTTAATCGTCAGGAAAGCATATGATGCAGGAGCCAAAACAGTTAAAGTCAACTGGAATGATGAGGTTGTTACTCGTCTGCAATATGAATTAGCCACGGATGAAGCATTTACTATACCACCGACGTGGTATGCAGGTGAATTGATTGAACTTGTGGAGAATGGAGCGGCAGTTCTTACCGTACTAGCGGAGAATCCTGATCTACTGAACGGAATACCGCAGGAGCGAATTTCCACAGCTCAGAGAACTCGTGGGGAAGCATTAGCGAAGTATCGGGCTTATGTACAGTCAGATAAATTCAGCTGGTGTTTAGTCGCTGTACCTTCACCGGAATGGGCAGCTAAAGTGTTCCCTGAACTCCCACCCGAAGAGCAGGTTCAGAGTCTATGGGAAGCGATTTTCCATACCGTTCGTGTCGACCAAGATAATCCTGTCGAAGCATGGAAGACTCATCTTGATATACTTGAGTCCAAATCCCAAGCGCTCAACGCCAAGAAATATAAAAAACTTCATTATACTGCACCTGGTACAGACCTTACGATCGAATTACCCAAAGGCCACATCTGGGCTGCAGGAGATAGTACGGACGAACAAGGACATCGCTTTGTAGCTAATATGCCTACAGAAGAAGTATTCACAGCACCACTCAAGACAGGTGTTAACGGAACCGTGAGTAGCACTAAACCTTTGAGTTATAGCGGTAATATTATTAACAATTTCTCTGTGACTTTTGAGAATGGACGTATCGTTAGTGTATCTGCCGAGCAAGGCCAAGAAGTACTTGAGCATCTAGTCGCGATGGATGAAGGTTCACACTACCTTGGAGAAGTAGCCCTTGTACCTCATCAATCTCCAATCTCAGAATCGAATATTCTTTATTACAACACGTTGTTTGATGAGAATGCTTCCAACCACTTAGCTATTGGTAGTGCCTATGCATTCTGCATCGAAGGTGGCAAAGATATGAGTAAAGAGCAGCTGTCTGAGCATGGGTTGAACACGAGTATTACGCACGTCGATTTCATGATTGGTTCGGCTGAGATGGACATTGACGGTATTACAGAGGATGGTACAGTGGAGCCTTTATTCCGCAACGGAAATTGGGCATTTTAATAAAAAAATAGATAATGGAGGAATACTCATGCTTAGTTATGAACAAAAATTAGATAATTATGCAACTTTGGCTGTTAAGATTGGTGTCAATATCCAACCCGGCCAGACCCTAGTATTGAATGCGATGATCGACGCAGCCGAACTAGTCCAGCTTATTGTGCGTAAAGCTTATGAAGCAGGTGCAAAGCTTGTTAAAGTGAACTATTCAGATGAGGCTGTATCTCGGATGCGTTACGAGTATGCATCGGATGAATCCTTTCTAGAAGCACCCAAGTGGTATGCGGGTGAGGTGGAGGAATTGGCTGAGACAGGCGCTGCTTTTCTAACGATCCTCTCTTCAAGTCCTGATATGCTCAAAGGCATCGATCCGGAACGTATTGCTAACCATCAACGTACCTTTGGTCAAGCCATGTCTAAGTACCGTCAATATCAACAAGCCGACAAGATGAGCTGGAACGGGATTGCCTTCCCTTCCCCAGATTGGGCAGCGAAAGTATTCCCAGATGTGGCACCAGAAGAGCAAGTAAATAAACTATGGGATGCTATTTTTGCAGCAGTACGTGCAGATCAACCAGACCCTATTCAGGCTTGGAATGATCATATCGCAACACTTCAAGCGAAGTCAGATGAACTTAACAACAAGAAGTACCACAGCCTTCAATTCGTGGCTCCAGGTACGGACCTGACTATTGAATTACCTGAAGGTCATATTTGGGCACAAGCAGGAAGTGTGAATGAAGAAGGCGTATCGTTTGTAGCTAACATTCCTACGGAAGAAGTGTTCACAGCACCGCTGAAGACAGGCGTTAACGGTACCGTGAGTAGCACCAAGCCTCTAAGCTATGGCGGTAATATTATTGACGGTTTCTCTCTCACTTTTGAGAATGGACGTATTGTAAGTTACAGTGCTGAGGAAGGTCAAGATACACTTGATCGTCTTATCAACATGGATGAAGGATCTCATTATTTAGGTGAGGTTGCTCTAGTTCCTTTCCACTCTCCTATTTCTCAAAGTAATATTCTATACTACACTACGCTATTTGATGAGAATGCATCTTGTCACCTTGCTATCGGCAGCTCCTATGCCTTTAATATTGAAGGTGGTAAGACCATGACCTCCGAACATCTTGCTGATAAAGGAATGAACGCTAGCATTACCCACGTCGATTTCATGATGGGATCACCGGAGATGGATATCTATGGTGTAACACAAGATGGCGTGAAGGAACAAATCTTCATTAAAGGCGATTGGGCTGTCTAATTTGTAATCTATCATCCTTGGGAGGGTTGAACTTAGATGCTGAATGTAGATTTGCAAGGTAAAACGGCATTGA
>DASXLR010000067.1:0-13777 GCA_036496075.1 Paenibacillus sp. | reverse complement strand
AAGCACGCTAACCAGACCCTTGAGCCCATTCAAATAGAAGAACTCAAGAATGAATCCTTTATCGTACTCAAGAAAGGCCAAGGTTTCCGTAAAATGACCTTTGATCTGTGTCAGCAGGCTGGATTCGAACCCAAGGTCGTCTTTGAGAGCAGTAATATGGAGACCATTCAATCACTAGTTGCCGCAGGCATGGGTATAACGCTAGTTCCGCGTTTTATCGCCCGAGCACCTAGAACAGACTTCGTTCCCATCTATTTACCACTGGCTGAGCCCGTCCCAAGTCGTACGTTGGTCGTCGCCTATAGACGAGGACGTTATTTATCCAAAGCGGCTGAAGCTTTCATCGACTCATTCAAGAAATCAATAGACGAATTAATTGATTGAGTAAAGATCTGGGCGACGATCACTAAACACTGGAATTCGTCCCCGTACGTCATCTACCAATGCTGGAGAGATCTCACCTATGACGATCTCTTCTCCTTCTCCACCCTCAGCTATAACCTCACCCCATGGGTCAATGATCATAGAATGCCCGAAGAATGATGTGTCTCCACTTACACCCACCGTATTACAAGCAACTACGTACATTTGATTCTCAATAGCCCGAGCCATGAGCAATGTGCGCCAATGATGCAGACGAGGATGCGGCCATTCCGCTGAAACAAACAGTACCTTGGCTCCATCTAGAGCTAGACTTCGTGCTAATTCTGGAAACCGAATATCATAACAGATCGATGCTCCTGCGGTGATATGGTGATCAATCTCAAATGTAACCTTATGATCACCTGACTTCAGATATTTTTCTTCGTCCATCAGACAAAATAAGTGGATCTTAGAATACTTAGCTATTTGTTCGCCTTGACGATCAAATACATACATAGAATTAGTAATATTATCTCCATTCTTCTCAGCAATGGACCCACCTACAACGATAATCTCATGACGTTTAGCAAATGAACTAAGCCACTCTTTGCTACGTTGACCCGCAACATCTGCGATTTCGTGAATTTTCTCTAGGGCATAACCCGTATTCCACATTTCAGGCAGTACAATCAGATCAGGCTTAGGTGACATATTCGCCGCTTGCTCCATTAACACTAGAATATGTTCCCTATTAACCTCTGGTTGACCTAGTTGAATAGGTGTCTGAATCAAAGCTACACGTAGATTACGACTGCTCACTGTCAACATACATTCCCCCTTTATTTAAATTTAACTGAACTACCCTTTCTTTCATGATGTATACCATCATTTTTTACTATCCACCTCTACCCGCTTGTATTCATTACCCCAAACAAAGCATTGTTTTATGGACATCTTTCAATTGTAAGTTTCGGCTTGTATCTATAATATCTGTTAGGTACAACTTAATAAACAAAAATAATTCGTACAATTCAACATTAGAATATATAGCTAGTATCCCGAGGCTTTAATGTTCCATCCAATAGTTGGTGTTCCCCTTGGACACTGGTTCCCAAAAGATGTAATACTTGAAAAATTTCGCACGAGCTTATTGGCACTTTTTCGGGGAATCTCAGCTTCTAGCAATGTGGCAAAGGAGAACGAAATTTCGTAATCCCTACCGTAGTCATAATTCTGACTAACATTGTTTGTTCTGGTTAGTAGTATCTACATCTCACCAATTGTTCCAGCAACATTCTTCATGCCTTTAGAAGTTGAAATTTAATGTTCTAATAAATGGATATTACAAGTATTAATCGGTTTGGCTTTCGCCCTTCTAATATCTCAATTATATATACCTCTCCTTTTATAATAAGTATCTTTGTTAATGTTAGCCAATCGCAAAGAAAAAGACACCAACGAGTGTCAGTGTCTTTAGCGGTATTCAATTGTCCAGTTAAAAGGCAACGAATTGGGGTTCAATGGATTAACACAATGTGGTGTGCACTTTCATCAAGTAAAAAACCTCCTGTTGCAGGTTCTTTATCATGAATTCGATGTAAAATATGATCAAAAGTTAAACCATTATGATCTTTAAGTTGATATTCTAAAAAATCAAATGTCCAAAAAACATCAATGTCTTCGTTAAGCTTATGCAATTTGTACCATTCAAAATCAATCTCACTATCATCTATCCTACAGAACTGATTCTTGAGTAAATAATTTTGAATTGCTTCTTTATTTTGATCGCCTTTGTTTCCGTAAGGAAAGCGAAAGACTTTATATTTACGCTCAACACCTGCCATTTTGTATAATTCCTCAAGAATTTTTTCTTGCTTTTCAATTTCAATGATTGATTCGTCAAAAGTAAGTTCGTTAAAGCTTGGATGATTATAACTGTGATTTCCAACAATTGCGCCTTTTTTCAAGGCATAAACTCCTTCTTCAAAGCATCCCTCAATTTGTTCTCCAGTGAAAAACATATTTGGAATAATACTTTTGGATGAAAGATAATCTATTATTTGTGGTGTAATTTTTGTTGGACCATCATCGATTGTTAAATAAGCTTTACTCATTCAAATTCCTCCTACTAAAAGTAATGTATTTTACTGTTTGCTTACTTGTAAATTGAATTTCAACTTATAAAGTTCTTCCTGATTGAGTTGTGAACGAAGTAATCTTTGCCTAAAGCTGTTGCTAACGGTATGCGTGTCATTCTCAACATTTCCACAATACAAATAAGATCGTCCTGATCTCTCCTTCTGGCTACCTCGCCATCTATGACCACTTGTTTCATTTCTCTCTCATATTTTTCGAAATCGGTCATGAAGAGCGTCATAGTCAATTGCTCCCCTTGTCCCCGCACCTGGCAAGGTAATAGGGGTCTTTGCTTTCTAACTATGCATCACTTATGTTCGATTGTTTAGCAGATCAATTGCTTCCCTATCTGTTAGTTCATATTTATCTGCTATATCACGTACATGTCTCTTGATATCTCCTATCGTTTTACACATTTCTCGCAATGATCTAATTTCATCAAGCTGGTTTACTGCAATTCATCTGCCACGAACTATTAATGATAGCTTAAATTTTCTCATACTCGATTATCGGAGCTCCTGAGGCATAAGCCCCTATTGACTCTTCCATTTTTCATCCATCCTTTCTTTCGAGATTCAAATCATGGTAATATAAAGTAAATAGTTTCCAAATAGGAGGTCACTTAGATGAAATACGGTAGAGCTCGGTCTGAACGACAATGGAACTTCATTGAGTTATTCTTAGATATTCTGTGCTACATCCCAAGAATAGTTATCAAATTGTTACCCTAAATAAGATCGTATGTTTGGTCACAAGGACGTAGTTTCCCATACCAGATCTGCTTGGCCAGGTGTAAGGGAGAAGCAGCCTAAGCTGCTCACCCACCTTTCATTTGACTTGCCACACGCTCCTTATATACCGTCTACTTACTGCTTATTTGACTACATGGTTATCCAACACCCTTGACGATTTGAAGTCATGCCATCCTCGCGTCACTGCCTTAAAAATGCAAGGAAATCAAGAGGTATGTCATCAAACATCGGCTGATTATCAAAAATGAACTACTCTAGCCCTTCTTTATTCACTACGACATTCTCAGTCACTTCCACAGACTCTATTACTTCTTAAGGTTCAGTGGTTGAAGTTTCAGTGTTGATCGGATCACCGAAATCCATTTCCTGATTATTTTTGTCTTCCTGCATCCAGTCCGTAAGTTCAGATCCAGTGTTATTATCCGGTTCTACTTCTACGTTTTTGTCATCCTTGACTACAGGTTTCTCCTGAACCTTACCATTGCGCCATTCATCCCACTTCTAGGTTAACGGTGCTACGCGCTTCCGACACTCGTCCACTATCATTACGAATATTCCAACACCCATTTCTTCCTCACCTACAAGCTTCAGGTAAGTATCGTCTTCAGACAGTCGTCCCCTAATCTCATTGAAATCATGATTCAAATCTTCATAGTTTGGAGCCATACCACTCAAGATAAAGTCAGGATCTTCTTTAGTTTCAATCTTCTCGGGAGGTAGGTAATACCAGGTCTAATGAAAGTTGCTCACCCTCGGGCTTGGCTACTGCTATCAATCGCATACTTAGTGATCGGCTTACCAGTCTAGCTTATCCCCTCTATACAGCCCTGTTAAATGATGATAAATTGTAATTATTATATTTGGATGAGAGTAGAGTGATGAACGATGAATACAACGAACAACATGACCCCGAACTCAGCTTTTCAAATCGAACCCGCTGAAATCTTCAAAGAGCTACCCACTCAATTTTTTGCTACATTAGTTCAGAAGGTCAACCATGAAATTGCTGCAGGCCATGATGTCATCAATTTGGGACAAGGTAATCCCGATACACCAACACCAGAACATATCGTTAAAGAACTTCAGAACGCGGCTACCAATCCGCTATATCATAAATATTCTCCTTTTACTGGATATTCTTTTCTAAAAGAAGCGATCGCTAAGCGTTATTTAGATGATTATGGTGTTGTATTAGATCCCGAGACCGAAGTTGCTATTCTGTTCGGCGGTAAAACCGGACTTGTGGAGTTGCCACAAATTTTGCTGAATCCCGGCGATCTTTGCCTAGTTCCAGATCCGGGTTATCCTGATTATTGGTCAGGAGTAGCTCTCGCACGCGCGGAGATGTCATTCATGCCTCTGCTTCAAGATCATGGATATCTTCCTGATTATAGTAGTATAAGTGAACAGGACAAAGCACGAGCGAAACTTATGTTCTTAAACTATCCTAATAATCCAACCTCTGCGACCGCTCCCCTCTCTTTCTATGAAGACACGGTGGAATTCGCAGCGAAACATGGAATCGTCGTTGCGAGTGATTTCGCATATGGCGCTCTTGGATTCGATGGACATCGCCCTGTCAGCTTTCTTCAAGCTCCTGGCGCAAAGGAAGTAGGCATTGAGTTATATACCCTGTCCAAAACCTATAATATGGCTGGCTGGCGTGTTGGCTTCGCTCTTGGTAATGCCAAAGTGATATCTCTAATCAATACGCTACAGGATCATATGTATGTTAGCTTGTTTGGAGGCATCCAATCTGCGGCTGCCGTTGCCCTAACCTCTTCACAGGCATGTGTGGAGCAATTAGTGGGTCGCTATGAATCGCGCCGGAATGCTCTATACGGTGCTTTGGGACATATAGGATGGCAAGCTACCAAGCCTAGCGGTTCCTTCTTTAGCTGGTTACCTGTGCCTAAGGGTCACACTTCCGTTTCATTATCGGACCTTCTGCTTAAAGAAGCGAAAGTCGCTGTAGCACCTGGCGTTGGATTCGGGAACTACGGTGAAGGATATGTGCGGCTTGGACTGTTAAGTCCAGAAGATCGATTACAAGAAGCAGCAGAACGTATAGGGAAGCTTGGTCTCTTTGCATAAACCTTTGCAAACACTAGTTTTCCATGTTATTCTATGTGAAATATATGATCTAATCATTATAATGAAGTAAACAAATCACAATATACAAAAACGTGTTGATGGGGCCCATAAGTAAGATAACTTCACGCTTTGCAGAGAGTAAATTCCATTGGCTGAGAGAATTTACAGTGAATCCTTTCTTAATCCTCCCCCTGAGCGGCCTGCTAATATAGTAGGACAGTGCCTTCTGTTACAAGGTCCCAAGTTGGATGATTTATTTCATCAATAAAGGTGGTACCGCGGAAGCTAAACTTTCGTCCTTTGCTCGTCAAGGATGAAAGTTTTTTTGTTGTATAGATAGAATGAACTAAAAACGGACTTAAGAAATGCAACTTTAGTTCATTCCATAATATCAGATGTATAATTGATTAATTAAGGGAAGTGACTCTCATGCCATCTCGTATTATTATAAAAATTGGAAGTAGCTCCCTAGCCTCTACTGAAGGTGAGCTAAATCGAGAAGCCATTCATTTTTTTGCAGGGGAAATAGCATCCTTGAAAGCTGCTGGATATGAGGTGCTTCTTGTCACATCTGGAGCCGTTGCCGCAGGGTTCCGTGAGATCGGATATGTGTCTAGACCCCATCTACTACACGAGAAGCAAGCTGCTGCTGCCGTTGGGCAGGCCTTGTTAATGCAAGCATACCAAGCAGCCTTTGCAGCTCATGATATCATTAATGCTCAAATTCTCCTTACCCGTACCGATTTTTGCAGTCGTAAACGAATGAATAACGCCGGTCTTACGATTGAAGAACTGTTGAAGCAAGGTGTTGTGCCTATTTTCAATGAAAATGATACCGTATCCGTGGATGAGCTCAAATTCGGGGATAACGACACCCTATCTGCTCTAGTAGCTAATCTAGTCAAGGCTAAGCATCTATTAATCCTAACGGATATGGATGGGCTATATACAGGTGATCCTCGCATACATCCGGATGCTGTCCGTTTCGATCATGTACAGGAGATTACCGAAGAAATATATGCCACTGCCGGTGGCACTGGTTCATCCCTTGGCACGGGCGGTATGCGATCCAAAATTGATGCCGCCAAAATTGCCACTCGTGGCGGTGTTCCTGTCTTTGTCGGTAAAGTCAGTTCACCAGGTGATCTGAAAGACGCTGTTGACGGTCATGGACAAGGAACATACTTCGATACCGAACTCTCTTCTCTTTCAATGAAGAAGCAATGGTTAGGCTTCATGTCTTCACCGCTTGGCTCGATCACCGTAGATGCGGGCGCAGAGCAAGCTTTAATTCATGGCGGTCATAGTCTGCTTCCTGTAGGCGTTCAGCAAGTGATAGGCCATTTCCATACTGGAGATGTCGTTGAAGTACTAAATTCCGAAGGTATAGTTCTAGGACGTGGTATCATTAATTATGAGGATGAACAACTACGACTTATTTGTGGGATGTCTAGCTCAAAAGTTGTTCAATCGCTGAATCATATCCACCGGTTAGAAGTCATCCATAGAGATGAATGGATCACATTGAAATAGACAACGAAGTCAAGTCACGTTTCAAACCAAAAACTTGTGGGAGGTAATATCAATGAATGGAAGTGAAGTGAGATCCAAAGCAGAGCTGGCTAAATCAGCAAGTGCAGTGCTAAATCGACTAACGACGGAGCAGAAGAATAAAGCTTTAGAAACGATGGCTCATGCCCTCAGACAGGAGCAGCAGAGCATCATCACTGCAAATGCCGTAGATTTAGAACGTGGACGCCAACAAGGAACCCCTTCTTCTTTACTTGACCGTCTCGCTTTAAACCCAGAGCGTATTGAAGCAATGGCCGAAGGGCTAGAACAAATTATTAGTCTACCTGATCCAGTCGGGGATGTGCTAGAAACCACTGAACGACCAAACGGTTTGCTGATTGATAAAATTCGTGTACCCCTAGGCGTCATTGGTATTATCTACGAAGCAAGACCCAATGTAACCGTTGATGCCGCTGGATTATGTCTTAAGACCGGGAACGCTGTAGTCTTGCGTGGTGGTTCTTCTGCCCTCTCGTCTAACCGCCAAATTATCGAAGTCCTGCATCATGCACTCGCTTCGACCGATATTCCTGTAGATGCCTTGCAGATCATTGAAGATCCAAACCGATCCTCTGTAGATGAAATGTTGAAGTTAAACGGCCTACTGGATGTTGTAATCCCACGGGGAGGGCGCTCACTCATCCAGAATGTTGTGACCAATGCTACCGTCCCTGTCATTGAGACGGGCGCGGGTGTATGCCATACGTATATCGATGAATCTGCCGAACTCTCCATGGCTACAGAGATTAGTATGAATGCCAAGGTTCAGCGCCCTTCGGTCTGCAATTCCATGGAAACCTTGTTAATTCATCAAGCATTCGCTGTATTGCATTTACCACATATTGCTGAACAATTCCGCAATGCCAGTGTCGAGTTACGCGGTTGCGAGCATACGCTTTCTCTTGTACCTTGGGCGAAGTTAGCCACTTCCGAAGACTACGACACGGAATACAATGATTACATTCTAAATGTTAAGATAGTAAACAATATACAGGAAGCCTTAGATCATATCGCACAATATGGTACGCAACATTCCGAATGCATCGTGACAGAGAATAAGACTCAGGCAGATTACTTTATTCAAGAAGTCGATGCTGCGGCAGTTTATCACAATGCCTCTACTCGCTTTACCGATGGTTTCGAATTCGGTTATGGAGCAGAGATTGGAATTAGTACGCAAAAATTACATGCAAGAGGCCCTATGGGACTTCCTGCACTAACCTCAACGAAATATCGCATCTATGGGAATGGACAAATACGCCGCTAATATCGGCAAGGAGGATTCTTACCTATGAGCCAGCAACAAGCTATAATTCAAGATCATATTACGTTCTATGGGGCTGGATCGATGGCAGAAGCAATCATGCGCGGTATTATCGCTCGCGCCGTTGTACTGCCTTCGGCCATTACGATGCTTAATCGAAGTAATACAGAGCGTCTTGAGGAATTGAAGCAACGATATGATGTGAATACCAATAATGATGAGACGGCTAAAGTTGGAATTTTGCAGAACTCTCCAATCATCGTACTCGCGATGAAACCCAAAGATGCTGCCGCCTCTCTGCAACAATTAGGTCCACTACTCTCCGATGGACAATTAATCGTCTCCGTCATTGCAGGATTATCTATTAAAACCATGCAGCGTCTGCTGGGACGTAAGCAACCCATTGCAAGAACGATGCCCAATACTTCTAGTTCCATTGGTCTAGGTGCGACTGGTTTATCCTTCTCTAACGAAATAACCGAGGAGCAACGCCGTACCGTCACGACTTTGTTTGAAGCAGTAGGAATAGTCACTGCTATTCCTGAGGAGAAAATGGACTTGCTTACGGGTATTTCCGGCAGTGGTCCTGCCTATATTTATTATATGATGGAAGCCATGATGGCCGCGGGGATTCGCGGTGGGTTATCACCTCAGCAGTGTAAAGAATTAACGGTACAGACCGTTCTGGGTGCCGCCCAAATGGTTCAACAGACAGGAGAAGAACCAAGTGCATTAAGAGCTAAGGTGACTTCTCCGAATGGTTCAACACAAGCTGCTCTTATGATGCTTGATAAAGGCGACTTCTTTGAAGATGTTATTGCAGCTGTTAACCGCTGCGCGGAGCGTTCCCGTGAGATGGGTGCTGCCCTAAAGGAGGAAGGTTCATGAATCAATGTACAGCAACTTACCGAATTTATGATGACAAAGTAGATTTTCGTAAAAAGGCAGAATCGATTGCCATAGGCATGACTGTTGGTAGCTGGACAGAGTTACCCCAAGCGAAACGGAACTCCATGCAGAAACATCTAGGACAAGTATTGAGTGTAGAAGAACATGAAGCAACGGGTACTGCCATCGGCACTAGATATGCAGATATCACGATCGCCTATCCTGATGTAAATTTTAGTCATGATATCCCAGCTCTACTCGTCACCGTATTCGGCAAAATATCAATGGATGGGCGAATCAAACTGATTAACCTAGGATTCTCTGAGTCTTTCCTTTCAGCTTTTCCAGGCCCTAAATTCGGTATAGCAGGAATCAGAGAACAGCTGGGTGTCTATGATCGTCCCCTTCTTATGAGCATCTTCAAGTCGGTTATTGGCCTTAACCTTGAGGAATTACGCGAGCAGTTCTACCATCAAGCACTCGGTGGTGTCGACCTCATCAAGGATGATGAAATTCTATTCGAGAATGAGCTGACCCCTATAGAAAAGCGGGTTGAGATTTGTATGAAGGCTGCCGAATTGGCAAGTAAGGAGACGGGTAAAAAGCTACTTTACGCTGCCAATCTAACTGGCCGTACTTCCCAGCTTAAGCAACAAGCTAAGAAAGCTATCGATGCGGGAGCTAACGCACTATTGTTTAATGTGCTAGCCTATGGCTATGACGTTCTCCATGAATTGTCTAGCGATCCTGAGATCACCGTACCTATTGCAGCTCACCCTGCTTTAGCAGGAGCAATGTATCCAGCTCAGCACTATGGCATTTCACCTGCTGTTCTTTTAGGGCAACTCATGCGACTAGCGGGTGCAGATCTAGTACTCTTCCCATCTCCGTATGGCTCGGTTACGATGCCAAGAGAAGAGAACTTAGCTATCCATCATGAACTCATTACATCTGATCTAAAGATCACAACAAGCATGCCCGTTCCTTCTGCCGGTATTCACCCCGGTCTAGTGCCTTTGATACTGAAAGATTTCGGAGCCGATGTTGTCATCAATGCAGGTGGAGGTATTCATGGACATCCCATGGGAACGACAGCAGGTGGACGTGCTTTTGTAGACGCGATTGATGCGGCAATGAAATCTATTCCGCTCGCAGAATATGCGGCAACTCATTCAGAATTACAATCTGCCATTAACACCTGGGGAGGAGAACAATGACATCATCTAGAAAACCCGTCATCTTCTGTGATTTCGATGGAACGATTACGATAACAGACAATATCGTGGCGATCATGAAGCATTTCAAGCCGCAAGGCTGCGAAGAAATTATGGAGGATACGATCAAGCAGAGGATTAGCCTTCGTGAAGGTGTGAGCGCGATGTTCGCACTTATACCCTCCACCCAGCGTGAGGAGATTATCTCTTTCGTATTGGAGTATGCTGGTATCAGAGAAGGATTTCAACAATTCCTTCACTATCTCAAGAAAGAAAATATTGAATTCTATGTAACAAGCGGTGGTATGGACTTCTTTATTGATCCCTTGCTTCAGCCTTTCCAAATACCCCAAGACCATATTTATTGCAACGGGGCTGATTTCTCTGGAGAACGTATTAAGATAACTTGGCCCAATCCTTGCCTTCCCCCTTGTGAGAATCGTTGTGGGATGTGCAAGACAACCGTTATCCGCCAGTTTCCAGAGGACACTTATCTACGGATACTTATCGGAGACAGCCTTACGGACTTCGAAGGAGCCAAAATTGCCGATCTTGTCTATTCCCGCTCTTGGCTCACCACGAAATGTGAAGAACTTGGGGTCAATCATGTGCCCTTCGAAACGTTTCATGACATTATAAACGATTTACAACAGAAACAAGAACAAGGAGTGCTGTAAATGAGCTTTGTAAATATTACCTTAGAACAGAAACAAGAGGTTCTTAGCGATCTTCGTAAAGTTAAGAATCAACTAGCTGAGCGTATGCTCTTCCCTGGAACTAGCGGTAATCTATCCATGCGTGTTGGTGATTTTAGTCCAGAACAATTTTATTTCGCAGTCACTTCAAGTGGCAAAGATAAATCTAAGAACACCCCAGAGGACTTTTTATTCGTTGATCATGCGGGTCGCCCTTGCGAGAATACACTGTTGAAACCCAGTGCTGAGACTCTTATTCATTGTGAAATTTACCGTCTGACGGGCTGCGGTGCAGTATTCCATGTACATACCGTCTTCAATAACCTTATCAGTGAGTGGATGGGTAACGGTGGTTTTGTGACAGCTCAAGGAATTGAACTTATTAAGGCCTTTAATATTTGGGAAGAAGATGCTGCTATTTCTATTCCAGTCCTTGCTAATTATGCAGATATCCCACGGATTGCCGCTGAAGTTGAAGGTGTGCTTAACCCTGCAGTCCCAGGTATCCTTTTACGTAATCATGGAATATACGCGTGGGGTAAGAATGCTTTTGAAGCCAAGAAACATTTGGAGTCATTTGAATTTATTTTTGAATATTTATACCGTAGTTTACTTCTTCAGAATGTACCTAAAAGATAAAACAAATAATTAAAGAGGGATTGTTCCCGACATTAAACTAAAAACCTCCAAAACCACTATAAAAATGGGTTTGGAGGTTTTTTTGTCGAGTCCTTATTGCTAGAATACATTTAAGATAGCACAAGCTGTCTCAGTAATACTGGAAACCATGAATGTAAAGGTTGAAATGCAAAACCCGCTTGGGTTGCCTTCGTATTATTAATCGTCAAGGTACGCTCTACCCCGTAAGGTGACATATTCTCATGAGAAGTACTGGGTACAATGATTGCTTTCTTCCCAACCTCTTGTTCAATAGAGGATATTAGCTCCGCTAACGAGATAGCGCCATTAGAGCACGCATTCAGAGGACCTTCTAGCTTGTGATCCTTGAGCCATAACAACAGTTCAGCGGCCTCGTCTGAGCTAATAAAGTTAATCTTGGCACCCATATTCGGGATTCCTATCGGAATGCCCCTCTTGACTCGATTAATATGGAATTCTACACGCCGGGTGTAGTCATCGATTCCTAATACGAAGGTGAACCGAACACTACAGACAGGAAAAGTAGCTCGTTGTGCGAATACAGCCTCAGCTAACCCTTTAGCAGTTCCATAATCGAAATCCATTCGTTTCCCCATCTGAATCGGAAGTAGGTATGGATCGAATTCCTCTTCTTTCTTGTTCACAGACAATGACTCATAGATAGACATACTAGACGTATAGATATATCTCTTGACCTTACCTGCAAAAATCTCACAGGCATTCATAGCATCTTGTGGTGAATAACATATATTATCGTAAATAAGGTCCCATTCACGGCCTTCTACTGCCTTAGCCAATGACTCATAGCTTTCACGATCCACAACAAGCCGTTTCACAGTATCTCCAAAGGAATCCACAGTTTGACCTCTCGTCGCGATGGTGACTTCCGCTCCATCGTCCAACAGTAATTGAACTAATCTTTTACCAAAGAAACGAGTTCCACCCATGACCAATACTCTGTACATTGAATTCCTCCTTTAATCCTGTAGTGTCACACTAGCGCCGTAGTCTGCTTTCCTGTTTCTTCTTTGTCTTATTGTCTAGCAACAATTTAATTCCACCTGCAAGGAGCAGTAGGGATACAATAAATGTTCTCATATATGTTCGTACCCTATACTCAATATGCCAGTTAGGAAACCAGGATTCGAACAGGGGAATAATTAGAGAGCTACTTATATAATATATTCCAAAACCTATCAACACAATACCAATCCATCTCCGATGGTTCTCAATCCCATCAATCAGAGGGCGATCTTGCAAAGGTTCTCTTCCATATCGACTAACCTGCTGCAAGGCATCAAAGAAACTGAAGAACCATATCACAGGAATGAGAAATAGGAACACCGAGAGTCTAAGAATGTCTAGAATATATATGGAGCCCAGAAATAATATCATCAGTTGCAAACCACGCTTCTGCAAACCAACATACATATGTCCAGCTCCAGGAAAGGCCGACAGCAGTGTAGCCAATATTTTGCTTCGCTTACCTTCCTCGCGACCCGATTCAAATTCCTCAAATAAGGTTCTGTCTACCAATACCTCTCCAGCTTGCTTCCGGTGCACCTGTTGAACAGCATCAAACATACAATATAGCCAAATAATCGGTAACACGCCTAGAAATAGCAGAAATATAGACTGACTAGTTAACCCTGTCACGAACAGCATAATCGTCAGAAGACCGAAGAAAGCGACTAAGAAGGATAGCCCCCGCTGCATTAGACCCAATTGTAAATGTCCCAACCCAGGAATAAAAGATAACAAAATCGTATAGAATCGTTCACTTTCTCCGCTTCGGACGTGGGGTTCATATTGAGGTGGCATTGGCATACCATAATCTGAAGACATCTCAGGTATATAATTAGGTTGTCTAAGGAGTATGATCAGCAAATCAAGCATATTGATTCCCCAGAAGAACAATGCTAATAAAGCCGTGAGAAATAGAATCATCTCTTCAGTACCACCACTAGCAAAATACATCATAAATCCTAAAATAATACTTCCGAAAAACAGGAAGGGATATATAACGGCTCTTCCTTTTCTCCCCAAATAATAATGTCCCAGGCCCGGCACTACATTTAACATTAAAGCTAATATCTTATTGTGATTAGGCTTCATATCAACCAACCTTTCTATTAATTT
>DASXLR010000066.1:0-20566 GCA_036496075.1 Paenibacillus sp. | reverse complement strand
GTTCAGTTTTCAAAGATCAATTTCTCTTTCGTCATCACCAGTTGTTCTCGGCGACAACTACTATATCTTATCATGTCCGACTCAGTAATGCAAGCTTTATTTTCAATGTCATTTTCATGTGATTGTTAAGCTTTCTGATTCGTGTTGACCGACGTTTAATGGCCGAATAAATAATATATCACGTCTGTTAGTGATGTGCAAGCTTTTTTTAATAATATACTTATCTCACATCAATTAAGCTTGATGCATCGTTTATTATATATAGAAGGAACATGGTTATGAATCTTGATTGTTAGCTAATATTCTAATATAAAATAAAAACAAAGCATGGCCCGCGGGCCATGCTTTGTTTTTGAAATACCGTATAAACTCTATCTTTAGCCAGCGCTCCCGAGAAATACGTAGCGTAGAACAATCAGAACTGCCAATACCCACATTAACCAGTGAATGTTATATTTCTTCTTCTCTATAAGATTACCAAAAGTAGCAAGAATAACATAAGTCACAATCCCGAACGAGATCCCATTAGCAATGTTATAGCTGAAAGGCATCATTGTAATGGTCAAGAAGGCCGGAATGGCAATGACCATATCCTGAAAATCAATTTCTGTAATCGATTGAAGCATAAGCACACCAACGATGATAAGCGCTGCCGCTGTAGCGGATCCTGGAATTAGTGCAGCAATTGGAGCAAGGAACAACGCTAGTAAGAAACATACCCCTGTTGTTACAGCGGTTAGACCCGTACGACCACCCTCAGCTACCCCTGCGGCACTTTCAACATAAGCTGTTGTAGTTGAGGTACCCAGCATTGCACCACCTGTTACAGCAATTGCATCTACAAACATAGCTTTACCTACACGTTTTTTACCTTCAACTGGATCTTTCATAATACCAGCCCGCTGAGCCGTACCAACTAGTGTACCAAACGTATCGAACAACTCCACAAAGGTAAATGTAGCAATTGCGGAAATAAGACCTGTATGCATAATGCCTTCCCAATCAAAAGACATAAAATTCAATTCTGTGAAGTCAGGAACCCAATGAATATCAGGACTCGATAATGTGCTAAAGTCTACTGTACCCATCAATATACCCACAACCGTTGTACCGAGGATACCGAACAGAATCGCACCACGAACACGGAGCACCATTAAGATAGCAATTAGGATCAGGCCAACAAGGGCTAATTGAACATTAGTATTCTGAAGGCTACCTAAATGAATAACTGTTTCATAGGAGAGCACGTCTGTAAATGTATGTGCTGGAATATCGTTTCCAGCCTCGACACCGATTGTCATTAATCCACTATTTTTCAAACCGATAATGGTGATAAACAATCCAATACCGACTGTAATTGCATGTTTCAAACTGTCTGGAATAGCATCAAGTAGCATCTGCCGCACATGAGTAATCGTTAATAGGATGAAGATCAAACCAGAGACGAACACAGCAGTCAATCCCATTTGCCATGTAAAAGGGTGATCTGTCGTTGCTGAAGACAGCACAACGGAAGCGAAATAAGCATTCAAGCCCATACCAGGTGCCAAAGCTACAGGAAAATTAATAAACAACCCCATCGCAATTGTGAAAATCCCCGCAGCCAGTGCAGTAGCCAGAAATACAGAATACCAGCCCATGTCAATCTGACCAAAAGCGGTCAAGGTGTTCGGGTTAACTGATAAAATATAAGCCATTGCCATAAACGTGGTCAGACCTGCCATAATTTCTGTGCGCACTGTAGTGCCTTTCTCTTTCAGTTTGAAAAAGCGATTCAAATTGTTCTCCCCCTAAGGTTGGTTGGTTTACGTCAGCAACAAAAAGCCGGAGTCTTGGTAGACGCCGGCCCGAAAAAAAGACTTCTCCCCGAAATCGTAAGCCTAACGGCAACGATACTACAAAGGGTTCCTCTTCTTAATCGTAGCCAGGTCATTACGGTGACCTCGTAGAGACTTCCAGGCCAATTCCCGGAATTATACGAATATTTGTGTTGTTGTGCTCTCTTATTTTAGGTGGACATGACATCAGTTGTCAATGAAAAAAACGAACAATTTTCGATTTATTTTTCATATTGTTCGTAAATGGAGAAATTATTTGGACTCAGCATGAACTAAACCTTAGATCTACGGTGTTTTTAAGAATGTATCTCTATATCTTCCCGTGGTTTGGGTCTGTGTAAGCTCTAAAGTAGCACTAACACAAGAAGAAAAGAAGAAACGGTTACCATCCTTAAAGGGTCGGTAACCGTTTCTCGTAAAAATATATGCAAATTGTATTAAATACATATACTTTCTTATATTTCGAAAAAAAGTCTGGAAATGCTTATAGAACTCAGCATTTCCAGACTTACGTTATTTATTCCCACTCAATTGTAGCTGGTGGTTTGGAAGTAATGTCATATACAATTCGGTTAACGTTGTCTACTTCATTCACGATACGAACCGATATTTTCTCAAGTACATCCCAAGGGATACGTGCCCAGTCGGCTGTCATCCCATCAATGGAAGTAACCGCACGAATGCCTACAGTATATGAATAGGTGCGAGCATCGCCCATTACACCTACACTCTTCATATTAGGAAGTGCTGTGAAGTACTGCCAAATCTCACGATCTAGTCCCGCTTTAGCGATCTCTTCACGCAGTATATAGTCGGAATCACGAACGATGGTTAGCTTGTCTTCCGTTACTTCTCCTAGGATACGAATAGCTAAGCCTGGTCCTGGGAAAGGTTGACGCCATACAATTTCAGGAGGTAAGCCACATTCTTCTCCTACTTTGCGGACTTCATCTTTAAATAGTGTATTCAAAGGCTCAATCAACTTAAATTTCATGTCTTCAGGAAGTCCACCTACATTGTGATGTGATTTGATCGTCTGAGCTGTAGCCGTACCACTCTCCACAATATCTGTATACAGTGTACCTTGCGCCAAATATTTGAAATCATCGAACTGACCGGACTCTTCTTCAAATACATAAATAAATTCATTACCGATAATTTTACGCTTCTGCTCAGGATCATCCACACCTACAAGCTTGGACAAGAATCGTTCGCGGGCATCGATTTTAACAACTTTCATATCGAATTTGCCTACAAAAGTCTCCATCACACTTTCAGCTTCACCTTTGCGTAGCAGTCCATGATCAATAAACATACAAGTTAACTGATCGCCAATGGCTCTGTGGATCAATCTAGCCACAACAGAGGAATCTACGCCTCCGCTAAGTGCGCACAATACTTTGTCTTCTCCAACAAGCTCGCGAATCTCGCGCACTTTGTCTTCAACGAAGGTCTCCATAGACCAGTTCCCTTCGCATTGACACACTTCATATAAGAAGTTGCGAATCATTTCGTTACCATGTATTGAGTGACGCACCTCAGGATGGAATTGCACAGCGTATAACTGCTTGTCTTCGTTACTCATCGCTGCAATGGGTGCGGATTCTGTTCCTGCATCAAGCTTGAATCCTGTTGGAAGTTCTACAACATGGTCACCGTGGCTCATCCATACTGTCTGCTTAGCTTCGAGACCCTTAAGGAGGGTCGCATCAGGTTCAAATACTAAATCAGCTTTCCCATATTCCCGCTTTGCAGATCTTTCTACTTTGCCGTCCAACTGCTGAGCCATTAATTGCATACCATAACAAATACCAAAGATCGGAAGGTTCAAATCATAAATGGCTGGATCAACATGTGGTGCATTCTCTTCATATACGCTTGATGGTCCACCTGAGAAAATAATTCCCTTAGGTGAAAGTGCGTGGATCTTCTCAACTGGTGTATTATAAGGCATCAATTCGCTGTAAACACCCAAGTCGCGAATACGTCGTGCTATTAATTGATTGTATTGTCCTCCAAAATCCAGAACAACAATAATTTCATTTGGCTTAGTCATTACCGTGCCTCCCTCGATTGTTGATGTTAATTATACGCAACGATAATTCATACCGTCAAGAAAGTAAGAGTTAAGAATATAGAATACACTAAAATGTAAACTTAGATTCCTCTTTTTTTGGTTCATCTATGATTACATTATAATCATCCTAATGTGTCAGCTAGTTGAGCGCATCGACGCAAAAAGGACAAGCTGTGTTCACGACTTAGTATATTCCCTCCATAAGCTATCTTCTCCCATTGATCTACAAATTGACGAATTTGCCCACGAAGCTCCCCATCTGGAATAACCATATATTGGATATACTCTTGTGCGGTAATCCCCTTCGGCATATATCCATAACGACGTCCTATCTGATCCCACACCCTATACGCAACCTTTAGTACCTGTCCTTTAGGCGGATTAAAGCCTCGGGACAAGCGTTGCAATCGCCATATGAACAAATAGCGACGACCTCTCCACATCAAGAATACACTACCACTCACGAATATGACTGCTCCTATGCACTGTAAAATAAATAGCCTACCATTCTGGGCGACATACCGTGTAACCTTGTCCATACTCTGCTTGATTACATTCATTGTTCCAGAGAAATACTTCCAAGTTACTTCTTGAATTGTATTCTTCGGATTAACCGTTTCTGAAATCTCTGTATTGCTTGTCGCGATATTAAAACCAGGGGTAGGATCAAATGGCGTCCAGCCACGTTCAGGAAAATACACCTCTACCCATGCATGGGCATTGATTTCATCCACCACATATGTTGAGGTACTCCCTTCTTTCAAGGTACCTTGTGTATACCCTTTTACATAACGAGCTGGAATCCCTTGACTGCGTAGCATAATAGTCATCGCGGTCGCAAAGTGGTTACAGTAACCCTGTCTGGTTACAAAAAGAAAATCCTCGACGAAATCCGCATTGACTGGTGGAATCTTGGTATTCATAGTGTATTTGTATTGTTGCTTTAGATATGTCTGAATAGCTAGGGCTGCATCGTATCGATTATCCGTTTCAGATGTTATTCTATCGCTCAACGTCTTTATGCGTGAAGGCAGAGCATCGGGTAATTGCAGATAACGTCGTGTGATCTGTTCAGGGTCTATACCTACTGCTGTTCTAAGCTGATCCTTATTCACAATGAGTGGCATAACCTCAATACGATAACCTGTAACTGCATTCTCTAAATCGGCTGTCTTCTTGGCCATTGATCCTGCTAATTTCACGTTATCCGTGATCTCATTATGCAGTATATATGCGAGAGTATCTCCCTGTTCTGTATTCATCTCCTTGATCTGTACGATATCCCCTCCTCCAAATATAGGAGAATGATCAGACATAACCTGCTTAAATTGCACAGTCTGAATCATCGTCGGTTGCTCAGTATGATGATTTGAAGGTAAGCTCGGAATTTCACTTGATAATTGAACAGTGTCTAAAAATAATTGAGGGTCAGCCCATCTGCGACCGTTATAATAGCTTAATGTCTCCCCACGCCAGTAGGAAGCCGTTGGTGTTTGCGCCGTGAATACCATTTTGCTAACAGGAAGCAGTGGTGATCCCAATTCTTCTCCCCCACTGCTATATCCCGTAACAGCAACTTGCTCTTGTGATGCATTGAATCGTTCTCCTGACCATGACTGCCATTTCTCCAGTAACGCCTGAATTGAAACTCTTTCGAGGGGCTTAGGAGATACTATGTACCACCCCACCCAAACACTACTCATACAAACAATGACTCCTATGGTGCATACCGCAATAACCCATCGGCTATATGTAAGATTACTGAAACTATCGAAGGTTGCCTTCTCCATCAACTTTGACGAAAATATAAGACCCTGTAGAATGATTAGAAGGCAGGTGGTACGGATCATATCAGCATATATTTCTAGACCAAGTAGGTTCTCAATACACAACAAATATACGACAGTAACAATAGAAAATATCCATACCGAATTTCTGTACAAAGCAAGAGATTGTACAGATGTCACGAGCACACTCCACCCAATCATCAGAATTAATGTATGCGTTTCCGTTCCGACTACAGAAAGTTGACCGCTGTCCATAAATGATTTGAAGTCATTCTCAAAGATAGTTAAATACGAACCAAGCCATGCCACACCTTCTCCTCTACCGAAGTAAAAGATCCATGCCCCCATAACCAATATTACATGTATAAGAATGGATACGACCATGTGCCGACGGATTAGACCTATCAACAGAATCATTCCTGTTAATCCAATAAAAATCTCCAGCAACGGACCAGCAAATGACCGTTCTGATAGTGGATATAGCCATTCGGTAAAAAGTCCCATCAGAATGATACTTAGAACGACACGAAACAGCAATGGAGGAGCCTTGGTCTGTGCTATGTTAGCATGCACAGTCTCTTCAACATTTAAAGATAAACTATCATAGTGAACGTTGTTCTTGTGCTGTGCTTGATTCTGGATAGGTATTTGCATAGGGTGCGCCTCCCTTCCAAATCATCCGATCTGCAGGGTACGCGATAGGTGATGAAGTATTGTCTGATTTAAGATGACCTTGGACATCATAAACCTTGATTCCCATCCGGGTAACTCTATGAATGTAATCATTATCCACCAGCGAAACAATGGGTTGTACGCAGTAAATATCGACGACCAGTCCAGCCCCCTGTAGTACAGTTACAACTCCAGCAATCCGTGCATTTAATCCTCCTGTAACAATCGCCACACGTGATCCTTTAATCGCATACCCGACAGTAGAATTGACAAGTTCAGGTAATCGATCACCTTGCTCAAGCGTAATCGTCGCCAATGTATTTAAGAATGAGAGCGAGCCACCCTTACATGCTAATTCTGTCTCTACACCCGCTTCGTCGGCCTCAAGTAGTAGACCTGTAGCGACAGAAACTGCACATTCAAATAAGGATTGAACGTTATCATCCTCCGTATTTACAGCACGAAGTAGATCATATCCCTTCAGACTATGGTCCAAAATGACAATAAGAGCTTTATTCTCTTCCTCTTCGGGTAGGATCGTTTGCAGGCGTCCCCGCCTAGCTGAGCTTTTCCAATGAATTTTACTTAATGGATCTCCTGCTGCATAATCACGAGCCTCTGGTCCCCTGGTTCCGCTAGTAAGATAGCGATCCCGTGGCTCAGATACACCATCACCTATATAGTGACTCGTCCATTCTTGATCTTTAGAGATAACCATTGGGACGGGAAACACTGTAATCTCCTCATGACTCTTCAAGATATAATTCCTTCCAAACCATCCAAATAGTCCACCCCACTCTGCATAACATTGCTGAAAAACTATAATTCCTCTAGGAAGATTCGAAAGTGTATAAGAATAAGTGAAGGATCTAGAAAAACCCGGAAAGATCAACTTACAATAGGTTCCCCCTGTGAAGAAGTCTGTCACAGTCAGCCAAGGAAGTGGAAGAAAAGATTGAAATTGAACATGAACTACCACCTCAGCATCATGTCCAGTAGACAGCAGCAGTGGATTAACACTTCGCTTAATCTCGATATTCCGTGCTCCAAAGAGCTGGATGGCAAGACCAGCAGCCATAATCATAATCGTTAGAATCAACAAAAATTGTACAGATCCGCCCCCAAATCCGCTATATAAAGAAAGAAGGATACCTAATACAAGCGTCGCAACTCCCCATTCGATCATCCTAGCTTTCATGATCGACTCCCCTTGCGGGTTCGATGCACGGACAGGTTCACTTGTGATAATAATTGCGTCACAATCTCTTCTCCAGTCATCCCCTCAAGCATGGGATGTGAATGAAGAACAATTCGATGTGAGAGAACGGGCATCGCCGTTTCTTTGATATCATCAGGCGTGACATACATCCTTCCATTCATGTAGGCAGCTGCTTGAGAGGCCAGCATCCAAGCTAAAGTACCACGGGGGCTTATTCCAAGTTGAAGTCTAGGATGACTACGAGAACTATTGGCAACCTCTACAAGAACCTGCTTAATAGACTCATCCACAAATACATGCCTAACCTCACGTTGCATTGCTTCAATCTCTTCCACCATAACAACCGGTTTGATCTGCTCCAGCGGATGGCTCCACTGCATCCGTGTTAACAATTCTAGCTCCTCTTGCGGGCTTGGATAACCTAGACTGATTCGCATGATGAATCGATCGAGTTGCGCCTCTGGCAAACGATAAGTCCCTTCAAACTGTAGTGGATTTTGTGTAGCAAGTAGAAGAAATGGTCTTGGTAACGGATATGTTGTGCCGTCAACAGTCACCTTCTTCTCCTCCATTGCTTCTAGTAATGCCGATTGAGTACGTGGTGAAGCACGGTTAATTTCATCTGCTAGTACTACATTCGAAAGAATAGGACCCTGACGAAATTCAAAATGTCCATTATGAGGGTGATACACGGTCGTGCCCGTAATATCGGCCGGCATTAGATCATAAGTAAATTGCACTCTACCAAAGGAACCTCCCATACAGGCTGCGATGACTCGGACAAGCATCGTTTTACCCACACCAGGTACATCTTCTAAAAGCACATGTCCACCACACAACATAGACATGAGTACAAGTCGTATCTCAGTTTCTTTGCCGACCATGACCTTTCCTACTCGAGATGTCATTCTATCAAGTAGTTCAGCATGTATCTCTTGGTTATTCATAGATGGAATAGGCATTGTTCAGTACCCCCACTTCTTCATCGTCAATTGATTCCACAAGAATCTATTAACCATTCTTTCCATGAAAGAAAGGAAGTAGACGTGCTGTTATAATATTTTCATAGACTCCACTTCAATATAATTTCCTTTGGAAAATCTTAATATGCCTTAAGCCTAAGCTCTTGTTCATTCATGTGGATGGACTGCGTAGGATGCCCTGTCGATTGTAGCAATTCTCGTAGAGGAGCCCACATCACTCCCCCTCGCATCGTGACGCTTATATTGTTTGCTTGTTCTTGCTTATCTGTTCTCATACTTATCCATTTGCCAGTTGCCATATCAATCTGTAGCGAAACAGAATTCATATCGATGGCAGCTAGCTTATGCTCTTGATCCCATGTCACACGCCCCCCTAGTCTTTCCATCGCTAAGCGTACAGGAACCATAATCTTTCCTCCAACAATCCGATATTCGCTCGACTGAAGTTTTGTTTCCATTCTACCCACTTGCAATATCAAATCTTTACTTTGTGTAAATATCCCCTCATTCGGAACGATATGAGTAGCAATCCACGCTTGACTTGGCTGTACTCGCTTCAAAGATTTAGCACTTTGAGTGACCTTGAACTGCACAGACTCCTGCTCCGGAGTCAGAATATCAAAGTTGTACCCTTGAGCACGATATTTCGAAATGATAGCTGGAAGTGCTTTAATCGTCTCTTCATGCCCTCCGCCGTCATGCATGAGAACGACTACCTGATCATTGCTTATGTTCTCCGTGGCTTGTCTAATAATATCTCGCGCGGGTACGTTCCTCCCTCTAGAGTCACCACTATCTATATTCCAATCGATAACTTGATACCCTGCTTGCTTCATTAGACTGAAATAGGTATTATCAAAATGTCCAGCCGTTCCGCCAGGAGCTCTCACAAGTGATGTTCGAACTCCTATAACACGTTGAATCTCTGCTTCGGTCTGTTTGATCTGATTCCAGAATGGAGAGAAGCCTTTATACAGTTCATCATAGTTGTGATTATATGTATGATTGCCTATGGCATGCCCCTCTTCATGTAATCGAGAGATCAACTCAGGATATCTTGTAACATGTTCACCTAATACAAAAAATGTAGCTTTGATATTGGAATCTTGTAATATGTCAAGCACTTCACCTGTAAGCTTGCTTGGTCCATCATCAAAGGTAAGATACACCGTTTTCTTCATCTTCTGCTTAACAGCTGCATCTGCTTGCACCTCAGCTGAAGATAACCATTCTATTGTTTTTTCTTGCAGGGAGGATGTGTTAGATGGACTTGATACTGAGGATGGAAGTAATGTGCCTTCGGGATCTAATTTAGCATTAAGTTGTCTATACTGAGCTTGTGTAGGGAGCATCATCAGAACCAAAAGTAACAACGTGAATACGAATCCCAACTTTTGTTTATTGACGGAAAAAAATTTGTTGATCATGAATTTTACCTCCACCGTTTCTATGAATTCTACTTTTCTGATAGATTATATGGTGAGGGTTATAAAAAAAGACTAGTAATATGGAATGATCTCGAGACAGTCCTATAGATGGAGAGTGAACATATTGGAGTTACTTAAATGGATTCAGTTATTGTTTGAGGAATATGGTTATGCGGTATTATTTATCGGCTTATTATTGGAGTTCATTGCTCTCCCATTCCCTGGTGAAACAACGATGGCCTATGCCGGCTATCTTTCCTATCTAGGTGTTCTCGATTTCGCATGGCTGTTGATTATAGCGTTCCTAGGTACAACCATTGGAATGACTATTACTTATTACATTGGTCTAAAGGCAGGATTGCCTTTTATTAAGAGATTCGGAAGATTTATGTTCCTCTCTCCGCATAAATTAGAAAAAACGCAACTGTGGTTCAGTAAGTATGGTCATAATCTTATTTTTATCGGATATTTCATTCCAGGCGTCCGACATTTCACAGGTTATTTCTCGGGTATAAATGCACTCCCCTTTCGTAAATTTTCCCTCTACGCCTACAGTGGTGCGCTATTCTGGGTTATTCTCTTTCTTGGTCTTGGTAAAATATTCGGACCACAATGGCAAGTTGCATTTCATTTAGCGGAAGTGTACTCTCTGTGGATCGTTGGTGGGATTGCTATTATTGCCCTCACCGTCATCATCTATCGTTTCCGCAAAAAGATGAGTGCTGCTATATTTGCTAAACCGGATAAGAAAAGAGTTAAACGACCTTCATGACCTTCGGGACACACAAAAGGAACCTTACGAGAATTTCGTAAGGTTCTTTTTTAAATATAAGCTATTGAATAGGTGCCATTTAATAAAAAATCGAGGGCGTATCTTTCCACCCTTCTCATACGTTATATACATATAGGCCTTGAAGGAGTGATTAACATGTTAATCCACAAAGAAATTCAAACACAAATAGAACTGAAGAAACAATGTGAAGAGCTATATACAATATTGCAAAAACACTGTCTTTCCATCACCAATAATCGTTGGGACGCTGACGATTTAACACAGGAGACCATCGCGAAGACCTTATCCTTCTATGCCTCAAAACGCGAACACAATATCACTATGCCCTTACTGCGTACCATTGCACGTAATTCCTGGATTGACGAATTACGCAAAAAGTCTAAGTTACATCTTGGTCCGATAGATGAATGTGGTTATGAAGATCAGAACACAGAAGATCTTCCAGAAGGGTTGGATCTGCTAATGGAGAGATTAACTCCCAAGCAGCTGTTAGCGTTCGTCATGAAGGAAGGCTTCCTGTATTCATTGTCTGAGATAGCTAATAGACTACAGATCAAGGAAACAGCGGTTAAAGCACTCCTGTATCGGGCTCGCCAGAAGACCCAAGACCATCCCGGAGACTTTAGTCACCACTGGCACAACATTCGTCAGGATTGGTTTAAGAGCCGGCTAATTCAAGCGGTTAAATATGAGAACTCCACCGTTCTAGAGGAGCTCATTATTGCCATTAGTGAAACCACCGTACAACAATATGTTCACAAAGATTCCCGTTCCCCGGTCTGCATGACATCATCGCCGCTCCAAATGGCAGCATAAGGTTTTGCTTCGCAAAACTTTGTGCCCATGCTTTCGTTGCTAGTTTGCTTCGCAAAACTTAGGTTCACGCTTTCGATGCCAGTTTTGCTTCGCAAAACTTTGAGGAGGATATTAAATGAGTATTATACCTTATGTTGTTGAGCAGACCTCTCATGGAGAGAGGTCTTATGATATTTATTCCCGTCTACTGAAGGATCGCATTGTATTTCTAGGATCAGAGATTAACGATTCAACAGCCAACAACATTGTTGCGCAGCTGCTTTTTCTAGCAGCAGATGATCCCGACAAGGATATTTCTTTGTACATTAATAGTCCTGGAGGTTCCGTTACAGCCGCCTTTGCAGTCTATGACACGATGCAATTTATCAAACCCGAGGTCAGAACCATATGCACAGGGCTTGCTGCTTCCGCTGCATCATTACTGCTGTTAGCGGGTCATAAAGGTAAACGGCTTGCATTACAGCACAGTGAAGTTATGATCCATCAACCTTTGGGCGGGGCACAAGGGCAGGCCACAGACATTGAAATATCCGCACGACGTATTCTGAAAATAAAGGACCAACTGAATTCTTTATTTGCTGAGAAAACCGGTCAATCCCTAGAAAAGGTAAGAATGGACATGGAAAGAGACTATTTCTTATCTGCTGAAGAGGCCAAATCCTATGGGATTGTCGATGAAGTAGTATGTTCACTCTTATAACGTAACCACTCAAAAAGCCAATATCTTACATTCCTAAGATGCTTGCTTTTTCCATAAAAAACCCGAAGGATTTGCACTTTTTTATTCAAAGTACATATCCTTCGGGTTATTGTTCATTTGTCTGATTTCAGCTTCACTATCCACAATCAATGAGATTGCTTAACCTCACCTGTCATGTGTTTCACATCAGATTGAGAAATTTCGGGTGCAGGCTTCGTTTTTTTGATAAAGAAAGCTAACACTAAAGCAACTGCTGCTAACCAAGTGGCAATCACAAATGCTTGATTAATACCATAGATCGTTGACTCTGCGGCGATATGAGCCATCGCTAGCTTATCTGTTGGAGAGACACCGCCTGCTATCGCTAGCTCTGTAGCATGACTCTTTGATTGTGTCGTCATCACGGTAACAAGAACGGCCGTTCCAATCGATCCTGCAATGGTCCGAAGAGTATTCGACATCGCTGTACCATGAGCATTCATGCTTTGAGGCAACTGATTGAGACCTGCGGTCTGTATGGGCATCATCATCAATGACATACCAAACATACGTATCGAATAAATAAGAATCATATGGGTATATGTGGTTGCACCCGTTAATTGTGTGAATTCATAAGTAGTAATAACGGTAATCAGCAGACCAATTACAGATAACCATCTCGCTCCAACCTTATCGAATATAGCGCCAGTAATGGGAGACATAATCCCCATCAATATCGCACCTGGAAGCATCATTAGCCCCGACTCCATCGGTGTAAACTGTCTGATATTCTGTAAGAAGATCGGAAGTAAAATCATTCCTGCGTACATAGAAATAGTGATCAACACATTAATAATGGTCGTCAATGTGAACATATTATATTTAAAAATTCTAAATTCAAGCATAGGACTTGTCGAAGAAATTTGGCGCCATACGAATAAGCTTACAGACACAGTTCCTATCACGAGACAAGAAAGAACCGTTGTACTTCCCCAACCGTCTGTACCTGCATCACTAAATCCGTAAAGAAGTCCACCAAATCCAATCGTTGATAACACAACAGATAACATATCAAATGAAGGTTTCGTTACTTTAGTCACATTTTTCAAAAATAATATGCCGATTAATGTAGCGATTGCCGAAAACGGTAAAATAATATAGAACAGCACACGCCAATCATAATTCTCTACAATCCAACCCGACAGTGTGGGGCCAATAGCTGGGGCCAAAATCATAGCGAGCCCCATTAAACCCATAGCTGATCCCCGCTTCTCAATCGGGAAGATATTTAAAAATACAACGGTCATTAAAGGCATAATAATACCTGCACCAGCTGCTTGAACGACTCTACCTACCATTAATATTCCGAAATTAGGTGATAATCCACAAATCAATGTTCCTATCGTAAATAGTCCCATTGCCGAAATAAATAACTGCCTCGTTGTAAAACGGGAAATCAGAAATGCTGTGACAGGTATGAGAACACCATTAACCAACATATATCCTGTAGTTAACCATTGTCCTATAGCCGCTTCAATCTTTAGATCACTCATAATGCTAGGTAAGGCAACATTCAATAACGTTTGATTTAGAAATGCTACAAATGCTCCAATCATGAGTGCAGCTATAATCGGACCTCTTTTTATATTATCTAGAACTGAGGTATCACTATTATTCATAATTTACAATATCTCTCCCTTGTTGTTGTAATATCTCATTCATCTGCTGATGAATCCGGAGTAAATCTTGCCTATCATTCACAGACAACTGATTCAGAGGAGACAATGACTGTATATATGCACGTTCCATTCGATCTTGTAATTCATCTCCTTCATCTGTTATTCGGAGTGTGACCGATCTGCGATCACTCTCAAGCCGCTCGCGGCTAACTAATCCTGACTTCACCAATCGATCTACTAACCCACTTGTTGTACTATTCCCAACAAGAATTAGCTCAGATAGCTCAGTTAACCCAATATTGGGATGTGCGCGAAGTGTTTGGAGTACATGAAACTGCATAAATGTGGTCCCCAAGGCATCCGCATTTTTCCGTAACAAGTAAAAAAGTGAGTGCTTCACTTGATTAAATGAGCTTAATACTTCCCGAATCTGCTTAGAATCACTGTCCGTATTTTCTACATTTTGCTTCGTATTATTCCCATCCAAATTATTTCGCATACGAATCATTGTAATCCTAACCAATACCCATGTCAATATAAACATAAGATAAAATTTACATATAAGATTTCAAGGCGTTTTCATAAATAGCTAACACAAAACAGCAAATCAGCTGTTCCGTACAGGCATCCCAGTCGATTTGCTGTCATATATTTATATTTGTTATTGTCCAAGCAATTGAAGTGTCTTTAGTACTTCTTCTGTGTGCCCAGCTACCTTAACTTTACGCCATTCCTTTACAATTACTCCCTCTTCATTAATAAGAAATGTTGATCTCACAATACCTAGATATTCTCTTCCATACATTTTCTTAAGCTGCCATACGCCATATATTTCACTTACAGCGTGATCAGTATCCGATAAAAGAAGGAACGGAAGATGATTTCGCTCGATAAATTTATGATGTGATTTCAACTCATCCGGACTAATTCCAAGAATAACAGCACCTAGCTCTTCGATATCTGAATTAGCGTCACGGAAACTACATGCCTCCTGTGTACAGCCTGGGGTCATATTCTTTGGATAGAAATAAAGTACAACTTTACGACCACGATAATGACTTAAGGATACCTGTTCACCATTTGAAGCCATAAGTGTAAATTCTGGAGCGTTATGCCCTATTTGTAATGTATCCATCATTTTATTCTCCTTCATATGTCATTATTCTACTTAATAAATTGATTGTATCTGCAAAAAAAATTATAATGTAATGAATCCTAATCCATCGATGTCGAAAAACCGCACCTATTTCCGAGAGTTGTGAAAGGAAGAAGCTTGAATGACGAGAAAGACGAAAAGAACCATTTGGTGGGTTCTTGCTGTACTCATAGTTGCAGTGATTGGTTATGTAGTATATTATTTCACATCCATTTATAATGGTCTAGAAGGATTGCATAAAGAAGGTAAAGAATCTCCGTTTAGTCATTTACCACAGGTCGAGGCAGCGGCAACAGAACCTCCCAAATGGGAAGGAACTGAGCTCGTTAGCATTCTAATCATGGGTGTAGATGGACGTGGGCTTAGTAAAGGCGAAATTCCTAGATCAGATAGTATGATGGTTGTTACACTTGACCCTGTGAAGAAGAAAATCCATCTTTTTTCTATCCTAAGAGATACTTATATTGATATTCCTGAATTCCGCAAAGATCGTATCAATACCGCCATTACTCATGGTCCCAATACAGCCATGAAAGCGATTGGTGATCTTCTTGGTATTCCCGTTCAATATTATGTGTACACAGACTTTCAGGGATTCATTAAATTAGTCGATTCCGTAGGTGGCGTTGATTTTTTCGTTGAGAAGGATATGAAATATGGAAGCAAAGCGGATAAGCACCAATATGATATTGATCTCAAAAAAGGCATGCAGCATTTAGATGGAGATAAGGCACTGCAATATGTGAGATTCCGGCACGATGCTTTATCTGACTATACGCGTACGGAGAGGCAAAGAGAATTCTTAAAAACCGTAGCTAGCAAGATGCAGTCTACCACTTCGATCATGAAGCTTCCATCCATACTGGAAGAGGTTAGTCCATTCGTGGATACCAATCTATCAACCAATGATATGTGGAAACTTGCTAATATTGGATATCAAAGCTCCATCGAAGGTAGTGAGCAGATTCCTCCCATGAATCTCCTTGCAGAAGAGAACATTGGTGGTGCATCTGTGATCACAGTTAGAAACCTAGACGATCTAAAAATCTATGTTCAAAAGGTATTAGAGAATACTGAAGTAGAGCCCTCTATAGATGGCGCAGAAGTAGATACAACAAAATAAAATCTGGTAAAATTATTACCTCGCCTACAGAGAGTGGAAGGAGCCTTTATAAGGCTTGCTTCCACTCTCTCGCGAAACGATGAAAGGAAGTTCTTACCCCATGATAAAACGTACTCAATCGGAACATCTCTATCAAGAAGCATTGCAGCATATTGTCGGTGGCGTCAACAGCCCTTCGCGCTCATTCAAAGCGGTAGGCGGCGGTGCACCCGTCTTTATGAAGCGGGCCAAAGGTGCTCATTTCTGGGATGCCGATGATAACCAATATATTGATTATCTTGCGGCATATGGTCCCATTATCGCAGGGCATGCCCATCCTCATATCACAGCAGCTATAACCAAAGCGGCTGAGAATGGTACCCTTTACGGGGCTCCTACGGAGTGGGAAATTAAGCTAGCGATCATGTTGAAAGAGGCTATTCCTTCTATGGATAAAGTTCGATTCGTCAATTCCGGCACAGAAGCCGTCATGACAACGATTCGAGTCGCTCGAGCATACACGAAACGCAACAAAATTATTAAATTTGCCGGTTGTTACCATGGCCATTCTGATCTAGTTCTTGTAGCTGCCGGATCAGGCCCTTCAACACTAGGTATTCCCGATAGTGCAGGAGTTCCAGCAAGTATTGCTCAAGAAGTCATTACAGTACCCTTTAACGATTTGGATGAACTAAAAGTAGCACTAGAGCGCTGGGGCGATGATGTTGCAGCAGTTATGGTCGAACCGATCGTCGGTAACTTTGGAATGGTTATGCCCGAAGATGGATTTCTAGAGGGTCTATGCAAGATGACACATGATAATGGCTCTCTCGTTATCTATGACGAAGTGATCACGGCTTTCCGTTTCCATTATGGATCAGCTCAAACGTTTGCTGGTTTACAGAATCATGATGCTATCGTACCTGACCTTACAGCTCTAGGCAAAATCATTGGTGGAGGATTACCAATTGGTGCCTATGGAGGTAGAAAACATGTTATGGAACAAGTTGCTCCTCTTGGACCTGCATACCAAGCCGGAACGATGGCAGGCAACCCCGCTTCTATTCTGTCAGGTATTGCTTGCTTGGAAGTATTACAAGGCGAGGGTGTTTATGAAGAGATGAACCGCCTTGCCGTGAAACTTACTGATGGACTTCAAACGTCTGCAGATCGTCATGGGATTCCCCTAACGATTAATCGCATACGTGGTTCGTTCTCTACCCATTTCTGTAATCACCCTGTTACAAATTACGAAGAGGCTCAGGATACAGATGGAGAAGTCTTTGCCGCATTCTTCCGTAATATGCTCAACCGTGGCATTAATCTTGCTCCATCCAAATATGAAGCTTGGTTCCTTACCACAGCTCATACGGACGAAGATATTGAACGTACACTTGAGGCTGCCGATGAGGCACTTCGAGAAATGACGCTGTAGAATCATCTTTTGAGAAAAGGCTCTCTCTTTTTGTAAAAGAAACTGAGTTACCACAATGGCAGGCCAAGGTGTTTATCCTTGACCTGCCATTTCGTATATATGGGATTCATTACCCGACTACTTCAGCAGACTGTGGCTGGCGTAGTAATTATCCGTAACCATATAAAGTTTCATCTCCAACATGATCAGCGTGGAATATTCAACCTGTCAATCTCCTGACGAATAATTTCGATTCCTGTAATTATACTAGTACCTGGAACATTAGATACGTTCAATCGCAGCGTTTTCTCAGTATATCCTCCATGTAGATAATAAGACTCGGTACTATCCACGATGATGTTACGCTTCTTAAGTGCAAGCCTCAGCGTTTCAAATGAGAGCTTATTAGGCATGGGCACAATGGTATGCACGCCCCGATTACGCGGAGCAGCAGCGAATGACTCATGATCAGAATTCCGTGCTAAGGCTTCATTTAACTGCTTCGTTTTTCTATTGTATGAAGACTTGATCCGTTCACGATGGCGTTCGAACATCCCACTTTTCATATAAATTTCGAGTGCCGCCTGAGATAACATAGAAGTATCAACGTCCAATATGACTTTGAATCGGCTGAACATATCGATCAACAACGGGGGTAGAACTGCAACCCCTACTCGTAGGCCTGGAAAGAGAATTTTGGAGTAGCTTTTGAGATAAATCACATGAGGTGAAGAAGCGTACGCATAAATAGGATCCGCCTTGGAATCGTCCTCTAGATCTGCTAGATAATCGTCCTCAACAATGTAAATATCATATTTATGTGCCAGTCGTGCGATTTCCTGCTTCTGCTTCATCGTCAAGGATGTCCCTAACGGGTTATGAAAACGAGGCATCGTGTAGAAAAATTTTATTGTACCCGTAGCGAATATTTCCTCCAGCTTCTTCAGATCTAGCCCCTCTTCATTTCTAGGTATCCCTATAACCGGAATGTTCATTAGATTCAGCATCTCAATGAATAAAAAGTACCCCGGTTGCTCAATAACAATTGTGTCCCGGCCACTCGGAAAAGGCATAGAGGCAAGAATAGCTAGCGCTTGCTGAACACCCGATGTCACCACAATTTGCTCCTTATTCGTAAACACCTGATATCCGGCTAAGTGTTTCTGTAGCACTAGGATCAGGGAAGTGAGACCCTTTCGTGTTCCATAGGTAAATAAATCATCCTGATAAGCATCGATAGCTTTATTAATGCAATGCTGAAAATCAACATATGGAAATACAAGCTGATCTGGTGCTGATGATGCAAAATCCAATACCGTTTTTTGACTATCCTCAACCGAGTTATCTTTGTAATTCCTCTGCTTCTGTACCACATAATATCCACTTTGAGGGATAGAATATATGAGATGACGCTTCTCCATCTCCTCATAAGCACGAATAACGGTGCTTTTGTTACAGCCATATCTCTCTGCTAGATTTCTGATCGAAGGCAACTTGTTTCCTTGAGAGAATTCGCCCTCTTGAATCCGTTCTTCAAGCGCTAGAATCAATTGTGAGTATTTCTTCATTGTTCCACCTCATCCCATTCTGTACCGGTACACTTAAGTTTAATTGCTATTGTATCTCATTCTTGAGTTCTTGTATATTAAATAAGCTGGTTACAACCTAACCACTACTCATACACTGGAGGGATACGAATGAATACTACACGTCAGAATGGTCCAGCTTATTTAGCTGCATTGTTATATGCCATCATTATTGGATTCTCATTTATATTTGTTAAAATGACGATCTCTGCAGCACATCCTTTAGATGTTCTAGCACATCGATTCACGGTATCTTTCTTTGCTGCCAGTATTCCCGTGATTTTCGGCTGGATACCTATCCGCATTAAACTGAAGGACCTACGTGCCATCTTACCCCTTGCTTTGCTGTCTCCAATCTTATTCTTTGCATTCCAAGCTTTTGGACTCATGAATGCTTCCTCATCAGAGGCGGGAATTATTCAGGCATCCGTCCCCATCTTCACCTTATTACTTGCCTCTTACTTTCTTAAGGAACGAAGTAGTGGTCTACAGAAAATTTCTTTACTAGTCTCTGTAGCAGGAGTCATCTTCATCTTCGTGATGAAAGGTGGTTCTGGGTCAACCTCTGGTAACTTCCAAGGCGTATTATTACTACTCCTATCTGCCATTTCATTCGCTGGATATAGCGTGCTTGCACGACCTTTAACTCGTTCTTTTAAACCGATGGAATTAACGTACGTCACGCTTGGAGTCGGATTCATTTTATTTAATATTATGGCTGTAGGAAAACATAGTGCTGCTGGAACATTAAATGAATTTATGCTGCCACTGACAGACATCAGCTATATTGGGGCATTGTTATATCTCGGTGTTCTCTCTACCATGGTTACAACATTACTCTCAAGCTTCGCACTCTCTCGGATCGAAGCTTCCAAAATGAGTGTGTTCAGTAATTTCTCTACACTCGTTTCTATGTTTGCTGGCGCCATGTTCCTGAGCGAACAATTGCGATACTATCATATTATTGGTGCCATGATGATTATTGTGGGTGTGCTCGGTACCAACTTCTTGGGACATAAACATGACTCTTTGGAGACTACTAAACGGAAGACTAAAGCTGTAGCGGTCCAAAAAAATTAGATATGCATTGATATAATGTGTAGAAGTAATTCGACCTTGAGAGCACCTCGATATCTTCAATTCTCCAATAAAAGGGGCTGTCCCAAAAGTCATTTAACATGGCTAGGGATTGCCTCTTTGTTTTGTGTGAGAAGGTTAGTGTTTTGCGCGGTCGCTCCGCGAACGGATCGTTTCTCCAATCGCTGTGGTCTCCAAATTTCTGAATTAAACTCGCGTAGCGGTTGAAATTCGGAGACCAAGGCATATGCTTACGGAGTA
>DASXLR010000065.1:0-11812 GCA_036496075.1 Paenibacillus sp. | reverse complement strand
CATGAAAATAGTTGTAGATAGCTCATTACTTGCTGAGGCTCTATCTGATGCAGAGAAGGCGGTATCAGGTAAACCGGTTATGGAGATCTTGTCTGGTTTACTGGTACAAACCACAGATGACGGAGTAAGCGTTAGTGGAGCAAGCGAGAGAGCAACCATTCAATCTTATATTCCTGAGGAACAGGTTAAAATTGTTCGCGCTGGATCGGTTGTACTTCCAAAAATAGCCCTTGAACTTATCAGGAAAATGAACGGGGAGATTGAACTTGATGTCAGTAGAAATTTTGAAATAACGATTGTCAATAAAAGTGAGGAGATTGAAATCACCGGATTTGATCCTGAGGAATTTCCTCAGCCCCCAGACGTGGATTGGGGAGAAACCACCGTCCTATCAGGAAAAGAAATGAAGGAATTTATTAAGAAGACCGTTTTCTCGGTAGCCACTGAGTCGAAGGTTCCTGAAATAACAGGTGTGAACATAACATTATTAGATAATCAGATCAAGTTGATGGCTACGGACAGAAATAGAGTTGCTTCAATACAACGACCAATGGTAGTAAAAGATTCCGGCAGCGCGATAGTAGAAGCTCGTGGTCTCATAGAATTGGAAAAGATCATTTTCGATAAAGATGAGGTACAGTTCGGATTTTCGAAATTACAGTCTGGGGATGTCTTCGTGGTATTCGTCAAGACGGATCGGTTCACATTTTATTCTAGGGTACTTGAAGGTCGTTATCCTGATGTTGACAGAATGCTTGCTAAGGTGGTTGGATTGTCTACCCTCAAGGTCAGTAAAAAGGAATTCGCAAAGTCGCTCGATCTAATTTATACCCTAGCGAAAGAAGAAAAGATGAACCAGGTTAGATTGGCAGCATCCAAAACAGAGCTAACTATCCGCGGAAACGGAAAAGGAATGGGGAAAGCAAAAGGAGACGTACAGCCGTTGTCTCTTGAAGGAGAACCCTTCACTGTCTCCTTAAACGCAAAGTACATTATCGATCTACTGAAGGCAATCGACTCAGATGTCATATCAATAGAGTATACAGGTAAAATGACGTCAGTTATCTTTCGGGGAGATGATTCCGAAGGTAGCAGGTTCATTGTCCAGCCTTATCGTACTGAAATATAGAAACAACTAAATCGGTGATTTGAAGAGCGCTTCATACTAACCTTTAAACCGATTAAACATATAGAAAAACTATAGAAGGGTTGATGAAAATGAGTGAAAACGTCATCTTGAATGGTCAGGATATCGAAAGGTACCTAGATGAAAATGACAAAAGTGAGTTGTCACGTATCATCTGGAAAATGGAACAACTGAAGGCTGATGAAAACGATCCTAATCAACTGAGGTTGGAAATCGTAGATGATCAACTGGTTTTCCCAGGAGGCTATCATGAGTGAAAAACTTAATCCTGGAGTTGTAGAAACGATAGATGGAGAATACGGCGTATATAAAAGGTATTTCATTGATGGAGATGAGCTTCAAAAATATCGGGAATTACCATCAGACACATATTGGGACCATCACGGACAGCCCATAATGCCACCAGATATGAAGCTAACAAAGGTAACAAAACATGAAAAAGGAGCATAGAGGATTCATTCCTCTTGCTCCACTATAAATAATTCTTCAATAGTAACACCTAAAGCTTTAGCAATCGAAAATAAATGATTTGCTTCATGTCGAGAATTTTTATCAAACCGACTAATCGTTCCTTGTGGTACACCGGATTTATCTGATAATTCCATTTGAGTAAGTCCCATCTCTTTTAATAATGGAGTTAGATTGGGTTTAACCATAACCATGTCATCACCTCGTAAATCGATTATACGATAACGGATATTTTTTAGCAAGATCTATTGACTCGTTATGCGATATCGTATATTATTTAGTTATAGAATTAATATTCGTAATGCGATAAAGAATATTTTTGTAGGAGGAATAATCATGAAAGTATATCTTAACCGAGATAATTGGGATGCAGAAGAATTTTGGGTGCAGATGGACACCACGAAGGATAACCAATGTCACCGTGAGGCGCGGCGAAAAGACCGCCTCTTGCCAATTGGACACCGCCACCGTGGGGATGTTGATGTTCTCACCACATAGTCGTGCCAGCGACTCTAAACAGACATTAGGCTGGCAGCGTTCCGGTGATTCTGCCGGAGGTTGGTAACACAACATCAATGAGTCAGGAAAATTTTCCTGACGAAGAGAAAGGAGAATCTAATGAATAAAAAAACAATTAACCTTGCCGAACTGGACAATGCGCCACAGGAGGTTAAGGAAGCAATCGCTTTTTATGCAGCGCATACCATTTTACCACTTCATTTCACGGCATCTGAGCGTGAGCGTCATTATAGAACACTAGAACAAGCTGGTTATCTAGAACGAATCACATAATATCCGTAGCGTTACTGCATTAGCCAAGAACTAAAATCGAGACATAGGAGGTGAGAATGGGCAATGGCACATCAGACATTTTGGAAACCTGAAAAGCAAGTTAAAGAAAAGAAATCCTACAGCAATTTACATCAGCAAAAGACAAAAGCTAAGAAGGAAGTTCCAGAATGGAAGAAAGGACTCCTTGCTCATCACCAAAAAGGCAAAAGCTCAAAAGATCGTGGAGAGTTTAACGACGATGTACTTGCTGAAATCATTGCTGAATCAAATGGAATTTGTCCAATATGTAAGAGTGCTAATTCAGATACTACACATCACGTAATGCCGAGAGGTCGGAAGGGACGCGGCGTTAAGACTAATGGATTAAGATTGTGTTGGCCTTGCCACGACGCCGTTCAAACTAACGAAGAGGCCTTACAATACTGGATATCTGTTTTTCGAGACAAATACGGTGATCACTTCTGGTTCGACGAAAAGGATTGGGAAGAGTTCAATCACAAAAAGAATATCCAGCAGCAAAAAGAGCGTGAGAAGCAAGAACGACAAAATCAAATCAAGCCGGTTGTTGATTTACTGACTGCTGCCGCTGGAAGAAATCTTAAATCAAATGAATTGCGTTTGCTACAGTCCTTTGAAGATAGAGACATGGCAGTGTTCGCAAGTATGATGGCAGATGCGTTAGGAAGACCTGTAGAACCTACGCCAGTGTATAGTTATGGCGAACGTTTTGAAGATTAGGAGGATTCAGATGGGCAGAGTAGCTATGGAAATATCTCGCATCAGAGATAATCACCCAACACTTGGAACTAAAGAACAATGTGTAGAAGAACATAGGAAATTAGTGTTTAAGATAGCAAATCATTACGAAAATCGCACTTCCAATATTGTAGACATAGAAGATTTAATTAGTGAAGGATATTTCGGTCTGTTGCTTGCGTTCGACCGATTTGATCCGATTAACAAGCCGGGTAAGGAGTTTTCAACATACGCTGTCCCTTATATCAAAGGGTATATCATTCGTTATCTTCAAAGTAAAGTATGTGCAATCAGAACCCCATTTCATTGTAAAGGAAAACCGAAGTTGGTTATCTCAATGGACAGAAATCTGCTTCGGTCAGATAACGAAGATCTGAACTTTTCGAATCTCTTACCAATTAATGATGACATAACACTAATTGATGTTGATGATTTTATAGATTCATTAACCGAATCAGAGCAAACAGTTACAACAATGATGATTAATGGATACACAAACTCTGAAGCAGCCGAAGTTCTTAACGTCTCAAAAAACACAATCACCAATATGAAAGGGAGGATAAGAAAGAAATATATCTTACAAGAGGCATGAATATTCGTATAACAACGCGAGGTGAATAGTTAAATGACCGAAACAGAACAACGCAGACACTTCCAGAGAATCAAATCCTTGAGTACCAATAAGTTTTGGAAGTACATGAACGTACTTCATACAAGGGCGTACACCAAAGCTGAAAACCATTATCAAGAAGCTAAGGATATTGTATTAACACCAAAGCAAAAAGCAGCAGTAGTAGCTAAGGCTAATGAGATTCGAGAGTTATGGGACGGCATGCCATCGATCACTTTGGATGCCACAGAGGATGCAGAAATGCGAGAGTTGGGAGTTTGACAAATAAAGGGCCATAACAGCCCGGTGGAGGGAACGGATATGCTAGGCGATTTAATGCCGCATCCAGAATCAGATGCTATTGAGGGGATTACGTATGACGGACATCATCGAATGAACTATCATCCAGAGTTTCACTTCGCTCACGGTAAACGATTTAGTCAAGAGGATCTTGAATACCTTTGTACATTTTACGAGAGTGATAGTGCTCGATCTTTGTCCTTTGCGCTAGGGAAGACGGAACATGTTTGTCGGTGTAAATATGCCGTTCTCAAAAAGGCTGGCCTCATTGAATTTTACAAAAAGTCTTATGAGAGACACTTCAACACTAATCGGGCATAGCCCCATAAGGAGAGATAAACGATGAGCATGGATATGAACGCAATCATTAATTCTAAATTGGCTGAACTGAACACTGAAGGATATTTAGAAAAAATTATCAAAAAGCAGCTTGAGGACACCATTAAGGATATTGTTGAAGACTCTTTGAGAAGCTGGAGCGATTTCGGCAAGGGGTTGAAAGAAGCCGTAAAAAATCAGCTGCAGATTAACCTTGAACAATTGGATATTCCATCATATAACCACGTGATTCTCGATGCTATCAAAGCAGAACTGGAAAGATCCATTCATGATGTTGGTGTTGCCAAAATGCAGGAGCAGTTACAGGAGTTGCTGGGAACGAAGAAAGAGTCAATTAAATTTTCGGAAATTATCAAAGAAATGGTTGAGGATGAACTCAAACTCGGAGAACTCGACTATGAAGATTACAAAGAGATCACGGTCCATGCAGATAAAAATTACAGCACACTCGCCTTCATTTACTTTGATCCGCAGCCCGATCAACCAAATTATCAATGTAAATACCGCCTTGATCTTGACAAGGAAGGTTGCATCAACAGCGTCCAAATTGCCGACAAGACATTTGATAAGAAAACGATTATGGGTGGATTGTACGGACTTGAAGCAACTTTGTTTAAGCTTTACACACACGGTACAAAGGTCATTATGGATGACTACGAAACGGAGTTCAGCAACCCAGAATACGAGTAATCAATCGAGAGGGTTAACCACCCTCTACCTCCCCGAATAATAAAACATATAGTTGATTCCAATGAAAAAGAGAATTAATAGAGCAATTGTTACTATACCAAGCCAGATAAGTATCTTGCGATTCATCAATGATCACCTCATGAAATTTTCATAATTATACCATAGGGAGGCATAAACAGTATGAGCAGAGCTAATAAGTTTCGCGGTAAGTCGAAAGAAACAGGCCAATGGGTTTATGGAGGTCTTGTGCAAGTGAGTATCGCCGGATCTTTGGCAATATCCAGTTTAGATGATAAAGGACATCTTAAACTACAAGAAATTATCAAGGGGACTGAGGGGCAATACAGTGGTTTAAATGACCTGAGAGAACGGGAGATCTACGAGGAGGATATATGCACCGCCGAAGAAATGCTTTTCCCCCTTTCTGGTACTCGGACAGGGATCGTGAAGTATCATGATGGTTCGTTTCTGCTTGAAAATATGGACGGCAAGGACGGAGATTACCTGTTTAGTGAAACGGCTGAAACTACGGTCATCGGAAACATTCACGACAATCCGGAACTGCTCGGGGGAGAGGCGGCGAATGCATGACACCAGAACGGATAGAAGAGAACAAGCTTAAAAAGGGTGATCGTGTCGTAATGCACACTTGCATTGAATCCGAGGAAGAACCGGGAAAGATATGGACGTGTAAGACAGATCAGTTTACGCGAGGTAAGGGAGTATTTGCACAGGATTCTGTATTCCTTGAAGGGTACAGCGGATCATTCGCACCTGAATTTCTGCAAAAGGTTGTTTTACCTTCAGAGGATGAACGTGTGCTGGCTGCTCTAGAAGAGTCACAACAACAGATGGACGCATACAAGGAAGAGTATTTTAGAGAGAACGCAGAGAAGGTAAGGAACAAAAGATTGTTAGTAGAGGCACAGCAGACCATAGCCCGACAACGTGAGTCATTGGAGTTTTTGGCAGACGATGATAATTGGAGTTGGTGGGGCGAAGGTGAAGATGAAACTGTAACGTGGGTTGGTGGCACTGATCCGCAACATGCAGCGCGTGAAGTCCTAGGAAATAAGGAAGGGACGACAGTACCGGTTACTCCAAACTGCCCCACATGTGGCAACCAACACCCTATAGCTCATCCTAGTATACCGGGAGTTTGGTTGTGTGTACCAGAAGACTACGTATTCGAGGAAGGGAGCGACAAGGCATGAATGACCAGCAGAGAAAAATTCTCGAGAAATTAATGGGATTGCCTGTAGGGACGATTCTCCGAAACGGTAAAACGGAACGGATACTGTGCGGATTTATGCCAGGAATGATTGTCTATAGAACGAAGCGATCTAAAACAAAGGCTACCGCGTTAAACGTCCTATCTTTCGTCAAGTGGGCTGAGAAGGCAGAAGTAGTAATGGAATTTAGCATCAAACAGGAGGCGGAGTCATGACACAGTTACAGGTACAGACACTAACCGATCAGGAGCTTGACGAATGGCTTGCAGTGAATTGTATGGGCTGGAGGGAAGAAGAACATCCGGAGGTGCATGGTACCGGGCAATGGATGGCTGAATACGAATTTCCCGTGTATTTCAAACCGGATGGTAGTTTCATATTATCTGGAGACTTTGCTCCATGCACAGACCCTGCCGCCTCTCTAGAGGTAGAAAAGGTAGCCATTGAACACAACTTTGACGCTTATGTACAGAATCTAGCAATCGTCAAATGGGGAGAACCAGATGATGACGTGGAGGACACAGCCGTTTGGAATAAAACAATGCGATATTCGATAGCTGAACTACTCACTGCAAGCCCCAGAGAGAGGGCAGAGGCTGCATATATGACACTACAGGCATACCAAGTAGATAAGCAGTAGACGCATATAGCGAAGGAGGTTAATCCATGGGACCGGGTAGAGAACCAGAAGTATGCGAAAATGACGAATTGGTGTCAGAGTTTGAAATTGCTTGTCGTGCTGGCGATTACGAGTTTGCTGACGAGTACAAAAAAGAAATTATTCGACGCTTAGAAGCAAAGTGAGTTGTGTAACATTACGAAGAAACCGTGAAGGAGAGTTTAAAATGGACCTGTATAAATTACGTTTTAATACTGCAAGTAAAAGTTCTGATGAAATTAAAGTTAATTATGACCCGTCTCCTCCATCAACAGAAATTTTAGAAAAGATGGCTGAAGCATTTCGTAATTTGAACGGAACTGAAGTTATAGGTGCAGTGTGGTCATACAGTCCTCATAGTTACAGTCTATATGCATGGGATGATAGCGATGATGAAAAATTTAAGGAGCTTATTTACTGGATAGAGCAAGATGATTTTTTCGGGAGTTACATTGATGATCGAAAACGATTTGACGCTGATTGGAAAAACGGAGAGTACGAACCAGCTGCAGCATTACATTTCGATAAAAGCGACTTTATGGTTATCGAGAAAATAGAGAAGAAATAATGTCGCAGTACGAAGATACACCACAAAACCAATCTATTAAGGGGTGAGAGGATAAATGAACAAACCACGGAAACTTGTAGTGACAACATTCTACTCAAAGGGCAAAGCAATTTGGAGAAGTGAGCGTCCAGTAAAAATGTCTGATGAAGAATTGGCTGATACGGTAGCACAAGTCAACGGAATGAATTATGGAACTGTAGAAGCATGCACAGATACCACTGGACGGATGATCACCTTCGATGCAAATGGAGGATTTCTGCAGGAAGTAGAAGATTAGGCCGAAGGCCATCGAATCGACCGAACAAGCCCAAGCCGTATAAGGGGTAGAGAGGAATAATACCTCTCTATCTACACAAGGAGGATACAAGAGATGGGATATAAATACGAGTTGGAAACAAAGGTAAAAGCCAAGCAAGAAATAATAGTTGAATCTATGGTTGAAGAAACAGGTGAAGAGTACGACATCATCATTCCGGTCGGGACTGAAGGAGTAATCCAGTCTTGCGGCAGAAGCTCAGTATATGGTTTCAAAAGAATGTACGATGTGACGTTTTATTTAGGCGATAACGAACCGGAGATTACGTTTTTCGAGCAAGACTTGGAAGAAGCGTGTGAAGTGTTGGCACACCAATAACACCATAGGAGGATATAAGCATGGATCAAAATAATAAATTCGAACCCGGAGACAGCGTGAAGTTCGGGGAACGATGGTGCAAAGATCACAACTCCATCCACCTTATTGGTAAAATCGTCATGATGACTCCTCAATGGTTCGAATATGATGACGATTTGGGTGGAGGTATAGACCAATGCGCCGGAATGTTTGAAGAGGGAAGCGAAGAACCGGATAGCATCTACCATTTGTTTGGCAACGATTTCGAGTATTTCTCGGACTGTGAGCTTATCAAGGGATCTGAAGAAGATAAAGCGGCATACAACCAAATAATTAAAGATGCTGAGGAGGCAGAAGCCAAAATGTGGGATGAAGCTCTTGAGCTACGGGAGGTAGCCCAATGACCCAAAGAGACTGGCAAAAGCTTAAACGCGGCTGTCCAGTCATCATGCCAAGTGGTTTGGTTACGGAGCTCACAGATATTCAATACGAGCATAATCGTTACCAACTCGAAGGTTTGAGTGGCTGGCAATATGGGATTGAGAATTTGCAGCCTGCGGAATGGAAATTAGAAGCGCAGAAATGGCGCAGAGAAGTACTAAGGAAATACCCGACACCAGAAGCATATGAAGCAGCATGTGCAGCCTTGGAGAAGCACAGAACACGTGCAGACGCAGCAGAGGCTAGGGAACAAAGACTGAAAGATGCTTATAAGCATACTGCAGAGTCGATCTATACTAACCATGCAACTATGAATCATATGGAAAACACAGAATATGAAAAAGGTCAGATCAGCGGATTGATTCAAGCAGCAAATATCCTTAGAAGTTCTTTTTCCACCCTTTACACAGATACCCCAGCACCCAAGGAGAACGAAGACACCGATTGGATTAACGAAGAGACTTGTGCTCGTTGTGGAAGAAACAAGCCCGTTGAAGGATATGAGTGGTGTTCTGAGTGCCGACCGGATTTGAAAGCCAAGGAGGGCGAATGATGAAAATTAAATCTGAAGTTACTATGTCAATCAAAGGATTCTTAGACGATATGGGATTCACCAAAAGCGCAAAGTTAATCAGTGTTGAAATTAAAGACAATAAAGTGGTCGTTACTGCGGAGGAGGGCAAATAGATCATGTATTACGAATTTAAAGAACCTTACTACGCTTTGATTAAGGGTGAACTCATCAATCACAGTGATGCTCCTGTAGAGCTAACTGCTGTGCCGGTGTATGAAAAGAACATCGCTGAGTTGGCAGGGTTTACAGACTCCATGAAATTACGTGCCGCCAAAGGCAGACATGTGCACGAAGATGAAGCATTGCACCTGTTCGCCAAATGCTTAGAAGGCAAAAGCTTTAGCGAAGCCAAGGAAATGTTCAAGGTAATACCAAATAATTCGCTCGTGATAGTTGATCACGCACTACTTTGAGGTTGAGGAAGGAGATAACCAATGACACCAGAATCCACAGTAAACTTTCAATTATCAGATGCGGCAGGTTTAAGCGACATCATAAATAAATCGCTCCAAGCATTCCCGAAGTCCTTCATAAACAATAACAACGAAATCATCCTTAATCCAAGAAATAATGTTTACTTCCGGTTGGAAGGTGTCAACACAGAACTTGAATTCAAGTGTAAAATGTTTGCTTGGCTTTCCCGGCCTATCGCCAAGGGATTGAACAAATATTGGTGGCCCCTGGTTCTGGAAAGCTTTAACGAAGTGTTGGGAACTAGATTCACAAAGGATGAAATGTACGAAATCTACGACCATTTAGGAAACGATGTCAATCGAAAGCTGACAGTACAGTTTATCGAATCTGGGTACGACATGGATATTTTGAGGCGGCGTAGATGATCCTTGGCCGTCAGGCCTCCGATTCGACCGCAATACTTAGCGCAGCGGAGGCCGTATAGTTGGCTGTACTTAACTTATAAGGGGGCTGAGACATGAAGGTCACTTATTTCAAATGGCATAATAACTACGATCTACTGATAGGCGTTTCCTATCAAGCAACACGATATAAGCCAGGATGGTTATTAATCAAAGGTGTGTTGTATCGGGAAGAATGCTTTACAGAAGCAGAAGTATAAGGGGGAGAAGAGGATATGAAGAAGAGTATCGACTTTTGGACAACGAGTAACGCAGCTGTAGAGATCGTGGTAATGACCTGCCCTTATTGCGAAGGTGAATTCTATGAAATAGATGATCATGAGTTAGGAGATTGTCCTTTGTGCAATGCTGCATTTGATCAAGAGCCCACGAAGGAAGGTTATGATTCTTCAACCTATACGCTCATTGTAGATCATAAAACAGGAGTTCCAAGCGTGATCAAAATGAGTGAATACGAGCCGGTTATGCGCGCAGCGCCATCGAGTCAGACCGATTCCCAGCAACGCATGGGACGGATAAGACAACCATGTCAACCTACTGACAGAACCTACACTGGTTCAGCAGAAAACAAAAAAAAGAACTCAGCACTTCTTATAAGAAAAATACTGAGTCATGAGCAGAAATATATTTTCAATTAGCTAATGCTTTAGCTGCTGGTTCTAGAACTTTCGCCCACTTTTGGGCCTCATCAGCCGAAATATCGACTTTGGTTGTTGAATGGTATATGACGCACAAATCAATTTCATCTAATTTATCTAATGGTATTGTTTCATCCCACGTATCATTTCTACTTGGTTTACCAGCTACTACTCCATCAACACCATAACGATGTTCTTGCTGGGACACCCAAACATTATTTCGAGCAGCATCTTGTAAATAAACCTTAACATATCCGTGATAACCCTGAAGTCTATTTCCGGTTTCAGTGTGCGTTAATCCATCAACTCTGCCATTTTTAGAGATGGTAACTGTGGTTTCCATATTGCGGTGGTCACCCAAACTTGAATGTTGAGTAGCGGTTATTGGAAACAAGTCCAGATCTTTATATTTGTTGTTGTCAAGAATAATGTTACCTTCGTTTTGAATTTCATTAAGAACAGAATCAACATTTTGATTCTTTGCCCAATTGAGGTGGCCTTCGAAAGGCTCCGTGGTTCCTGATGTGAGAATTAATCTTGCCTGCTTCATGTAAGCGAAAATTTGGTCGATTTGGTCTTTAGAGGCATCATTAACCTTGCTTTTTATTTCGGTTACCTGATCTTGAATTTCATTTTGAATTCTGGGTATTTCTTGATGAGCAGCCCAATGAACATGACCTAGCTGATCTTCCAGCGGATGTCCACTCAACATGAAACGAGCGTTCTTTGTATAACCAAATACTTCAGATAGTCTGCCTTTATAAGAAATTGCTATAATAAATCCCTCCTTTTCTAAATGTATTATTTGTAATGAATTAGTTATATATTCTCTAGTGAAAATTTCGTCAAAAATCCTGCAATTATTTTGAGGAGTGATTTAAATGGAGAAAAAGGTTCCCGATGAGATAGATGATTACTATTTAATGGATGAAGATCCAGAAGAATTCTTACGCAAGGGCATGGAAGCTTATGGCATCACAGAACCGCAATTATCCGTAGTAACACCGTATGAAATCCACTCTATACTAACAGTAAATATATAGGGAGGGGATATTTGATGATTGATTTATTACCAGCAACTGAAAGTGACTTTAATCCTAAGAATGATATG
>DASXLR010000064.1:0-6336 GCA_036496075.1 Paenibacillus sp. | reverse complement strand
AGCCCAGCCAGGCGTTGATGTCGCTGGAGCAGTTGTTGGCATGCACCATGCCTACTGGACTGCCATCCGGTGTCGTAACCATATCGATCTCGGGATAGACTTTGGATAATTCCTTTTCCAATACGATCATCGCGAACACGGACGTGCCGACGGAGATGTTGCCCGTACGCTTTCTCACGCTATTCGTTGCCACCATGCCCGTTCCCGCGTCACCTTCTGGCGGACAGAGCGGAATGCCTGACTGCAAATCATTCGAAGGGTCCAGTAGCTTGGCTCCCGCTTCGGTCAACTCACCAGCGTTCTCACCAGCGAGGTATACCTTGGGAAGAAGGTCCTCGACTTTCCACGAATAACCTTTGCCTGCGATCAGATTATCGAACTGCTTGATCATAGACGGGTGATAATTATGCGTAGACTCATCGATTGGAAAAATGCCCGAAGCGTCGCCAATACCGATGGCTTTATTACCCGTCAGCAGCAAGTGTATGTAGCCAGCCAAGGTTGTCAGGTGGTCGATGCGAGGCACATGGGCCTCTTCGTCCAAGATCGCTTGGTATAAGTGGGCGATGCTCCAACGTTCCGGGATATTGAACTGAAGAAGATCCGTAAGCTCTCTCGCAGCCTTCCCCGTAGTCGCGTTACGCCACGTCCGGAACGGTACCAGCAGTTCTCCCGCACTATCCAATGCGATATATCCATGCATCATGGCGGAAAATCCGATGGAACCTACCTTTTGCAACGTGATTCCGTATTTCTGCTCCACGTCTTGCTTCATTTCACGATACGCGGTCTGAAGACCTGTGATGATATCCTCATGGTTGTACGTCCAAAATCCGTCTTTCAGGAGGTTTTCCCATTCATAACTGCCAGACGCAATCGTCTCAAAACGTTCGTCGATCAAAACCGCCTTGATGCGTGTCGATCCAAATTCGATGCCTAGTGAAGTGGCTCCCTTGGTAATTGCTTCTTTCATATCCACATGACTCATGATCACGTAGTCCCCTCTCTGACCACAGTAGGTAAAAGTAAAAATAGTTTTGGCTTAGGATAATTAAAATGAATTCATATTCCGGTTCATTGAAAAGAATGCGCTTTCCTTTTCTGACAGCCTTAGTATATTTTTTGTACGTACATTTGTCAATAATTTATAATAGTTATACTTACATTAATTGAAATATAGCGTCTAAATGATCTAATTCCTGTACTCAACAGGCTTTGTTGTAAGGTACATATCTCTGTTTTGTAATAGGAGTTGTACGTTTCAATTCAAAAAAACTTCTGTTGCATTTCCATTCCATTTGAATCATGATAAAATATGTACGTACAACTATGGATATGACGATGTTTTTTTATAGATAAGTAACGATGAAAGAAGTGGACTGTGTGAAGCCAAAGTATCAGGTCATCATTGATGATATTAAGAGCAATATCCTGTCGGGGACCTATAGTGTGGGCGAACAAATCCCTACCGAGTCCGCATTGCAGGACAGCTATAACGTGAGTCGCCAGACGGTGCGGAAGGCCATTTTGGAGCTGTCGAACGAGGGCTTTTTGAGAAGCGAGAAAGGTTCCGGCACCTATGTAAGCAATCTCTATCGATCCAGAACCGGCGGGAACACGATGAAAAAAACAATCGGCGTCATCACGACGTATATCTCCGATTACATCTTTCCCTCCATCATCCGCGGCATTGAAGGCCGATTGAATGAAGATAATTACTCGTTGCTGTTAGCCAGCACGAATAACGACGTTGCCCAAGAGAAAAAAGCGCTCGAAATGATGCTGGCTTACGGCGTCGATGGGCTGATTGTTGAACCGACCAAAAGCAATCTGTACAATCCCAACATTGCTTATTACCTTTCCTTTAAAGAGCAGGACGTTCCGTTCACGATGATCAATGCCTTTTATGAAGAGCTGGAGGTGCCTTTCTTCTGTCTGGATGATGTACAGTCCAGTTATCTTGCTACCCGGGAGCTGATCGCCAAAGGACATAGCCAGATCGGCATAATCGCGAAAATGGATGACTTGCAAGGGAAGTATCGGATGAAGGGGTACATCAAAGCGCTGGGTGAAGCCAAGCTGCGTTTTCATCCCGAGCAGGTACTCTCGTTCGATACGGCATCGAAGCCGGATCTCTCCACCAATCTGGAGGTGTTCCTGGAGGAAAACAGAGATGCGCTGACATCCCTTGTCTGTTACAACGACGAAGTGGGGCTGGAGGTCGTACATGCATGTAGGAAGCTGGGAATTTCGATCCCGGACGAGTTGTCCATTATTGGTCAGGACAATTCGTACATCGCCAAGAACGCCAACATCAAACTTACGACGTTAACCCACCCCCAAGAGCAAATGGGCCGTGATGCAGCGGATTGGGTCATCAAGAAACTGCAAGGCAAAAAGGATTTGCCTACCAACACCTATTACCAGCCCGTGCTGGTTGAGGGTGAGACGGTGAAAGAAATCGAGTTAGAATAGTATTGGAACCGAAAATTAAAAAGGGTCGTTGAATTGTTCAACGGCCTTTTTTTCTATATATAAATGTTAACGATGGTGTCGAGCACTGCAATATCCTGGATGAGTTTTTTTCTCATCAGCCCATGAGATCCTGTCTTTCTATCATCTTTAGCATAGCAGGCTAGTAATATAGCTATTTTGTTCAAAGAAACTTCAAAACATCATATAATAACCACTTAACAAACTATCAAAACTGGTATATTATACAATTGTAGCAAAAATTTATTATATTCAGAGGAGGTTTTAAACTTGAAAAAGACGCTGTCTATGGTTGTCGTCGTAAATCTGCTTTTCAGTTTTGCCTTTGACTTTCAAGCGTTTGCTGACGATGACATGGCCGAATCGGGAATTCACCCTGATGCCCATGTCGCAGAACAGGTACTGCAGCCAAGTGAAGAAATCATATCCGAACTTACCAAGGCTGCTTCTGAGCTCGATTCATCCAAACTAAAGAAGCATCGGGTAAAGGCATCTGTCAATTTGGAATCGGCTACCGCGTCTTCAGAATTACAAAAGGGACTCATTTCGGCTCCGCAATCGGTTATCGCTACAGCCACAGCAGAGACTAATACATACACGGGCTACATCCAACAAGAAGGTACGTCCAGCTTTTTATACCCTATTTATGTACAACCGGGAAGCATACTACAGGTACAAATGGATAATCCTGCATCAGCGCAGCTGGATTACGATCTATATCTCTACGAATTTGACATGGCCACTGGTGATTTGAACCCAACTCCAATTGATTATTCCATCTATGGCACGTATCTCAATAACTACGGAAATGGATCAAGAACCTTGTCTGAAAATGTCGGCACGAAAAATAGCACGGCCAGTTCCAAGGCCTATTTAATTGAAGCCTACGGCGCAGTTGGAGGCAGCATCAATGAACCATTTACTCTAACTGTCTCAACTAGCTCAACCTATGATGCGTACGAGACGGATGAGAATGCGCTTCATGCTTATCCTTTCACGGTAGCCACTGGCGGCTCCACTCTTTCAAGCCGTTCCATTAATTCAGAGGTCGATCAGGATTGGTATAAGATCACGGTTCCCGAAAGCAGAAATTACGATGCCATGCGTTTTGATCTGGACCAAGCATCTGTAAGCAATGGCTATAAGGCGGAATTGTATGGTGCATTAAGCAACAACCGGATGGCATTAATGGCCTCCACCAATGGCAATGTGTCGCTAGGCACGGGCACATATTATTTGCGGGTGTATACAACAAGTAATTATTCAGATAACAATTATTCATTACACCTTCAGCCCGTATTAAGAGCTGATAGAGTCGTGATCACAGGTTATAACTCCAATGGTGGTCCGAATGACTACCCCACATATGCTTATGGACGCTACTACCGTATAACAGGAACCAGTTTTACGGTGACTGGCGTTGCCGCGACTTCAGATAACTATGCGGTAGCCAATGCAGAAGTAGAAGTCATTTGGGAGAATGATTATTGGACTGAAGGCAGCAACAACAGATATCGGAGTGCAAAGGTTATGACAAACAGCAACGGTCAATTCACTGCTACCTTATCCCTGCCTCCTTCAACTGGGAGCATAAGTCAATACTTGCCGGGAGCCATAAGCTTCACGCATTATTATGATATTTGTGGTGTGCTGGCGAAGGTAACGAATCGTCCGAGTGCAAATGATACGGATATTGTGTATCACTTTGCCTACAGTATTTACGGAGGTTAATCAGAGCGAGTAAAAGCAATGGGCGATTCCAACATGTCTGTTGCTTTTTTTGTCCAGTCATATTAAAAATATGGAATATTATTCCGATAGTATGAAGAGAAGTGAATTTTTGGAATACATCAAACGAATAGGGGTGTTTTTATTATGAAGGTTCAAAGTACGACTCCGTTTGACCTCAATGCCTACATTCAATCGAAACAACGCGCGGATAAGCCGTCCTTAGTCACAGGTACGATACCCGAACTGTCACATAACAACGACACAGTGGAAATCAGTCCGGCTTCCAGACAGTTAGCAGCATCCGATATTGTGAATCATTCCGCTACATATTTTGGAACCGTTCAAATCAATGATTCCTTAAATCGCTTACTCACGGATCAACCCTCAGAGGTGAAGGAAGCTGTCTATGGCATCATTCAATCCAATCTCATTACTAACGTAACCGGGGAAGAGGAAAGATCTGCATTACTGGAATTGGGTCTCACTCAAGCAAAGTATATCGCGGACAACTATATGAAAGGGGATACAGCGACGGAATTCATGAATACGATTCGTCAAATCGGCGCCATCTCCACAACCAGAACCGTAGATCCTGAGACGAAAGAAATCCATTACGAGACACCGCCTCAGAGGCCTGTTGGGGCCCCAGATGACTATATCGATCTAACCTATATGATGAAGAAATTCGAACCGAAAACGCTGGACAAGCTCCAGGACGCGATTGTGAACGGAAAAGACTGGAACAGCATTCTGCAGAGCTTCGCCAAAAATGTATCAACTAATCAGGACTGGTTGAAGGAATACCAAGAGGACGTAGCCAAATCAACCGGAAATATCGCTCGGGAGAACAGATTCGAAAACGCCTCTACTACCAGCTTGTCTGAGTTTGTCCAAAATATCAAGAACATGATCGCCCATGCTGGATTAGAAAATAGCGATTTTCTGACAGACAATATAGAAGCATTTAAGCGAACTTTGGCAATCCCAAAATCCAATGGATAATAGATAAGATTTACCAAAACTCCTGATCAGCATGCCACTGAGAGTCAAAACAAAAATACTATATATGCCTAAATTGATTCTCAGTGAAGCATGCTTTAAATCGCTTTTCTCCTATTTGAATTTAATGTCAGCTACTTGGCCACTTTCAACAAAACCTATATTTTGATAAACCTTATTCGCATCAGGATTCTTCAAATCTGCATAAAGCATCGAATCTAACCCCTCTGATTTAAGGATAGAACATAATTCTGCCACAACTGCACTAGCATATCCTTTCTTACGAAAGGCATACGGCGTATACACTGCATTAATTCTTGCATGTCTTGGAGAACGATGTGCAATATTAGCCATGGATACAGGGTGTCCATCTACTAGCCAGAGATACAAATTACCTGTCTCTATGGCCGACTCCGCTGCTTGAATTTGACTAGATGGCTCAACCTTGACTCCATAAGCTCCTTCTGAGAAACCAGCTAAAAATTCCGCAACCGTCTCCAAATGATGTCTAGTAGCTAGGTGCAAACTCCCTTCTACATGAACTGGCTTCCTTACCTCTGAACAAACGTAGGATTCCATAATCATATAAGGAACGTATTGAAGCCCATTAGACTTTGAATAAACTTCAGCAAAGTGATCAACAGTCATCCGGTCACCTGATATACCCGGAAGCACAGTTTCCTTGAGAACTTCTAGAAGTTCTTGCAGAAGCTTATTCTTTTCATCAGCTGCAAGTTCCTTGGAAATCCATAACCAAGCGTTGTGCCCTTCTGACTGGGCAAAGATCATTGTTTCATTAGATGCCTTTAGGCAGGTTGAACGCTCTGACTCGCAAATACGATGAATAAGATTGTACTGGACTTCGTCAGCCATAAACATATTCTGACGCAGTACTCGATCTTTTACACCAAACTTTTGCCACATACCCATTCCTCCTCGATCTTTAAAAAAACACAAAAAACTCCATCCCATTAGGGACGGAGTCTATTCCGCGTTACCACCCTGATTGGTGTATGAATGAATACACCCTCTCTGTCATCGTCCAACAACGATGCTTCTATATAACGGTAGAATACCGGGCCCGTCTACTATTATTTCGAAGGCCTGCTCTGA
>DASXLR010000063.1:0-21721 GCA_036496075.1 Paenibacillus sp. | reverse complement strand
GTTCTGTCTTCCAAAAAGCATTTGAGTTCTCTTTAGTCATTTTCAGGTCATTCTTCTTGATTTGAATTTCTGGAATAAAATTATATTCCTCTCTATTTGATTCTTGAATACCTTCTATATCTTGAATATGTATAACTAGATAATCTTTAGAACGAAGCAAGTCTGCAACATAATTGATATATTCACAAGCTTTATCTACAATTTTCTTTTCCATTTGATCCTGCAAGTAAATTACTTGCATATCAACAATTAAGAATCCTAACCTCATCGAATCTACTCCTCAAAATGTTATTTAAAATACTTGCCCCAATTGCATATAACGTTTCCGTATTTACGACGTCCGGCGAAGTCGTATGTGTCCGGCTGCTCCTGCTTCTCCGAAATGCTTCTGCCGGACCAAGGGCGTATGCCCGATGCGTTAATATAATGTTATCAGAAGTTCATTCTCCTTTGAATAATCTGCAAATCATTTATCTTTTAAACGTTCAATAATTTGGTTTATTAAACTGGTCATTTCCTTTATATAATCAATCAGTTCTTTATAAGACTTTATTTCGGGAGGTAACTTTCCCTCATGTATTACGAAATTACTATATTGGTATGCCCTTCTTAGAGGATATGTTAAATTTTCATTTAGTATATTTTCTCTAGCCAGTAAAGAAATTATTTTTGAGACAGGAAATTTAGTCTCCTCCTGAAACACTTCCAAATAAAGATTTCTAAGTAGTTTTTCAAGGATGACTCTTTGTCCAAATACTTCATAGATATCTTCTTTATTATCAAATAATTGTTCGAAAGTAACTTCCTCTGACTCATCAAATTTCGGAAGTTTAATTTCGCTTTGATTAATTTGTAATACTTTCTCTGAAAATTGACTATTTTCTTTTTTTCTATCTTTACCTTCAATAAATTTTTCGAGCACGCTATGTATCGCAGGTGCCGCATATAAATACAGCAAAACCAAAGCTAACATTAGCACATTAACAAATATAGTATTTAAATCCTTAATGTATGATAGGAAATTCCCGAATGCCATTATAAACGATAAGATAGGTATAGCTATTAAAGCAGATATTCGAGGGTTTATAATTATATCTTGGTCTCTATTTGGCTGATCCTCTAACAAACCAATTGAATAATTGCTTAAAATATCCTCAAGTTCTTTAAGTAACTCTCCCCTCATACTATTGCCTAAATGTTCATTTTCGTACACTTTTGCATACACCATTTCTATCACTTCAACGGTGCTCACCTTTAATGAGCAGTTTTTAATTGATTCAAATCCATCTATAACAACCTGTAAATCAATTCTAGAAACAGGAACCCCGTTACTAACATGGTTCCTTATTATTAAATTTGTGATCTCGTCTCTTAATCGTAATGTTTCTTTTGCATGTTCTCTTCTGGAGCGATGTTCTTGATATGCAAAAAAAATCACCGCTAATACCAACGAAATAATTGTTGCTGAATTCACCAAAGAAGTAGAACCTACAATACTATTCCAAAAAGCACTCAAAATCAGATCTCCTTTAAATGAATTTCTGATAACTCCTAATCCGCGAACTCACATATCCCTATCATACAGAGGGATAGGCGAGTTCGCTTTAATCTTGTTCTGCAGGGTGATAGACGAAGCTATTCGTTCTCGTCCATTCCTGTCCCTATTCGATCCAGAGGACTTTGGATGCGGCAGATATCTTTGATGCTGACATGGGTATAGATTTCGGTTGTCTTCGAGCTTGCGTGTCCTAGTAGTTCTTGAATGTATCGAAGATCCGTGCCGTTCTCTAATAGGTGAGTAGCGAAGGAGTGCCGCAGTGTGTGTACTGTAGCTGGCTTAGATATTCCCGCCTTACATATAGCTTTCTCAAAAACATGTTGCAGAGATCGTTCAGTAAGATGGTGATCGCGACCTTTTCCTCCTGGGAACAAGTAATTGATTATAGGTTGAGTCTCCATATAGGATTATAATATTGAAAAAGCTGCGTCAGAGAGAATAGTGAACCGGTCCTTTCCTCCCTTTCCCTGACGAATATGAACGGTTTTACGCTCAGGATCGATGTCCTGCTTGATTAAACGCACAGCTTCACCGATTCGAAGTCCAGATGAGTAGATCAAAGCTATCAATGTTCGATGTTTTATATGTTGCACAGCCTTTAGCAACCTAGCTACTTCACGTGAAGATAGAACCACAGGAAGTTTCTTCTGCCGTTTCGGCCTAATCCATTGCTTTAAATCGCTACGGCCCAGCACAGTAACAAGCCAGAACCTCAGCGCACTAACCGCTTGATTCACATAAGAGGATGATCGCGACTCTTCAGATAACTTCAGTAAGTATGCACGAGTATGCTGAGATTCAGTGTCCTTTAACGGAATCGGTAACATCCGTAAATAGCGTTCAGCGTGACCGATATAGGCCTTTTGAGTATTGACGCTATACCCTTTCATCTTTAAGTGTCCCTCAGCTTTTGCAAAGCATCCTTCTCATCACCAGTTTGAAGTTGTAGAAGTTCAGGAAACTGCTTAACCAATTAAGCGCTTTTCACCTCTACGGGCACGTCCTGCAATGCATCGCACAGGACCAGAATTGCTGATTTACTCCTTGAAATCACCCAACACTTTGCCGTAGCATCCCATTTACGGCCGGGAACACTCTTAATCGCTTTAATCCATTCTTCAATATAAGGTATTTCCACAATCACATCACCATTCTCTGCACGATCCAATATGACATATTGACTTGATGAGTATACATTCGCTTTCATCATTCCATTCTCCTTTCAAATTATAGAATCTATTGCTACAATTCCAGACAAAAAAAGACAAATCGCTCATTAGAGCGATCTGTCTTCCGCTGCCCCCGTAGTGGCTTGACTATCCCAATCAGGTATTCAGTTAACGGTACCAAAAATTTGGAATCTGTACACTGTCTTATCTACATCTTTAAATCTTGCTTCACTCTTTGTTCCTCACCAAATCCATCAAATTCCTGCCCACACATCCTTCGCATATCGCCCTTCATTCTGAAGTCCGTCCAGCCATGCTTTGCCTTCTTGTTCATTTACATTGTGGACCTCTTTGTAGGCCTCTTGTAACGTCTTCTCAACGTCTGGAGCCATCTTACTACCATCTCCACATATATAAAGTCGGCCGTTATGATCCAGAATGTCGATTAATTCTTCCTTATTCTTGTTCATTAGATGTTGCACATACGTCTTCTCATCTTGTCCCTTACGGGAGAAGGCCGTATGAAGTGTAACTACGCCATCCCGTTCATATTGTTCAAGCTCTTCACGGTATATGAAGTCGTCTTCGGTTCTGCATCCAAAGTAAAGATGGGCAGCGCCGAGTGTCTTGCCTTCCTGCTTCAATGCGGCGCGAGCCTGTAAGAAACCACGGAATGGCGCTACACCCGTTCCTGGACCTACCATGATTATAGGTGTCTCCGTATCTTCTGGAAGCTGGAATCCAGATTCCGGCGTTCTGACGAATATGACGATATCATCTCCGGGCTTACGATCAGCGAGGTAGTTGGATGCCACACCACGATATTCACCGTGACCACTCCAAGCCGGACCTTGTACCACTGCCACCGTAATACTAGACCGCTCCGGCGTAAGACGAGGTGAGCTGGATATGGAATAATATCTTGCTTTTAGTGGCGGTAGCAGCTCCAAGAATCGCTCAAACGACATTTCGCAAGCTTCGTATTTTTCAAGAATGTCGAGCATGGAGATCCGTTTCTTCAGTACTTGCTCCTTGTAGGCTTCCTCCTCAAGCAAAGCTTCAATTTCGTGCTTATGTGGAGGACATACAGTAACGACCATCAGTTCACGGAGTTGCGCACGAGTTGCCGCTTCCTGTAGCTCTACGCTATGGCTGAGCAAATCATATAGACTCACAGGACTATCCAAAGGAAGATGGGCCGAGCTACGCCCACTCGCCTTCACAACCAATTGATCGTTACCATTCAATCCGAACCGTCTTAAGACCCTATCCACGATCTCTCTGCTATTGCTAGATAATACCCCAAGGTGATCTCCTTCTTGATACGTTACCCCTTCAGGTAAAGTGATCTCAATATGTCGAGTGCTTCTACCTGTATTGGATAATTGGAGTTCATTGTTTTCCGTAACTGTAGCGTGTACAGCTTCATATGACTGAGCAAGTGGTGCCCCTGCTAAGCCACTAACAAATTGAACAGTCAATGAGCTACGCTCTTTATCCACCTTCTCATTGAATTTCAGATCGAAGGCTTTCATTACTTCAGGCCACAAACGGTCTCGCCAGTCCTCCAAATCCTTCTCAAAGTCTCCACTTGCATCTCCCTCTCCACGTAGAGAGAGTCTTTTAGCTCCCTTATCAGCAAGCTGCATATCTATAAATTTCGGTACATCCTGATACGTACTGGCCCAATTTCGATCTCCACAACCAAATACTACATAATTAACACCTTCCAGTTCACCTGGTTCTACCCTTTCAAGCCATTGCACGAACTCTCTCGCATTACTAGGTGGTTTACCGTTATAAGAGGCTGTGACGATAAATACAGCTGCCCCTTCCTTCGGTAATTTCCCTATCCGGTTGTTAAGGGTGTCCACTTCACTGCTGACACCATAGAAACGAGCGGTATCCGCCAGTTCGCGGGCAATTCCTTCGGCTGTACCTAAATTAGAACCATACAGTACTAACAACGAGAGGTGACTTGCTCCGATTATAGAGACACTTTGCGGTTCCTGATTGGTTCGCTTGTCATCTTTGCCCGTGCTAGATGATTTGTCAGCTACAGACATATTCAATTCCATCTGCTGACGAGAGCGAACATGTATTGTGAAATTGTCCGGTTTAAGGGTTAATGTTTCTTTTACTTTAAGCTGATAATGAGCATGATCTATCAACTCGAAATGTTTAAGCACCATCCCGAGCACCAGTACCGCTTCATGTAATGCGAATTGCTGTCCAATACAGGCCCGTTGTCCGTTACCGAAAGGTTTGTAGGCATCCTGTGGTACTTGGCTCTGATCCTCGAATCTCTCAGGTCTGAATTCCTCGACATCATCCCCCCATGCATTCGTATCACGATGAAGCTTAGGGATCAGAACATTCACACTCTCTCCCTTCTTCAGCGGGTATCTCCCAGCAAGGATCGTATCCTCTTTAGCAAATAGAGAAAAGGCTGGCGCCGTTGGCCATAAACGTAAAGTTTCACTCAGGATCATTCGAATGTATTTGAGATCAAGAACCTGCTTATAGGTTGGGGTTGAATCCGTCAGAACACGGTCCACCTCTTCATAAGCCTTATGTAACTTATCTGGATTATTCAGGAGATAGTATATTGCAAAAGAAAGTAAACCACTCGTTGTTTCATGTCCGGCTATTAAGAATGTAATAATCTGATATCGAATATTCTCATCATCAATACCTTCACCTGTTTCAGGATCTTTATTATTTAACATTCGAGAGAGTAGATCCTCTGCATCTTGATTCCCACTCAGTCTACGCTCAGCAATAATGTTATCCACTAGAGCGTTAATGGTCTCAATATCACGCTTGAACTGGCGTTTTGTCATAGGCATCAACTTATCTTGAATCCCCAGCCGAGTCAGTTGACTCATCGCTTCATCTAATGCTCTAACCATACTGACAATAAAAGGATGGGGTTGGTCACGGTAGAAGCTATTAAAACGATAATCAAAACCACATAAGCCGATGGTATCGAGTGTAAGACGGGTCATATCTTCCGGAACATTGACGCTTTCATCTGGGTTTAGTCGTGCCCACTTCTGGACAAGCTGTACCGCAATATCAACCATCATGTTATGGTATCCCTGCATCGCTCTTTGACTAAAACTAGGTAGAAGGATGTTATGTGCCTTTTGCCAATTGGGTGCCTCTGTAGCGCTTGTGAACAGTCCATCGCCTGTAAAAGCACTGACCTTCTGCAAAGGGGCCCACACTTTTTTATCAAAACGAGACTCATCGCACGCATCAGCCACCAAATCTTGATCGGAAATGTAAATCTCACTTCTTCCCCCTGGATAATCCATTCTGAAGATAGGCCCGAACTCATCGGCCAATCTGACCATCGATTGAACGGGTTCCTCTATGTTCAACTGAGGTAGATTACCGAGTGGACCGAATGTTTTGGGTTGCGGGATTTGAGGATTTTTGTTATTGTCCATTACACTAGTCCTCCATTATATTTATTCTCATGCGTCTGTTAATTCACAATTTCAATGAACCATTCATGCTCTTATTATGATTTCCATTTAAGGGATTTTTATTTACATACTCATCATTTACCCAATTCAATCTTCATTGATGCAGAAAGAACCTTCAGCGTCACTACAGTAGTGGCACGGAAGGTTCTTTCATGTTTATTATAAATTCAGACTGAAGACATAGCTATGAATCAACGTTTAAGCCTCTTCCCACTTATGTTTGAAGAACAGTTGGTACACCTTAATAACTACGATTTTGACAATCATATATCCGGGAATAATGACGATCATACCGATGATGCCAAACGCATCACCACCCACTAAGACCAATATGATCGTAGTAAGTGGGTGAATATCTAGCTGTTTGCCGAAAATATATGGTGATATAATATTATCCTGAATTTGTTGTGCGACTAGAATAACAACTAAAGACCAAATGGCAATGGAGGGCGATTCGATCAAGCCAATAATAACAATCGGTACGGAAGACAGAATGGCACCAATAAAAGGGATAAAGTTCATTATAATGGCTACCACAGTCAGCAAAAGCGCATAAGGCAGACCTATGATAAGGAATCCAATGTACATGAGTACGCCGAGTGCAACATTGACAACAACCCTCCCCACAATGAAATTGCTAAGAGCATGATCAATATCTTGCATGACCTTATTACCTTCTTCACGGAAACGTTTAGGCATAAAACTAACAATTTTCTGACCGAATTTCTCGCCCTCCTTCAACATATAAAAAAGTAAGATCGGGAAGGTAAAGAGAATGACCGCAAAATTAGAGAAGAAAGAAAACATACCTGCTACGTAATTAGTCAAAAATGAAAATCCCTTGTTCAAATATTCAGTTAATTGAGATAGCGGACTCACGCCTTCTGGAAGAATGGCGGACAGAATTCCCTTCTGTTCCAGTTCTTCTAACTGCTTACTCAACGCATTGAGCAGATTCGGTGCATTATCTATTAAATTATAAAATTGAGTACGTAAGGAAGGCCATACCCCAATGATAAAAAGGACGAGTAGGATGGCTATAACTAAATAAATAATTAGAATAACCAAAGACCTGTTTAATTTAGGGCGTTCCATCCAGTTGACCAGCGGGCGTAAGAGGTAATAGAAAAAAGAGGCCAGCATTAATGGAACCATAACAACAGTTAATAATGAAAGTAATGGCTTAAAAATAAAATCAACAAGCGACCCCAAATAAATAATGGCAAATACTAAGATAACAGCGATACACGTTTTGATAAATCGGTTCAATGAGGTCAAGTTGTTTCCTCCAAGTTATGTAAATTCTTCTTCAATTAATGGTAATAATATCACTTCTTTACTATGTTCACGAAGTTCAAGCGTTCCCCCCATTTTTTACAAAAGATTGAACCAAAAAAAATCGAAAGTGAGTGTGGTCCGTAACTGTCTTTCCTCTCTAATTTCCATAAGCACATCAATTTTGTATCCCAATCCTCTGATTATTTTTAAGTATACCAGTTGCTTGGGATCTCTTTCAATTTTTTCTCGTATATTGCTAATATGCATCATAATCGTGCTATCCTCATGAGCGTAATAGTCCTCGAGACGGATTCATATTTTTTACGCGTGATAAATGACTTTATTCTTAATTATTTTAACAGAATTTGCTTTTAGACAACAAAGGCATTTAAGATAATATTATTATAGCCAAAGGAGTCCATAACATGACCAAACAACTTCAAGTCGATATCGGTAACATTTTAATTGCTAAAGAAGTGATTGCAAAGATCATTGGAATAGCTATTCAAGAAACACCTGGCATCGCAGGTGTGCTTGCGGGAAGAAAATCTGTCAGTAGTAAAAATTTCTATAAAGCAGTAGATATAAAACTGAATCAAAAAGAGGTGGAGATTGGTCTACGTGTGATTATCATGTATGGAATCTCTCTTCCTGAAGTTTCTCGATTGCTTCAGGCAAATGTGAAGCAGGCAGTTGAAGAGATGACCGGACTTCTCGTAGTAAACGTCACGATCGACATCGCGGGGCTTGCTTCTAAAGAGGACAATATATAAAAGTGTCTGATTACAAATTAAAATCACTCTATCCAGCACAGCTAGATAGAGTGATTTGCCATTCATCAGGTCATCTATTGCCGATCCTTTCCTAGCAATTTGCGATAGTATGCTAGAATCAACATGTAGATACCATATGCGAACATGCCAACTGGCTGATGATTCTTTTGAATTCGCAGAAATACGATCCAACGTATACTCGATTCACATTGATCTCACTAATGAATGAATGATCCATATAAAATGTGCTACAACAATAGAATCCCGACCCCATAACAAGGGTCGGGATTCTATTAGATTATAACCGTATGATTATTCTCCAGTATCCATACTGTGTATAGTCTTCCAGCGATGATGATACTTCTCAAGCTTAGGGTGCATAGCGGCTGGCTCTGATGAAATGATCAGCCTAATCTTTACAATCCACTCCTCAAAAGCAGTAAAGGAAGCGAATATGTTAGCCATCTCGGGTGTTAGATACAAGAAATGTGGTCCCGGATACTTATGGGTCAAATGACGAAGAGCTGATTCTATGGGTGTATATTTTTTACGTTTACTTTCCCATCCTTCCATAACAACAACGGAATGATCTAGCCCACTTGTCCATAGGTTCAGCCGCTCCTCACGCTTATAAAGTGCACTCACCTCATCTTGTGGGGACATGCGTCTCAACGTCTCTTCATGAAGTGGATATAGAACGAGCTTCGTGAAGGAATGCTTCATTGTCGTCTGAAATGCAGCTCCTAGCTCATCGTCTGTTGTGTGTTCAAAAGAATCGTAGAACATCAACGTTCCCTTACGTTTCTCTATCGGCGGCACATATCCATACGGTACAGTTTGTATATTACGTGTCATTCTGACTTCCCTCCTATCTGTAACGTATATATCTATTGTGACCAACAATAAATGAAGTATAACAAATGGCATCTTTATAATAAACCATATAATGGATTACGATTTAACAGAATAACAAAGCATAATTGAAGAGATAGGCACTAAAATTGTACAGAATGCGGCAATAAGTATCGGATCACTGGAGTGCATCCCTAGCATTGGCCCCATTAACCCTGACATAATACCACTGGTTGCCCCCGCTAACAATGTCTGATAATCAATAAGTGAGCCGAACAGAACTCCAATAAGGACAGCAAGTAAGGTCGTTGTGATCGTAACAACGGACGAACTTTGATGATATTGAGCTCCGAGGATCGCTCCTATGGCCAAACCATAGACACCGCTTGTTGTCATCGCAATATTCATGCCTAAGTGATAACCAATGATCTTCCTAAATCTATGTAGATAAATGTACGCAATCAGACCGCACCCTATAATAACCGCCAAGAATACCCACCACATATTTCCGAGCATCAAATTCCCCCTTTTACTTAACATTATGCTATTAGGGTACCTAACCATTCTTCTTTATGCAAAAAGAGATAAAATCTTACCTCTTCCTCATAAGATAAGGTGAGGTGATACAATGGATAAGAAAGTACCTGTACCACAATATACGTCTCCAGCGAGTACGCTACCCGTATATGAGCTCAAAATGATGCAGGAATATTTACATGGATTAAACCTACAACGTCTAGGTGAAGCTATACCTACACAAAGAAAAAACATGATGTTAACTCAGTTTTTTAAGCATAAACGGTATCAACAAGTACTCATTAAATGGAAAAAATCGACCCTAAATGTAGTAACTTCAGGAAAAGTTGATCTTGTCGGTAGAGATTTCGTCATGCTGACTAGTCTATTTAATCGATATTGGTTCCCTTATCACAGTATTGACTCTACGGATATTCCTGCCGGTTTACCTAACCTCTCCTCACATAGCCACCAACATATTGTGTTTGACGATCGCCTTCGGAAACAATTAACGACTCAGTTTGGGAGAACCGTTGGTAAGCGTGACGAATTAATGAGACAATTCTACGAGCCGTCATGGATGGGTCATTTGAAATTATGGGAGGGAAGCACACTGCATATTATCACGACTAATGATACTTACGATGGGCGATTGTCATCTGTGAATAAAACGAATCTGTATATTAGAAATAGATCGAAGCAAACAAAGCAAACACTCATTCCGTTAAACGAGGTCATATGCATACGACTGATTAGACCGCTAACGGGATTGAACTTATTTCATAGACTAAAGCAGTAAAAACAAGCCTCAATCTAGCCTTTTCGGTGAGATTGGGGCTTCATATCTTCATATGAGAAACTTCATTTATAAATAGTACTTCTCAATCACACGCGTTAGCGACATTATCATTCGATCAGTAGGCTTCAGCACTCGCATTATTCCCCACAGCCCTAACTCAATATCCCACCGAACATTTCCTGAACGGTACATATAATCCCCTGGCGCATGATAATATCCTCCAGCTCCGTATAATACAAAAAAATCATCGCTGGATCCTATCGTATTCTGACCCTGAATAGCTACAACTTCAGAATTTAAATCATCATCACTTCGAAGCCAACAATGTCCATGCAACGCAAAGGAATGCGTCCTACCTCGATCTGAAGGGAAAATCAATCGAATGACCACAGGGTCACCAGCATGAGCTAATAAAGTAGGCGTGGACGGATCTCCATGCTCATGGCTACTAAATACTTTAGAAATATCGATAACCTGAGCAAGACGATTCTTAAACCGTTCTGCACGGTAATTAAAACCTCTGGACCCTTGATCCTCAAAGTCCTCAACTTCTGAATCCTCACCATCCGTTAATAAAGGTGGCTCTGGATCAATAATCAGATTTCCATTCTTATCGAATAAGCGAACCCCATCATGCATAATTAACGCAAATTCACGAAAGGCTCCAAAAGGGGTATCAATGATAACCTGTTCCCGTCCTTCACCCTCTCTGCCAGTTACAGAATCCAGATACCTTGAACCACGCGGCTCTGTAATTAACATTCCAAATGCCCCCCGGTGTCTATAATTACGTATATCTGCCATATCACTTACATTCAATGCACCGATCTGTTGATCAGCATACCATTGGTACGTATAGCTCTCTCCAGGTCCCACGGTCTGGTCGTCATTATAGCCTACGGTTGCTCCGTCTGAGGAACGTACATCATAGATTAGCAATTGTGGATGAAGAGAAATTCTTGTTGAAGATGGGAAGGGTGCCTCCACAGGCACACCGGGATACCCATAGGTAGGAACATTGTTATGACTCCTCTGTAACTGATTGTGCAACGTAACTTCAATGACCTCACCCACATTAGCCCTAATGATTAAGGGCTGAGGATTCAGTGTTCCTTCCCTAATGCTAGGAACATCTTCTTTCAAAGCAAATATAATAGCCGAAGGGTCCATATCACCAAATTGGTTATACATAATTGATGTTTCAAGAGCAACGACATCATAGTGTCTAACAGGTGCATTGGGCGGTCCAGGGAAGCTCCCACTAGTTGCCATTGGAGGTCTTAGACCTGTTGGGGTAGGTAGTGGGCTTCTACGCTCTGGCGGAGGAATTCGATCTGAAAGTGGAAGTAGCTGAGGTACTTCTGTTTCAAAAGTTCGAATAATCCCCCAATTACCCAACCAAATGTCATCCACAGAACCATAATGGTAGAGCATATCGAAATCTCCTTCACCCTCAATGCTAAATTCGAGCGTAAATGACTCAGAGATGCCAATATGCTGTTGCTGTACTAGATCAGAGTCTTGATCCCCTCTCTCCCGTCTCCAACGTTGCCTATGTAAGTTGAAAGCGTGTGATTCCTCATATGCACCTTGGAGTAAACGTATTCTTACAGGATCACCATTGTACGTCTGCATGAGAGGTGTAACGGGATCTCCATGCACCCATGAACTATATACATAGGCAGGATCACAATCGGGCTTGGCAAGCCGGAACTGAATCGGCTCGCAGCGGTAATTCACAGCATATACACCCGGATCTTCATGTGAACTGGGATAATCAGCGGGATTTAATGGATATCCCTTCGTATCAAATAACAGTGCAAAGTCATGAACAAATAAATTCATTTCTCTGAAATCCGGTATAAAAGGATTACTAATCATGGCTTGAGTCCCTGATCGAATCTCTTGCCCCGTCTGTGAAGACAAATACTCACTACCTCTAGCTACTATATTGATGCCTGCAAATACACCATGTAATTGATGCGAACCTGCAAATAAGTGATCATGGAAAAAAGTGGATTTCAGCTCAACATCAGCAAACCATTGATATTCAATCGTTTGTCCTGGGAGGACACCAGAATCATAATTCCAACCCACATTAGCACCATCTGCTACGAGTGGATCAAATTTCACGAAGTGAACATGAAGACCCGCCTCGTACGTCCTCGACACGAGTTGGAAGGCGTTACCCCCAATCGTTTCAGGAAGCATATTCGTAAATTTTAATCGAATACAATCACCGGCATTGGCACGAATGACAAGCGGTTCTGGGTCCTTGCGATCCTCCAGAACATCGTCCACATCCTCAAGAAGGACAAACAATCTCCCCTCTGGATCATGCCAACCTTCCCGATTATAAATGATATTCTTCTGAATAAGGGCAATGTTAAATTCCTTAATCGGATTCCTTCCCTCTACACATGGATTTACAAATACGGCGCCTGGCCTTGCGTTCTTAGCGAATTGGTTCCGCTCAAGTACCGTAGGTTCTCTCTCACCAGCAATACCTAACGGCGGTCTTGGAGCCTTACATCCGACAATCCCCGGGATAAAATTAGGAAACCCTGGTTTACTGGAGGTAGGGATGGGTGGTATGAGTTGCGTGGGTAGTGGCTGCAAGCGAGCAATCGGAACGCCATTCGGATAACGCTGGCTGCCATCCTGCAATGTATTAAATATCCGTTGCATCCCCCACATGCCTTCTTCAAAGTGCGGATAAAGATGACAGTGCGTGATAATATCTCCGAACGCACCTTGAAGACTCCCCGCACCATACAGAGGAGCAACAGTATAACTATTTTGTGGCGAAATAGCTTGTGAATCCACAATTTCCGAATCAACATCGCTCATCTCGAACAACCATTGATGAACATGATAGTGAAAGACATGCGTTTCCTTCGTTCCTCCATGAATCAGGCGAATTTTCAAGGGATCACCTACATACGCATACAGAATAGGTGATGCTGGATCACCGAATACCCAAGAATCATGATGTACTTCTTCCCCTTCACAGTCGGGAGAGACCACAGCCTCCTGAATGAGGCGCATTCGGTTACGCATGGGTTCAGAACGATAATTAACCGCATGTGTAGCCTGTGGTTGCAGTGTATGTGGATCTATAGGTGTATCGCCGGTCAAATCGTGAATTTGCATTTCGTCATGGAAGATCCAAGCATATTCTCTGAATGACGGGAGAAAGCAGTTATGAATATCCGCGTATAATCCACTATTTAAGGTTTTACCTGTCTCGGGATGGGTCCACCATGAACCGCGTGGTTCCACAATTAATGCACCATATAATCCATGAATATTACTTCCCAACTCACTAGATAACATATTTCCCATATCTGAGAAATAGTGAATCCCTTCACGAAAGAACTTCCATTTATAAATGAAAGTTTCTCCTGGCGACACCGTTGTATCTGGATTTTCGCCTACAAAGGCACCATCTGAGGTCATTACTTCATAGTTTCCCACTTGCATGTGAATGGAAGTATTGAAAGGAAGCTGATTCTCAAAGCGTATCTCGATATCATCATTCACATTTGCACGAATTACTAAAGGCTGTACAAGAGCCGTAACAGAGAACGGATTTCTCTCCACTTGTGTTCTAATGAATTCTTCCTTCTCTTTAAGCACATAAATCATACCGTTTGGATCATGATCACCGAAATTGTTTACTACAATACGAATGGGAATCGCCACAACATGATATTTCCTAAGCAAATGTCCCTCCTCCAATCATAGCGTAATCGTCGGAATCGGGATGTCATCCCTTTCAAAGAAGAATACGGTAATATCATCAATGTGTGTACGTATAACATAGTCATCCAACTCCGGAATATTGCTTACTTCAATGAGGATGTGTGCATAATCAGATTCAACATGCTGTAGGGCACCCACGATAAAAAACGGATACTGCTCGATAATAATAAGGAGTCTTTGTCCAATATTATCTTCAAACTGCTGTACAACACCCGCTTTACGAATCTCATTCATCGTAATCTGAAGTTGACTTAGTGCCACCTTCTAATCCCTCCATCCATAAGTTATACAAGAGGTAATCTCGTATTAGAATCAAATGCCATAATGTGAACCACATGCTCAATCGGAAAAATAAGTGGCGTTGGAAAACGAAACTGCGGGGCATTATGCATCTTAATAATGACTGGATTCAACTCAATGGATCCGATTGAGATTTCGCTTAACGTCCCACAAAAAATAGGCCTAAACGTCTGACCTAAAATATTCAACTGTGTGACATTAAGAACGATAAGTACACTTTGACCAAGTAATCCTTCGAATACTTTGTTGTTAGGTATGACAGCTGGCACACAGAATTCCACCCTCCTCAGCATAGATACAACCACTACCCGATTCTATGCCTAACCTACATACCTTTATGCATTATTCATTCTGACTATACAAATCTCGTTAAGTTTGTACTTCTTCAGATGACCCGTTGAGTCTAATTGAAGTGATATTTCACTCTCCGTTGTATTCATCAGTGTTCCAGAGATACACTCTCCTGCCTCGCCTTTAATCTGAATGCGCGAATGAAGATAGGACAAGAGTACCGTAGTAAGCGGAATGCCAAAAAACATATTTAAAAGTGTTGGATTACCAGAGACGATATCCCCGAAGTTAAGAGTCAACGCTCTTCGCTTCTGCTTGCTTAGATCTGTAAGCGCTGGTGCTTGTTTGCTTCGAATACACTTATACTTATTCACTTTCATCGTCATTATTTTGGCATATAAAATATAGGTGAAAGCCCCCTTAACCGATAGCTGTAAATAATCTTTTCCTGCCGCTACAACTACCCCAGCAACAGATTCCTCCCTGTTCTCACATGCTACTGAAACAGATACGTATTTCCCCTTTAACGATTTCAATTTCAACTGGAATTCCCTAAGATTGTGAGGGGCTTGTGGATTTCCAAGTGATCTTAACAGGTCATTAGATAGCTTGATGCATTGCTGTAATTTCGCGAATTGTCTTGACGTTAACGGACTATAAGGTGATGAATACCTTGGAGTCACAATTAAGTCGAGTGTACACTTGTTAAGTTTATAAATAGACATAGAATCCCTCCGTACCTTGTTGGGTGTCCTTAAGTAGAATATTTAATAATGATGCTTCTCTGTTCATCTTATGGGTAGAAACCTATATTGGGTTGGGCGACTATCCCGATATAGGCTAATGTCCGTAACCAGAATTCTAATCTAGGCGTATATATAGCCCATAGCCACACAAGTAATGGAGGGGCGCCATGGGATCCGTGATAATAAACAAAAGGAAACGTAAGAAGAATGGATTGTTACTAGCTCACAAATGTTATGTACATGTCACTATTGCTAGCTCTCCACCGATCTGCGAACACCACCCTATAAGTAAGCAAGCTCAGACAACTACAACAAAACCTTACGATTGTAATGCTAGAATCCAACTCAGATTAGCTGGCTTGAACGGGGGTCTGAACTTTAAATTGTTCCGTAGTCAGGGGTGCCGTGTTAAAGTAACTATTGAGCAAGGGTCAACTACACAGGTCATTAAGGGCATCATTTGCAATGTAGGGACAAATTTCGTAGATATTAAACAGAAGGGAGACAAGATCGTCACTATTTTACAGGAGAGAATTGTTCATATTGAATGGTCAGACCGCTACCAAGGGCCTTGTACGCATTCGGGGCAGAATGAATATGAATATGCTGACTTTGAGGATATGGAAGAAGAATAACGCGATCATAGGAGAGGAGCGGTTAATTGGGCTAGCTGGTTACATACCCTCCTCAGATATGTTGTCTCAACTATTGTGTATTAGGATATACTTATATCGTAAAGAAAAAAACTAGAAATAGAGGGCATTACATCATGATGTTTCATATAACGTACATATCAGAGGGATTGAAGGTAAAGGGATATCTTTGCTTACCTCATGGATGCGAACTCCCTATGTCGGATTTACAGACATGCATAGAATCGTTCTACCCTTCCGTAGAATTACCTGTAACACAGATCGCAAGCTCTATAGACCCAGACAAGCAAGATATCCAAAAGCACAAATGGCCTGTGCTTATGTATTGCCGTGGTGGTATTGGACGAGTTGGAAGTGTCAAGACACAGTGGCTTGAGCAATTTGCTAATCACGGACACATCATCTTTGCTCCTTCTTATCGTGGAACAGAGGGCGGTGAAGGGCGAGATGAATTCGGTGGACAAGACAAAGAAGATGTCCTGTCTGCTTATCGTCTGATAAGTAGTTTTCCCTTTGTTGATCCAGATCAAATATCCGTAATGGGCTTCTCACGAGGGGCCATCAATGCAACACAAACGGTTACCGATATCGCTCAAGTTAAGACGTGTATCCTGTGGAGTGGGGTGTCCGACCTAGCACAAACCTATGAGGAACGTATTGATTTACGAAAAATGCTGAAACGCGTCATCGGAGGATCACCTATGAAGGTTCCAGACTCTTATCGTGCCCGTTCCCCCATTGCCATAGCTGAGCAAATCCGATGTCCTGTTCTTGTTATTCATGGTACGCAAGATACTCAGGTTGACTATAGTCAGGGCCTACAGATGGCTAACAAACTTCAAGAGATTGGTGCAAATGTTACGCTACATAAGTATGAAGGCTTAGGACATCATTTTCCTCTCGCGGTTCATAAAGTAGCCATAGAACGCATGTTTGATTGGATAAACCCATCTTGAACATGACTCATTCAGCATTACTTCGCTGAGGAACCGTAATCTGTAATTTTCAAGTTAACATCGTACGTAATATCAGACTGACTAAAAGTCTCGTCCCACTCCTTTTTGACCTTTTTCCAAACCTTAGGGTGTTGTATGCGAAGCTGATTACTGAATCCCGCAACATCCACACGGTAATCCTCTTGCATCTTATGAATAACTTTATGTAACTTCTCTTTTAATTCTTGTTCGAAATAACCCTCTGCTTCTTTCAAAAATTTGTTGTCCGTAGGAACTTGTTCTGTATCCCAGTTCTCAATTAACCGACCTTCCGACTTTATACTCACATGAAAAGAGATATCGTTTCCTTGTACCTTTGATTTAACCTTGGTATTTACAGATTTGATTTCATAAGCAAGAATTTCCCCCGACTTATCATACGCTTTAATTACCCCTCCCTTTGCTTTCCCTGTAATCCAAGACATCGCTTCGACATCTTCCTCATTTAATGTTCCAATCAGTTTATTAGTCTTCCCCTTAACAATCCCAGCTCCAGCGAATTCAACTTCCCCTTTGGCAGAAACCAAATTTTGCAACATAAAACTTGATCCTGAGTTCATAATTCCATCTAATTTAGTAAGAATCATAGGTGCCAATATTTTATTGTTTCTAAATTGACTTTCTACCATACTTCTAAGATGGAACGAGGGAATATCTCCAGATTGGCCGGAGATTAGAGCTTCGCTAGCTTTCCCCTTACTTATTAATACAAGACAACTGGGTCTGATGTCGTTATCACGTAAAATAAATTTTAATAACTTGTCTAAATCCATTTTACGCGAAAGTTCAGAAGAAATGACAATAACTTTCAAATGATGCCCGATAATGGGGCGATACCTTCTAAGAGAATACTGACGATATAATTGAAAGATCGAATCTCCTGTTTCCTGTGTATTCAGATACATTGAGGAGGATTTTGAAGTGCCCATTTGTTGTCCACTTTTCCCTTTAAGAACGGGTACAGTTTGGATCGTTGCTGTTATGAGGTTCTTTTTAGGATAACTATCGCCTTCTGCAGCCAATTCTTGTTCTAATTCTGATTCCTCGCCAACATCAAGTGCTAGCCCTACATTAACACTCAGATCTTCAATCTCCTTATTATTCCAGCATCCAGTTAGACAGAGTACTAATAGCATGGAAAGTGAAAATAAGAAATAGCGTTTCATACTATTCATCCTAATTCATAGCTCCTTTTTTGAAGATTTTTGTGATTAGGAGAAGGAGTACAGGCAATAACCCGAACAAATAGATAGACACATTTCCAATGAAATCACCAAAATCAAATACTTCATTCATATTTTTTGGTAGCAGGGCAACGATGAATATGATCGGAATCAAGCCGTACATGATAGGTTGAATATTTTTTTTCGATAATTGAGCCAGACCCAACGATGCCGCATAAAAAGAAATCGTATATGTCGAGAATATTTGCATGATCCAGATAACAAGCAAAAAGAACTCAAATCTTTCAAAGAGGAGACCCGTAATTTCAAAACTTCGCATGAGATCAAGCGTTGGCCAAGTACTTCTTACGACTCCATCAACAGACATTGCACCAACAACCATAATTAAAGTGATTATGTACAGAACCATAGGTATTGAAGTACCTATAATCATTGCCTTTACACCCTTTTTCGGATATTGCATAACTGCCGTAAGAATGAACATGATCTCATAACCTATAAAAACAACTATTGTTGATTTCAACCCCCTAAGGACAGGAAAGATTCCGTCTCCTAACACAGGACGTAAATTATCAATATCAAATAATTTACTGCTCAAAGTCATGCAAATTAATAAAACAACGATCGTAATCGGTAGTATAATCTCAAACAATCGCGCAATTGGATTGATCCCACTCGTAATTAGATACAATCCAATCCACATGAAAGACATAACAATCGCCCACATAGGTGTACCTTCAAGTAAATAAAGCATAGTTACTTCAGCCATCACTCTGATCTGAAACGCAGATATAGCAACAAAATGAAGGATCATCAGCGTGCTCAAACAACTACCGATCCAACTTCCTACAATTTCTTTTACGAATTGATAAATGGTTTTACCCGGAAATTGCTGACACAGTTTCACGATACATATTCCTGCGAGCATAATGATCAACCCGCCTAAAATTAGTGATATCCAACCATCTGCAGTTTTAACTCTCTCGGTTAAAGTTCTTGGAAGTGTGAGAACCCCAGATCCAAGCATATAGCAACTAATAATTACGGCTGTTTGTGCCGTTGTTATCTTACCATCTGTACGGGCAAACACAGAATCCTCCTCCTTCACGCTTCCATTTATTTTTTACGGTCATCATCCTTAGTCTTCATCATGAGAGGTCGGCGTTTCATCACCCTAAGCGGCAAACGGAATATAAAGTCTTTCCAATCATCTAATCTGTAAGGAGTTGCAGGACTAATGTACGGCATTCCAAAACTTCTCAGCTTCACTAAATGGCTGCATAATAATAGAAAAAACAAAATTGTTCCATATATCCCTAAAATAGCGGCACAGAACATGGCCAGAAAACGTAATAATCGTAGCGTTATACCTGCACTATACATCGGGATCGCAAATGAAGAAATAGCAGTTACGGCTACAACGATAACTAGAAAGGGACTGACTAGACCCGCATTCACGGCTGCATCACCAATAATTAAGCCACCAACGATACCCATGGCAGGACCTATAGGTTTCGGTAAACGGACTCCTGCTTCTCTTAGTATTTCAATGGATGTTTCCATAATTAATGCCTCTATAAGAGATGGAAAGGGTACTCCTTGTCTCGCCTCAATAATAGACATAACCAACTTCGTAGGAATAAGCCCAGGGTGATAAGAAATAAACGATATATACAATGCAGGGGCAAATAAAGCAAAAAACGTAGCTAGAAGTCGTAACATCCGCAAGAGCGTACCCGGTATCCATCTTTCATAATAATCCTCGGGTGACTGTAACAACATACTAAAGGTTACGGGTACAATCAGTGCAAATGGACTTCCATCCAGTAAAATAGCAACTCGCCCTTCCAACAGTGAGCTAATGACTCGGTCAGGTCGTTCGGTATTTTGAGCTTGTTGAAACGGACTTAAGCCATTATCCTCAATCAATTGCTCCACATAGCCTGACTCTGGTAAATAATCCATATTTATCGTTTCTATTCGGCGTTTAACTTCCTCCAGTAATTCGGAATTAACTATATCTTTCATATAAGCAACGACAAGATCTTTCTTCGCACGTGAACCTACTTGAAATTTAATTATTTCCAAACTTTCATTCTTCCCATGACGTCTTAGTAAAGCCGTATTATCGCTCAATATTTCGGTAAACCCTACACGTGGACCTCTCAATAGCCCTTCTGATAGAGGTTCCTCTATACTTCGCGTTTTCCCCGTTGCTGTACCTAGAAGTAATACTTCTGCTATTCCATCCATCAGCAGTGCTGTAGATCCCATCAATATATCCGAAACTAATTCCTGTAGATTGAGAGCCTCCCTTATTTGACTAACAGGAAGCATTTTATTCGTAAGATATGTTTTTGTAATCTTAGTATCTTTAGATGACTTCTCCGTTTTTTCTATTTCTTCTATTTCTTCCATTTCTTCAATCATCAAAGACTTCATCACTTGAATCTCAATAAGATCTTTATCATAAAGTCCTTCGACATATATAATAACTGCCTTCTTACCTGTACTCCCGATGGTGAACTCTCTAAAATGAACGTCACTATTTTGAGCTATTTTTTGTTTAATGGACGCTAGGTCTGTTTCATATTTACCTGTAAACGGGAGATTATCTTCTGCCTCAGCCTTGCCATTCTCAGGTGTATTCTCTTCAGATTTATTCTTTGTTGGAGTAGTCTCTGAAGTTTGAGAACCTAAAGAAGATTGAAGCCATTTGGAGATAAAATAAATAATTATAGGAACGATCAAAATCACTATAGCTTGAACAAAAACCTTCCCATTCGGAATATAAGAAACAATCGTTTGCCACATATGCATCATCCCAACAGCTACAAGGCTAGAATTGACAAGAAGAGTCTTGTCATTAGTACAAGTAGTGTTACCATTACTCTCCAAAAAATACAAAAAAATTTCACTCAACTAAAAAACGCTTATTCGAATCAGCATATTGCTGATTCGAATAAGCGTCCCATCCATTTACTCAAGTTTTATTAATAATCACATAATAACCCCAATATAATATCCAATAGAAATAAAAATGACAACCCAACTTAATCCGCTTAGTCCCGCTACAAATAAATATTTCTTGAAAGGCATAACGCTAATACCAGAAATATAAAAGGTAACTTGTCTTATTCCAGGAATAAAATAACCTAAGACAATGGCCCAAGGCCCGAATCGAACAAACCAGTCTTCTACTTTATTGAAACGTTTCGGTGTCATGCCCACCCATCTACCATATTTATTAAATAGAGGTTTACCTACTTTCTTACCGATCATGTAGCTAATCGTCATCCCAGTAACTGCTCCCGCAAAACTTACCAAAACAGACATCAGAAAATTCAG
>DASXLR010000062.1:0-25767 GCA_036496075.1 Paenibacillus sp. | reverse complement strand
CGCTGTAAGCTTCTAATTCAATCCTTAAATATTGTGAACATAAGCCTCTCTCATGGATACATCAATCCGTGAAGAGAGGTTGTTGCTTATAGAGGTTGTTCATACAGAATATATTCTACCAAGTTAGTCCTCCATTTGTTTCTCCCACTCTGAACCCTTAATGCGAGGTTTATCTCCTTTAGAGGTTCGACTATTAATTTGTCTCCGTGCCTTGGCTTCCTTCTGCGCCTGGTATTTAAGCTCACGAAGTGTTCTACGATAATTCAATAATCGTTTCTCCTCGACTGCACCTTCCTCAATAGCCTCTCTAACTGCACATCCAACCTCATTCTCATGTTTACAGTCATTAAATTTACACTGTGTACCTAACTCTTCAATATCTGAAAATGTGAGCGACCATCCGCCTTCGTCTTCCCAGAGCTGTAATTCTCGCATGCCAGGGGTATCGATCATGATTGCACCTTGTGGTAATAGAAATAATTCTCGATGTGTCGTTGTATGACGTCCACGACTATCCCCTTCTCTGACCTCTTGTGTACGCTGAATGCTATCACCAGCTAACCAATTCACAATGGTTGACTTTCCACAACCGGACGACCCTGTTAATGCTACAGTGTGACCCGGTGTAAGGTATTCCGTCAGGTTATCCAGACCCATGTTCTCTACTGCACTGATTGCATGAATAGGTACACCCGACGCGACAGCTTGCATCTCATGAATACGTAAGTCAGCATCAGAGCATAAATCCGCTTTACTGAGAATAATCACTGGGTTCACACCGCTGTTCCATGCCATGATAAGGTATCTTTCCATCCTACGTATGTTGTAATCATCGTTTAGAGCACAGACTAGAAACAATGTATCCACATTAGCCGCTATAATTTGTTCTTGTGTTATCGGACCTGCCGCTTGTCGTGAAATACACGTTCTTCTATCCAAGATACCTTGAATAATCACTCGTTCTTCCCCTTCTAGCTGCTGAACCGCTACCCAATCCCCAATAGCAGGATAATAAGTGCGATCTTGAAGCTCATATTGAAGTTTTCCAGACATTTCTGCCCAGACTTCTCCAACATGATCCAACATCACCCGATACTTCTGTCCATAATCACCTACAACTCGTGCTGGCACTGTACTGCTTCTATCTATTTGCGTCCATTGCTGTTCCCAATATGCATTCCAACCAAGTAATTTCAAATCCATTCTCTAATTTCCTCCCTGAGCAATAAATTTTAACCAAGAGTAAACTGAAAGACAAAAAAACCGCACAGGCTGATTCCCGGCGGTTTGTTAATCACAATATAAGCAAAGTAATTGTAATCGTATACTTTGATATATTGATTCAAAGATAAACGTCTTTGTCATCCCAAAAGGAAGGCATTCGTTTACCGATGACATATTAGAAAGTAGAACCTCTCTAATATGTCAAAAAAACCGCGAGAACCTTAACGGTCCCCACGGTTAAAATGTAAACACTGACATCATGTGATGTGTAGCAGTGTTCAGATTTTCTTATCCGTTGTAAAGGAGACCGCACATATAGCCCTATTCTGTTTGATCAACTGAATACTAGTATGGTTAGCCATTGTACATCTCTCCCTTCCCTGTCATATATTGATATCTTATTACTACACCCTAGAATTTGTCAAGTTGTTTGTTTCATTAGATAATCTCAACTAGCTCATTTAACTCATGAATGGTTCTCCACGGTTTCACATTTAGCTCATCATCCCATATATGGTTACGACGCAGCCAAATACCACGAATTCCAACTTGATCAGGTCCCCAAATATCATTACGTGGATGATCTCCTACGAATACGGCCTGATCTGCTGTAACTCCCAATTGATCTAGCGCCATTTGGTAAATTTCTGGAGCTGGTTTTTGTATCCCCGTATTCTCAGATATGACAACTGTATGGAAATGCTCAATCAGTTGTAGCTTATTTATCTTCCCTTGCTGAATATGTTGTCTCCCATTCGTGATGATCCCCATTGCATAACCACGATGATTACAGTACATAAGGGCTTCTTCCGCATAGGCCATTCGGCAGGCATGAGTCATATAATGTATGTTGTAAAATTGTTCAATATCAACTGCTGAAACTTTATTCTTCCACGGAAGAACATCTACTAACTCTTGAAAAAATTGTTGTTTATTACGATATCCATCAGCATCTCTAATTTTCATATCAACTACAATCTCAGCCTGCGCGGATTTAATAAGATGACTCAGATGCTCTGATACGAACTGCTCAGAAAATTTGCGAAATGTTGTATCTCTATCCATTAATGTATTATCTAGATCGAAAATGACAGCTTTTAAATCCATTTTTGCACCCCTTTTATACTAAACCTGTATTTACTTCTCCAAAAGTTTATTCTAGTATATCAGACGAATCCGTATATTGATGATCAACTTTCTGTATTCGTCGTCTCATTTCTGGCATTTCCATAATAATTGGAGTAGGATTATATTGTTTGATGCTTAAGCAACTAAGGAGGTTCCATCATGCAAGATGTTATCATTATTGGGGCAGGTCCCTGCGGTCTATCGGCAGCTATAGAATGCAACCGCCGTGGACTTTCGACACATATTATCGAGAAGCACCACATTGTCCGTTCCATTTACTTATATCCTACATATATGCAGTTCTTTAGTACCGCTGAGCTGCTGGAGATTGGGGATATTCCATTTGCTACACCTAACGATAAGCCTTTTAGGCATGAAGCACTTTCCTACTACCGTAAAGTCGCTTCACATTATCAATTAAACATTACTTCGTATGAGGAAGCTTTCTCCATTAAACGACATGACAATGGGCTATTCACCGTTCATACGAGAGATCGAAGTGGACAAGAGCTATGCCATGAAGCACGTCAGGTGGTTATAGCTACTGGTTATTTCGACCATCCTAACTATATCGGCATTCCTGGAGAAGATCTTCCTAAAGTGACTCACTACTTCCGTGAGGCTCACCCATATACCGGAACGAAAGTGACCGTCGTTGGGGGAAGTAACTCGGCCGTTGATGCGGCTATGGAACTTATCCGTGTGGGCGCTGAAGTCACGATGGTTTACCGTGGAGAGACAATCTCGAACAATATTAAACCTTGGGTTCGTCCGATCTTTGAAGGCTTGATTCAAAAAGGAAACATCCATCTTCATTTGAACGCTAAAGTCACTGAAATTAGAATGGATTCCGTTGTAGTAACAAGCAATGATGGGCAAGAATCCATCATTGACAACGATTTTGTCTTAGCACTTACAGGCTTCCACCCTGACAGACAACTACTTGCCTCCTCAGGCGTACAACTGGACGGTGATATGGAGAAACCTATATTCAATCCCGAGACCATGGAAAGCTCTGTCCCAGGCCTTTATGTGGCTGGTGTTATTGCATCAGGAAGTAATGCGAATGAAGTGTTCATTGAATCGGGTCGTTGGCATGGCCGTTTGATTGCAGAACATATACGACCTTTATCGAGCTAAAGGAGATGACCACGTCCATGGATATCACTTCACTGATCTTGTTAGCGATAGCTGCGTTAGGTGTCATTAGTAGCAATACAGCCATCACCATCGCTATGATTGTATTGCTGCTACTCAGAGTTACCCACTTCACGCAAGCTTTTCCATGGTTAGAGAAATATGGGCTAACGATCGGTATTATTATCCTCACCATCGGAGTCATGTCTCCACTTGCAAGTGGTAAACTGAGTCTACCTACAATCGCTGGCTCTTTCTTCAACTGGCAATCTCTACTCGCAATAGCTATAGGAATGCTTGTTGCGTACCTTGGCGGGCGTGGCGCAACACTCATGGTTAGCAATCCTACGATAGTTGCAGGTCTTCTAATTGGCACTGTGCTTGGGGTTGCTCTGTTCCGAGGCGTCCCTGTAGGACCTTTGATCGCTGCGGGTATACTATCCCTCCTTATCGGAAAATCCTAAGATTCACTGAACGTAAGCAGAGAGACATCGTTTACTTATAACATAACAAAGAACCGAATGATGATCGTTCGGTTCTTTGTTGTATGCTGCGCAGATACCCTCGATACTAAGAATAACTAGGTATCTAAATTCTGAACATTATATAGCCTTGCATAACTTCCACCAAGCTCTATTAATTGTTGATGATTACCACTTTCGGTGATACTCCCATTCTCCAGTACGACAATAACATCCGCATGAGTAATGGTTGATAAGCGATGTGCCACGATTAATGTAGTCCGATTAGAGGAAAGGGCCTGTAACGATTGTTGAATCAGATGTTCAGACTCTAAATCTAAAGCTGACGTAGCCTCATCCAGAATAAGAATATCAGGATTCTTCAAAAAGACGCGAGCTATAGCTAAACGCTGCTTTTGCCCCCCAGATAATTTAACCCCTCGTTCTCCAATCTCAGTATCATAGCCATTGGGAAGATTCATAATGAACTCGTGCGCATTGGCAGCGATAGCCGCAGCTGTAACTTCTTTATCATCCGCATGTGGGTTGCCGAGCAAAATATTATCCTGTACAGATCCACTGAACAAGAAATTATCCTGCAGAACCATACCTATGCTACTTCGTAAGCTTTCTTGTGTGAGGTCACGAACATCAAAACCATTAACTTGAAGACTCCCCTCTTGAATATCGTAGAACCTTGGGATTAAGCTAATGAGAGAAGACTTACCTCCACCACTCATGCCCACGAACGCAACCGTTTCTCCTGCCTTAATCTCTAGATTGATATCATTTAGAATCCAACCCTCTTGATCGTTATATTTAAAGTACACATGGTCAAATCTAATATGTTTCGCAGGACCCTCTAATTTCTTAGCGTTAGGAGAATCTACAATATCATAGGATTCATTCATCAGCTCCATCACTCGATCGAGTGATGCTGACGCTTGTGTCAACGTTGTCGAAGAGTTAATTAGACGTCTTAATGGAGCATATAATCGATCTAAATATCCAAAGAAAGCTACGAAAGTTCCCAACGTAAGATCCCCTTGTATGACCCGATATCCTCCATAGCCAATAACTAGAATCGGTGCTATATCTGTTAACGTATTAATGACTGCAAAAGTCATTGCATTCCAGCGTGTTTGAGCCATCGCTTTATTGAGAAAATTTCCGTTGGTATCTTCAAATTGTTGCTGATCGTAGTTCTCAAGTGTGAAGCTACGAATGACAGAAATACCTTGGATTCTTTCATGTAAGTAGGACTGAATGCCCGCTAGTGCTTGTGAGCGATCTTTACTTAACTGTTTAAGCCTCTTGTAAAGGATTTTCACCGCAATGGCATACAAGGGGAGAATCGCAATAGAGACTAACGCTAACATGGGATTAAGATAGACCATTACCCCTAACACAATTAAAAGGGTAAACATATCAAGCCATATATTCATCATTCCAACTTCAACGATATTTTTGGTCTGCTCAACATCATTTATAAACCGTGAAATGACTTCTCCGACCTTCGTATTCTGATAATATCTGAGTGATAATCTTTGCAAATGGGCATATAATTTATTCCGTAAATCGAACAATATTCGACTTGTAATCAACTGAGCGAAATACTGCCTGAAATACTCAACAGGCCCTCTTACAATGATAAACAGGATCAAAGTCCCACCCAGAATGAGCATTAATTGTGACATTTGCTCCTGAATACTAAGTGTTGAACTCGTTAACAAATCATCGACTACATACTTCATAATCATAGGCAATGTCAGTGGAATGGTAAATTTAATCATTCCTATAATCAAGGTCAATAAAATCCATTTTTTGTATGGTTTAATAAATTTATAATAGGCTTTCCATTGATTCAAGCTTACACTTCCTCTTTTATGATCTAATAACCTCATACTTTAAATCCTTGCCCAACTTATATATACAAAGTTGACTTTTTCCTCCTACAATGGTTTTATATTGCTAAGTCAGATTCAGGAGGAAGTACATGTCCAGACAATTTATAATGGAGGCAGCTATGCTCGCCATTTATGGTGAATTGCTACAACCACCAAGTCACGTTGAATATATCATTCCATATACAAGCATTATGGAGTTATACGAACTACAGAATAGCTCCGAACAAATTATGAGTAGTAACGCGGATGACCAACACGTTAAGAAGCAAATGAAGGAATTAACAATTTATTTAGAACAACCACTTAATCAAAAAAAAATAAAGCGTGCGCTTATTATGCCTTGGGCTAAAAGTGCTGCCATTCCACTTGGGGAACTAACGACAATCACCATTATCAATGCTCATGATAATGAAGCCTACGGCGAGTCTTTCGACCCTGTAGAAACTGAACTCTTATTGATCTCACAACGCGAGTCTCTACCTCTTCTTACAGATCAATTCGAACTAATTGAGCGAATTATTGAAGGTGGTGTACAAGTACAGGTATACGATATTGAAGATTTTCAATTTGCAATGGAAGAAAATATATTTACCCAAACGCAATCAAAAACTCCTTTCCTCACGGAATAGGAGTTTTTGATTTAAGAAACCCCAGAGCTTACAGACCTGAGGTTATTTCTTCAATTTCCTCATAAATATATTCAATATCATCAAGTGGCTCCACATAATTCACAATTAAATCATACCCTTTTAAATACCAAAGATCTTGATCTTCTATATAAAAATGAATCTGTTCAATGTGTTGATTAATGCCCTCATCACGAGGCTGTTCAACGGAAATTCCTAACGAGAACCCCGGATGGAGACCTCCTCCAGAACTATATCTTGGAAAGAAACGAACCGCGTCTCCTTCTTTCAAATTCAGTTCCTTAACGTACCAACGCGCAGCCTCGCTACTGATGCGAATATTCATTCGTGTCAACTCCTTTATGCATTGTCAGAGCTTGCTTTGATCTCTATCATACCTGAAGCTAAGCAAAAAATACAGAATTCAACGGATTCGTACCTAATATCTTGTCATATCAAAATCATAGATCCGTTCAAAAATAAAAATTGACAGCTTAGCAAGCACGATGTTAAAATTCTTAGCATACAAGAATCCAATTGGATTTAATTTCCTAAGAAAGGGTGAGTAAAGTGTTCAATCCTACATTTCAGATGGTTGATTTCGTCGCGACACATCAAGTTCATGAACTACAACAATTGAATACTGGAGTAACCCTGCTGGTGGGAACTTTCTAACAAGAAAGCAATTGCGCATCTTGGAACCATTTACAAGTAAATTCTACCATGTCCCTACGGTTACTCTTCAATAACCGTACGCATGATAACTTTAGCATTTAAAAGGCATATCGTCCGTTCACGGATGGTGTGTCTTTTTTCTGTTTACAATGGATTCAAGGATTCACCAGCAGGTTCTAATTGAAAGGAAGTGAGTGTTTTGTTTTCTGTTCTTACTAAATTGGGATGGTTCTTTCGCCAAGAGAGAAAGCGCTACATGATCGGCTTGTTCGTGCTGATTGTGTGCGGAATTGGTGAGCTACTCCCGCCTCGTTTACTTGGAAATGCGATTGATGATATTGTGACGGGCTCGATTACAGGTCCCTCACTAATCGGCTATATCCTCTCCATTATTATTATTCTAATCGTTATCTATATCCTCACTTACATATGGATGCATAGACTATTCGGTGGTGCCAACCTTGTAGAGCGTCTTCTCCGCTCGCGATATATGAATCATTTACTCGGGATGACCCCTCCGTTCTTCGAACGGAATCGTACGGGTGACTTGATGGCAAGAGCAACGAATGACCTTCGTTCCGTATCGGCTACTGCTGGTTTCGGTATGCTGGTTATGACAGATTCAACCGTATTTTTACTCGTCATTTTGTTTGCAATGGGCTTTCTGGTCAGTTGGCAGCTCACATTAGCTGCCATCATTCCCCTTCCATTCATCGCTATAGCGATGAAGATTTACGGGAAAATCATTCACGAACGTTACTCTTTGGCACAGGATGCCTTTGGTGATATGAATGACCAAGTACTGGAATCGGTAGCTGGTGTTCGTGTAATTCGTGCGTATGTTCAAGAAAGATCAGATCAGGAACGTTTTCAGAAGATAACAGATGATGTTTATCGCAAGAATATGCATGTCGCCAAACTCGATGCTCTATTCGAACCTACCATTCGTCTTTGTGTAGGACTCAGTTATGTGATTGGCCTTGCTTATGGGATTTATCTCGTATTCAAGAATGAAATTACGCTTGGAGACCTTGTCTCGTTCAATATGTACCTTGGGATGATGATCTGGCCTATGTTCGCCATTGGAGAACTCATTAATATTATGCAACGTGGGAGTGCATCACTTGATCGTGTCGACGAAATTTTATCGGTTGTTCCCGATGTTAACGATGTCGCTGATCCTATTCATGTAGATAAACCTGAGACGATCGAGCTACGGGATATTACCTTTCGTTATCCAACTTCAACAGTTGATAATCTAAAACATATTCAGTTCACGATGCAAAAAGGACAGACGCTCGGTGTAGTCGGTCGTACCGGAAGTGGTAAATCTACTTTGCTGAAGCAGTTGCTTCATGAATACCCAGCAGGAAGCGGACAACTGCTCATATCTGGAATTCCCATTGATAATATAGCTAAAGACCAACTCTATAGTTGGATCGGATATGTTCCACAAGAGCAAATTCTATTCTCCAAGTCTGTGAGACAGAACATTCAATTTGGTCTGAAAGATGCAAGTGATGACCTAATCATGGAGGCTATTGCTACAGCAGCTTTTGAGAATGACTTGATAACCCTATCCGATGGTCTAGATACGCTAGTAGGGGAAAAGGGTGTTGCTCTCTCGGGTGGTCAAAAGCAACGTGTTGCGTTAGCCAGAGCTTTCATTGGTAATCCTGAGATTCTTATTCTAGATGATGCGCTATCCGCGGTAGATGCTAGAACAGAAGCTCGAATTATTGAGAATATAAGACACAAACGTGCTGGCAAAACAACCTTAATTTCTACCCATCGTTTATCAGCTGTAGAGCACGCTGACTGGATAGTCGTGATGGAACAAGGAAGTATCATTGAAGAAGGAACACACCAAGATTTATTGGCTCATGGTGGCTGGTATCTGGAACAATTCGAACGTCAACAAGTGGAGAATAAACTTACTACTTAAGGTGGTGTCTTAGATTGAATATAGGTAAACGCTTGTTCCAATATGCTCTGACCGCTAAAGTGATGTTTATAGCTGCTATTATTACGTTGTGTATCGGTGTAGCGGCAGAGCTAGCGGGACCTTTTTTAGCCAAGGCCATGATCGATGATCATATGCTTGGCATTGAACAACCCTTTTTTGAGACAAATTCTTCTGATTCTTTTGGAGCTGTCCCCTATGGAGGTCATCATTATAAGCGAGGTGATCGATTCGCTGAGGATGAGCCTAAAGGGAATGAAATTCGTGTTCTCCAGCAGGGACGTAGCTTCTACTTCATTAATCAACCCGTTGATGTAGCCGCTGGCAAAAGAAGCTACGCAGAAGGTCAATTAACGATTACGAATGGTACAATTCAGAATTCTTACCCCGCTAAGGCTTTAACAGCAGATCAGCTGTTTACCTTCTATAAGCCCGAAATTCCGGGCATTATGAAGCTGGTTGGATTATACCTTCTTCTATTAGTGGTTACGATCTTCACTGAATTTGGTAAAACCTATTGGCTACAAGCATCTGCAAACAAAGTAATTCAGAAACTTCGTACGGATGTATACGCTCATATTCAGCGTCTACCCGTACACTTCTTCGATAATTTACCCGCAGGTAAAGTGGTATCTCGTATTACCAATGACACAGAAGCCGTCAAGGACTTGTTCGTAGCAGTCCTTGCTAACTTTAGCTCTGGTATTATCTATATTGCCGGTGTCTATGTCGCCCTATTCATGCTCGATGTCCGATTGGGGCTTGTATGTCTCTTTATTATTCCGATCCTGTTCGTTTGGATCTATTTGTACCGAAAATTTGCAACAAAATTCAACACCATTATCCGTTCACGTTTAAGTGAAATCAATGCAATCATTAATGAATCTATTCAAGGAATGTCAATTATTCGTATCTTTAGACGTCAAAAACAGACCAATGAAGAATTCGAAGCGCTCAATCAGGATTATATGAAGTACCAGAATAAGATGCTTAATCTTAACGCCTGGACAACACATAACCTCGTTAATGTACTGCGTAACTTGTCATTTGCAGTATTACTAGCCTATTTCGGATTCGGTTCATTGAATGGTGCTAATGCAGTGTCTCTCGGTGTACTTTATGCATTCGTAGATGTATTGGGTCGTCTATTTCAACCCATCACTGGCATGGTAAACCAACTAGCTGCACTCGACTCCTCGATGGTCTCTGCAGGAAGAGTCTTTGAATTGATGGATGAAGAAGGAGAAGCTGTTACGGATGGCCAAATGCCTCGTTATAAAGGAAATGTTGAATTTAATGATGTATCTTTCGCTTACAAGAAAGACTATGTTCTCAAAAATATATCTTTTGAAGCGAAGCAAGGACAGACCATCGCACTCGTAGGTCATACCGGTTCGGGTAAAAGTTCAATCATCAACCTTCTCTTCCGCTTCTATGATCCACAAAAAGGAACCATTACGATTGATGGTCAAGAAGTAACGAGTATACCGAAGCAATGGCTTCGCCACCATATGGGAATCGTACTTCAGGACCCCTATCTCTTCACAGGTACGGTCGCCTCTAATGTTAGCCTAGGAGACGAGAAAATCACACGAGAGCAGATTGAGAAGGCACTTTGTGATGTTGGGGCTGATAAAATACTCGCCCATCTTCCACAAGGGTTCGATGAACCCGTCGTAGAGAAAGGAAGTACACTCTCTGCTGGACAACGTCAACTTATCTCATTTGCCCGTGCTCTTGCATTCGATCCAGCTATTCTAATCTTGGATGAAGCAACCGCTAATATCGATACAGAAACTGAGAGCTTAATACAATCGGCGCTCGAAGTTCTGAAGAAAGGCCGGACGACATTCATTATCGCCCATCGCCTCTCTACCATCCGGAGTGCAGATCAAATCCTAGTATTGCACCGTGGCGAAATTGTTGAGAGAGGTAGCCATGATGAATTATTGAAGATTGGCGGCCGATACCATCAGCTATATCAGTTGCAACAAGGTAACACCATCACTTCACCAGTTGCATCTTTACAAGGTCAGCCCGTAGCGAATGGAGCGTTATAACAAATAAGATCCATCTGGAGTTCCTCCCTTCTCTCTCATGTTTAGTTGTAATTCTAAACATATGAGATTTGGGGAGTTACTCCTTTTTTTGTGTGTTCTAACAAATCAAGCGCAGCAATGCTCTAAATCATGAAATGGATAGGTGATAATAAATTATTATAAAAACTATTGTAAACGCTTCCTATTGGTGATAATATGTTATCAAGATAATAAATTATCATTAAATCGTTATATTAAACCTTGGTTTTAAGAATTTGGAGGTGCGTCATGGAATCAAATAACGTTCATCGTTTTCTGGAGAAATATTTCCCAATGGCTTCTTTCATAGCCTCAATTGTTGGACCCAAATGCGAAGTTGTTGTACATGATATTAGTAATCCAGAACGATCGATTGTTCATATTGAAAATGGTCACATCAGTGGTAGGAAAGTGGGAGACGGTTCGACGGACCTTGTATTGAAACTCCTTAAAGGTGGGGCTTATCACGAGCAACAGTTCATCACGAACTATAAAGGGAAAGGATCTCTCGGTCAAACCTTTCGCTCTTCCACTTACTTCATCAAGGATGAAAGCGGTGTATTGGTCGGTATGATGTGTTTGAATATCGACGTCACCCATTTGGATACCGCTGCACAATGGATTCAGGATTTGTTAGAAGGTGGCGGGGCTTTTCCTTCCGACTCGAAAGTACCGGTTGTCGCTGCTGCTGAGAAACCTGTATCTGAATACTTGCAAGGAAATATGGATGACTTATTAGCACATATGATTGAGACGGTAATGTCCAGAACGACCGTTTCGCCTGATCGATTATCTGCCCAAGAGAAGATGGAATTGATTAAAGAATTCAATGACGAAGGTGTTTTCCTACTCAAGGGCGGTGTGGTACAAGTAGCGAAAGCTTGTAATATGTCTGAACCCACCGTTTATCGTTACTTACAGAAAGTTAAGGATTAGATCGGAGGGAATGATATGAATACAAATTTTGATGAGGTAATTAACCGATTCGGGACAAACTGTGCCAAATGGGATGGGTTAGTCGCAGAATATGGTGAAGAAGTTATACCGTTGTCTGTAGCAGATATGGACTTACGTGCTCCCCAAGCTATTGTTGATGAGACAGTTCGGATAGCACGACACGGTATATTCGGCTACACGGAGTTATTCCCCCCTTATTATGAGGCCGTACAGGGATGGATGAAGCGCGCCTATGCGTGGGATATCCCTCAGGAATGGATTGTATTCAGTCCACGAATTGTGCAAGCCTTTTCAATTATTCTACAAAAGTTTACGGAGATCGGTGATCGAGTGCTCATTCACACTCCAGCTTATCAACCAATTGCGAAGGCTGTCTCAGAGAATGACCGCGAGCTAGTTGAGAGTCCGTTGATCTATCGGAATGGTCATTATGAAATAGACTTTGAAGATATGGAACGCCACATGAAACAAGGTGTACAAGTACTTCTGTTATGTTCACCACATAACCCAACCGGACGGGTGTGGAGTATTTCAGAATTAGCCCAATTAGTAGACTTGTGTAACCTGTATGATGTCCTTCTCGTGTCAGATGACGTTCATGCGGATTTTATTCGACCAGGTCATGAGCATACCGTGATTGCTAAATTATCCGAGGAAATCGCACAACGAACCATTATTTGTACTTCTCCAAGTAAAACATTCAATCTAGCAAGCTTGGAAATTGCCAACATTATTATTCCTAATGAGGATCTACGAGCGAAGTTCAAGAAAGGTCTGGTTGAAGCAGGAATTCATAACCCAACATTCTTCGCAGTGCCGATATGTGAAACTGCATACACCGTCTGCGATGGATGGTTGGAAGAAGTGAAATCGTATATTGAAGGTAATATTCAGTTTGTGAAGCAATTCTTTGCTCAGCATTTTCCTGAATTTCATATTGTGGAATCGGAAGGCACCTATTTACTCTGGATTGACTGTAGGTCCTTCGATAAGAAAGACGACAAACTGAAACGATGGCTACTCAATGACTCTAAAGTTAGTGTTAGTTTCGGTACATCTTTTGGTCAGCAAGGTGAAGGCTTTATTCGTCTAAACGTCGCCACGTCGCGAGTGACACTTGAAGAAGCTCTACAACGTATGTCCAGAGCCTACTCAAGTATTAAATAAACAACATTGCATGCCTACAATACTATTCCGAGGTGAACATCATGGGAAACAAGGAAACCAAACAACCAAAGGAAGCACAGCAAAAGGTCATAAAGCCACCTACCTTACTATTAGCATTAATGCCCGTTTTTACGATGATTATATTACTGAGCTTAGGTTATGTACTGTTCGAACTTCCTCCTGAGCCGTTGATTATTCTCTCCGCCATTGTAGCGGGGATCGTTGCTATTAAGTTGGGTCATTCGTACGATGACATTCTTGGATCAATATCAGAAAAGATTGCCAAGACGATGCCTGCTATCCTCATCTTGATAACCGTTGGTTTCATGATTGGTACTTGGATGGTTGGCGGTACGATTCCAATGATGATTTATTATGGGTTGCAAATTATTAATCCTCAATTTCTAATCATTACTGCGTTCTTAGTTACTGCCATTGTGTCGATCTGTACAGGTACGTCATGGGGATCTGCCGGAACGATCGGTGTTGCGTTCATGGGTGTTGCAGCGGGTATGGATGCTAATCTAGCTGCTGTCGCCGGTGCAGTTGTTGCAGGTGCTTATTTCGGAGACAAACTATCTCCTTTATCAGACACAACCAATATCGCCTCTCTAGCAACTGGAGTTAATTTGTATGAACATATCGGTCACTTGCTGTATACGACCATCCCTTCCTTTATTGTTGCAGCGATAGTATATATTGTCGCAGGATTAAATACAGGAGGCGCGGACGTTGCAATTCCGGAAAAAGTCGGTACGATTATGAGTACGTTAGATACGATTTTCAGCTGGAACTTGTTACTTATTCTTCCTGTTCTTATCGTCTTGTTTGGTTCTCTTACCAAGAAACCCACGATTCCTGTTATGCTAATTTCATCTATTGTAGCCATGGCCAATGCCATGATATTTCAAGGGTTTACGATTCAAGACGTTATGGTTTCCGCAGTAGGTGGGTTTAATTTATCCATGGTGAATGTGGCTGGTTTTGATCTTGATACTGTCATTCCGGATATACCTCGTTTGCTAAACCGCGGGGGTATGAATTCGATGATGGGAACATTACTTATTTGTTTCAGTGCGATTACATTCGCAGGAGTGATTTCCGTAACGAAATCACTAGATCTTATTATTAACAAGTTGATGAGATTAGTTCATTCTACAGGTTCCTTGATCGTAACAACGATTGTTGTGGGTCTATCGATGATTGGTATTACAAGTAACGGTCAGATTTCAATTCTTATGCCCGGTGAAATGCTGCGCGAGACTTATATTCGCAAAGGTCTACATCCTAAGAACTTATCAAGAACCATCGAGGACTCTGCAACGATTATCGAACCTATCTTACCGTGGACAGCTGCCGGCGCCTATATGGCAGGGACACTTGGTGTGGCGACATTAGATTACTTACCTTGGGCAGTACTTTGTTGGACAGGTATCATATTCGCAACCCTTTGGGGCTTCACCGGTTTCGGTATCGCCAAACTTACGCCAGAACAGCAACAAGAAATGTTGAAAGAGTTCGATACTGAACAGAAAGTTTCACAATAAATAATTACGCTATTTAAAACTAGAGAAAAGAAAAGTGGAGGAGATATATGATGTCTAATATTAAAGAAATTGTACAAACAACTGGAGCACCTCAAGCAATTGGACCTTATTCACAAGCCGTTAAAGTAGGTAATCTACTCTTTACTTCGGGACAGCTCGGGATGGATCCTGAGACTGGATTGTTCCCCGTAACCGTTGAGGAGCAGACAAAACAATCTTTGAATAATGTAAAAGCAATTGTAGAGGCAGCAGGCGGAAACATGAACCAAATCGTGAAATCGACGGTCTTTCTAAAAGATATGAACGACTTTCAAGTGGTGAACGAAATATATAGTGGGTATTTTGAAGAACCTTATCCCGCTCGTAGTGCAGTACAAGTAGCACGATTACCGAAAGATGCTCTTGTAGAAATAGAAGTGATCGTAGATCTGAAATAGTCACTAAAGAGATATAAATGAATAATGAATCGTAAATATTAAAGAGCCGCATTCCTAATTATGGAATGCGGCTCTTTATTTAGCTTAGACGGGACATTGTTAGGGGGTCTATTTCGTTGTGAAATCTTTTTCCAATCCTAACTTAACGTATAGCTCTCGAGAATATCCTTGAAGTTTTTTTTCAAGCGCCTGTGCTTGATCCTTGAAACTAGTCAATTCACGTATCATTCTAGAACGCCCTGCTGGACTGAAGGTCTCCTGAATTCGTTCCTTGAAATAATCATGAACAATATAATTCCGCTGCTTCCATACTTTTTTAAGTTGAATTGTCTCTTCCTCTGAGAAGGGGAAGTAATGTTGAATTTCCTGTACCAATTGCCCCAGAGAACTATTTAGCTTACTTTGATATAATTCTGTGAAATCTTCTTCTGACGGTATCTTCCCTTGCGATAGCTTCATAAGCATTAGTAAATTGGCGAGTTGCTGCTCTAAAGCTTGCGAATAGTATACAGCAAGTCCAAAATAGGCAAATACATCCTTGGAATGATCACTATCGAGCAGTTTATCTTTTCCCATTCATTCCGCTCCATTCACTAATTAAGACCTACACCTAAAATGTAAGCTAATCTGCTTTATTGCTCCTTCTTATGTTAAAGGAATAAGCGGAATCAATCAATATGGATCTATTGATTGAGTATTTATACCTATCTATAACCAGAGAAATATAAATATATAATCTCATATATAGTGATGTAAAGCATCTTGAGACCTATTTTATGTTTATCCCCTTATTTACATTCGATTCGGAGTAGCAATACCTAATATATGCAATGTTCTTTGTAGAGAATCCCCTGTTAGTTGCGTCAATGTCAGTCTTGCAGTTCTAAGATCTTGATTCTGATCAAGGATTCTTTCCTTATTATAATAATGATTAAATGCTTGGGCCACATCCAGCGCATATCTAGCTAGAACAGACGGCTCATTATTATGAATTCCACGTGTCAGTGCTTGTGGATAGCGAGTAAGCACTTTGAGAAGCTCCCATCCAGACTCTCCAAGTGGATTTATCAGCTGCTCTGAAGGAATACTATTGAGAAGCTCTTGCTCATCTTCAATCACTTTACTTTTAAGAATTAAACTCTGTGTTCTTGTGTAGGTATATTGCAGATAGGGACCCGTCTCCCCTTCAAAATTCAATGCATCTTCCAGTGAGAAATCTACCTCGTTCACCCGGTTATTCTTAAGGTCACCGAATACAATTGCTCCGATCCCCACAGCTTCTGCTACATCTTGCTTATTCGGTAAATCTGGATTTTTATCATCGATGACTTGTAATGCTCTCGCTATAGCTTCATCCAGTACTTCCTCAAGCTGAACAATCTTCCCACGACGCGTAGACATTTTTTTACCCTCGAACTTCATTAATCCGAAGTGAACATGTGTACAATGTTCTACCCATTTCGCTCCCATTTTCTCTAATACTGCAAATACTTGACTAAAGTGAAGTTTCTGTTCTCCACCCACGACATATAGTAATTGATCCCCCTTCATCACATCATGCCGATAGAACGCAGTCGCTAAATCACGGGTCGGATAAATGGTCGATCCATCGGACTTCATAATTAGACAAGGAGGCATCCCCTCCTCTTCCAATCTTACGACAAGCGCACCTTCACTTTGCTCCAAAAGCTGCTGGTCTTTTAAAGCTTGAACTACAGCTGCCATCTTATCATTGTAGAAGCTCTCTCCAAGTACATGATCGAAGGTCACATCAAGTCTCTTATACATCCGATTGAACTCTTCCATACTGACTTCAACAAAGTACTTCCACAACCTTACTGCTTCCTCGTCTCCTGACTCCAATTTACGGAACCAATCTCTCGCCTCTGGCTCAAGAGTTTCATCATGTTCAACTTGATCATGAAAAGTAACATACAAACGTAAAGATTCCTTGATTGGGTTTTCTTTCAATGCTTCATCATTTCCCCAACGCTTATAGGCCGTGATCTGTTTACCAAATTGAGTTCCCCAGTCCCCTAAATGATTAACACTTTCAACCTCATACCCTGCCTTCTGGTACATATTATAGAGTGCAGCCCCAATCATTGTGGACCGGAGATGCCCTATTCCGAATGGCTTGGCAATGTTAGGTGAGGACATATCGATAATCACTCTTTTTCCTTGCCCTAAATTAAGTTGACCATAATCAGGCTGCTGAATTTGTTGCATAAGAATATTCGAATAATAACCACGGTCATAACGCAAATTGACATATGGCCCTACTGCTGAAGCCTCTACTCCATACAAATGAATTTGATCCGCTAACTGCTCAGCAATTTGATGGGGTGCTTGTTTCTGAATTTTGGACAGCGCGTAACAAGGAAATGCCACATCCCCCATCAGTGCTGAGGGTGGCGTTTCTAACAGGGCTTCAATTTGCTCCACACTTAAAGATACATGGGGTTGAATGGCTTCTATAGCTATTTGCAGTAACATAATACGTTCTCCTCCTCTACTGAATAAACAAAAAAAGCTCCCGTCTCTATAAAAGAGACGAGAACTACAATTCCCGCGGTACCACTCTAAGTGAACAAATAGAATAAGTCTATTTGTTCCGCTTGTTGACCCCTTAACGGCTGTCAGCCGGACTACTCTACTAAGAGAATGAAATCGTAACTCTCGCTTGGAATAGTCGTCTCATCAGGTGCGCTTCATGTAGGCTGATCATGCCGGCTCACACCCTTTCCGGCTCGCTGAAATGCTCATTACCTTCACTACTCTCCCGTTCATCGACGTTTGATTTCAATAGTATACATGCACACACCCACGGATGCAACACCTAACATGAAACGAAATATACAGAAATTACAAAGCCTAATATCAGCGGGATTACAATAATCGGCGTTTACCCCTTCTTTAATCAATTCCGTCTAACGACCCAAAGTCATCACTTCAGGTTGGTCAAGAATAGTCAGTAAAAAAGACTCCGCCAAACTTTCCTTCATAATAACCTTTCTAGCTTCATCAAAAGTAAACCACGCAGCATGGTCAACTTCCTGACTAATTTGCATTAGTGTCTCATCATGTGCCACAGAGACGTAATTTAACATCAGCGTATTGGAACGTTCGAAATACAGGCTTCGCATGTACTTGTATTCAACCACATGCAGTCCTACCTCTTCCTTCACCTCACGGATCAGCGTCTCTTCTGCTGATTCCCCACGATTGACGTAACCAGCCAGCAAGATGTAATCCTTCATATTATATTGCCTTATCAACAGTACCTTGTTCCGTTCTTTGTTCAGCACTGCTGTGCTAATCGCCGTACTAAAGATAGGAAAGCGAAACACCTGACATAAATCACAATACGGGATTAGTCCCTCTCCTTCACATTCCTTGGAATGTAATTCCGTTCCACAAGCATAACAATACTTCATCAGTAGTCCACCTGCATTCTCTGAAATGAATAGTTAGTCCATTTCATTATACTATTGTTACACCAGAAGCTTAATAGACCTTAGTGTCCAAATTATTGATAATTAAGAGATGAAGTCATTAAGAAACATCTCCCTATCGAATATCATTAATTCACTGTCCCTCTTTTTTCCAACTCATTCAAACCGTTCATTAGATCCGACTTAGAGAAATGTTCACCTATAAACACAGCTACATCAGGAACCTTACCTTGAGGTGTGATCTTCAAGAAATCTGACTCTCTGAACGCATATTGAAATAAGAAACGGCTCGAAGTATCACTGAATGATATAATCCCTTTCGCACGATACACTTCGCGAGGCAACCGAGATACCCATTCTTCAAATTGTTGGCTATCTATAGCGTGTTCGAAATAGTGCGTGTACACCATGACATGGTCATGCGAATGATGCATATGATTATGTTCATGTTCATGTTCATGTTCATGTTCATGTTCATGTTCATGTTCATGTTCATGTTCATGTTCATGTTCATGTTCACTACAATTGTGATCCTCTTCGTTATGATGACTTTCCTCATGTTCTTCTGATTCTGCCTTCGTTAACAAGGATGGATCAAATGTAGCCTCTCCAAATAATAGATCTATGTCTATATCACAACGAACAGCCGGGAAAATGGGTGCAAACTCATTCCATGCCGATATAATTTTTCTTAACTCTAGTTGCTCATCTTCGTTTATACGATCTATTTTGTTAAGAATCAGATAGGATGCACTTCGAATCTGCTCTTGCATGAGTCGATAGGTCTGCCCCTTCTGTTCCTTATACAATTCCAACAAGTGAACCGCATCAACAACCGTAATAACACTTTTTAGATCGATTTTAATATAGAGTGCCGCTTCTGTAACCCCATCTAGAATTTCCATCGGATTCGCAACGCCCGTAGCTTCCACTACGATCACATCCGGCGACTCCGTATGGATCAGATTCGCAATTTCTAAACTTAAGTCCCCTCTTATAGAACAACAGATGCAGCCACTAAGCATCTCTGTCATAGGCACTGTTTCCTCTATTAGAACGCCTTCTAAATTCACATCACCAATCTCATTCATGATCACAGCAGGGCGCAATCCTTGCTCCTGCCAATGAGATACCATCTTCTGAAGTAACGTTGTTTTGCCACTTCCCAGAAATCCTGACAAGATATATATAGGTGTAGCCTGTTTCTGTACGGGGTTATTCATGATTTCTCCTCCAAATAAAGCCTTCTGTATTTAGCCGATTTTACTATAGGTAGCCTCTTTGAGCAAGCGTTGACTGCGGTCAGCCCTCGCGCTTTCTTGCACTAATATGTGTGATGACTTATGCTGAAGTATGCACAACCATCATTTGAACATCTAAGGAGTATGATGAACAATGAATTCAGTAGATCAACATCGTAGTGAAGCACCAAGTTCTGTATCTTGTATGATCGTTACGGTGTCAGATACCCGAAATGAAGAGACTGACGTAAGTGGACAACTGATGAAGAGCTTACTAGAAACTGATGGTTATACCGTTATTAACTATGTTATCGTCAAAGACGATTATGAGGGTATCCGAGAGCTTATTTTTGAAGCATCCAATAACAATAGCATTGAAGCTATATTGCTAACCGGTGGAACAGGTATTTCGCCAAGGGACACAACTTATGAGGCCGTGGCTTCATTATTAGATCGAACACTTCCAGGCTTCGGTGAAATCTTCCGGTTCTTAAGTTTCACAGAAGACATCGGTTCTGCAGCAATTCTAAGTCGTGCGATCGCAGGCACCGTAGGAAATACAGCTGTCTTCTCTATGCCAGGCTCCAAGGGTGCTGTCAAGTTAGCAATGGAACGAATTATCATCCCAGAACTGAAACACGTTATACGAGAAATTCACAAACCTAGATAATATGAAGTAAAATGAACAAAAAAAGCCGATGATCTATGTAGAATGAATAAGACTAACCCCCATATTCTCGATTTTTTTTCAAATCCCTAGAATATGGGGGGCGTAAACTTTAGTTCATTAGATATCGGCTTCATATAACGAATTTCTGTTTACTTTTATTCACTGTACCTTGTCCACCCTGTTCAGCAACGTGTTAAATACCTGTCTCACTTCTTGATCATATCTTCCCTTTTCCTTGCCCGCAGAAGTGTAGACTAAGGATGTACCTTCTAAACTGTAAATTTCAGTAAGCGTAGCTGGAGTCTCTACTACACTATTGTTTCCGTACAAATGTTCTATCCTTGTCATCCGTTCTTGTTCACTCGTAAATACATACATTGTAATATAATTCTCCGGATCGCCGTTTATCAAATACGAATAATTAATATTACCTCTTGTATCTACCGTATATGCCTCATTAGTTAACAGAAGATGTTGATCCTCAAAAGACCTTTTCATCTCAGTCAGGAATTGTCCGTTAAGCCCCTTCCCTTGCGATTTAGCACGTATATTTCCCTCTTTATTAGATTTCATATTATATAATTTGACTTCTTTTTTGATAACTTCTTTAGAACATCCCACCATACTGATCGTGCACAAACAGATGATCATACCCACCTGCCAATGTTTCATGCGCTCTCATCCCTTTCCTAATCCCTGTTATTCATTAGGAGTATATTAGGTTTAGAATGCCATGAAATTGGATCAGCTATACATGCTACTCGTTCTAATTTAAAGTTCATATTGACCCTATAACCATGCCCACATTCGCTAAAGTGCGAAGTGGGCATGGTTATATTATCTATTGCGTTGATGTTCTAGCCTGCTTGTGTTGTACCTGGTCTTTGATTGATACTCGGCTTGCGCTTCGGCTTCGGGAGATTACCAAATATAATCCATGAGTACGGAATAAACCGCGCCGTTAATGAGACTACAATCCACGAACCTACCAGAGCAGTAACAATTCCGCCAAGATACCATAGATGGATGAGCCAAGCCGTACCTGTCACTGGTGGAAATCTACGATATATTAACAGAAAGAACGGATGAATGAGATAAATCCCAAAAGAGAGCGCTCCGAGTCTTTCCATCGGCCGAACCAATAACGATGATCCTTTATAATATATAATGTGCGCTACTTGAAGCGACACTAGAGCGAACGTATACGTGTGAACATTCCATAACAGCTCATACAAGGTAGAGTTATATTGGACGCCATTCAAGCGAGTCTGATACCAAATATATACGTGTGATATACCTGCTACCAGCCAAACAAGCCATAGAACAAGCCATATCCCTATACGAGCAGGATTAGCATTCTCGCGGTTCATCATAATCCAAACTTTCAATTTCGGATAATAGATTCCGATGAATGCTCCAAGAAAGAAATAGGAAGCATAAGAGAGTGACCAACTTCCTTTATTCGGAACAGGAGTTGTCAAATAGTATTTATTAATGAGTACGAATGCCCACTGTATGGTAAGCCCAATCGGAATAGCCCATTTAGATATCGCTGGTCTGCTCTTGAAAAGCCAGAGTACAAGTGGGAAGAGAAAATAAAACTGTATACTAATAAATACAAAATATAAATGCGTATATGCCTTCCCCGTGATTAACTTCATTCCAAAGGTAGTCATCGTATCTACAAACGAACGATCTGGATAATATAAATATTGTACTATAGCAAAATAAAATACAGAGAACAACAAATAAGGAATAATAATATACAACAGTCTCTTCTTAAAAAAGCCTGTAATGAGGCTTTTGGTCAGTGGACGGGAATAATAGTTGTAAAAAAGTACAAAGCTACTTAGAAATATAAATGTCGGTGTACCTAGTTTCATAAAGATATTAAAAAAGTTATAGATAAAGAAATACCCTGAGCCCGTCATCGCTGATACAGCATCAGACGTAGAGTGAACACATAAAACACCCATAATTGCCATGGCCCTTACCAGTTGCAGCTCCGGAATTTTTTCTTTTTGCACTTTGTTTACAACTTCAGTCTGATTATTCACAACATACCCCTTCCTAAGTTACCATTCATCGAAAAAAATAGAATGTCATTCTATACTATCACAACATGCTGGAGATTCTCTGAATATATCAATATGCTTATCAACAACGAAACACGCACTACTCTATTTAATTTGAATCTATTTTAAATCTATTCTGAATCTATTATGTAAAATAATGTTTCGATAAATCGACGAACAAATCAAATCATAGTATCATTAAATTATATTGTCAATGAACTTATAGATAGCTTTTTTCTTAATTCTCATAATGAATTCATAAAAAGATATAACACCAGAAAAAAATCTGTTGGGAGTCTAATGAATGCCTGATCTAAATGTTGACCTGATAAGGGAATGTCGGTTGGCTTCTCTTGCCGCTGAACATTCCCTTTATGTGTGCTTTGTAACCGTAGAAAGTTTGCGGGAATACAAGAGCACACAGTTAGCTCTGTTTCCCTTCGATTACACAAAGCAATGCGCTCGCGGCAAGACCTAAACGGCGATCAAGTGTCTGACCTAGGTCCTTTTCTTTTCAGATAATAAAAACCACTTCCTAGTACAGTCAATAACATCCCTAAACCACCAATCACGAAAATACGTCCACTAATAAGTTGGATTTTACGCCTTACGTCTTCTCTAATCGTCATATTAATCTCCCCACCAACATGACCATTCTGCTTGAAACGTGGCATGTAACTTCCTACCACAATAAAATTTACCCTGTGACCGAAGGCCCAATTAAATCCAGATTCATAGGATGACCCAGTCCATCAGCAATCAATTAGCATGCCATGGACAAGGACGAGAATAACTAAAGTAATCGTCATAATTACATCCATTGCGCTTTGAATCCTCAGGTGATTATTTTTGTTCGTAGTTATAAACGGCAGTAACTGCATTAGAACCACCATGAATGCCATGATCGCTGGAATAAACAAAACAATAAACCACTTGGATATCTCGTTATTGTTCTTCACCATTTGCTCAGGTAACTGTTCAAAGCTCCAAAAAAAATAATTTCACCCTTCATTTACAAAACAAACGTCAAATAGAAGGCTGCCCCACCATAACAAAATGGAAGATAGCCTTACTCTATAATTTACCAACAGCTACATTCATACTTTTCTTACTATCTATCCTGTTACTTTCTTATAGAGGTAAGATTCCTAATAATAGCCGTGTCACCTCTAACAACTTGCTCCGTATATCTCACTTTAATGTGATCACCCTCTTGTAATTCTTCTATCTCAAGCTTTAATTTCTCATCAAACTGGACAGCTACTGTCTCACCCTCAACCGTAATCTCCATGGTGTGATTGTCAGCAAGTCCCACAAACACTACGCATTTCACTTTCATTGAGACTACATCAACATTATCGGTTTCTTTGAAAGAGACACTTGATTTCGTTACTTCAGTCTTAGACGAGCGTATATCGTTTGATATATTCAGAGAGTCAGCATACGCATAACCCGAAGCACTACATATAACAATCACAGAAATGAATAATGTAATTACGGTTTGGTATTGGCTTCTAATCTTAATCTTCTGTGACATATGATCACCCCATATAGATTGATATCCCCGTCAAAAACCAAGGCTCGTTAATTGTTCATAGTATCTATTACCCATATATCATATTTTGAATTTCGCTTATATCACCTTTTAAATACACAAAAAAAAGGAACCTCATGGGCTCCTCCTAAATATATGCTCACTCTGGCTCTTTTATTACTCTATGTTTAATCTAACCAGTGACCGGCCTACGGCCCCACCCTGCAATATAGTCTCCAATACAGAAGAAAGATCATGGAGTGGAACCTCTGTAATTCCTTGCTGAAGTGCAGTAACTGGCTTCCAATCGGAAGCTAACTTATTCCATATCGCCTGTCTACGATCCATTGGACAGTTAACTGAATCTATACCTAACAATTGTACACCGCGTAGAATAAATGGATAGACCGTATTATCAAATGAAGCGCCACCTGTAAGCCCTGATAAAGCCACACCTCCGCCATACTGCATACCTTTTAGTATTTCAGTAAGTTGGGTTCCTCCTACAGGATCAATCACCCCAGCCCAGCGTTCTTTGGCTAAAACACCCTTCCTTGGAGCTTCAACATCCCCCCTAGTCACCACAGAGGTTGCACCCAACTGCTTCAGGAAGTCTGTATATTTATCTGCTTTACCTGTGCTTGCCACTACTTCAAATCCGAGCTGAGCCAGAATGGAGACTGCAATACTGCCGACACCACCTGTAGCACCTGTTACTAACACGGGGCCATTCTCTACCTTAAGTCCATTGTGTATCAGACTATCTACAGACAATGCTGCTGTAAATCCGGCGGTCCCAATGCTCATCGCTTCTCGCGAAGTCAACCCCTTAGGTAACGCAACAAGCCATTCACTATTTAATCTTGCATAATGACTGAACCCTCCAAAATGAGATACACCAAGACCATATCCTGTACACAATACAGCATCCCCAATCTTGAATTTAGGGTTACTCGACTCCACAATCGTTCCAGCTAAATCGATACCAGGTATGAATGGATATGTGTTTACGATTCTTCCACTTGCTGAATTTGCCAACCCATCCTTATAATTCACTCCTGAATACTCGACCTTAATACTAACGTCTCCCTCGGGTAGTTGATCTATAGCTATTGTCTCCACCCCACTACGAAATCCCTGCTCATCATTATGGATCATAAATGCTTGAAATTTGTCCATCTCGACCTTCCTTTCTTCAGCTTAAATTTTCATGCAAAATTATAGATCTATCTAGAAAGATTGAAAAAAGAAGATCATGTCCATCTAAGGAAAGTGATCTTCTTAATATGTTACCACTTATATCTACAAGTAAGGATTATCATGCTTAGCCTTCAATACATGCCATCGGCGATTGACCTCACCTTGAAAACTTTCATATGCGGCTTCATTCTCAGGCTTGAGAAGATGTTTTGTTTTACCCATCCATTTCAACCATTCCCGCAATTCTACCTGCTTATTCTTATCTTCTGGGTTATAGGTGATTTG
>DASXLR010000061.1:0-2847 GCA_036496075.1 Paenibacillus sp. | reverse complement strand
GAGCTGAATCGCACAGCGCATGGACAAGGGATGAGGTGCTGGGCTCCATACTCCAGCGGCGGATGAATCGATTAGTGACAATCTATACATCCAACCTCACCATCAGGGAGTTGCGGCAGCATCTGTTAAATGTAAAGAAAGCTAATCCCGGAGACCAAAAAATGCATGAGAAGAAAGTTGAACGGATTATGGAGCGAATTGAGCCTTTCGTCGAGGTTGTTCACGTCGGTGGGCGCAACCGCCGTCGAGATAAAACGAGTAACACAGGAGGGTAAATATGAAAATATCAATAGATAAGCATATCCTGTACAAGCCTTTGGAGTACGCGGCTAAGTTTCTGCCGAAGAAGAGCTCACTTCCCATTTTGGACGAGCTACTGTTTGAAGCAACTCCTGAAGGATTGTTCATCACAGGTGGAAACTCCGTTCAGTTTATACGAACGAAAATTGAGCCGGATGATTACCAGTTAATCAAGCCAGGCTCTACTACCATACCAGGTAGTCGTATTGTAGAAATTGTGAAAGTCATGAAAGGTGTTATCGATATTGAAACATCTGGGTCTGAAACTGAAATCAGAAATGGCAGAAAGAAATACGATCTGCCTAGCCTGGACACGGAGGAGTACCCTGAATTCGTTGAGGACTCAGGCGGTGAATATGTAGAACTTGAAGGCAAGGTGCTGAAGGTCTTGGTCAAAGAAACGGCATATGCAGCCTCGGATAGCGAAACAACGCCAATCTTAACGGGACTTCGATTTAAAATCCAAAACGACATAATAAACGTCACTAGTACGGATCGCCATAGACTCTCTTCCTCCGTTCAATTGTCTACTAATCTTCAAGAGATGCAGATTGTCATTGGAGCGAAGTCAATGTCGGATTTAATGATTTTGATAGCACCAGAAGATAAAATATCGATCAAATTGGTCAAAACAAAACTAATGGTCAAGACTAAGGATTTCGTATTTTGCTCAAGGGTGTTGGAAGGTGTTTATCCAGACGTGGATCGTATTGTACCGACGAGCTACCTCTCCACTCTTAAAGTCAATCGAGAAGAACTGATCGAAGCCTTACAGAGCGTGAAGATCATCGTCAAGGGCGAAAAGTCAAAACTAACCAGAATGTATGTGGGTGACAGCGTAGAGTTGAAGGCCGTCGCCGAAGGGGTAGGTAAAGCGAACGAATTTGTAGATCTAATCTCTTTACAAGGTGAAGGGTTCAAGATCGCATTCAATGGTGAGTACGTTTTGGAAGCAGCTGAATCTATTAAATCAAATGAATTGATTATTGGTTACTCTGGTGCAACGTCCCCAATTTTAATTAAGGATGCAGATGATGAACGGAATTATAGGATCGTTTTACCATATCGCACAACGGAGGTATAAACCAATGACTCAAGCAACTACTGTTATTTTGGACAGCGGCGACATTGAAAAGTATCTTGACGAACATGAGAAGAGTTTGTTATCCGGGTTACTTTGGAAAATTGAACAGTTGAAGGCTATTGAAAATGATCCGAATCAACTAAAACTGGATATCGTAGATCATCAACTGATAACTTTGGGGGATGTAACATCATGAGTGAAAAACTTAATCCTGGAGTTGAAGAAACGATAGCTGGAGAGTACGGCGTATATAAAAGGTATTTCCTTGATAGAGATGAGCTTCAAAAATATCGAGAATTACCACCAGACACATATTGGGATCATCACGGACAACCCATAATGCCACCAGATATGAAGCTAACTAAAGTAATAAAACATGAAAAAGGAGCATAGAGGATTTATTCCTCTTGCTCCCTCACTCGAAATCTACAAGATCACGAATATCTGTTATTTTCAAAGCTTCAGCAACGGCACATAAGTGATCTCTGTTGATGGCAGTACGGACGTTATTGCTTAAGTCGCTTATGGATGCTGGTCTTATTTTGGTCAATTCAGAAAGTTCTTTTTGAGTCATGCCTTTAGCCTTCAATACTTCATCCAACTTAACTCTAATTTTCATGATACAACCCTCCTGTATAAAAGATAACATGAATAATTAATTATCGCAATTACGAATATGCGTATTTACAAATATCTGCGTCGGGTGTATACTCAAATCATGAATAACGTAAATACGTATATAAGTAATAAATTGTCCAGAAGGAAAACTTTCCTGAAGGTACTGGAGGGATGGTAATGGATAAGAAAAAGCTTGATCTCGCAGAGCTTGACGATCAACCACGAGAAATCAGAGAGGCAATAGCCTTTTATACTTCACATACTGTGTTACGGATTCACTTCACAGCAGCTGAACGAGAACAGCATTATAGAACACTTGAACAAGCTGGTTATCTAGAACGAATCACATTATATCCGTAGCGTAACCGCATTAGCTTAGAACTAAAATCGAGATACAGGAGGTGAGAATGAGCAATGGAACATCAGACATTTTGGAAACCTGAAAAGCAAGTTAAAGAAAAGAAGTCCTACGGCAGTTTACATCAGCAAAAGACAAAAGCTAAAAAGGAAGTTCCAGAATGGAAGAAGGGTATCCTTGCTCATCACCAAAAAGGTCAAAGTTCAAAGGACCGTTGTGAATTTGACACGGACGTACTTGCGGAAGTTATAGCAGAACAAGGAGAGATATGCCCTTGCTGCAAAATTGCACAATCAACCACTACACATCATGTTTGGCCGAGAGGTCGAAAAGGGCGAGGCGTTAAGAGCAACGCACTACGAGTATGTTGGCCTTGTCATGACAAAATCCAAACAACTGATGAACTGCTTCAATATTGGATTTCAGTATATCGTGAGAAATACGGTGATCACTTCTGGTTTGACGAAAAAGACTGGGAAGAATTCAA
>DASXLR010000060.1:0-29473 GCA_036496075.1 Paenibacillus sp. | reverse complement strand
CACCGCTCGTTAATGACGAAGCTGAGACACAACGCTTTTTTACAGAGGCTCCACACATTTTTGGAGCTGAATACGTTCAGCAAATGTCTAAGCTGATGCCAGCAGAAGATTTCGCTTATTATGTTCAACAGGTACCGGGTTGTTTCATGTTCGTTGGTGCAGGTAATGCAGATAAAGGAATGGATTATCCTCATCATCATTCCCTCTTTGATTTCGATGAAGAAGCTATGCTGAATGGTGTGAAGCTACTCCTAACGATGGTCCAATCTGCGCAGAAAGAATAGTGAATGAGGAATACCCTTTTGGGACAGATTAACATTAAAGTTCGTCATTTAAAGTGAAGTTCATTTCCGGTTACACTTCGGAGATGGGCTTTTTCTCATTGTAGCTAAGAGGGAGGATATTCATGGATAACGGTAAAGCTTGCATTGTACAGCGTGATCGAACGGTGCTGCTCGAATGCGGGCATCCCCACTTCGAGTTAGCAAGGGAACAACTCTCTTGTTATGCAGAATTGCTCAAAAGTCCGGCTTCCTTTCATACCTATCGAATTACCCCACTCTCTTTATGGAATGCGGCTGCGCTGGGGTGGACAGCTACTATGGTGAAAGAAAGTTTGCAGTCTATTTCTCGCTTTGATGTTCCTGTAAGTTTGTTGGAGAATATCGAGCAACTCATATCTAGGTATGGGCAATTAATGCTAGAGGTAGATACGATTGTTCCACAGCAACTGATTCTCAAGAGCTCAGAACCGCATATTTTGGAAGAGATTATGGGATATGAGGCCCTACTTTCTCTTGGAATGCGGCAACTATCTATGACGGAAGTTACTCTTCATCAAGATCGAAGGGGGAGCTTGAAGCAAGAGCTGACAAGGCTTGGGTATCCTGTTCTAGATTTGGCTGGATACCATGAAGGTCAACCACTAGTATTTTCGTGGAGCGAGGATTTCCCAGGACTCAGAGATTACCAGAAATATGCGGTTAAAGCATTTGAAGGAATGCCGGGTAGTGGAGGTAGTGGAGTTGTCGCGCTGCCGTGTGGTGCAGGTAAAACAGTTGTTGGTATGGCCGTAATGGAGAAACTGCAATGTGAAACCCTGATCTTGACATCCAATACAACCTCCGTTCGCCAGTGGATCGATGAGGTTCTTCAGAAGACGACATTAACAGCTTCTGAAATCGGAGAGTACTCTGGACAGAAGAAAGAAGTGAAGCCCGTCACGGTAGCCACTTATCAGATTCTGACACATCGCCGATCTAAAGAAAGTGAATTTGAGCATGTGAAGCTGTTTAATGAGCGTTCTTGGGGGCTTATTATTTATGACGAGGTACATCTTCTGCCTGCCCCTGTATTTCGAGCAACAGCAGATATTCAGGCTACACGACGTCTTGGGTTAACAGCTACGCTAGTACGTGAAGATGGATGTGAGCAAGATGTCTTCTCCTTAGTAGGACCTAAACGGTATGACATGCCATGGAGACAACTTGAAGAGCGTGGATGGATCGCTAAGGTAGATTGCATTGAGGTAAGAGTTGCGATGCCCACTGAAGTAAGGGAACAGTATCTTTGTGCGGAGAATAAACACAAATTTCGATTGGCTGCGGAGAATCCGGCTAAGCTCTCAATGATTAAATATATAGTAAAGCGTCATTACGATTGTGCCATTCTTATTATTGGCCAATATATAGATCAGCTCAAGATGATTGCATCCGCTATTCAGGCACCCCTTATATCTGGCATGATGAGTCAACAGGAACGAAATGATTTGTATGCTGCGTTTAGGCAGGGGGATATTCCTATTCTCGTTGTGTCCAAAGTGGCTAATTTTGCGGTTGATCTACCCGATGCATCTGTTGCTATAGAAGTATCAGGAAGCTATGGATCTCGTCAAGAAGAGGCACAGCGGCTGGGTAGAATATTACGTCCCAAATCTAATGGAAATAGGGCTTACTTCTATACTCTTGTAACTAGAGATAGCAAAGAGGAGGATTATGCCCTTCGGCGCCAAATGTTCCTTATTGAACAAGGGTATGAGTATCTCATTCAGAATGCGTCTGATGTAGAGTTGGCTCGTAATGTGGGTGAACAACTTCAAGTCGAGGAGGACGCATCTCTGCTATGAAGGACCTATCCGTTCGGGATCAAGAGCTTTTGCGACAATTATATATTCAATTTGCGGGAATGACCTTCGAGGAAGTGAGTGTCATTCCTCTGAGAACAGAGGGGCAAAGTGGGGCTGAAATCATGCTCGCATTTCTATCTTTAAGGAGAAAGGGATATATAGTAGCTACTGAGAAGTATTGGGGGGAACGGCTATATTGTATTTCTCAAGTGATGATTCCTTCCATATATGAAGCCTTTTTTACTCCTAATCTAGATGAAGTAGAGGCAACTGGAATTCAACTTGTTAGGGAAGAAAAGCAAGGTATCGTTCTTGATCTATTCAATGCTTTGGTATTTATTTCTCAGTATAAGCCCCTCCTTACGACTAAGGGGATGTTGTATAAGAAAAGTATTCAGGGGTTAACAGCGGTCATTCAGCTTGATTTAGAGGACCTAAGGGGTCTTTCCTTGGATGTGTTACAGCCTCTGCTAAAGGACTATCCACAACCTATAGCCGTTATACTTGATTTGCTTGTTCTGTTGAATCTTGTATCGATAGATGTGGATGGGAAACAGATTATTATACATGAGAAATCCTTGCATCAATGGCTGAGCTTAAGTACGGAAGAAATGACCCGCATTGTATTTCGCATAGTGAATGAACGTTACAATGTCCAAAATCGTGAGATGCAACATTTTTGTCAATCCATCAGATGCTCAACTTTTAGGGCAGGAGCTTGGTTTGATGTGGACAAGATTATGCGTTGGATGATCAGACATCGGTTCCTGACAGAAACGCAAAGAGGAGAATGGCAATCTAAAGTTGTAGCAGGGCTATATGCTTTAGCTGGTTTCGGTTGGGTGGATATGGCGATGTCAGAAGGATATTTCCGTTGGAACATACAGAGTGAGGATATGGATGAGTCTGCGTTCAGCGCAGCGGATTCCGAATATTGTGGTTTTTACATACAGCCGGATTACGATGTTATGATTCCACCTAATGTAGGTTTCTTACAGCGCTGGAGGATTCTTTTATTTACCGAGATGATTAAGAATGATCACATGTCTGTCTATCGGTTAACGAAGCAAAGTATTGCAAGAGGTTTAAACAAGGGGATCACTATAGAAGAAATGATCCAATTCTTAACGGAGCATTCCTTGGGTGAGGTGCCAGAGCATGTGTCTATAGTACTTGAACAGTGGGCTAGAGAGATGCATGATGAGTCTTTTGAAGCTAGAAATGAGCAGTTATTTCATAGCATTGAAGGGGAAGCGGCCAAGGGAGCGTTTATGGATTCTGTTCGCTTGTTGTCTAATGCAGATGAAGATATTCCTACACCCGAGTCACTATTTCAAGGGCTGGAACAAATTCCGATGAGGTGGAGGAATGAATTTAGAAGTTACCATTTCTCAACGACTATAACGATTGTTGAACAAGCTTTAGCGTGGCATACAAAAGTGGAGATGAACATGAATGGGAAGGTGGTTGAATTTATGCCAATGAATATATGTTACAGTCCTTGGATGGTAAGGGGCGAACTAACGGTACTTCAGGATCAGGATCATCAAGTGATTGAATTGCACCCAAATGACTTTCAAGAAATTAAGTTGCTCATCCCCCCTTTTAAGTAAGAGTTCAAAAAGTCGACTATTCAGCACCGAGAAGGTGAGTACAGACCGAAGAAGGAGTAGCGGAGTGTAGGCAAACCTACATGAGCAACGGACTTCGAGGGTTGAACTCAGATTCGATGCCGAATAATCTTCTAGCGTTACTTCGTGATCAATAGATGACTTTTTGAACAACCTATTTAAGTAAAAAACAGTAAGTTGCGTTATGGAAACCCCTTCATAAGAAACGTCGGATATGATATGATGAAGGGGTCTTCTGATAGAAAAGGAGAACTTTTTTTAGAATTGAGATGAAGTTCATGGTCGTATCAGAGTTACAAACAGTCAACATGGCAGAAGTGTTGATGTACGCCTATGAATTAGGCGATATGATTAATCAGTCTGTCAATGTGTCAGATTATCTATATTGGAAGAGTCAAGTTGAAGCTCATCCTGAAATCCAATCTTTAGTTAAAAAGTTGGAGGCTAAGAAGGAATTGTTCGACGAAACGCAGCGTTTTGGGCACTTTCACCCTGATTTCCATGCTGCTAAAGAGAATGTGCAACTTGTTGAAGCGCAGCTTGAGTCTTATCAAGAAGTGGTTAACTTCAAGTTGGCGGAGAAGAATTTGGATGATTTGTTGCATCAGATGTCAGAGACGATTGCATTCTCTGTTTCAGACACGATTAAAGTACCTAGTAATGATCCTGCACCTAAAGGATGCGGTAGTGGGGGCAGCTGCTCTTGCGGTTAATTGGTTAGTTAGAGAAAGAGGGGGGTTAATAACATGTTCGCGGAACGTACTGGTTACATCATCTGGGTAAACGATTTGAAGGCAGCACGGAATTTGGAGAAATACGGAACCGTTCATTATATATCCAAAAGAATGCATTATGTGGTGATGTACGTGAATGCTGATAGAGCAGAGGAAGTTTCCAAAAATATACGTAGGCTTTCTTACGTACGCAAGATTGAACGCTCTTATCGCAATGAAATTCAGACTGAATATAGCAGTGATATTCCAGATAAAACAAGCTATTATGGTCTCTAGATTCTCTTAAGTAAGTAGCTGAGAAGATGGCGTAGAACCCCCTTATGATTCACAATGATGCGGTCCATAAGGACCGCTTTTTTTGTACAGTTATTCTAGAAAATAAAAGCTTAGTGCACAATTATATACATATGGACACAGTTGTGAGGTTAATTCTATTAAACTATCTATATATTGTAGTGATACTCTCTTGTGAATCATAGAGGTATACTGTAATATAATAGGTATAAATACATAGATATAAAGACCTATGTGGTGGAGAGGGATATTCCATGCGCGACAAGGGGACAGAACGTTGGAGCACATATGAATCTTTTTTTGTGGCTCTAAGTGACAAGAAGGTAGCTGACATTGTTGTTACAAACCATGCTAGAACCCGATATTTAGACCGAGTTAAGCATGGTGAGACAGATAATAATGAGATTGCAGCATGGATGTGGGAATGTCTTAAGCAAGATCGAATAAGGCCGTATTATCGTAATGAGCAAGACGTGTATCTAATTGATGAGGATATCGTTGTAGTCGCTGAGTTTACAGAGCTTGAAAATGAACTGGATATTTACGGAAATATCCTTCACAAGATGATTATCGTTACCTTTTTAGGTAAAATGTCAGAAACGATGGAATTAAGGGATTTAAAGACGTACTATTCTTGGCTTAGACATTCCCGCAGGATGACGCTTATTAAGAACAGTCGCAAACGAAAGTAAAAGTAATGAAGACACAGGACACTTCATGACCGATCATCATCATAAATAGCAGTCATCTTACACATGCAGCTTGTTTTATTGCATGTTTTTTTTGTTTCCATGTTCCGTTACAATAGAGTGACGAAGAAGGGGGAGCTCAGGATATGAATTTTCACCAGCTTCATATATTCCACACTGTTGCGGAGCGGGGAAGTTTCTCTTCAGCAGCTCAGGTGCTACATATGTCACAGCCGGCAGTAACGATGCAAGTACAAGCGTTAGAAGAGTACTTTGGAACCAAATTATTAAATCGTTCAACCAAAAGAATTGAATTATCGGATGCCGGTAGGGCGCTATTACCTTATGCTAAGCGGAGTATAGAATTAGTACATGAAGCAGATGTGGCGATGTCTTCTTTCACCTTTATGTTGCAGGGGAGATTACAGCTCGGGGCTAGTCTTACGATCGGTGAATATGTTCTACCGAGAATACTTGGACCTTTTGGTCAGCAGTTTCCTCATATTAACATCATGATGAAAGTCATGAATACAACACAAATTATTGAGGAAATTACGAAACATCAGTTGAATTTTGGTCTCATAGAGGCGCCTATTGAGCATCCTGATATGGTTATTGATGTGGTCATGCAAGATGAGTTAAAGCTCATTGTGCCCTCGCTCCATCCTTTGGCTGAGTATGAAGAGGTGGATTTGGAAATGGTGTTAGAATACCCTTTTATTCTAAGGGAACGGGGCTCTGGCACACGTCAAGTGATGGAGGATCAACTCCTTAGCAAGGGATATCCGGCAGAGAATCTTCACACGGTGATGGAATTGGGAAGTACAGGTGCGGTGAAGTCAGCAGTGGAGGCGGGACTCGGCATAACGATGTTATCCCCATCATCAGTCAAGCATGAAACAGCACTAGGCCTAGTTAAAATTATTAATATTCGTGATGTGGAGTTTAAACGGCAGTTCTATGCCATACATTTGAAGTCTACGGTTCTACCTATTCCAGCGGTTACATTCCTTACTTTTTTACAAAATAACACAATATAGTATGGATGATTATAGAAAAAGGGGTGATGGGATATGACAGAAGAACAAGGTCGGTGTGATCTACACACACATACACAAGCATCGGACGGGATGCAGCCACCTGCGGCTAATGTTAGGTTGGCGAAAGAAAAGGGGCTCTCGGCGATTGCTATTACGGATCATGATACAGTAGCAGGTATTGCAGAAGCTTTAGAAGCGGGGAAGAAATATGGTATGACTGTGATCCCTGGTGTTGAAATAAGCACCCGAGCAGAGGGGAAAGACATTCATGTGTTAGGTTACTATGTTGACTATCTAGACGAAACGTTCCTCAAGAGATTAACCGAGCTCCGTGAAACCCGTCAACTTCGCAATGCTAAAATCCTAAAGCGTCTTCAGGAGCTGGGTATCGCTATAACCTTGGATGAGGTAGTGCTTGGATTAGGGCGTGAACTGAAACCTGATGAAAGCCTGGGTAGGCCTCATATTGCCGATGTTCTAGTCCAGAAAGGGTATGCAACGGATATGCGCGATGCATTTGATCGCTATTTAGCAGAGGGTGCAGCAGCTTTTGTGTCTGAGCCACGAATTTCGCCTGAGGATGCTTGTGTATGGATTCGTGAAGCTGGAGGTGCACCTGTTCTTGCCCATCCTGGATTGTATAAGGATGATGACTTAGTAAGAGACATTATTAAGAGTGCGAAGCCGGTAGGTATTGAAGTGTATCACTCAGATCATGGGACGGAAGAGGAAGTGCGTTATCTTGCACTAGCAGAGGAATCGGGGCTTGTTGTGACTGCGGGCTCAGATTATCATGGGGCCAGACAAGGCGTAGTCTTTCATGGAGATATTGGTAGTGTTACCATCTCTGTCAATGTACTGGGACAACTTCAAGGCCACTAGGTGATATTAGTGTAAGGATAATAAGAACAGTATTAGCATATAAGAAGCTCTAAGGAGACGTCCAAGTTGACGTCCCTTAGAGCTTCTTTTTAATTTTTGATGACGCTAGGAAGACGTTTTATTAGCTCTTCATCGGGTGTAATGAATAATGTTTTCTGGTGATCGTAGATCACGAATCCAGGCTTGGAGCCACTTGGCTTACGTACATGACGGATGAGCGTTGAATCGACAGGCACGCTGCTTGATTCTTTGGCTTGACTGTAATAAGCAGCGAGCTGTGCAGCTTCCTCGAGAGTTGCTTCTCCAAACTCATTGCTTCGAATGACAACATGTGATCCTGGGATATCTTTCGTATGGAGCCAGGTATCATTTGGGCTGGCAAGTTTGTTCGTAACGTACTCATTTTGCAAGTTGTTTTTGCCGACGTAAATATCGATGCCTTCTGAAGACGTGAATACATGTAAGGTTGGCTTGTCGGTTTTTTTCTTCTTTTTACGCGTTTTCTTGCTGCGATCTCGCAAGTATCCTTGTTGTATTAATTCCTCACGAATTTCTTCAATATCGTTCATAGAAGCAAATGATAATTGCTGAAGCAGCTCATCCATGTAACGGATTTCCTCACGCGTCTTATCCAGTTGTTCTCCGATAACGATAAGACTATTTTTGTATTTGTTATATTTTTTGAAGTAGCGCTGTGCGTTATCTGACGGGCCTTGTAATGGATCTAGTGGAACCGTAATGATGGCTTGATCTTCATCATAAAAATTCGATAACTGGGCGAATTTATCACCTTTATTAATCGTGTGAAGTGAGGCGAAGATCAGTTCACCCCAAATACGGTATTGGTCCGCATCTCCGGCTTCGGCTAAGTCCTCATTCAGATGATCTAACTTCTTAATATTCTTTGAACGTTCATTGTGGAGGAATCGAAGTAGGTCACTGACCTTCTGCTTAACCGTGTCTCGTTCTGCCTTTTCTCCGTAATAATCTTCCATACAGTCACTGATAGAATCATAGGTTTTGAACTTATCTCCCAATAGTGCGAGAGGAACAGCGGAGAACACCATTTTCCCCTTGGCATTGGCTCCCATAACGGGCTTATATTCGTGGCTCTTCACGATTTCCATCACACGCGAGAATGCATGCCATAACTTAAGAGGGGCGTTATATTGTTCCGCAACCTCTTCATTCTCTGCTCGCAAGACAATGTCTTGGGCAATTAGGGGGCTTAATCCACTGAAAGAATCAACAATCCAGGAGATAGGTTCTTGTTCACCCTCTGTGTAAGCTGTAATGAAAGACTCCTTATCGCTCTCTAACGGATTTAGCTTGTTCTGCTGAGGGGGTTCTGTATAAGCTACACCTGGCATAACGATGCGGTAACTACTGATAGCCGGCGTCACATGGTGAATACCGTCTAATATGTTACCTGTAATGGAATCCATTAGAATGATGTTACTATGACGTCCCATAAGTTCAATGATAATTTTTTTCAAAGATACATCACCGAGTTCGTCACGCTGACGAATGGTTATATGAATAATTCGTTCCATCCCGACTTGCTCAATTTCTTCGATAGTACCGCTCTCACAATGCTTCCGCATAAGCATGCAGAACATAGGAGCTTCCTGAGGGTTAAGAAAGCTTCTCTCCGTTAACTGAACACGGGGATAGGTCGGATTGACCGAGAGGAGTAACTTAGCATTACCTTCTCTTGATCGTATGTTGAAGAGAATGTCGTGATTATTCGGTTGATATATTTTATTGATTCGGGCGCCTTTATATGGCTGAAGTTGTTGCACAATAGCCCTTGTTACAATGCCGTCTAATGCCATGTTACATATCTCCCATCGATTATGTTTGAGTACGAATCTAACTACATCATGTCATTTACATGTTATTAAATCCCGTTAATTATAGGATTTCGTGGATAAGCTGTGTAGCCTTGTATCCTCTATGATGCCATAGTTCGGACAAAAACTTAAGAGGTGTCCCTGTGATATTTTAACACCTGTCCGAATATGAATACGATATACAAGGTGGAAAAGCTGTTATGCCGCCGAAACTGCGAAAGAGACCGGGAGGGAACGGGAAGCATGGAATTAAAAAAATGGCATCAGATGCGTGCGGAAGAATTGCAGGAAATGTTAGGTGTTCAACCGCAACAGGGTCTTACAGAAGAAGATGTGGAACGAGTCAGGAAGAAGAATGGATGGAATGAATTAACCGAAGCTAAACGGATATCGCCCATTATCCTGTTCTTGAATCAATTTAAAGACTTCATGGTATTGGTATTAATGGGGGCGACTCTTCTATCGGGAATGCTAGGCGAGTATTTGGATGCCATTACGATCATTGCCATTATTCTCTTAAATGGAATTCTAGGATTTGTCCAGGAGTTCCGAGCAGAACGTTCATTGCTTGCCCTTAAGCAATTGTCGGCTCCTAGCGCAAAAGTTATCCGTGGGGGGAAACTAGATGTTATATCCACGAAGCTACTTGTTCCTGGAGATATCATTGTGGTCGAGAGTGGGGACCGTATTCCGGCAGATGTCCGCTGGCTTGAGACAAACAGCTGTAGTGTTGAAGAGTCGGCGCTGACAGGTGAATCATTGCCAGTGTCGAAACATTGCCAAGCTATCCATGAAGATGAAGTACCGTTAGGAGATCAGAAGAATATTGGCTTCATGGGTACGATGATGACTAGAGGAACCGCAAAGGGAATTGTTGTTCGAACGGGTATGGAAACAGAGATGGGTAAGATTGCTGACCTTATACAGAATACAGAATCACAGGAGACACCTCTACAACATCGCCTTGAGCAACTTGGTAAAATTTTGATTATTGTATCTTTAGCATTAACTGTTCTGGTCGTTGTTGCAGGTATTATGAATGGACAGCCTGCCGTAGGGATGTTACTTGCTGGTGTTAGCTTAGCGGTGGCTGCGATTCCAGAAGGGCTTCCGGCCATCGTAACTGTAGCTTTAGCGCTGGGTGTACAAAGAATGATTAAGCGTAAGGCTATTGTTCGTAAGTTGCCATCTGTGGAGACGTTAGGTTGTGCATCTGTTATTTGCTCAGATAAGACAGGCACATTAACACAGAATAAAATGACAGTCACCAACGTTTGGGTGGATGGTCGAGACTTTGAAGTTACAGGAGATGGTTATGCTCCTCTAGGACAAATTCTGGAGAACAAGTGTCCAGTTGAGCTCAAGAATGATCAAGGACTGCGTCGATTATTGCAGATTGGGGCACTTTGTAACAATGCGGAAATTGTGGAGACCGCTCCAGATGAAATGCGTGGAAAAAGGAAAGGGAAAGAGGAAGAAGAGGCTGATTCTAGCTGGGATCTAAAGGGAGATCCCACGGAGGGTGCACTTGTGGCCCTTTCTTCTAAGATGGGAATGTCTCCATCCTCACTCAGCAGTCTATATCAACGTGAACAAGAATTTCCTTTCGATTCAGAACGTAAGCTGATGTCTGTTGTTGTGTGCCATCAAGGCGGAAGACTTCTATGTACCAAAGGAGCGCCTGATGTGTTACTTCGTAAGTGTTCATATATATTGTGGGAGGGGAAAGTTGTCCCTTGCACAGGCACGTTACGACAGAAGGTATTAGATGCTAATGAAGAGATGGCCTCTAAGGCGCTTCGTGTCCTAGGTACGGCCTATCGCGATTTACGTCCACAGGAAAGGGTGGGAAGCGAGGGTGAGGCAGAGTCGCAGCTAATCTTTGTGGGACTCACCGGGATGATTGATCCACCACGCAGGGAAGTTCGTGACGCTATTGCTACATGTCGCCGTGCAGGCATCAAGACCGTTATGATCACTGGGGATCATGGCACTACAGCAGAAGCAATTGCACATCAGCTTGGCATTCTACCTCGTGGGGGACTTTCCATGAGTGGGCAGGAACTATCTGGATTAAGTGATGATCAATTGGATGCTCAAGTAGATCATATCTATGTGTATGCCAGGGTATCACCTGAGCATAAGCTACGTATAGTGAAATCGTTGCAGCGTAAGGGACACGTGGTAGCCATGACGGGAGATGGTGTAAATGACGCCCCTGCCATCAAGGCGTCTGATATCGGTATTGCTATGGGGATCACGGGAACAGATGTGACCAAGGAGGCTTCATCGCTTATCCTAAGTGATGATAATTTCTCCACTATCGTATCAGCGATTGAAGAAGGGCGAAATATTTACGAGAATATCCGTAAATTTATTCGTTACCTACTGGCCTCGAATGTGGGGGAGATCCTGACGATGTTATTCGCAATGATGCTGGCGCTACCTTTACCGCTGTTACCGATTCAAATTCTATGGGTCAATCTCGTGACCGATGGCTTGCCAGCAATGGCTCTAGGTGTAGATCAACCCGAGAAGGATTTAATGGAACATAAGCCTCGTGGAGCGAAAGAGAACATATTTGCTCGTCGTCTAGGCTGGAAAATTATTAGCCGCGGATTTCTCATTGGGTTATGTACGCTTGGCGCATTCTGGCTAACGTTACGTATTGCTCCAGATCAACCTGAGCAGCTGATCAAAGCACAATCCGTTGCTTTTGCTACATTGGTGATAGCCCAATTGATCCATGTATTTGACTGCCGCAGTTCACGCTCGATATTTCATCGTAATCCGTTCCAGAATAAATATTTAGTCATAGCCGTGTTATCCTCCCTAATCCTGATGCTGGCGGTATTCTATATTGAGCCACTTCAACCGATCTTCAAGACCGTGCCACTCGGACTGCGTGAATGGGCACTTACGATTGTAGCTGCCGGTATTCCTACCTTCCTTATGGGAATCGGTAGTGTGTGGGGAGGCAAGCGTCATAAACATCGTGGTAACGGTAGAATCGTGGTGAAAAGTACAAAGATTTCGGCATAAAATCAATACAACTGTCCCATTCTTTCCGTTATGCTAACTTTAGTTAAGAGCAGGAATCGTGAAGGAGTGGGATCATGGAATTTACTAAAATGCATGGATTAGGTAACGATTTTATTGTTATATTTGGTGAACAAGAATTGCCACATAACGCCGCAGAGCTGGCTGAGAAATATTGCAATCGATTTTTTGGTATTGGTGCAGACGGATTGGTATATATATTGCCTTCGGATATTGCCGATTATAAGATGAGAATTATGAATTCAGATGGGTCCGAAGCAGAGCAATGTGGGAACGCGATTCGTTGTGTAGCTAAATACCTTTATGACCACGGATACGTTCAGAAGGATCATATCACGATTGAAACGGTAGGGGCAGGCGCGCAGGCTGTACATCTTCAATCGAAGGATGGACAGGTAGACAAAGTAACTGTTGATATGGGTGAACCTGTGCTGGAGGGGATAAGAATCCCAACTACCGTAGCTGCCAAAACCGTGGTGAACTATCCAGTGGAGGTAGATGGACGCGAGTTCCGATTCACAGCCGTCTCTATGGGTAATCCGCATTGTGTCATTTATGTCGATGATGCGGTTTCTTTTGATCTGGGTACATGGGGACCTAAGCTCGAAGTGCATCCTCTGTTTCCCAAAAAAGTGAATGTAGAGTTTGCTACCGTACATGATCGCGGTAAAGTTGACATGCGTGTGTGGGAACGCGGCGCAGGTCCCACGTTAGCTTGTGGAACAGGCGCGTGTGCCACACTTGTGTCTTCCGTGTTAAACGGACTTACCGATCGTTCTGCTTGGATCAGCCTCAAGGGTGGAGATCTATTCATTGAATGGAATGAAGAGGATAACCACGTCTATATGACCGGTCCTGCTTCGGTTGTATATAAGGGAACATTAGAAGTGTAGGTGTAAATTTTACTAGCTTCACAGAGTGTCTAGAGACTATCCTGTTTGTAAGGTCTGAAAAGACCTTAGGAAGAGGGCCCTGCAAAAGTCTTGATTTTTAGGGAATGGGTATTCTTGATGGTGAAAGTGATTGAAAAACTAAAAGGGTAGCTCGTTCCTCGTCAGAGGATGGGCTACCCTTTTGGTTTTTCTGTCTAACTCTCTTTATAGCAAAAAAACTTGGTACAGCTTTTCCAACTGAACCTTGCTTCAGGGAACGCTAGCGGGATGCCTATATTTTCTGAACTTCTATCGCTTTAGAGCGGTATTATAATGGCTCTAAAGTGTAATTAGTGCTTGTAGAAAACAACGGATCATGGCAGAGGGTAGCGGAGAGGACGGAATTGTTCTGGAGAAGCGGGAGCGTTCGCCTGAAGCTTTCCTTGGGAAAGCAGCTACGAAAGCATATGCTTTGCCCTTGGATTTCTACCGCTATAGACGTATATAATCAAGAAATCTAAGGGCAACAGCGATCGGAGGAACAATCCGTCATCGTAGTGGTCTTCCTATATTCCTACTGTTAGCGCTATTTTCATATGAAGCTTATCTTTGATAGGGATATATGTTACATTTATATGAAACTAGCATGAGGGTGGAGGGTCATTTATGAAACCGGATTTGCGGCAAGCATGGGAGAACAACGTATTAATCGGTGATGGTGCAATGGGCACTTATTTATACAATTTAGGATTTCCTGTAGGTATTTCTTATGAAGAGTTAAACCTGACATCCCCAGAGGTTATCGCAGATGTGCATCGTCGTTATGTCGCAGCGGGTGCACAAATACTGGAGACCAATACGTTCTCAGCTAACTATGATAAATTGTCCAAATACGGATTGGAATCTAAAGTAGAGGAGATCAACCGTGCCGGCGTTCGTATTGCAAGGAGCGTGGTGGGGGATAATGGATATGTCGTAGGGGCTATAGGTTCTATACGTGGGGGCAAGCGAACCAATGTATCTGCATCTGAGCTTAAGTATTATTTTGAGCAGCATACCCATGCGTTACTTATGGAAGGTGTAGATGGACTTTTACTTGAAACTTTTTATGATGTGGAGGAGCTTGTATTGGCTCTATCCATTGTAAGAAAAATGAGTGATTTACCCACGATTTGCCAGTTCGCTGTAGAAGATGTAGCTCGTACTTTGGATGGTTATACGATGCCTGAGGCTTTCCAAATCGTGCATGATGCAGGTGCTGATGTGATTGGCTTCAACTGTCGTACAGGACCCAATGGTATTATGCGCGCTGTGGAAACTCTTGGGGGGCAACTGACTGTACCTATATCTGTGTTCCCTAATGCCGGTATACCGGATTATGTGGACGGCGAATACCGTTATGCAGCGACACCCGAATATTTCGGACAAATGGCTGTTCGATTTGCAGACTTAGGAGTAAGAATCATTGGGGGCTGCTGTGGAACTACGCCGGAACATATTGCTCATATCGCAGAGGCTCTAACGGATTACGTGCCAGCGCCGATTGATCGTACTAGCGTGTTTAAGTCTCATGTGTCCCCGGTTATCATTGATGAACAGCCTAATGTTAGTGGAGACCAAGGGAATCTTGGATCCGAACCGAATATCGTTGATCATGTGAAGTCGCGTCATACCGTCATTATCGAGCTTGATCCTCCTCGTGATCTGGATATCAATAAATTCATGCGAGGTGCTGAAGCTTTGAAAAAAGCTGGGGCAGACGCGCTGACCTTGGCGGATAACTCTCTTGCGGTTACGCGTATGAGTAATATGGCACTCGGACATCTCATTTATGATCGGATAGGCCTTCGCCCACTCATTCATATCGCTTGCAGAGACCGTAATTTAATTGGTACACAATCTCATCTTATGGGCTTTGATGCACTTGGTATTGATCATGTTCTTGCTGTAACAGGAGATCCAGCACGGTTTGGAGACTTGCCAGGATCAAGTTCAGTATATGACCTTACCTCTTTTGAAATCATACGTATGATTAAGCAGTTAAATGACGGTATCGCGTTTTCTGGTAAGCCATTGAAGCAGAAGGCGAATTTCGTAGTAGGCGCTGCGTTTAATCCTAATGTGAAGTATTTAGATAAAGCCGTACAGCGATTGGAGAAGAAAATTGCTGCCGGGGCTGATTATATTATGACCCAACCCGTGTATGATCCCAAGCTAATTGCGTCGATCAAGGAAGCTACAGCTCATCTGAGTATCCCAATTTTCCTTGGTATTATGCCACTTGCAAGTGGAAGAAATGCTGAATATCTTCATAATGAAGTGCCTGGTATCCAGCTATCCGATGAAGTACGTAGTAGAATGGCTGGACTTGAAGGTGAAGAGGGAAGAGCGATGGGAATAACCATTGCTAAAGAACTGCTGGATGAGGCAATGAAGCATTTTAATGGAATCTATATTATGACTCCATTTATGTTTTACGAGATGAGTGTAGAACTCATGGAGCATGTGTGGCAGAGAACAGGTCGTGAATTAACCCCCTTGTTTCGTTCATAATTATCAATTACAATAGTGTAATGGATGTGGTGCTGAGTGTTATATAGTATGACTGGATACGGTCAATCTGCCTTGAATTTTAAGGGATACAAAGTTGAATTCGAGATCAAATCTGTGAACCATAGATACTGTGAAGTTGTATTCAGAATGCCTCGCGAATGGACGTGCTTTGAGGACACCATGAAGAGAACAGTACAACGGATTGTGAAGCGCGGACGTATTGATATTTCTATTAATAAAGAGGCAGAAGAAGGAGACGTGCTATTCGGAGCACTTAATCATTCTGCTGTTAAGGCATATATGCAAGCTGCAAGCGATCTTACGGACCGTTATGGTGTAGAAGGATCTTTGTCAGTACGAGATATGCTAACTCTGCCTAATATTCTAATCCCCCCTGATCATCTACCTGCGAATGCTGAGGATGATATGGAGGGATGGGGCGCGTTCCTCCAAGAAGGACTTGAACAAGCTCTTGAAAGATTGGTGTTCATGCGAAGTACGGAAGGTAGTCATTTATTGCAGGATGTAGAGCAACGATTACATCATCTGCAAGCCCTTCATGGTGAGATGGTAAGCCTTTCGCCTACCGTAGTCAAGGATTATAGATTGAAACTGAAGCAGAGATTATCTGACTTGAAGGATCATTCTTTCGTCTTTGATGAACATAAATTTGGAATGGAAATTGCAATATTTGCAGATCGTTCCAACATTGATGAGGAATTAGTTCGGCTACAAAGTCATTTCAAACAATGCATGGGGTTACTTCAATCAAATGAACCCATTGGTCGTAAGTTAGATTTTCTTATTCAAGAGATGAATAGGGAAGTGAATACGATAGGATCTAAGGCTAATCATCTGACATTGATCACTCGTGTTGTAGAAATGAAAGCGGAGCTCGAAAAAATTCGTGAGCAAGCGGCGAATATAGAATAAGCATACATGCATTTGCGAGTCTAGAGGGTCAAATGTATAGGGGGAAAAACTGCATATGGCAATCAAACTCATTAATATCGGCTTCGGAAACATTGTATCTGCTAACCGTATCGTATCAATCGTGAGCCCAGAGTCTGCTCCAATTAAGCGGATTATTCAGGAAGCGAGAGATCGACATATGTTGATCGATGCAACTTACGGACGCCGGACGAGAGCTGTTATTATTACCGACAGTGATCATGTCATATTATCAGCGGTACAACCAGAGACGGTTGCTCATCGTCTATCTAGCAAAGATGATGATAATGACGAATAAGATGGAGAGTACAATGTCTAAAGGATTATTAATTGTTTTATCCGGCCCTTCAGGAGTCGGTAAAGGAACTGTATGTAACGCTTTACGTGGTAAAATGGATAATATAGTCTACTCTGTATCCGCGACAACTCGTCATCCTAGACTTGGTGAAGAGAACGGAGTTAATTATTTTTTCAAGAGTCGTGAGCAATTTAATGATATGATAGAACAAGATCAATTACTTGAATATGCTGAGTATGTCGGTAACTATTACGGTACTCCACGTGATTTCGTGGAGCAGACGCTGGATAACGGGAAGGATATCATTCTGGAAATTGAAGTGCAAGGTGCTCTGAAAGTAAAAGAGAAATTTCCAAAAGGAATATTTATTTTCTTACTTCCACCTTCACTTGATGAACTAAAGGATCGTATTACTGGACGTGGAACAGAGTCTCAAGCTACCATAGATCATCGGTTGTCAGTTGCAGTGGATGAGATCAATTTAATGGAGCATTATGATTATGCTGTTGTTAATGATCAGATTGATAATGCCTGCAAGCGAATAGAATCTATCGTTATCGCCGAACATTGTAAAGTAAAGCAGAAATAATCTTTTAAAGTGTAAGTTCAAAAAGTCGACTTTTTGAATGTCCTTTATAGAATATTTCTTGAACTCTAGAAAAAAAGAAGAGGTGTCTTATCGTGTTGTATCCTTCCATTGATGAAATGATGAAAAAAGTTGACAGTAAGTATTCGTTGGTTATAGCATCTTCCCGTCGTGCAAGACAATTGCGTGAAGGCGGAAAGACGAATGTGAAGAGCCCGAAATCGCATAAGAACGTTGGTCTCGCACTGGAAGAAATATACGCCGATATGATTGTTGTTGAACCAGGAACTGAAGAAGAGAACAACAAGTAATGACAAATAGCTTAGATTATCTATAATTTATGAGGCATTACTGCTGCTCGCCAGCAATAGTGCCTGTTTGTTCAACAACCGTAAGGTTGTTGTTTTTTTTCTTTATCCCAGATGAAAGCGGGGAGTAAGCATGTTAAACGGTAAAAGAATAGTATTGGGTGTAACCGGTGGAATTGCTGCTTATAAGGCGGCCATTCTGTGCAGTAAGCTAACACAAAAGGGTGCAGATGTTCATGTCATCATGACTTCTTCGGCTAAACAATTTATTACGGAGCTGACATTGCAGTCACTTTCCAAGAATTCGGTATATAGCGACACCTTTGACGAACGTGATCCATCGGTTGTATCTCATATTGACTTGGCTGATTTGGCAGATCTTGTCCTTGTGGCACCGGCAACAGCTAATATGATTGGCAAGATGGCACATGGGTTAGCTGACGATATGCTATCTACTACTTTGCTCGCAACGATGGCTCCTGTTATGGTAGCCCCAGCTATGAATGTGCATATGTACCAACATCCAGCTGTACTAGATAATATGAATACGTTAGCGTCCCGTGGTGTGTTGATGATCGAACCGGGAGAGGGATTGCTAGCTTGCGGATATGTGGGCAAAGGACGGATGGAAGAACCAGAGACGATCGTACAGGTGGTTGAGCAATTTTTCGCAGAGCAGCAAGCGGAACCGAAACTTTTGGAGGGCAAAAAGATCGTTGTTACAGCAGGAGGAACGATAGAACGGTTAGATCCTGTTCGTTATATTACGAATGACTCTTCAGGCAAGATGGGTTTTGCTATAGCTCAAGCCGCTCATGATATGGGTGCGGAAGTTCACCTTGTAGTTGGCCACACAGACATTGCTCCCCCCTCAGGAATTCATGTTGTATCGATTCAATCTGCGCAGGAGATGTATGAGGCTGTGCTTGAGTTATGGGAAGATAGTGATGTGGTCATTAAGGCTGCGGCTGTTGCGGATTATCGCGCGGAGCATGTGGCTAGTAGCAAAATAAAGAAGTCTGGGAACAGAATGACGCTTGAGTTGGTCAAAACGGTAGATATTCTAGAACAGCTTGGTAAGTTGAAGAAATCTCAGTTTCTGATCGGTTTTGCAGCGGAAACGAATGATGTAGAGACGTTCGCTAAACAGAAGCTCGTACGTAAAAATTGCGATTTGATCGTAGCTAATGATGTGACCTCTACAGGAGCCGGTTTTGGAACAGACACCAATATTGTGCAGATCTATGATGCTAACGGTCTCGTAGAACAACTGCCTATGCTCTCCAAACAGGAAGTTGCCCGCCAATTACTTAGAATTACCGCAGAACGTCTACATGGAGTTTATTCTTGATGGAAATGGCCAAGGTGATTGTCGATGTTCCCTCACGGGAAACCGATCGTCCATTTGACTATCTTATTCCGGAGTCCATGCGGGCGTGGATCGAAGTCGGAAGTAGAGTAGGTGTGCCTTTTGGGCATCGTACCGTGCAAGGATTTGTAGTATCGCTGCATCCCAAGCCACAAGTGGAAACGTTCAAGATGAAGCCGATACAGGAAATATTAGATATTATTCCTCCCTTGTCTGTGGACCTTGTGGAACTAGCTGGATGGATGAGTCGTAGTTATGCATGCCGTGAAATCACCGCTATTCAGGCTATGGTACCCACTGCGCTCAAAGGGAAGGCAGAACGTTATATTTCTATCGCGGATACAGAACAACTTGAACAAGAGGATTCGTTATTTCCAGATGTAGTACGGACAGCAACGGAGGAAGCCCAGATCGTTGCGTTCATTAAACACAAGGGTGAAGTGACGCTGCAACAATTGAGTAGAGCTTTTTCAGATCATGCTGTCATGCTTAAATCTTTACTTCGTAGAGGTATTCTGCAGGAAAATCAGACGATTAAGGACAAGCTACATAGGAAAACGCTTAAAGCCGTCCATTTGGCTGTAACTTTAGAGGAAGCTCGGAATATAATAGAGCAATTTCCAGCTAAGGCGATGCGACAGCGTGAAGTATTTCAATTCATAGTAGAATCCAGTGAGTTACTCCCACTACCGCTGAAAGATATCATGTCCACTTTGCAAGTAACTTCAGGTACGGTTAAAAGCATTGCAGATAAAGGATACATTACGATTGAGGATCAAGAAGTATTTCGCGATCCATATAAGGGTCGACATTTCAAGCCGACGACACCGCTAACGTTAACAGAGGAGCAAGGTCGTGCATATGATCAGATCGTGGATACTCTAGATCAACGGCGGCATGGCGTATTTCTACTTCATGGTGTAACGGGAAGCGGGAAGACTGAAATTTACTTACAAACGATACAACGTTGCTTGGAGCAAGAGCGGCAGGCGATCGTGCTAGTACCGGAGATTTCGTTGACTCCCCAAATGGTGGAACGCTTTAAAGGTCGATTCGGTGATCTAGTGGCTGTCATGCACAGCCGATTGTCTGCTGGAGAACGTTATGATGAATGGCGCAAAATACGTGAAGGTAAAGCTTCTGTTGTCGTGGGCGCCCGTTCGGCTGTATTCGCACCATTCATGAATCTGGGTCTCATTATTATGGATGAAGAACATGAAACGTCATATAAACAGGAAGAAAGCCCGAAGTACCATGCTAGGGATGTCGCTGTTAAGCGGGCACAACAACATGGTGCAGTAGTCATATTAGGCTCTGCAACACCGTCACTAGAGACGTACCATGCTGCTCGATCACAGTCCAACCCTAACTTTTCACCGATTCTACTAGAGATGCCAACGCGTGCGTTAGGTAATAAGCTTCCTGGCGTACAAATTGTTGATATGCGTGAAGAGTTACGTGAGGGTAACCGATCGATGTTCAGTAGGGCATTGCATGAGGCCATTAACATTCGTTTAGAGAAGCAGGAGCAGATGGTGCTGTTGCTTAATCGCCGCGGGTATTCTACTTTTGTAATGTGCCGGAGCTGTGGTTATGTTGCAGGTTGTCCTGAATGTGATATTTCTCTAACTTTCCATCAAAAATCGAATAATTTACGTTGTCACTATTGTGGTTATTCAGAGCCTGCCCCAGAGGTGTGCCCAGAGTGTGGGAGCGAGCATATTCGATATTTTGGTACGGGAACGCAACGTGTGGAGGAAGAGCTAGCGAAGCTATTTCCAGGTATACGTGTTATTAGAATGGACGTGGATACGACAACGGAGAAGGGTTCTCATGAGAAATTATTGAATCAATTCCACAATAAAAAAGCTGACGTGCTGCTGGGGACTCAAATGGTGGCCAAGGGGCTTGATTTTCCAGATGTGACGTTGGTCGGTGTGATTACGGCCGATTCTGCGCTGAATTTACCAGATTTTCGGGCTGCAGAGAAAACTTTTCAGCTTCTTACCCAGGTCGCGGGTCGTGCAGGTCGTCATCATTTACCAGGTGAGGTCTTAATCCAGTCGTATACGCCAGATCATTATTCGATTATTCATGCAAGTGGGCACGATTACGGCTCCTTCGTCAAAGAAGAGCTACAACATCGCCGCGGGCTCCATTACCCCCCGTATTGCAGATTAATTCTAGTAACCTTGTCTCATGAGCAGTTACCTTTGTTAGTACGAATGGCTGAGAATATGGCTTCTACCTTACAAGGAAAGGCTAGGCAGCGTGGCTGGTATGGTAGTCTGGATCGATTATCGGCCGAAGCTCTTGAGGTCCTAGGACCTGTTGCTTCACCTATTCCTAGGATAAAAAATAGATACAGATTCCAATGTATGATAAAATGGCGTGGGAACATCGATGCCATAGGGCTTGTGTTGGAGGCCACGGGACATATTCAAGATTCTGTGCACGACTCCAAGTTTCAAATTAGCATAGACATAGACCCACAAATGTTAATGTAACAAACATATAATGAAGATCATCATGATATGATTTATAAAAGTGTAAAAAAGACAATTTTTAAGGGACGGTGTTAGATCTAATGGCTATTCGTATTATCGTATTAGAACCGGATGAAGTGTTACATCAGACAGCAAAAGAAGTGAAGAAGATTACACCTAATGTTCAGAAGCTTCTGAACGATATGGCGGATACGATGTATGATGCAGAAGGAGTAGGGCTTGCAGCACCACAAGTAGGTATTCTGAAACGTCTAATCGTGGTCGATGCAGGAGATGAGCATGGACTTATCAAGCTTATTAATCCTGAAGTTGTGTCTCAAGAGGGAGAACAATTCGGTCCTGAGGGTTGTTTAAGCATCCCTGGTATTAACGGTGACGTAAGACGTGCTGAGACTGTAACTGTGAAGGGTCTTGATCCAGAGGGTACAGAGGTAACGATCACGGGAACGGGATTGCTTGCACGTGCTTTTCTACATGAGATCGATCATCTGAATGGTGTACTCTTTACTGATATTGCGGAAAAAGTATATGAGTATATACCGGAACAGCTTGGAAAGGAATGACGGCTTTATGAACATAGTATTTATGGGAACACCTGCTTTTGCTGTCCCTAGTTTACGTATGTTAATTAAAGAGGGCTATAATGTTGTCGCGGTTGTGACCCAACCAGATCGCCCACAGGGACGCAAAAAGGTACTTACCCCAACACCAGTGAAGGAAGTTGCGCTTGAGTTCGGATTGCCTGTATTACAGCCACAGCGTATGCGTAGTCCTGAGGCAGTGGAGCAGTTGGCGGTTTATCAACCAGATTTGATCGTTACTGCTGCTTATGGACAGATTCTTCCAAAGGCGGTCTTGGATATGCCGCGACTTGGATGTGTTAACATTCATGGCTCGTTATTGCCAAAGTATAGAGGAGGAGCGCCTATTCAGCGCTCCATTATTAATGGTGAGACGGTTACGGGGATCACACTCATGTATATGGCAGAAGGGTTAGATACAGGGGACATGATCTCTCAAATTGAGATTCCCATTGAGGATCATGACACTTCAGGTTCGGTGTTCGAGAAACTCAGCGAGGTGGGTGCCTCATTGCTTCAAAGGGAATTGCCTCTGTTACTGGAAGGTCATGTGACGGCTATTCCTCAGAATGATGAAGAGTCTACGTATGCACCGAATCTTAAACGTGAAGACGAGAAGATTGATTGGAATCGTAGTTCACGTGATATATATAACCAAATCCGTGGCTTGTTGCCCTTCTCTGGCGCCTTTACGATCTGGGAGGATGAAGTGTTTAAAGTGTGGGAAGCTCTTGTGCCTACTGAACCTTCGTCTGAAGGTACTTCCTCGACAGTTCCAGGAACGGTGTTACAGCTGAGTTCGGAAGGTATAGAAGTTGCAACAGCGGATGGATCGCTAAGGTTGATAAAGGTGCAGCCTAGTGGTAAAAAAGTGCTAGAAGTTGATTCGTTCCTTCGTGGAACTAGCATGGCTAAAGGCACGGTGCTGACATGAGTAATAGCGGGAATAAAACATCTAAGGGACATAAGCCCACGGCGAGAGAGCTAGCCGTAGATGTGCTCACACGAGTGGAACAAGAGGGTGCTTATAGCAATTTACAGCTAAATGCAGGCCTTCAAAGAGCTTCTCTGATTAGAGAGGATGCTGCACTTGCGACTGAATTGGTGTATGGTACAATATCCCGGCTCAATACGCTAGATTATTTCTTGAATCGTTATGTTAGTAAAGGAATGGACAAGTTACAACCGTGGGTACGAAGTGTATTACGAATGAGCTTGTATCAACTTCTTTATCTAGATCGAATTCCTCCTCACGCTGTCGTGAATGAAGCCGTTAATATCGCTAAGAAGCGAGGCCATCAAGGTATTTCGGGTATGGTCAATGGTGTATTACGCAATATATTGCGTAATAAGGAAGAGTTAGTTATACCTGAGAATCTTTCGGCAGCTAACAGAATTAGTCTTCAGCATTCTCATCCGAAGTGGCTCGTGAAACGCTGGATAGAGTTATATGGCGAAACTGTAGCTGAACAGATTTGTGCAGCAAACAATGAACCTCCCTCTGTTAGTGTCCGCGTCAATACTACGATGATTAGTCGTGAGAAAATGCTGGAAGCCATGTTAGAGAGTGGAATGGACGCTGCTCCTTCTCCTCTGACTTCCGAGGGAATCCTCGTGAAGAGCGGGGGGAATATGGCTTTAACGGATTGGTACCGTGATGGATTGCTGTCTGTTCAGGATGAAAGCTCCATGCTTGTTGGTACTGCGGTTGGACCTGTATCTGGGATGAGGGTGTTGGACTGCTGCGCTGCACCTGGAGGAAAGTCAGCTCATATAGCTGAAATCATGAAAGATGAGGGGCAAGTGGTTGCTAATGATCTATACCCTCACAAACAGAATCTGATTCGTGAACAGGCAGAACGGCTTGGGTTAGAATCGATTGAAACGGTTGTAGGAGATGCATTGGAACTGAAGGATAAATATTCAGAGGCTTCCTTTGATCGTATTTTACTGGATGCCCCTTGTTCAGGTCTCGGGGTTATACGTCGTAAACCCGACTTGAAGTGGGTCAAGACGCCTGAAGATATTCAGGGTATTGCAGCTCTTCAGTATGAATTGTTGGAAACAGTGGCCCCACTACTCCAAGTTGGCGGCATACTGGTGTACAGTACTTGCACGATTGAACCTGAAGAGAATGAGAGATTGGTGGCTCGATTCTTGGACAACCATCCACAATTTGGAGCTCCTACAGAGGAGCCATCTTCTTGGGATGATCTACAAAAAATAGCATTGCCGCGTGGTGGAGGTATGCAAATTTTACCATATCATTTCGGCAGTGATGGATTCTTCATCGCTAGAATCCAGAGGTTCTCCTAAGTTTCAATGCTTATTATATAAATTATTTTTGGGTAAACATACAGTTGTGGAAAGATGCCTATGGTTGTTTATCTTTGGTTTTTGCTTCATGTAACCCGCTGGCGCCGAGCTTTAGCGGGTTTTCTCTTTTACCGTCACTTTACTTTGTGTTAAAATAGTAAGAATGAGAAACAATAGTTGTAATAAATATGAACAAGAAGAGCAGGTGAGAAGATAATGAAACCTTTTATATATGATTACGGCTTCCAAGATCTTCAAGATTGGGCGAAAGAGAATGGTGAACCCGCATTTCGGGGCGGCCAAATTTTCGATTGGTTGTATGTGAAACGTATTAACAATTTTCAGGAAATGACCAACCTCTCCAAAGAGCTACGTCAGAAGTTGGAGGATCAGTTCCAATTCGTTACCCTTAGCGAAATTACTAAATTCGAGTCTAAAGATGGCACTGTGAAATTCTTATTTGGATTGCATGATGATCATGCAATTGAGACCGTCATTATGAAGCATAATTACGGCAACAGTATTTGCGTTACGACTCAAGTAGGGTGTCGGATTGGCTGTACGTTCTGCGCTTCGACACTTGGTGGCTTGAAGCGGGATTTAACGGCAGGTGAGATCGTGGCCCAAGTCGTTCAAGCTCAAAAGATACTAGATGAGAAGAATGAACGCGTGAGCAGTATTGTTATCATGGGAACAGGGGAACCTTTTGAAAACTATGAGGCTACTATGAAGTTTCTACGGATTATGATTCATGAGAAAGGCTTGCACATTGGGCAACGCCATATTACAGTATCAACAAGTGGGATTGTTCCTAATATATATAAATTTGCAGATGAGAATACACAGATTAATCTTGCAATCTCAATTCATGCGCCAAATGATGCATTACGCTCGAAGTTAATGCCGGTTAACCGTCGTTTTCCTTTTGATGATGTGATGGAATCGCTTCGTTATTATCTGGCTAAGACCGGTCGTCGTGTTTCCTTCGAATATGCTCTCATCGGAGGCGTCAACGATCAACCAGAGCATGCAGAGGAATTGGCTTCTGTATTGAAGAATATGTTATGTCATGTCAACCTAATTCCTGTTAACCATGTACCTGAACGTAAATATGTTCGCACATCACGTAACGACATTTTTCAGTTTCAAAAGATTCTTGCAGATAGCGGAGTGAACGTGACAATTCGCCGTGAACAGGGCCACGATATTGCGGCCGCCTGTGGACAACTACGGGCCAAGCATATGGAGTTGAGGTGATTATAATTGATCAAAAAAGTATGTGTCAGTCATATTGGATGCGTGCGTTCGGTTAATGAAGATTCGGTATGGATCAGTGGTGAAGAGGCTAGATATATGCTCGGAATTGTTGCCGATGGTATGGGAGGTCACAAGGCGGGCGATCGAGCTAGCCTGCTTGCGGTGGAGAGCATCTCGACAGATTTATCTGCGCTTGAAGAAGGAATGTCGGCAGAAGCTTTGCAAGCTGCTCTGGGAGACGCTATCTTACACGCGAATGACATCATCTATGGAGAGGCAGCTAGCAACGAGAAGTATCACAACATGGGTACGACAGTTGTAGCCCTACTTCTGGATGGATTTTCTGGATGGATTGGTCATATTGGGGATAGTAGAGCATATAAAGTGACTAAGGGGGAAGCTGTCCAAATCACGGAAGATCATACCCTAGTCTATGAATTGTATAAAAGTGGACAAATAAGCAGTGAACAATTACAAAGCCACCCACGTCGTAATGTGATTACAAGAGCTCTTGGGACCGATGCAGAAGTATCTGTGGACTTCAATCCTATTACACTTTCTCCAGGAGAGGTTCTAGTTCTCTGTAGTGATGGTCTGACCAATATGGTGAACAGTCAGCGTGTAGGGCAAATAGCTGGAATGCAAGATGTCGCGCTGGAAGAAAGAGCAGATCGTCTTCTACAACTGGCACTACTTGCTGGAGGCGACGACAATATTACGGTCGCCCTGTTTGAACTTCAAGATGAAGCTTTAGGGGAAAGTACAAAGGAGTGGGATTCATGATCGGACATGAATTGGGCGGTCGTTATGAAATTATCGAGCGAATTGGTGGGGGCGGAATGGCCCTCGTCTATAAAGCTCATGATATTTTGTTGGGCCGAAACGTTGCTATTAAGGTGCTTCGTCAACAGTTTGTGCACGATGAAGAGTTTATTCGGCGTTTTAGACGCGAGGCTCAATCAGCGGCTTCTTTATCGCACCCCAATGTAGTTAGTATTTATGATGTTGGGCAAGAGGATGAAATTCATTATATTGTGATGGAGTATGTGGAAGGTTACAATTTGAATGAAATTATTAAGGAGCGAGCACCCCTACAGGTGGAAGAATCTGTGAGAATTGCTACGCAAATTTGTGATGCACTGGATCATGCACATCAGAACCAAATTATTCATCGAGACATTAAGCCTCATAACATTCTTATTGGTCGAAATGGTCGAGTGAAAGTTACTGACTTCGGTATCGCAAGGGCAGTGACTTCAACAACGATTACACAGACGGGTTCTCTGATAGGGTCTGTGCATTATTTTTCTCCCGAGCATGCTAAAGGCGTTGCTACTGGCGAGAAATCTGACTTATATTCTCTAGGTATTGTCATGTATCAGATGTTGACGGCTACACTTCCTTTTCTAGGAGAAAGTCCAATCAGCGTAGCATTGAAACATTTACAAGAGGAATTTGACGATCCGCGAGATGTGAATCCACTTATTCCGCAAAGTGTAGAGAATATTATATTGAAATCCATGCGCAAAAACCCTCATGAACGCTATCAGTCAGCGAAAGAGATGATAGTAGATATAGAGACTAGCTTACTTCCTGAGAGAAGAAATGAACCTAAAATGCAATTTGCTGATTTTGATGCAGATCAGACGCGGGCATTACCCGCAATTAAAGTACAGCAGCAAGGAACATCTCTTAGAAGAAATAAGGATCTATTCAATGAAGATGATGAGGATGATAAGCCTATGACAAGCAATAAAGGTAAGAAGAAGTGGGGCAAGCCTGCACTTTGGATATCATTAACGCTCTTTATATTGATTGCTATGGTAGGTGTTATCTGGTATGTGAATAATAAGCTTTCCTCACCGGAAGTTGTAGTTCCGAATGTGATCAATATGCAGGAAGATGCTGCAGTGGCTAAACTTAAGGAGCTTGGCATTGAAGTTGAAGCAATCACGCGTGCGTACAAACCTGAGTTTGACGAAGATATGGTTTATGACCAGAGTAAGAAGGAGGGTACGACGATCAAGAAAGGATCGAGTATCCATCTTTCGGTCAGCACAATGAAGCCGCTTATCAGTATGCCGGATGTGAAAGGACAAACTTTTGAAGAGGCATCCAAGATACTCATTGGTAAAAAGATTAAAGAAGATAATATTAGACAAATAAGTGATTACAGTGATGAACCTAGTGGAACCGTTATTTCTCAGAGTCCAGGAGCGAACGCGGAGTTCGATGGGGATACGCAGGAGATTGTTTTAACCGTAAGTAAAGGTCCAAAAAGTATGGATATGCCTGACCTAGTTAATAAGACTCAACAGGACGCACAGAGTACACTTGAGGCTTTAGGGTTAAAGCTTGAAGCCATTAAGGAAGATACTAGTTTTCAGATTGAAAAAGGCAAGGTAACGCAGCAGTGGCCATACGATGCGAAGGCACCTGTATCTCCTGGTTCAAAGATTACACTGTTTGTTAGCACAGGCTATCCAGCAGAAGCGTTAGATTATACGTTCAGGCTACCCGTTGCACCTGTAGAGGAAGGTAAGAAGACGAAGGTTCGTATCGTTTACTCTGATGCACGTAATGAAGAGGGCTCGACCAAAGAGTATGGTACACAGACGATTCAGACTACACAAGTTTTCCCGGTTAAGTTAGTGCTGATGCCAAATAAAGATGCTGTTGTTTCAGTGTATCTGGACGGAAAACCTTTTGATGAGTTCCGTATTCGTTATAATGATGTTAAGAATGGTACTGTTCCTGAAGTGGCACTTCCGCAGAAGGACCCTGTAGTACCACCTATTACTGAGGATGAGCCTGTTGACGTGGTTCCAGATCAGAATAATGAGGAAGACCCTAAAGGGAATACTGACAATAATACTGATGATGTAGAGGACGATACAACGGCTATGACATCTTCCGGTAAGTTAGATAACAATAATAAGAACAAAGATAAAGGTCATAAAGGAAATAATGGTAATAGAGGTAATGATAGAAATAACGGCAACCGATTAACTTCTTCTAGACCATAACAACTATATCAATGAAAGATCTACAGATCGATGGAAAGTGAGGCCAATCATGTATGCCAGATGGTGTGATCGTAAAAGCGCTCAGCGGATATTATTACGTCAAGCCACTGTTGGACGGCAGGGCGGTAACGACGGCAGGCCAGCAAGCGATACAATGTAGAGCTCGAGGTGTTTTTAGGAATAGGGACATTACGCCTTTAGTGGGAGATCATGTCGTATATTCACTAACAGAGAATGGCGAGGGGACGGTCACTGAGGTTAAACCTCGCCATTCAGAGTTAGTTCGGCCTCAGGTAGCTAATGTACAATTTGCTGTTCTGTTATTCTCTCTTCGTGAGCCAGATCTTAATTTGGGATTATTGGATAAGTTCCTTGTTCATATTGAGCATTCTGGACTGGATACCCTGATCTGCTTAACGAAGCAAGATTTAGTGGACAACGAAATTCTGGACAAGGATGATCCGATTACTTACGTGCAGGAACTTTACGAGAGTATTGGCTATGAAGTGATCGTCACAAGTTCTCGTTCTGGTGCGGGTCA
>DASXLR010000059.1:0-12505 GCA_036496075.1 Paenibacillus sp. | reverse complement strand
TAGCTGAAAAGTTGCAAAGTGAGACGATAACTGCTTATTATACTGATCCAGATGTCATGGATCTGCATAAGGCACAGCAAGAAATACAATATGGTAACGATATTGAGAAATATAAAGCAGCTTTCAAGACTTTACAAATAGATAGCAATCCCGATCTAATTCCACTATGGGGCAAGGTGGAGTTGAAATCTGTAACTTCAACCCATGGTGATATTTCAATGGATATCCATCTGCCAGATGAAGCACGCCTAGGATCTGGGGGCGAAATGTTCGCACTAGATGCTCTTTACAATACGCTTTTCCAATTTAAAGAGGTTAAGTCTATTGACTTGACCGTGGATGGTAAGCCAACAGAGAGCCTAATGGGGCATATCGAACTAGAGCATCCTATGGTTCGTGATTAAATGTTTCTACTGCGTGATGGTGCAAGTCATGATTAGTTTGTTGTAAGAGAAGAGGGGTAGAACAGAGAGTTATCTCTGTTCTACCCCTCTTCTTTATATGGAGTGATAAGCCTGCTATTCATATACTAATATGCATATTTACGCAAATGGTATAGTTAAAAAGAAGGAAGGCTTTTTTTAAAAAAGGAATATTTACGCAACTTTTATAGCATTAGAGCGTCTAATAGTTGTCGAATGGGAGGAGTGAACAGGTGACAAAAGTCAGTAGAGAAGTTAACTATACTAGGATAGTAGGGGTGAATGATGAAGAAACTTAGCTTTCTGTTGTTGGTTCTAATCTTCGTTATGGTATTTCCAAGTAAAGGACAAGCCGCCACGGCAAATTCTAATATTTTCTTGGATGGTAAAGAATTGACCTTAACGACTAATGCGAAAATTGAAAACGTCAAAGGTAATATCATGATTCCAATTCGTGTCGTCACGGAGAATCTGGGGTTTCAAGTCGGATGGGAGAAAAAGACGCGCACGGTCACCATACAGAACGATAGTAAAACTGTTAAGCTGGTTGTGGATTCAAGGACTGCGACAGTCGATGGTAACGAGGTAACCTTAGATGTGTCTCCTTTATTACGTAGTGACACCGTATTAGTTCCAATTCGATTTGTGAGTGAAGAGATGGGGTTACTAGTTAGCTGGGATAACGCTAGCAAAACGGTACGTCTAATCACCCCGGAAAATGGAACTGGGAACACAACACCACCGGATAGTGGAAATAACAATAATGAGGGGCTTGCCATGGTTAATGGTCTCAGTTTTAATGAGAATCGCTTACTCATTGCAACTTCAGGTAGTATTCAACCTAAAATAACGAGCTTGACCTCACCTGATCGTATTGTTATTGATGTTCCCAATGCTGCTTTTGGAGATACATTTGGTCAACCACTTGATCAGAATCTACAAGGACAGTTCACGGTAGATGGGTACCCGGATGTGTCCAAGATAAGATATTCCTTATTCAATAATGCACCTTCGACAGTTAGAATTGTTGTTGATATGGCTTATTCCAATAACTACACACTTTATAATGAGAATAGCGTATATATTGTAGATCTGAACACAACAGACAATAAACCATCTGAACCATCTGAACCGATTGGCAATAATGGAAAGAAAATTGTTGTCATTGATGCAGGTCACGGTAATCAAGATCCAGGTGCAACAGGTATTACGGGTAAGAGAGAGAAAGATTTCAATTTAGCGGTTGCACTTAAAGTCGAAAAACTTCTTAAAAAAGAGCCGAATATTGATTTCGTTCTGACGCGTAGCAATGATACTTTTCTTGAATTGAAGCAGCGGGTAAAGATTGCGAATGATTTAAAAGCTGATGTATTTGTATCCATCCATGCCAATTCGAGCGGTTCATCGGTCGCAACGGGTACCGAAACTTATTATCAAAGGGAGAGCAGTAAGTCATTTGCTAATATCATGCATAAGTACTTAGTTAATGCGACGGGCCTTAAGGACCGTGGTGTTCGCTATGGTAACTTTCATGTGATACGTGAGACTAAAATGGCAGCAGTACTGTTGGAGGTAGGATACCTTAGTAATAAGAACGACGAATCGGCCCTTTTTAATGAAACCTTTCAAAACAATGTAGCCGAAGGCGTCGTTAAAGGGATCAAAGAATATCTTAAAATTAAATAATAGCAAATCCTCAAAGGAGGTAGAACATGAATAAGAAATTATGGTGCATTGGACTTCTTACTTTGGTGATGGTTGTAGGTGTCGCTTGTGGACAGAAACCTACTACGGGACCAAGTGCAAGTAACAATAATGGTAATACGGTAACTGAGGAACAAGGTGCGGCGGGTACTCCAGATGAGACTACGGTGCCTGAGGCAGGAAGTAATGGGACAGAAAGTGAATCTACCCCAACAACTCCTGATACAACAGCAGAAGTAACTCCTACACCAACAGAAACACCAACATCAAAACCAACAGAAACGGTTAAAAAGGAAACGATTGAAGTGTATTTCACTGATCCGCAAGCTATGGAGTTAATGAAATCGAAGCAAGAAATTACTTTCGAAGATGATATTCAGAAATACAAAGCAGCTTATAAAGCTTTAGCAAGCAGTGCTCATTCGGAGTTAATTCCACTGTGGGCCAAAATAGAACTGAAATCACTTGCTTTCAAAGAGGGCGCAATCACTTTAGATATTCATATGCCAGATGAAGCGCGCCAAGGTGCAGGTGAAGAACAATTTGCGATTGATGCACTACGAAATACGCTGTTTCAATTTGATGAAGTGAAATCTATTGAATTATTGGTGGATGGAGAAAAGGCTGAAAGTCTAATGGGACATGTCGAACTTGAACATCCAATGATGAAATAATAGAGAAAAGCAGGAATATAAGCTCAGTTGTCGAAATTAATATGTTGGCTTTATTTGTTTATTAAGAGAGGGGAAAATCAGATGCACTCCAAACGCAGCAATTATATAAAATCCCAAAAAGTGGTCTCTGCCATACTGGTTAGTATGGTGGCTTTGAGCTCAGGCACGGCCGCTTTTGCCGATGAGGTAACGCCAACAACCTCAACGGCAACCGTTACTTCTAGTAGTTTGTTCAGCGATGTTAAGAACGGATATTGGGCAGAGAAGCACATTTATAAATTGGCTTCGCAAGGTATTATTCTAGGTGACAAAGGATTGTTCCGACCTAATGATTCAGTAACACAACAGGAAGCCATTACGATGGCCATTCGTTTTATGGGTCTACAGGATAGCTTGAGTTCAAGCAATGCGAGCACGCTTCCAGCCAATTTAACTGTAGGCAATTATTTCAAACCCTATGTAGATCTTGCTTTTCAGCAAAATTTGTTGGATAAGAAGCTTGAGATGGACGATGCTACTCTAAAAACGTCATGGGGACAGAAGCAAGCAAGTCGGGAATGGATTACGCAAGTATTAGTCCGAGCTATCGGTAAGCAAGATGAAGCGACGTCAGCCAATAAAGCAACTGCTTTTGCTGATAATAGCAAAATCTCTGCTTCCAAGTTAGGTTATGTGAATGTAGCGGTTGAATTGGGTCTTACAACTGGTACAACAGGTAATCGATTTGATCCACAAGGTTCCGTTACCCGTACGCAATTAGCGACGTTCTTCAGTCGCGCTGAGGCACACAGCAATACTCAATATGCTAACGCGTCAGAAGGCATTGTAACCAGTATTAATAACGATACCCTCAGTTTATATGTGAATGGCAAGATTGTTGACTTCTCACTGGACAATAAGACAGCGTATTTCACAAGTACGTCTGATACTAAAGTAGCTTTATCAGATGTGAAATTGTATACCAAAGTCATGGTTCTTGCGAATACAGGAAAAGCAAGTTATGTGGAAATTACAGATCCAAAAGAACAATTAGACAGTATTGACACGACATTCGAGCGGATGTTCCCTGGGAATATGCTAGGTGTATCTAATAATACATCTTTTGATTCTTATAAGTATGATGCGAATACAATCTTCTTAGATCAAAACAACAACAAGATTGAGCCATCAGCATTGACTGCTGGAAGTCAAATTGTGATTAAGAGCGAGAACGTGACTTCAGCTAAAAATGTGATTGTCGTACAAATTAAGTCGGGTGTAGTCAATAAGAGCTCTAATGGAACGTTGCAGAAGGTTGATGTAGCTAACAAGACGATGGCGATCAAGAATGCATCAGGATCGGTAGAAAGCTACACTTGGGATGACAGTTCCATCATTCGTTATCAGACCCAAATCTTAACCCCGGCAGAGCTCAAGAGTGGTTCTGAGGTCAAGTACACGGTTAAGAATAATGTGATTCAGATTATAGAGGTAACTCAGGCTGTAGAGCATACAGTTCGAGGTGCTATTTATCAAATCGGGGCTAATAACTCAACGATCACTTATAAAAAAGAGGGTGGGTCGCTGGAAGTGAAACTTCTAGTGGATAAACCTGCTATTGAAATTAACGGAATCGCTAAGCCAGTCTTTACGGATCTGATTGCCGATACCACTGGCGGCGATCAAGTGGAGTTGACACTTAATCCACAGGAACAAGTGACTAAGATTGTTGTGCTTAGTAGACAGATGGAACAGAAACCGGATGCTTCAGTCGTATCGTATGATACAAAGACGAAGCTGCTGACCATTCTGGATGCTAATAAAAAGCCGTTTGTTGTCACTCTGGATGAGAATACTAAACTTTCGTATAATTCGACAACGCCTACACTCTCAGGTATTGAGCCTTTACTAACTAATAATCGCAGAATCAATCTCAACTATATTAGTAATCGCGCTCTATCCATTGAAGTGCTCTATAAATATGAAGGTACTGTATATGCAATGGATACAAATGCTAGAAAACTAACGATCCTGTTAGCTAATGGACAAACGGTAACCATGCCTTACATTTCACCGATTATTGAAATTTTTGGTAAGAGTAGTTCGATTCTCTCTGATGTGAAAATAGGGAATCCAGTGTCGGTTGTGATGACGGATAATCAAGACAACGTGAAAAGTATTCTTGTGAAATCATCTAAACAATATGAAGTGACGTCCATTGATCAATCTTCAGGTCGTGTCATGGTCAAAGCAGATAATCTGTTAAGTCAGATATATTTGGATAAAGCTGTGATCGTTGGAGATGGTGGACAGATTTCGCAGTTCTCTAATTTACAGGTGGGGAATATCATCAATGTATCCTTCAATGGTTATACTCCTGCTACAGTACAAGTGGTTAAATTGTTGACTGGAGAAGTGTTAACGATAGATGCAGCGGCACAGAATGTTACGGTGAAGAATTATAATGGTAGTTCAGAAACTTATAAGGTTCAGGGCGCTTTTAAAATTGTTCGCGAGGGTCAAATCAGTACGAACTTAAATAGTCTATTACCTACGGATCGTGTTGAAATTCGTAAGGATGTTGATGGATCTACAACGTTGAAAGTGTTGAGTACAACGACTCGCGATTTCTGGAAATATGATAGTGCATCAAGAGAAGTATTCTTGAAAACTCAGAGTACTTCAGAAAAAAATCGTTTCACACTGTCACCAAATGCATATATTCATCAAGGCGACACTGTAATTACCGTGCAATCTCTCAAAGAAAATGATAATATTGTAGTGTATTTCAACAATGATATAATTGTGGAAATACAGAAACGATAATCTGCTTTGGGAATGTTCATGAAATACACCGTCTTGATACGGAATTTCCTGTATCAAGACGTTTTTTTTGCAGGAGGTCCTCATCATGAATGCTGAAACAGTACGACATATTCTGAGCACTATGCGTGAGATGTTTCCTGATGTACATTGTGAATTGAAACATGGTAATGCGTTTGAATTGACGATAGCAGTGTTACTCTCTGCACAGTGTACGGACGAGATGGTAAATAAGGTAACGAAGGATTTGTTTCAAAAGTATAGATCACCCAAGGATTATGTTGACGTGCCACTGGAGGAATTGGAACAGGATATTCGGCGCATTGGTCTGTTTCGAAACAAGGCTAAACATATTCAGAACTTGTGTAGAATTCTTATTGAGCAGTATGATGGGGAACTTCCCCATGGACATGATCAGTTAGTTCTGCTTCCAGGAGTAGGTCGAAAGACGGCTAATGTCGTTGTATCCAATGCTTTTGGAGTTCCAGCTATTGCGGTAGATACGCATGTGGAGCGGGTATCCAAGCGTCTGGGTCTGGCAGGTTGGAAAGACTCTTTACTAGAGGTTGAGAAGAAGTTGATGAAGAGAATTCCACGTGAAGATTGGACTGACACACACCATCGACTTATTTTTTTTGGACGGTATCATTGCAAATCTCAGAACCCTCAATGCCAAGTCTGTCCGCTGCTTGATGTATGTCGTGAAGGCAAAAAACGTATGAAGATGCCCCAAATCAGAAAAGATAAAGAAGATATCGGATAGCGAAAATAGAGGTGGAGAAGGATGGGATGTAAAATGAAGTGTATATCCGTATATACTAATAACTTTGAACAATTTTCTGATATTTTTGAGGATGTTGTAGAAACAAAGTTTGCCGAGAATGAAGAGAAAGAAGTGGAAGGCATTACTGTCAGCCACTCTGGCGAAGTACCTGAACATTATTTGGAACGTATGTCTCAAAAACCTGAAGTGGTTGTAATGAGAGACAAGTCGCGCGGTGTAACGATCCTTCAACACGGTAGCGTATTTGAAATATTGATTCCAGATCTTGAGAATTCGTTAGTGTAGTATTATTTACACCAGTAATACACTGATAATGTAATGACTTTAAAAAAACCGAATGTAATCATTCGGTTTTTTTTGTGCTCATAAAGGGAGATAAGACCTTCATAACAGAAGTGGATCTATAAGTCGAGTCTACAATCATTACCGTAGGCACACACAATTTGGAAGAACTCATGGGACTAATATAGGCTCTAATTCATAATCAGTGCTTGCCGAAAACAGAATGCTATACTGATCGTAGCTTCGATACCGGAATTGTCTTGTAGAAGCGAAGCGTTCCCCTTTGCCCCTAAATTTTTACCGCAAACAGCGGTATATTCAAAAAATTTGGGGGGCAACAGCGATCGGAAGGACAATCCGTCCGCGTAGTGGTCAGTTATTAACACGATACATTTTTCAAGCACTGATTTTGGTGTTGAGCCCTAATATATAAGGAAAATCTATTAATTTACTATTAATTTCTAATTTGGTAGACTGATAGATAGGTAAATATTGAGTTGAAGAACATATTTATACTTAAATTCAAATAATAATAGATTGGAGATTTAAGATGAGACAGTTCAGAAAGATAATATTGTGCTTGGCGATTTCACTCGGCGGCGTGGCGATTCTACAAGACAATACGACACAGGCAGCTGCAAGTGGTGTTAATATTATGTTGGATGGATATCCACTCTCTTTTCCAGTAGAACCTGTGATGATGAACGGAACAACCATGGTGCCATTTCGGGCGATATCTGAGGCGCTCGGGATTACGGTGGAGTGGAATCAGGCGGCGAAGAAAATTAACGCATCCAAGAAAGATCTAGCGGGTATGAAAAAAGTAGTCCTAATCATGGAAAGCAAGAGTGCAGTCGTTAATGGTGAGACCGTGAAACTGGCAGTTGCTCCGCAAAGTATTCGTGGTACAACGATGATTCCGCTGAGCTTCTTTAGTGGGCAGTTTGGTGCAGAGGTGTCGTGGAATCAGGCGACAAAGACGGTATCCATTACTTCACCGAAGAAGGATATGTATACATTGGGGTTTTATGCACAGGGTGCTTATGGTGAAGTTTCCCTGATTCCGAGCTTTGATGCCATTGCATTTGGCTGGAGCCGGATTGATCGAAGTGGGCAGTTCACTACGACAGGTGATGAATTCAGATGGCCAAAGCCTGCTGGATCGGTGACGCCGGAATCGATTGTTAGCGATGCAGCTACAGGCGGAACAGATCCTTATCTGATGGTCTATTCAGTGGATGGTAAGCTTGAGCTGACTAAGAATCTGGAGGATAAACAACTGCAGGAGCAAACCATTTCTGCTATTGTGGATACGGCATCACAAAAGGGTTTTAAAGGCATTGCGCTTGATCTGGAGGGGCTGGGTCTCACCGGAGACAAGGCGAAAGTACAGTCCGAATATAATGCGTTCATCAAAAGTTTGTCTTTACAAGCTCGTGAAGTAGACTTAAAGCTTACCGTTATTCTTCACCCGTTGAACAGCTCTTATAAGGGTTATGACTATAAAACGCTTGGAAAGCTTGCAGATGACCTGATCATTATGGGCTACGCCTACGAGGACGAGTCCCGTCCGGAACCGATGAATAAAGTGGACGAGGGAATTCGGCTTGCTCTGAAGGAGGTCAGCAAGGATAAGCTGATTCTTGGAATATCAGTGTATAGTGAGAATGAGAATTCTGTTAATGCTAAGATCGGACTTGCCAAACGTTATGATCTAAAAGGAATTGCAATCTGGCGGTTAGGAATTATTGGACAGCCTGCCTGGACCGAGATGAGTAAGTCCTTGGAACTGTAGAGAGTTCTTTTCATAGTGTTCATCTAAAAAGGCTGCCGATCGGTAGCCTGTTTGAATTTAGGATATAACTATGCTTTGAGTACATATTGAAACAAACGGTGCTACTAGGCTAGACTACTATAATTAGGCATCTTGATCTGAGGCGATTATACTGAGAAGACATGGTTAAAATTTAATTATTTCAGTTCTAGTGTATATCGATTAGAAAAATAATTCATAAGGAGAGAATTCATTCATGGCAGCACAGGTACATCACGGTGATGTAAGCGATTTAGCAGAACTTAAGGATCAACTGGAAGCATGGGATGACGAGAAGTCTTTGAAGCTAATAAATGATCTATTATATAAAAAGGCATCGGGTGAGTTGACGATTGCCTTATGCGGACATTTCTCAGCGGGTAAATCAAGTCTTATTAATACATTATGTGGGGCAAAAGTGCTACCTTCTGGCCCTGTACCGACAAGTGCCAATGTCGTAACTATTCGAAATGGACAGCCTCGGGCACTTATATATCCAGCGGATATGAAACCACCTAAGGAAGTCTCATTGGATGAGCTTGAAGTATATTGTACGAATGGTGGGGATTATCGATCTGTTAACGTATGGGCGCCTATTTCTTGGCTTGGAGATTCGGGCGTGTTAATGGACACACCCGGAGTGGATTCAACGGATGAGGGACATCATAAGGCAACCCATTCAGCGCTTCATTTAGCGGATGTGGTTCTGTATGTGATGGATTATAATCATGTGCAGTCAGAGAACAACTTAGTATTTGCCAAGAGCCTGTCCGATTGGGGTAAACCACTGTATCTTATCGTTAATCAGATTGATAAGCATCGTGATCAAGAGTTGCCGATTTCTGTATATCAGCAGGAAGTAGAGGCTGCCTTTTCTCGTTGGCAGGTTACTTATGAGGGACTTATATTTACTTCTCTTAAAGACATGGAACATTCCTATAATCAATATGAGGACCTCAAAGAGTTAATAGGCCGTTTGATTAAGAAGAAGGATGCCTTATTGGAATATAGCGTCTCTTGCTCGGTTCATCATGTTGTAGAAGACGCAGCACAGGAATTTCGTGATTCTCATGAAAGTGAGAAAGAGTCCTTGTTGGAAGAGATGGGCGGGGAACAGGGTGCACTGAAGCTCCAAGGAGAGCTCACGCGGATGGAAGAGTCGGTTAAACAATTGGCGGCGTTACCCCAACAAGAACGAGAGGCTTTGCGTGAAGAATTAAATGTGTTGTTGGATAATGCCAATCTTATGCCTGCTGAGCTTCGTGACGTGGCCCAGCAATATTTAGAAAGTCGCAAACCAAGTTTTAAGAAGGGGTTATGGTTCTCAGGGAATAAGACGGTGCTCGAACAGAATCAGCGGCAGGATCGTTTCTTACATATGTTGCAGGAACAAGTTGCCTCTCAAGTGGAATGGCATGTTCGGGTCATGTTAATGAGTTGGGCTGATAAGCATCAGTTATGGAAGGATACGCACCTGCAAATGCTGGATGATATCATGCCGATGATAGATTCTGAAGTTATCGAAAATTCATTACAAATAGATGCTGTACTATCAGGTGAATATGTGCTGAATTATTGCCGCAATGTAGCTAACAACATAAAGGGGAAATACCGCCATCATGTGCAACAATTTACGGAGCCACTATTGATGGAGTTTACTGAGAACTGCGCGCAGAAGCAGGATCAACAGCGAGTAGAGTTAGCCGAGCTGCAACAGCAATCGGCCGCCGCCTCGCGCTATGCCTTGTTGCTGCGCGAGGAAACGGCGCGCACGGCAGCTCTAGCCGAGCTGCTGCCGCCACGTGGCGGACTCACCCCCGGTCTCCTGCCGGCGGTGAGTCCGTTGCAGCCGCTTGCATCTGCGGCTGCAACAGTGGGCGCGCTTCGCGCTGCGCCCACTGTGAGCCCCGCCTCCGCGCGCGGCGGGGCAAACTTGCCGCGTGGCGGCGCGGCCATGGGCCGCCGCCAGCGGCTTGCGGGCGCAGCAGCGCAGCTTCAAGCTGCGGCTGCGCTGCTCGCGCGTTACCCCGCGATGGCATCTGCCGCGCGAGGGCTACAGAGCCGAGCCGCTGCACTCGAAGGCGGCGCGTTCACGTTGGCGCTGTTCGGAGCATTCAGCGCCGGAAAGTCCTCCTTCGCCAATGCTCTGCTTGGCGAAGATGTGCTACCTGTATCGCCGCATCCTACAACAGCGGCAATTAACCGAATCTTGGCACCGCATGGTGAGTTTATGCATGGTACAGCGAAGATTACAATGAAGACGAGAGAATCCTTTTTGGAGGATCTGAAACTTTCGTTCGACATGCTGCATTTGAGTGGATCAGATGCCGAGAATTGGCGTGAGGTCATTCTTCCACTTACCTCTGAGGGCATCCATCCTGCAGGCTTACCACATTATGGTTTCCTCAAGGCTGCAGCCACAGGATGGGAAGACGCGCAAGGATTACTGGGTACTGCGCAGATTGTAGATATATCCCAATACCGTTTATATGTAGCGGATGAATCTAAATCCTGCTTTGTAGAGAGTATCGATCTGTTCTACAGTTGTGATCTGACGGAGCAGGGCATCGTGCTGGTGGATACACCAGGTGCGGATTCTCTTCATGCTCGTCATACAGGTGTAACGTTTCAATATATGAAGCATGCGGATGCGTTAGTATTCGTGACTTATTATAATCATGCCTTCTCTAAAGGGGATCGTCAGTTTCTAGCTCAATTAGGGAGAGTGAAAGATAGTTTTGCTCTAGATAAAATGTTTTTTATTATTAACGCTGCTGACTTGGCCTCTTCTGATGATGAATTAGACCAAGTGAAGCAACATGTGAAATCTAATCTACAAAGTAGTGGTATTCGTTCACCCCATATATACGCCTTGTCGAGCATGAATGCGTTGAATGGGAAGGTAAGTGGAGATGATGAGCAACTGACATCCTCGGGATTCACATCATTTGAACAGACCTTAGCTGATTTTGCGGGGAAGGAATTACCCAATCTATCCATCCAGGCAGCGAAACAAGACATTACCGCAGCTCGTAAACGTGCAGAGGAATGGGATAAACTATCTAGACAAGATGAAGTGTCGCGAAGTGAACGGCTTCTGCAACTTTTTGAAATTCGTAGCAAGGTATCGGATATGCTGGGAACCTTTACGAATACGGAAGATCAGCATCGAGAGATTGAACAAGAAACGAAGGAACTATTATTTCACGTTCGTCAACGATTACAGTATAACTTAGGGTCTTTCTTCCAAGAAGCATTTCATCCTTCCTTGCTGAAAGAAGGTATAGGTTCTCTTAAAGAGATTTATGCTGATTGTGGGCGCGAACTGGAAAATTCACTTCTACGTGAAATGGATCAAGAGTTATGGGCTACGACGTTACGTTTAGAATTGAAAGTCAAAGCTATGGTTCAGGAAGCATCGGTTAAACTTACTATACAGATCAATGATATAGATGAGAGCCTTCTCCTGACACCGATGAAGGAGACCAAGGAATGGCCTGTGCCTGAATTAGAGGATAGCAAGTTGGAGAACTCTGTGAATTGGAATTCACTATGGTCGATGTTTAAAGCGCCGAAGTTGTTTTTTGAAGGAAATGGTCGTGAGAAGCTTAAATTGGCAGTGGAGCCCATACTGAAAGAAGGTCTTAGTATAGCTTCACTTCATCAACAACCGCTGTTCATTCTCTTTTATGTTAACCAGTTACAGATATATCTACATGAACAAAGAGATGCTTTACAAGAACAATTAGAAGAAAGTCTTGAAGCGATGGAGAGTTCGTTGCAATCTCAAGAGGCTATAGAGAGTTGGAGTGGATTAGCTCAAGATTTGAAACAGTTTGAACAGAGTATCCTCTGAAATGGAAATAACGTCCATACAATGGAAGTGAAGTGCACCCCTTAGAATAGACATTGGAAAAACCCCCGGGTTTAACCGATGAAATACTAGGGGGTGCATTTTACATGGCAATCAAAGGTCAAAAGTTTAAACATTATCCAGAATCTTTAAAAGTGAAGGCGATTCAAT
>DASXLR010000058.1:0-13067 GCA_036496075.1 Paenibacillus sp. | reverse complement strand
ATTACATTCTGATGTACATTCATAAAGTATGGCCTGAGTTTGAAATAGCTTAGGTAATATTTTTCCTTTACCCTTAAATTCATCAGGAAGATCATCCTCCGTGTAATACTCAACGATGAATTTCTCATTCTTTAAATATAAGGATGTATTGGTGATATGCTTAATTTCCCCTTCAGGGAAAGCCATATGCTGATCCATATGCAGACCTGGGAGCCCTCTTGCTAGTACTGCCAATAGAAATATAATTAGACCTATGTGAAGGACATAGGGACCCCAGCGGCTGAAACGGTATTTCTCAGCAAGCAGCGCAGTACCCTCCGTATGAACTCGATACCCTCTTTTCTTAAGCGGAGCCAGCACATTCTGTACCCACGCTTCGGGATCTCCCTCAATTGGAGTTTGAAGCACAACCTTTTGACGCGTTAGAAATTGAATATGTTTACGTATTTTTTGTTTAGAAAGTGCCTTGTATAGTGGAAGTACACGATCCAAGCTACAAATAACGAGTGAAGCTCCGATCATGACTAACAAGGATACGAACCACCATGATTCATATGTGTGAGACAGACCCAACTTGTAATAGATTGTCCCTGCCGTACCGTATGTATCAGGATAATAAGTTGACGGATCGATGTTTAAGAACGTACTTTCTTGAGGGAAAATGCTGCCTAGCATCGAACCTACTAGGGTGAATATAATCATGTATACTGCGATCTTAACCGAGGAGAAAAAATTCCAAATTCGATCAATTATATTGGGATTAGAGCGTTGGGAACGCCGAGCCATCCCGTCATATCTCATTTCTAATACTTCTTGAGACTTCTGATCTTCTTCAGCTAGCGGCATACCGCAAGCTTCACACAACACTGTTCCAACAGGGTTTTGGTGGCCACAATCACATTTCGTATTCTGAAAAGATACCAAATCATCAATCATTGTGATCTCACCAACTGTTCAATTTGAGTATCCAGCGTACTAAGATCCAGCTGCCCTATATGGATATTATTCACCTTACCATTAGCCGATACAAAAAGTGTGGTCGGAAGGGGCGAAATACCGTAATTCTGAACCGCTTCTTTGTTGGGATCAAGTAACACAGGGAAACTAACATTCACCTGCTTCACAAAATTCTCAACAGACATTCGGTCTTCTCCAGCATTTATTCCGATAACAACCACATCCTTGTCTTTCCACTTCTCGTATTGGGCTTGCAATGCAGGCATTTCTTTAACACATGGCTCACACCATGTGCCCCAAAAATTAATAACTAACGCTTTATCTTTGTATTCGTCCAGATTATGCACAGTACCATCTAGTCCAAGTAAATTGAAGTCCGGTACTTTTTTACCTATATCGGGCTTGCCATTTGACCCCGAAACATTCGAGACAATAGCATATCCTCCGAGTATAACGATCACAAGGAGGATAATGACCTGAATTTTTCTTCTGGATTTCCCCATTCTAAAGCCTCTCTTCTATGACAATAATCATAATTAATTCATTTGATGTGAACATCCTATGAACAATTATAACGAATATTGTCATAAATGTAGCTATTTAATATGAAATTTATGTGACCTTTATGTGACCTTTATCGTTTCTTTCTTGCAGGCTTGGGAGATTTGGCTAATTGTAATAAATCGTTCACTTCATCTTTTGTGAGATGACGATACAAACCCCGCTTCAAATTATGAAGCAACAGTTCCCCAAATGCGATCCGTTTCAACTTAATAACAGGATGTGAAATAGCTTCAAACATGCGGCGAACCTGGCGGTTACGTCCTTCATGAATCGTGATTGAAATAACGGATTCATTCTTAGCTGCATCAATATCCTTGTATTCAACATCCGCAGGCGCTGTCATACCGTCCTCCAGCATAATACCCGCCTTCAGCTTGTCCAGCTCACTACCATGCGGTACGCCTTTTACCGTTGCCATATATGTTTTTGGCACATGATGTTTCGGATGTGTAAGCAGATTAGCAAACTCTCCGTCATTTGTGAGAAGTAGTAATCCTTCTGTATCGTAATCAAGTCTACCGACTGGATATACTCTCTCATGAATTCCTTTTAAATAATCAGATACAACTTTACGTCCCTCAGGGTCTGATGCACTGGTAATAACCCCTTTAGGTTTGTTCATAACGACGTATACTTTCTTCTCATTCTTAATCGGCTTACCAGCTACAGTAATAATATCTTGGTCGGGATCCGCTTTAGTTCCTAACGTAGTTACGGTTTCCCCGTTAACTTCCACTTTACCTGCTACGATTAATTCTTCACACTTACGTCTTGATGCAATTCCTGCTTGTGCCAATATTTTCTGTAATCTTTCCATTATCAATAGTCACCTCAAGCTAATGATACTCATCAGCAGGACAAATCACAAGCTCATTCGATGAAAATTGTAATCTACGGGCATTTTTGTTTCGTGAATGAAGATAGAATGGGGATATGTTGTACGGGTTAGATCGCTCTATTACGAGCTTCTCAGTTATAGTGGAATAGAACGGTTGGTGAATAATGAAACCTTCATATGTCATAAATTAACACTCACACGCTTGGGACGAAAGATATATTTATGACATATGAAAGATGATTCTATGAGGTAAGATTACCCGAAGAAAACTAAACATACTGCTATGGCAGCTACAAATCCAACAGCATCCGAGAAGAGACCTACTTTTAAGGCATAACGTCCATTACGAATACCTACAGCACCCATATATACCGTTAACACGTATAAAGTCGTATCTGTGCTCCCTTGTATCGTAGAAGCCATTCGTCCAATAAGAGAGTCTGGTCCATATACACTGATTAAATCCGTTGCAAAAGCTAAAGAACCTGTCCCTGTTAGGGGTCGAAGCAGACCCAGCGGAATAATCTCACTCGGCACCCCTAACGATTGTAAAAGGGGACCTGTCCATCCTACAAAGAAGTCAAGCGCTCCCGATGCTCGAAATACACTAATCGCTACCATCATGCCCACAAGATGAGGGATGATTTGCACAGCGGTAGAGAAACCGTCTTTAGCTCCATCTATGAAAGATTCATATACAGGTACTTTACGTGTGAATCCATACAGGGGTATAAAAGCAATAAGTAAGGGAATGGCCCACGCTGAAATTAGACTAATCAATGCAATCAAGGATAATCATCCTTTCAAACTAGGCTTAGAGGAGATCCCCTTCGCTCGGGGTTTCCTATCTCTATGAAGATTCCATCTACGGCACCATCGATCTGCTAGAATGGCTGCAAGTGTAGCAATCGCTGTCGCAACTAGCGTCGTACCCACAATCTCAGTCGCATTAGCTGAATTATAGTTAATCCGAATCGCAATTAAAGTCGTTGGAATTAACGTGATGCTTGCTGTATTGAGCGCAAGTAATGTACACATCGCAGGACTAGCCACCTCTTTGTCAGGATTAAGTGTCTGCAACTCCTGCATGGCTTTAATTCCCATCGGAGTGGCCGCGTTGCCTAATCCGAGCATATTAGCACTCATATTGGAAAGAATGTAGCCAAGTGCTGGATGACCTTTAGGAACGTCTGGGAATAAAAAAGAAACGATCGGACTTAATAACTTGGCTATTTTATTCAACAAGCCCGAATCTTCAGCAATTCTCATCATTCCCATCCAGAACACCAATACACTGATGAGACCGAAACATACCGTCACGCCTGTCTTCGCTCCATCAAAGACGGCTGTCGTCACAATTTCCACATTACCGGTTGCTGCAGCAAAACCGAATCCGATAACGATTAATCCAAGCCATATGATATTGATCATTTCTCTTCTCCTCCCCCGAACACCCTGCTCATAAATCCTAATCCGTGGTAAACAACAATTTATGGAACACTCTTGTCACGGCACTTATCCATGTGTACCCCTTATTCTCTAGTGGGTCTGAGTTCATTGTGGCTGCTGAAGTCGAGGTCGTAGCTTTCACTGGTAAAAGACTCCCCGGTATGTACACGGGAGTACTGTCAATTTCACGTCCATCTAACAAAAGATCGATTCTACCTCTTAAACCAAATGAAAGGTCTGTGGTATCCGTATGGGTATCGGATCTAAACAAAACAAGTCGTTTACTCAAGGTATTCTCTTCACCTGTTGCGAGTGGGTAAGATAACTTTTGCCCGACGATAAGGTCATGCCCCTCTACCTTTTGCCCTTGCTCCATTAGCGTCTGAAGCGGGTAATAGGCAAAACCGTAATCCAACATTTTACCGTGATCATTCCAATCGTCACCATCATTTATCGTTACAGCAACTAATTGTTGACCATTTCTTGTGGCCGAGCTTACGAGGCAGCGTAAAGCCTTTTTCGTATATCCTGTTTTCACACCGTCGGCCCCATCATAAAGGCGCAACATTTTGTTCTTGTTATCCCATTTATAATCCCAAGATTCGTTCGGGTTAGGCACTTTTTTCATGGGTGTTTTTACAATCTCTTTAAAGGTATCATTATGCATCGCATAAGCGGTCAACGTCGCTAGATCGTTAGCAGATGAATAATGCCCCTCTGCATCAAGGCCATGCGGGTTTCGAAATTGAGTATGTTTCAGACCTAGTTCCTCCGCTTTGGTATTCATCAAAAGCACAAATCCCTCTTCAGAACCTCCAACATGCTCAGCAATTGCTGTGGCGGCATCATTCCCCGATCGAAGCATTAAGCCATAGAGCATATGCTCAAGACTCATCTGCTCACCTAACTTCAAATATATCGAGGAACCTTCTTTGGCGTAAGCATTCTTACCTACACTAACGGGTTTATGTAGTTGTCCGTATTCAATAGCCACAATCGCTGTCATAATTTTGGTTAAGCTAGCAATTCGCAACTCCTCATCCCCATGGCTCGAATATAGCAATCGTCCCGAAGTGACGTCTATAAGAGCCGCTGCTTGCGCATGAGTCCCCATTGTCGGTATTGCTTTTGCATAGATAGGTCCAGTACTGATGGTGAATGATGATACGACGATCCACAGAATAGCCATAACCCTTTTTCTTCTTTTCATCTCTTCATTCCTCCGAAATTCTTGGGAATCTTGTACAAGTATATGCCTTACCTCAGGGATGTATGTCCCTAAAGAATCCATCATAATATACAGAAAAAACCCTCTCCCACTTTATAGCCCGGAGAGGGGTAGATTCATTTACAAGATGGGATAATCAGGGCTGTCATTCCCATACGATACTGTATTCTCACTTTTAGATACTGCATTTTTAGATCCCGTGTTAACTTTTTGACACATGGATTGAATTTTCTCAACCACGTACGGTACAGTATCAATCATTTTTTCATAAATGTGAGTTTGTGTATCAAGAGGTAGCATGTACACTCCGTCTTTGCCAACTACGAGAAACGAGATAGGACTAATTGAGATCCCACCACCGGCACCACCGCCGAAGGGATGTCTTTTTTTCTCTTCGTTACCGTTAGCTGTTCCACCTGACTTATTTTTTTCTTCAATATTAAAATCACTTCCGCCTGCTGCAAATCCAAAAGTCACCTTACTGATGGGGAGAATCACACTCCCGTCTGGCGTTTGAACAGGGTCACCTACAATTGTATTAACATCAACCATATTCTTGATGTTTTCCATCGCTGTTTTCATTAGACCTTGAATAGGATGCTCTTCCATTTCTTTATTCCTCCCTTCACCTTAAGAACGCGAACCATAAGAACCAGTCCAGCATATATAGCGTATCCGCAAGAGATTTGGGCTATGCAAGAAATTTCAGTGGAAAATTGAGGCTTATCATCAAACACCGGTACTACAAACAATTTAGGAGGTGTTCTCATGCCAACATGATAAGATAACCATCCAGTCATAGAACCTTTAATACTCCATATCATGCCCGTAGCTATTGCCGTATATGCAGCATCTCCAGCAGATATATTCGTAGACCAATCCAACTTCAAGATGGATATATGTGACAGCGTTTTTTTCAGCCATGTTAGAAGCGAATCCGTCGCTTCCAGAAGCTTAATGAATTCTCTGTGCCAGTAATCTATCTTACGTTTATCCACACGGGCTTTCGTTGTCCCCTTTTCCTTTTTCTGTATGTTGTTTTTCTTCTCAACTTTAATCAGTATGCCTTTTTTCAAATTCTCCAATTTCAAAATGGGTAATTCGTAATGAAGACGAATCAATCCATAGAGCATTCTAATATTTAATACCACTTCGTCGTCTTTTCCGTGCTTCTTAATCCATAGTTCGAACCTGATCACGGACAAAAGAACTGCCATAATAAGCAACAACAGAACGATGACAATTATTCCGAGTATCCACACATATAAACCCCCATGTATGTTTGAGTTTACGCATCCTATTTCTCAGTTATAGCTTGAACTAAAGTTTACTCCCGACCACTTTCTATAGATCCTAAAGATAATCCAGAATAAAAAGTTCGTCATCGTTAGTTCATTCTATATAGTATGGTAATTTTTCTTGGAAAAAATTCGGCTACATGCACATGAACAGCAAAAAACCGCCATTCCTTTCAGAATTGACGGTTCGTACTCTATGGATACAGCTATGACAATCCTTATTTCACATCATCGAATGTAAGCTGCTGCTGCCCATCCAAACGATCAAATAGCATTTGTGTCTCTTCTTCCAGATTATCATTATTCTCGAATTGAGACGGTTCAGGTAAATCCTTAATACCCGCTAGTCCAAAATAATCTAAGAATGATTTCGTTGTTCCGTACAGAATTGGACGTCCAATAGCTTCTGCCCTACCCTTTTCTTCAATTAAGTCTTTATTGACGAGTGTGTGTATCGCACGCTCCGATTTCACACCCCTAATCTCTTCGATCTCCACGCGGGTAATTGGCTGTCGATAAGCCACAATCGATAGTGTCTCTAGCGCAGCCTGCGACAGAGAAGCGCGTGAAGGCGAATAGGCTAATCTTTCAAAATACGTAGCATGTTCTTGATGAGTAGCTAATTGATAGCTCCCCGCTATATGAACGATTTGTATTCCTCGCTGCTGCTTAGCGAAATCTTCTTTCATTTCCTTAAGAGCATCACTCACCAGCTCATGTTGCTGTTCTACAATTTCTGCAATCTGCTTCACAGTAAGACCCTCGTCTCCAGCTAGAAACAGCAGACCCTCAATAATTGATTTCAATATCGGATATTCCATCTGACTCTCCTTCTCCTCTCCATTCCATGACAATGTCATCGAATAATTGTTCCTGATAGCATACAATTTGCTTCATCTTCATGAGCTCTAGAATCGCCAGAAAAGTAACCACGATTTCATGACGCGCCATCTCCTCATGCAACAACTTGGAAAATAACATTTTCCTTCCTTGTCCACCTCGCATAGCAGCAACCACATCCCTAATACGATCTTTCACCGAGATTTCATCTCGTTGTATACGGGAGTAAGCATTCCGTTTCACAACTTTACGCAACGCTTTTTGAAAGGCTGCAACCAGATCTGCAATATGTAATCCTTCCAAAGGATTCTCAGTACTCGTTGGCATCCAAGTGGTTAAATCCTCTGGTTCCTTCGAATAAATTAAACTTCTTTCCCATTCACGTTCATGAAGATGCTGAGCAATCCCTTTATATTTGCGATATTCGATGAGCCTCTGTATCAATTCCGCCCTTGGGTCCAAGTCATCATCGTCATAGAAATCATAATCATCGAATTCAATAATAGGTGGCTTAGGAAGCAATAGTTTACTTTTAATGGATAACAAGGTGGCTGCCATGACGAGAAATTCACTCGTCACCTCCAACTCTAGTTCCTGCATAGTTCGCAAATAATCCATATATTGGTCAGTGATTTCCGTAATTGGAATGTCCTGAATGTTAATTTCTGCTTTGTCGATCAGATGCAGCAGTAGATCCAACGGACCTTCAAATGTTTCCAACTTATAAAGTACAGTCAAGATAATCCTCCGCCCACAGTATAAAATATCCCCACAAAGTGGTGCCTTTGCTGTTGTTCGCTAATTTCAGGTATGATGAGGGGACCCCGAAACTCAAAAAAATGTAGCACCCTATGAAAAGGGTACTACATTAAATAAGCACTATTTAAACTGTTTCGTCAAGTTTGCCATTTCAATAGCAGATATTGCCGAATCATATCCTTTGTTGCCGGCTTTCGTTCCCGCTCGTTCAATGGCCTGTTCTATGTTCTCCGTTGTCACAATTCCAAAGATCGTAGGGACACCACTCTTCAGGTTAATAGCGGCAACTCCTTTAGCTACTTCATTACATACATAATCATAATGAGAAGTTGACCCGCGAATGACTGTACCTAACGTTATGACTGCATCATACTTACCTGTTTCGACCATTTTTTGGGCGATAAGTGGTATTTCAAATGCTCCAGGTACCCACGCCACGTCAACTTCATCTTCTTGAACACCGTGACGTTTCAGTGCATCCAATGCACCGTTTAAGAGTTTACTTGTAATAAATTCATTGAAACGTCCTACGACAATACCATATTTTAAACCTTCCGATACTAAATTACCTTCAAAATAATGTGCCATACTAATCAACTACCTCTCTTATTGTATAATGTAATTTTTAAGAATTAGGATCTTCGTTCTGCTCCATATCATCGAATGTCATGAGGTGACCCAGCTTGGCTTGCTTTGTATGCAAGTAAAGGGTATTATCCTCATTCTCTTGCATTTGAATAGGGACACGCTCCACAACTTCTAATCCATAACCTTCTAATCCTTTGATTTTACGAGGATTGTTCGTTAACAATCTAATCTGGCGTACACCCAAATCCTTGAGTATTTGAGCACCAATGCCATAGTCACGTAGGTCTGCGGCAAAGCCGAGTTGTAAATTAGCATCCACAGTGTCTAAGCCTTCTTCTTGAAGCTTATAAGCCTTCAATTTGTTAATGAGACCAATCCCACGACCTTCTTGCCGCATATAGAGCAACACACCACTGCCTGCCTTCTCAATCTGCCTTAGAGCAGCAGCAAATTGCGGCCCACAATCGCAGCGATGTGAATGGAACACATCACCGGTCAGACATTCGGAATGCACACGGGCTAGCACAGGCTTAGTGGCGTCGATCTCTCCTTTGACAAGAGCTAGATGTTCCTTATCATCAACTTCATTCGTATAAGCAATCGCTTGAAATTCTCCGAAATCCGTTGGCATTCTCACGGCAACTTCACGTGTCACAAGCTTCTCTTTCTCATTACGATAGTGAATCAAATCTTTAATGGTAATGAGCTTCAGGTCATGCTTCCGTGAAATTTCCACTAAATCAGGCAATCTAGCCATTGTGCCATCTTCCTTAATAATCTCACAGATCACACCTGCCGGATAAGCACCACACATCATCGCTAAGTCGACAGCTGCTTCAGTATGACCTGATCTCCGAAGGACCCCACCTTTCTTAGCAATCAACGGGAACATATGTCCCGGTCTCCGAAAATCATTAATCTTCGCAGTGGGGTCCATGATCGCCTTGGCTGTGAGTGAGCGTTCATTCGCGGAAATACCTGTTGTTGTATCTTTATGATCTATCGAGACTGTAAAAGCTGTCCCATGATTATCTGTGTTCTCAGACACCATCGGCTTAAGATCCAGCTCATCAGCACGTTCCTGGGTAATCGGTAGACAGACTAATCCACGACCTTGGCTAATCATGAAATTAATAACTTCTGGCGTTGCCTTCTCCGCTAATGCAATAAAGTCTCCCTCGTTCTCACGGTCCTCGTCATCTACAACGATGACTACTTTACCACGCATGAGATCGTATATAGCATCTTCGATAGGATCAAAAACAATTTCATTACTCATCATTGATTCCTCCTCTACAGTTGTGAAATGAACGATATTTACTGCTTTATGCGAATCCATGCTGAGCTAAATAATCTTGACTAATTCCAGATGGCGTGCCTTCATCTTGCTGTCCTCTAGATCCGTAATTTAGTAAATGATCTACATATTTCCCCAACACATCGCATTCAATATTTACCGTATCTCCCGCACGCTTCTGATTTAGCACGGTCTGTACCAACGTATGCGGAATGATTGACACCTGAAATGTATGGCTATTCACTTTCACCACGGTCAAGCTGATTCCATCAAGTGTGATAGACCCCTTCGGAATAATGAATCTGAATAACTCTGTATTCGTAGGTGTAATCTCATATACAACGGCATTCTGGTCGCGTGTGACATGATGTATTGTACCGATGCCATCCACATGTCCCTGAACCATATGTCCACCAAACCGTCCATTGGCAATCATAGCCCGCTCCAAGTTCACCTTACTGCCTGACTGAAGATCCTTCAAATTGCTATTGCGAAAAGTCTGGGGCATAACGTCGGCAGCGAAAGAATGTACGTCTATTGAGGTTGCCGTGAGACATACGCCATTCACGGACACACTATCGCCAATCTTTAAATCATCCATGACAATCGATGCTGAAATATGCAGTACCATAGCTTCTCCTTGACGAGCTATCGCTCGCATCGTACCCATTTCTTCAACTAATCCGGTAAACATGGAGTAACACCTCCTCTGTTAAGAACTTTAGGCCCACACAGGTATCCCACTGATACACACATTATCTCCCAATTGTTCTACTTCCAACGATGATAAGGTTACAGCATCCTTCATCAATTCACTTCCTGCAAAAGAGAAGCTACCCGGAGCATCATAACCACCTACAATTTTGGGGGCCAAATAAAGCACAATTCGATCAATCAATTTCGCTTCTAGCATGGCACCGTTTAATGTACCTCCTCCTTCGAGAAGGACAGAACCTATGTTCAATCTACCCAGATTCGCTAAAGCAACTTCGAGGTTGACACGTGGACCCTCACCACATGGAAGTACTGTAACACCTGCCTCTTGAAGACGTTCTGCATTAGAATGACTCATGGAAGTGTCGGTAGTCAGCACAATAGTCTGTGTCTGACCATCCATAACAAGGTGAGAGTCTAACGGAATACGTAATCGCGAATCTACAACGATTCGGATCGGATTCAAGCCATCAACAGGTAAACGTGTAGTCAGATGAGGATTATCTGCAATTACCGTCTCCACACCGACCATAATTCCTTGATGTCGATGTCTCAACGTATGAACCTGCTCCCGCGCTGCATCATTTGAGATCCATTTACTATCGCCCGTTTTCGAAGCAATTTTGCCATCTAAAGTACTGGCTGTCTTCAGTGTAACAAACGGAATTCCTGTCGTAATATACTTGATAAACTTCTCATTTAGCTTCAGTGCACGATCTTGAAGTACACCAACTTCAACCTCAATTCCTTGCTCACGTAACATCGCAATACCTTTACCCGCTACTTGAACATTAGGATCCTGGCAGGCCACTACAACCCGTCGTACGCCTTCTTTAATTAAACGTTCACTACACGGCGGTGTTGTTCCATAATGACTACATGGCTCTAAAGTAACGTATACGGTACTATCTTTCGCCTTCTCACCAGACATATTGAGTGCATGAACTTCTGCATGACCCGTTCCCCGCTCAAGATGAGTACCCAGTCCAACCATGACACCGTCCTTCACGACAACACATCCAACGACAGGATTGATCCCGGTCTGTCCTTGCGCTCGCTCCGCCATATCCAATGCTAAAGACATATAAAATTCATCATTCATAATCTCCATCATTTATCTTCTTTCACCTCCGCTTTATTGTTTTTACAAGCTGTTTAGTATAAACAGAAAACCCCGTATCAGATGAACGAATCATCCGAAACGGGGTTATTATGGAAGATAAATAGATTACACAAAAACAAAGCTAAAGAGTATTCAGCAATACAAGCAACACAAAATGAAATAACACTTCATCTGCGTTACATTGTGAAAATCGCCACAACCTTCTGTTGCTTTACTTTTATGAACCGCAATCACTTAAAATGAGTTGCGTTAGCTATTTACCCTTCTCCCATCCAGACTATACTGTCGGTCCCGGAATTACACCAGGTCAACCGTACGCCTAAGTTACAGGCGTACGGGTCACGGACTAAGTTGTATTGAAAGAATCTCTAACAATACTCCATCACCGTCGGTAGGGAATTTCACCCTGCCCCCGAAGGATAAATCAATATAAAATTGTCCATGAAGAACAACTATTTATGTTACGAATATTACCACCTAAGAAATAAAAACACAAGCGTTTTCTTCTATATTTTATAAAGTAACTTATTTAATAAAATGAACTATATGTTAAGCTCTGTTGGATTAGAAGTATCACAAGGACACTTCTCCTGTTTCTTTTTTTACCACAGGATGCGTTTTGCCAATGTAAAAACGAGACAGAAAAATAACCCTCTTTATCCAATTTCATACTGAATAAGAGGGCTATTTGTTATGCTATTTTAAGATTTTAAGCTTCATCCCAAACCTTAACTTCTTTCATCTTATCATTAGCTTTGATCGTATCTACGTGTTCAATGCCACTGATCACTTTACCAAATACAGTATGAACTCCATCTAAATGTGGTTGAGGAGCATAAACAATAAAGAATTGGCTACCACCAGTATCTCTACCTGCATGAGCCATGGACAATACGCCTCTGGCATGTTTAGTTGTGTTGCTAGTTGCCTCACATTTGATCGTATATCCAGGACCACCCGTCCCTGTTCCAGTAGGGCATCCTCCTTGAGCGACAAAATTAGGGATAACACGGTGAAAACTTAGACCGTTGTAAAATCCACTATTAGCCAATTTCTCAAAGTTAGCCACTGTGTTTGGCGCTTCTTCTGGTAAAAACTCGATTTCTACGACTCCACCATTTTCTAATTCAATTGTTCCTTTTTTCATTATGATTCCATCCCCTTAAAATATTTTTTTGTAATTCAATTTAAACTCAATACATCATCATAGTTTACTATGAACAAGTACCTTAAAGCAAAAAAAAGACAACGCGAACCCAGAATTAATTCATTTCAGTCTCTAATTATGGACAAAAGGGATACACCCTACGTTACACTAGCAACGTAGAGTGATCCCTTCTGACAAGAACACAATAATCCTGTTTATTTCGTTACTGCTTGTTTAGCAATTCGTTCTGGAATGAGGTCGTTGC
>DASXLR010000057.1:0-12544 GCA_036496075.1 Paenibacillus sp. | reverse complement strand
AATAGGTGCCATATCTCCACGAAGCACACTATTAAACCACACACTTGAATCTTCACCAATTTCGACGTCACCAATAATCTTTACACCTTCGGCAACATATACTGAACCATGAATCTGGGGTACCTTATTACCGTATGGAATTAACATGAATGATCACTCCACTCCTCAACTTGGAAGTGATTGTAACAACAGGCTGATCAATTGTCAATTCAAGGATTATAGTGTACTCTCATTTACCAGAAACGGACAATTCTCAGCAACCTTCTTTCCCCAAGAGGTCATCCGAAATACCGTACCGTCCACTTCACTTTCACCTCTACGGATAAGCCCTAAATGTACCATCATCTGAAGAATGCGCTGCTCCATCATTGATTCAGGGGTATCATAATAATAAGGCTTGATTAACCACCCTAATGCATCATGGAGTGAATCTAACGTGACCCAGCCTTCTGCACAATGTCCAATCCAATACACTAGAGATGTAATATTCGGAATGGAAGCTTTATAAAGCCTTGACCAATATCGAAATATTGGGATCATACCCTCGACTTTACCTTGTTCTAACTTTTCCATTCCTTTCGCTGTCAGCTGCAACTGATTCCCTAGCTCATCCATGTATCCCATGTGAAGTGCATAATCGTACATTAGCGCTAATCTGCTTGGATACATATGAGATGTCCTTCCGTAACCAAATCGCCATCCCCCTTTACTGAGAAGAGGTTCAGCAATATGAAAGGATTCCATAAGTTGCTGTTGATATTTACGATACATCGTGCTTTCTAAATTCAGTTCAACCGACTGTTCATTCACATATCGCAGTAGAAGCAATAAATCTTCTGCAAGAAGTCCCTGCTCTTCACGATAGAAAGATGGTTCTCCTACGACTGTAATCGTACCTCTCAAGTAACTTCCTAATTCTCTGCGGAAGCGCTCCTTCAAATCCTTGGGGACTTGAAACAAATATTTAGTGCTAGGGGTCATTCCATTGAATATCCAACCACTCTTCTTGAAACGAGCAATGACTTCACGAGGACTAGCAGCCTTCGGATGTTCCTTTAAATTGTTGCCTTCAGCAACGGTAAAAGAAGTCTGCCTGATAATAGCAATTAACTCTTCCACATTAAAGTAACTACGACTCTCAAATAAAATAGCGTTAAGAAATCGTAAATCATCTACAGAGAGATTCTTAATCTGCTGCCCAATAAAGTCATTCCGATTCAAAGTCACTAAGATACTCTGAATCAATTCATGCTTCGAATTGTGCTTACACTCGCAATGGTAGTGGCTTGCGATAGTTGTCAATTGACCAATATCAGCAAACGTGAGCATATCCGCTAGGTTCATGGGTGATCGTCCTCGCCGTTTTACTACCATTATGGGATTTATTTCAATTTTTATTCCAAGTTCACAAAAAAAATAACCCAAACATTTGGGTTATTTCGGACTCTCCTGTAAATGACGCGTACAATTATATAGAAGTGGCATCCATTCCAGGTCGTCCTTTTCAAGTATCGTAAGCGATAAATTACCGATTCTCTCCACATACTGATCCTTATAGAGTGCAGTAAAAAGCTGTGCTAAGAAACCTCCATGGCTGACGACAAGTATGTTCTTATCTGGATACCGTTCCCACATCTCCTCCATGAATGCCAACCCACGTGCTTGAATGGCTTCATTCTTCTCTTGTCCTAGTTCTAGAAGATTCCATTCCTTACCCCAAGTGCTCTCCCGTTGCTCCGCTGTGAATCCTTCCACTTGTCCGAAAGAACGTTCTAACAGACGTTCATCCGTATCTAACATAGGTAGAGATAGCTTGGTAGCAATGATATTAGCCGTCTCAACAGCTCGTGATAGACCGCTACTGATGACATAATCCCATCGATAAGATTCATGCAATAATCGCTCCCCTAGAGCCATAGCCTGCCTCTTACCTTCTTCATTTAAAGGAATATCGCTTTGTCCTTGAATTTTACCAGATACATTCCAGTCCGTCAGACCATGCCGAATTAAGCCAATTCTCATCGTTGTCACTCCTTAGTGGTATATACTACCTTCGAATACGACTTAATCTACTTAAAGAAAACAATGCCAGAGCCACACTTAGAATGGATAGTAACATCCAATATTGTGGGTGCGAAGGACCCATAGTAATGACAAGAGGTTCAATAATTCCACTATTCAGATCAGGAAGATTAAGCTTCTCTTGTTGCTGCAGCAAAGTTGAACTTCCAGCAATACCCGTCGGTAGAATTCCATTCGCAGAAGGTGTATCTTCTGAAGATGGATTCCCCATCATCATAAAAAATAAAAAACTAACGAGGAACAACATTAAACATCCTGCAATCCACATCGACAGATGTCTTCGAGTAATACCAGATACCGCAAACGGTTTGCTATGATCTTGAATAAGCCAAGGTGACTCACGGTATATTCGCTCCATAACATTACGGTTCATTGCTTCCAGTTGTGTGTCTGTAACTTCGTCATCACTCAAAATTTGGATCAGATGATGGCTTTCTTCCCATAACTGAAATTCAGCCGTACAATCGCTGCAGGTCGACAAATGTTGTTGCAACATCAGTCGTCTCGGGTCGTCTACTGGCAAATCCCACATTAACCCGAATAATTCCTGAGCCTCCCAGCATTTCATCTGCTTGTCATCCCTTCATATTCTTCATAAATATGGTCATAAAAATACGGCTCCATTTGAACCTTTATACTTGATCTCGCACGAAATAGCAAGGATTTAACAGAACTTACACTTTGATCTAGTATCTTAGCTATCTCTTGATAATCTAATTGATCATATTCACGTAAAATCAGCGCTGAACGTTGCTTTTCCGGTAAACTATTAATGGCAATTCTAACTAGATTTACTTTTTCATTACGTAGAATAGCCTGTTCAGGTGCGACCTCACTTGGTGCAACAGGAACATACCCACTTTCATCCAATGAAATATTACTACTACGTTGTTTCCGAAGTTCACTAAGTACTGTATTCCGAGCAATCGTGTATAACCAAGTCGAAAAAGAAGCATCCACTTCTCTGAACGTATTCAAACTGCGAAACGCCTTATAGAAAGTTTCAGAGCAAAGATCCTCTGCCACGAGCTCCATATTGGAACTCTTTAACATATGGTATACAAAAGCTAATATTTTCCGTTGATAACGACTCATTAATTCTGAGAATAATTCGACGTTGCCCTCTTTTATTTCTCGGATCAGTTGGGAATCCGTCATATGAGTGCGCCCTCCTCGCCCATCCATTTGCTTATCCCCGCTTCAATCCATATCAAAAATAATACCGAAGCAGGTATGCAAAAGTTGCGGTATAACCGCTAGCTATAAATTATAAAATTCGACATTCCAAGTCTATGTATTGACAAAATTCCCAGCCAACTAACAAAATTACCTTTTCATTGTATCACAATCTACGAATATAATCATTTCCATAGTAGTTATTATGATATTTTAAGAGATTTAGGTCATAATTTCAATGCAACCAATGTATAGAATGAACTACAAGCAAACGCAATTTTAGTTCATTCTATTTATATGCACCATTACGCAAAAAAACCACTCTTTCGAGTGGCTTCACTGCCTAGGAATCAAAGAAACGTACAATTAGCACCTTTTAAACGGTACTATATAATGATATTCCATTTATCAACTCTGCCTTTACGATGTTAATGTCAATTAGTGACTTGACTTTATTCTGTATAAATTTAGTGCTAGAACCTGCTATTTCGCAAAGATCCGTTACAGGTATACGTGGATTCTGAGATATTATAAGATAGATCTCAAACTCACTTTCAGTAAGAAATGGAAGTTCATTCAATGGACTCGTCGTTAAGTCCGACACCGTTTCTTGAATGCTTATCAGATTTTTTGTAAGCCCTTCCAAATATTCGTTGTTATTCGCAATGATTTGTTCCTTCTGATTCTTATCGAAGGTTTCACCTTCTGCTAATTGCTGTAACTCTAACTTGGAGTTGTTCACGGATTGTAAAGCCTCTTCAATTTGTTCTTTTACCGATTTGGTCTTGTCCATGATGCTAACAAAATTCTCTTCGTTCTTATAATCGCTTGGTGCATATAAAGACTGTGGCTTGAACCATAATAGAATAAAAAAAGCAAGCACTAAAATAATAGGAAAAAGCATTACAAACCAAATAAATACTTTTTGAATATCCTGCGCAATTAGGCCTAGGGCAACCGTACCTGCCACTTCCGCTAACCCAGCAAAAATACCGACAATGGTTAGGGGATTGCTTATTTTCTGACTTCTATCATTCATCTCATCCACACTCCTTCTACACTTATTTTGTTAAATTAACCTTTTAATTCCATATAGAAATAATATAATTATATTCCTATTCTATCAATATGTAAACCACTTTGTATTTATTCCATTATAGTAAAATATAGTAATAAATAATAATACCCATGATGTACTCACTAAAAGCTAAATCCCTCTTCACAAACAAAAAAGACACCCTTTCAGGTGTCTACACAAAGTTCCAGTTATGGAGCATCTCAACTTCCTACCCAATAACTGGATTCATATATTTCGAACTCCATCTGTTGCCTAACTATCTAAGTCCGTTACTGCCCCTTTGGAAGCAGAAGATACCAATCGCGCATATTTCGATAAGACACCTGATGTGAATCTTGGGCTAGGCTTAATCCAATTCTTTCGTCTAGCTTCCAATTGTTCCGGTGTAACATCAAATTTCAGTTCTTGTGTTTCACTATCAATGATGACCAGATCGCCCGTTTCTAATAGTGCAATTGGACCTCCAACCTGTGCTTCCGGCGCAACATGTCCTACAACGAAACCGTGTGATCCCCCTGAGAATCGTCCGTCAGTAATTAGGGCTACTTCTCCACCTAATCCCTTACCTACTAGCAAGGCTGTCAGAGAAAGCATCTCTGGCATTCCTGGTCCACCCTTCGGACCTGCATAACGGATAACAACAACATCGCCTTTAATGATCTCATCCTTAACGATCGCATCCGTTGCATCATCTTCACTATTATAAACACGAGCAGGTCCCTCAAAACGAAGTTTCTTCAAACCCGACATTTTAGCTACGGCACCATCAGGTGCAAGATTACCTTTTAAGACAACTAACGGTCCAGTCGTTTTCAAAGGATTATCAAAGGAACGAATCACTTGTTGATTTTCTTGCAAAGGAGGAATTGACGCCAGATTCTCTGCTATTGTTTTACCCGTGACTGTCAGACAATCCCCGTGCAACAGACCCTCTTCCAACAGTAATTTCATGACCCCCGGCACACCACCGATATCATTAAGATCCTGCATCACATATTTACCACTTGGTTTCAGGTCTGCTAGATGTGGAACTCTTAATCGAATTCTATCAAAATCGTCCAATGTTAGATCTACCTCAACGGAATGAGCGATGGCTAGTAAGTGAAGAAAAGCATTCGTCGATCCTCCAAGTGCCATAACCACGGTAATCGCATTTTCAAAGGCGTTCTTGGTCATGATATCTCTTGGTAGAATATTCTGTTCTAGAAGCCCTAGAATAGCTTCTCCTGCTCGTATACATTCCTCAGCTTTCCCAGGCGAGATCGCTGGTGTCGATGAAGAACCCGGCAATGCCATACCTAATGCTTCGGCTGCAGAAGCCATCGTGTTCGCTGTGTACATTCCCCCACAAGCACCGGCCCCAGGACAAACATTACATTCAACTTTGTGTAACTCTTCCTCATTTATTTTCCCTTGATGATACTGCCCAACGGCTTCGAAAGCGGTTACGATATCCACATCTTTTCCATCAATCTTACCCGGTTGAATAGTTCCTCCATATACATAGACTGAAGGGATATTCATCCTTCCTATAGCCATCAAACAAGCCGGAGTATTCTTATCACAGCCCCCAATGGCCACCAATCCGTCAAAGCGTTCAGCATTCACGACAACTTCTATGGAATCTGCGATGATCTCACGGCTAGGTAAAGAAAACAGCATCCCATCATGTCCCATAGAAATACCATCCGATACGGTAATTGTATTAAAAATTAGCGGAGCGCCGCCCTGTTCTTGGATACCTTTTTTTGCATCACGGGCTAGTACATCAATGTGCATATTGCAAGGCGTGACTTCACTCCATGTACTTGCTACACCGATCATCGGTTTCTTGAAATCCTCATCCGTAAACCCAACAGCCCGAAGCATTGCACGGTTAGGAACCCGATTTACGCCTTCACTTATATCTTTACTGCGAGTCCGCAAATCTTTTTTTACCGTCATCGCTCTACTCAACTCCCATTCAGAATTTAAATTAAGGTGTACAACTCACTCATAGGTCTCAATAAATTTTGCTTCATGATCATAGAAGCCTTAGCGTCATCGTGTTTCTCCATCGCATCAATAATTTCTGCATGCTCCTGAACAGAATTATGAGTATTGGTCTCGTGTTGCTTAAGAAACACATACTTAAACCGACGAATATGAATTTGTATGGATGAACTAAACGAAGCAATATACATGTTATCTGAGATCTCTACAATAAGATTGTGAAACTGCTCATCGAACTCCATGGCTTGGTAAGTATCTTTATTTTCAATAGACTCAGCAAACTGTGCATTTAACGCTTTTAACTGTTCAATCTGTTCAGGAAGAATCAGCGAAGTTGTTATTTCAGCGGCTAAAGCATGCAATGAAGCAAGAACAGGATACATGTTGAGAATGTCATTCTTTTCTATATCCTTCACTCTTGTAGCTTTACCGGGATGTACCTCAACGAGTCCTTGAGCTTCTAATAGCAATAAAGCCTCCCTTATCGGTGTTCTACTGACCCCTAGGGCTTCAGCTAAATCAGCATCAATTAATTGTTCCTTTGGTTGTAGCGTTCCATCAATGATCCATCTTTGAATTTGTGATAATGCTCTTTCTTTAGCAGACATTCTATTCGGTGCCAAAAAATCATTAGGAATAGGCATGTTCTACCTCCTTCATGCATGTTCTATCATTTTCATATATGCAATATATCGCATATGTATATAACAAGCAAGTAATAAATAAACCTCCTGTACCTAAGCACAAGAAGTTTATTTGATAAATATAATATTGTTGGATAGATGCCCGCTACGATGACGGATTATTCTTACGATCGCTGTTGCCCTCAGATTTCTTGATTATATACCGCTGATAGCGGTAGAAATCCGAGGGCAAAGGCGAACGCTATCGCTTCTCCAGAACAATTCCGTCCTCTTCGCTACTCTCAGCATGTGCTTCTATTTTCAGCAAGCACTGATGATGAATTAGTGTCATCATTTATATAATTAATCAATAAAAGACCCTGTCAGCACTTACGCCATCAGGGTAACATATGTATTAAAAGAAGTTTTCTATGGATTAGAGATTCAACTTTAAAGGGAGATTATATTACGATTAAATTAGAAATAAAAGCTTCGTTAGCTATATGTCAGCCGATTTTCAAGAGGCTTAGGGGGAATTTTATTATAATCGTACTTAAACAGACAAACCTCATCTGCTAAATATTTATTAGAAGATAAGAAGCAGAAACGGTAAAATACTGTGTCAAGTTGCTTCTTCCACCTGATTATTCCTATACATTTTAATGTTCTTAACGGTTGTTTATTTAATCCAAATTTTTAAGCGACTTAATTACAGATCTAATAGCACCCTTTGTGATTTCTAGCTCTGTGTGATCTTTGGCATTCTGTAAAATGGTAATAATAATATTTTTATATGTCAAAGTAGCTAGATCCGTATTGTTTGATAGTTGCTTGCTGGTATTCTCGTATCCACTTGAAATATCCCATGACACTAAGTCATTCCCCATGACAACAGTTGTATATGCTATTCGAATCTGAATCTGCATAGTTTGGGTGTCATTCTCATAAATAAAATTGTTGAGTCGGTCTTAAATCACCTAAAGTTCCATCGACAGTAATGCTTTGCTTTTTATCAAAGGTTATATCCTTATCGACTAACATTATAGATGGATATATAGGAGTATTTTTAAGTTTAAAGCCTGGTATTCTAATGTCCTTCCCTAATTTGCCTGACAAATCTGAAAATTGCTCATAAGAAATTATTGTTTCGTTCTTTTGATCTTCAACCTTTACTTTCTCGGGTGTTGCTATCACGGCACTATCTTTAACTGAAAGAATTTCTGAATTACCTTTAGAATCACAGCCAACAATTAGTAACAAAAGCAACAATAAACATAATAAATAGAGATTTCTCGAAATCTGCACAATCCCACTCCTTTACATCATAGATGTAGATTACTTATCCCGTTTATGTATTAAATTAATTAACTTACATCCATATTCATTACCTCTATTTATTTACATTTATAGCTTCTTGAATATAATTCATTTAGGATATTATGTAAATGTAGTCTGTATCACTGGTGAGGAAAATTTTCCTTACCAAAACAAAAAATACCCTCCCAGCACTCACGCCAGTAAGGTAACATATGTATTAACAGGGGTTGTCTATGTATTAGAGAATTAACCTTAAAGGGAGATTATGATGAGGTTAGAAGTAGATAAAAGCATGCTTCACTAGTGAGTTAAAATTAATAAATATAAAGGAACAGGAAAGTATGTTTTACAGTCAGTAATTTAAAATCAAGAACCCTAGAGCTCCTTCTGGGGCTCTTTTATTGTACAAATGCACTGCATAAACAGTATTTTAATCGAAAAACAAAAAATAAACCCCTCCGAGTAGCAACCAAGAAAGTAGTCAACGGTGCAGAATCGGTAATCTGGCATGTCGAACCATGAGAAGAACAAAGGGATATAGTCGTTCTTACCAGCTACCGTGTTTTAAGGGTTCTAATTCATAATCAGCGCTTGCTGAAAATAGAATTTTATGCTGATCGTAGCGGAGAGGATGGAATTGTCGTGGAGAAGCGTAGCGTTCACCTAAAAGCTTTCCCTTGGAAAGCTACTTCGGAAGCATACGCTTTGCCCCTGAATTTTAACCGCAAAGAGCGGTAGATTCAAAAAAATTTGGGGGCAACAGCGATTCGGTTAGACAATCCATCCGCGTAGCGGTCATTTATCAACTCGATACATTTGTCAAGCACTGATTTTGTTGTTGGGCTTTAAAACATTCCCACTACTTGCACAAAAACGGATCATGCAGAAAGTAGCTGAGAGGGCGGAATTGTTCTGTAGAAGCGTTAGCGCTCGCCTAAAAGCTTTCCCTTGGAAAGCTACTCCGAAAGCATATGCTTGCCCTCGGATTTCTACCGCTATAAGCGGTAGATAATCAAGAAATCTGAGGGCAACAGCGATCGGAAGAACAATCCGGCATCGTAGCGGCCTTTCTACACATCTATTTTTTAAGTATTCAGCCAACACATTAATCGTTCGTCACGATAAAAGAACAAAAAAAAGACCGCTACATTAGCGGCCATTGCTCATTTTAGAGCAATATAGTATTTGGATAGGAGTGGAGAGAAACCATACTGTACGTTCATTATAATGTATCCGTTTTCATTCTGTCAACAACAATTTGAAACCGTATACATCGCCTTAAAAATAGGCTATACGTACACCATGTATTTCAGCTCTTGCAGAAGGGTTCTCGCCCGCTCCATATCGTCTTCAACACGGAAAGAAAGTCTCATTACGCCAGGAACATCTTCTCTACTCTCGATAATTTGCATATTGCTAAGGTTGATCTGATTCACACCTAACTCCGTTGCAATCTGACCGATGATACCTGGATGATCCGGAACATCCAGATACAGATCAAATAAAGGTGTAATCATACCCTTACCTCTCTCTGGAAGCTCACTGCGGAAGGCATTCGCTTTCGCGAAGACTCCTTCTATCCCTTGTCCATCTTTATTCTCAAGTAGCTCAATAAATAATGCAATCCCTTGGTTCCAATCCTGGAGCAAGCGCAGCATTACATCGTTGTTATTTAACAAGATATCGCGCCAAATGACAGGGTCGCTTGATGCGATCCGTGTGATGTCTCTAAATCCACCTGCAGCCAATCTGCGATACAACGAATTAGATTCATTATAATCACGTATTTGGTTAACTAAAGCTACAGCAATAATATGGGGTAAGTGACTAATCGCCCCGACGATCTCGTCGTGAAGCTTAGGCTCTACTCTTACAATCTGCGCACGTGTATAAGACAACAGCTGTACTAACGAGTCATATACAGATTCTGGCATATCAGCAGGTGGAGTCAATACATAATACGCATTCTCAAACAATAACACTGACGCAGCTTCTACGCCTGAACGTTCTGAACCAGCCATGGGGTGCCCACCAATGAAATATACATCTTGCAAGTGCAACGATTCTGCCGCAGCAGATACACTAGCCTTCGTACTCCCCACATCTGTAATAATACAACCTTTCTTCAAAGGCAAATTACCCAAACGCTCTAAATAATCTTCTAAATTCCCAACGGGTACGCATAAAAAAATAAAGTCAGCATCTAATGCTGCTTCTTCCATAGAGAGAGTTGCCGTATCAACGACACCCTTACTCATATATTTATGAATGGAGTCGGGGCGGTGGGTATGCCCCACCACCGTAATTCCAGGCTTACCTTTAAAGCATAAAGCCAATGAACCACCTATAAGTCCTACTCCAAAAATTGCGATCTTAGTTGTTGTCATGTTCCTCACTTCAATTCTTATAAAATTAATGGTTTATACCTTGGCTGATTCTACGTGAAGTACTTGCTCAAGTGCATTAATAAACACTACATTTTGCTCCTGTGTGCCTACGGATACACGAATGTACTCAGGATAACGCTGATGGCCTGCACGGACAATAACACCTAATTGGAGCAATGCTTGAAATACCTCAAGCCCAGGTTTGCCAACCTTCACCATGATGAAGTTACCATGAGCGGGGAAGTACTCTAAACCTATACGATCAAATTCTCCTTGTAAATACGATATCCCCTGTGTATTATGCTCACGACAATATTTTACATAATCTTGATCTTCCAGCGCTACTTTGGCAGCTGCCTGACCGATCCGTGATGTATTAAAAGGCTCACGAACTTGATTAATTAGCTTGATCACTTCAGGATGACCCACACCATAACCAATTCGAAGAGAAGCAAGACCGTATATTTTGGAGAAGGTACGCAGAATAACCAAGTTGGAGTATTTAGATAAAATATTCAGACTGTTAGGGAAAGTATTATCCGTCACAAATTCACAATAAGCTTCATCAAGCACCACCATGATATGCGAAGGAACGGCGTCTAAGAAAGCAATTAGTGCCTGCTCAGTGACGATTGTACCTGTCGGATTGTTAGGATTACAAATCCATATAATCTTGGTACGTTCTGTCGAAGCTGCGAGCATAGCATCTAAATCATGAGTTCCATTTTTAAGTGGAACTTCGATGCTGATTGCGCCCTCGATGTCTGCATTACTTTTGTATACTGAGAATGTCTGATCCGCCATGATCGTCTCATCACCTGACACAAAAAAGGCTCTAGTAATCAAGGCAATAATTTCATCTGATCCACATCCAAAAATGATTTGATTAGTGTTCACACCTAAACGTTCAGCTAAAGCCGAAGTTAAACTTGCGGAACTTCCATCTGGATAAATACTGATATTATCCAATTCAGCTAAAATGGCATCCTTCACTTTAGGTGATGATCCATAAGGATTCTCATTGGATGCCAGCTTCACAACATCACTCAAGCCAAATTCCTTCTTCACTTCTTCAACAGGTTTACCTGGTTGATATACAGGAAGGTTAACAATACTAGATTTAGGTTGCATGGCTACTCATTCTCCTCGTATCTATACTTTTAATTGAGCAACAAAATTTCTTATTTGTAACAATCCCTCTTGCTTGGTACTATCATGACTCAGCAATGGAATAACCGATTCAATCTGACGAACAATCGCGCTCCCTACAACCACTCCATCGCAAATTTCCGAGAAATGTTCTACCTGTTCACGCGTTGAAATTCCAAAACCAATCGCAACAGGAAGCGTTGTATATTGCTTAACCGTCTGAATAAACTCTTCTACACCTTGATGGAATGTTGCTCTCTCTCCTGTCACACCAAGAGATGATACACAATAGACGAAACCACTCGCATTGCCTACAATTTTTGCAATTCGTTCATGCGATGTTGGAGCTACCAATGGAATGAGACTTACACCCATTTCGTCAGCAAGACGTCTTACATCCCCAGATTCTTCGATAGGAAGGTCTGGAATGATAAGGCCACTGATATCGTGAGCTTTCACCTGTTCAAAAAAGTGGCTCAGGCCCATTTGCAAGATTGGATTGTAGTAAGTGAATAGAATAAATGGCATCTTCACACCTGCTTGACGTGCCTTCACAGCTGTCTCCATACATGTACGAAGGGTTACGCCTTGCTTCAGAGCACGTTGAGAAGCACGCTGGATAACAGGTCCATCTGCAAGTGGATCAGAATAAGGTACACCTAGCTCTAATATATCAGCTCCAGCAGCTTCTAGCTCTTGAATAATCTCCACTGTCGTATCTAGGTCGGGATCCCCTATCG
>DASXLR010000056.1:0-13229 GCA_036496075.1 Paenibacillus sp. | reverse complement strand
AAGAATGACAAAGCCCATGCTTCTCTTGCGGCTCAGCTCAAGGCACATACGGTTACACGGCGTTATATAGCGTTGGTTCATGGGAGCGTCAGTCATGATCAAGGAACAGTAGATGCACCTCTTGGACGTGATCCTAAGGATCGTAAAATGTTCACGGTTACGGAAAAGAACAGTAAGCGTGCGGTGACTCATTTCACAGTAAAAGAGCGCCTTGGTGACTATACACTACTTGAACTTCAGCTAGAGACAGGGCGGACACATCAGATTCGTGTTCATATGAAGTTTATTGGACATTCGTTAGTTGGCGATCCATTATATGGACGTAACAAAGGGATTAAATTGAACGGTCAAGCACTTCATGCAGGTGTGCTTGGATTTATTCATCCATCAAGTGCAGAGTACATGGAATTCTCTGCTCCCATACCTGAGGATTTGGAAGAGCTTATTGCCGGGCTGCGTAGCCGTTAAAAATACAAATCATTAGATAATTAGTCCATGGCATAATGCCATGGATTCCCTCATATTTAGGGGTAGAATTTTATATGAAATGAAATTTTGCTTACAATAGGAGATGGGATAATTACATGAGTATTGAACAATATCAAGCAACTTATATCCAAGGTAACTTTGCAGACCGCATCGGCGGCTCTAACTATGGTAAAGACACATCCATTTATAAATTCGAAAAAATTAAGCGTGCTAAAGCTGCCGCTAAGAAGGATTTTCCAGATATCGAACTTATCGATTTGGGAGTTGGAGAACCTGATGAAATGGCAGATGCGGGCATTGTGGCCAAACTTGCTGAAGAAGCAGCTAAACCAGAGAATCGCGGCTACTCCGATAATGGTATCCCAGAATTCAAAGCAGCAGCAGCGCAGTATTTGAAAGAAGTATTCCGTGTAGATGGTATAGATCCGGATACTGAAATCGTTCACTCAATCGGCTCCAAGCCAGCACTAGCGATGCTGCCTTCTTGTTTCATTAATCCGGGGGATATTACAATTATGACGGTTCCTGGATATCCGGTTCTTGGAACACATACGAAATATTTAGGCGGAGAAGTGTTTACTGTGGAGTTAAAGAAGGAGAATCAATTCCTTCCTGACCTGAACAGTATTCCTGAAGATATTGCTCGTCGGGCTAAGTTACTATATTTAAATTATCCGAACAACCCAACCGGCGCTAGTGCAACAGTAGAATTTTTTATTAGTGTAGTTGAATGGGCGAAAAAGTATGACGTAATTGTCGTACACGATGCCCCATACGCTGCGCTAACTTATGACGGTATGAAGCCATTAAGTTTCTTGTCCGTACCTGGTGCCAAAGATGTCGGTGTGGAGCTTCATTCTCTATCTAAGTCTTATAATATGACCGGCTGGAGAATTGGGTTTGTAGCGGGGAACCCTTTGATTGTGAAAGCGTTCAGTGATGTGAAGGATAATAACGATTCTGGACAGTTCATAGCGATCCAGAAAGCTGCGGTATATGGTTTGTCTCATCCTGAGATTACAGAACAAATTGCACTTAAATATTCTCGTCGCCATAATCTATTGGTGGATGTACTCAACGAGCTTGGTTTTACTGCTGAGAAACCTATGGGTTCCTTTTTCTTATATGTAGAAGCACCTAAGGGAATTAGAGGTGGCCAGCGTTTCGAATCCGGGGAAGACTTCTCTCAATTCCTTATTCGTGAGAAATTAATCTCCACGGTGCCTTGGGACGATGCAGGACATTTCGTTCGCTTCTCTGTTACGTTCATTGCCAAGGGTGAAGAAGATGAGAAACGAGTTATCTCTGAAATTAAACGTCGTCTAAGTGATGTACAATTCGAATTCTAATGAAAAGGATCTGCATACTGCAGATCCTTTTTTTGTTCAATAAAATAGATAAACGACACCAGTTGACATCATTCTCGTGTTCTGTCATAATTATTTTCAAATGAATAGCACCTTTAATTCAGTCCCGTGAGACTGGCAAGGTTACGTGAACCGAGGTTCACCAAACAGCATCCGTGTGAGCATGTGCTCTTATTGGATTGCGTTCGGTCTCCTCTCATTCATTCTGTAATGGATGAATTCGTGCACTCCTTGCCAATTGGGTAAGGAGTTTTTTGTTTGTCACAGGAGATGTTAAAGGAATCCCAACTGAAGGAGTCTTGAATCATGAATAAAGAAGTACATGTCATTATGGATGAAACAGCGATTCGTCGAGCTTTGACTAGAATAGCACATGAAATATTGGAGAAGAACAAGGGCATTGGTGATTGCATTCTGATCGGAATCCGTACAAGGGGCGTATATTTAGCCCAAAGAATGGCAGAACGGATACATGAGATCGAAGGAACACCGATTCCTTGGGGAGAGCTAGACGTCACAGGCTACCGAGATGATCGGGTTCAGGCAAGTGAAGAGGGGATCTCATCCGTTAATAACGTAGTTAACCAACTGAAAGATAGTCTTGGAGATGTGAGTATACAGGATAAAAAAATTATATTGTTTGATGATGTACTGTATACAGGGCGGACGATTCGTGCAGCCATGGATGCTTTGATGGATTGCGGACGTCCACGAATGATCCAATTAGCGGTGCTTGCAGACCGCGGACATCGAGAATTACCGATCAGACCTGACTATATAGGAAAGAACGTACCGACTTCCAACCATGAACAGATTGAAGTGGCCTTAACAGAAACAGATGGTAAAGACGAGGTAACGATTTCTCAGTATAGAGAGGAGAGAGTGTAATGATGACAGCTACTCATCTGAAAGAACGCAGTCTGCTTGGTTTAAAGGATTTGAGCCGGAATGAGATCGAATCTATTCTCGATAGAGCGGCTTATTGGGAAGCACAAAGCGAGAAGGTCGTTCCTATGCTGAACTCACGATTTGTGGCTAACATGTTTTTTGAGAATAGTACAAGAACAAGATTCTCCTTCGAAATGGCTGAGAAACGTCTTGGAGCACAGGTGCTGAACTTTGCAGCAGCGGCGTCTAGTGTTGACAAGGGTGAATCGATCTACGATACGGTACGAACTCTTGAATCCATGGGTATTGATGCTGGAGTCATTCGCTTGAAGCCAGATGGGGTTCTACAGAAGCTTGCCGAGACCATTAATGTGCCCTTGATTAACGCTGGAGACGGTAACAATGAACATCCAACTCAGGCATTGTTGGATCTGTACACAATGCGTAAGAGATTCGGATCCCTTAAAGGTCTGAAAGTGTCCATTATTGGGGATATACAGCACAGCAGAGTAGCTCGTTCAGATCTTTGGGCATTGAAGAAGTTCGGAGCTGAGGTAAGGTTCTGCGCACCTAACAGTATGAGAGCACCTGAACTTGAGCAACACGCTAACTATGTATCAATGGATGAAGCTATGGAAGCGGATGTTGTCATGATGCTTAGAGTGCAACTTGAACGTCATGCAACAGGCATCTTGAAATCTGCTGCCGAGTATAGAGAGCGATATGGTCTAACCGAAGCAAGGGCAGCCAAGTTGTCCAAGGATACAATTATTATGCATCCCGCACCAGTGAATCGTAACGTTGAGATCGACGACCTTGTGGTGGAGAGTTCACAGTCTATGATTTTTCCTCAAATGAGCAATGGTGTGCCGATTCGAATGGCGGTTATAGAACGTGCTTTGACGAATTAAGGAAAAGATAGACGATAAATAAATTAATAAATATACACAAATATGAATTATTATTATACAATAGATTGAGAGAATTATGGAGCAATCAATGAGCGGAGGTCATTATGGTAACTATAATCATGAATGCAAGTGTTCTCAATGAGCAAGGTATGCAAGTGAGTAAACATATTATACTTGAGAATGGCACAATTAAATCACTATTGGATGGTCATGTAGAGGTGCCCAACCTTCAACAAGAAACAGCAGAAATTGTGGATGCAAAAGGTAGGCTAGTCACTCCAGGATTCATTGATATGCATGTCCATCTACGTGAACCTGGCTTCGAACATAAAGAAACGATTGAAAGTGGAAGTCGATCAGCGGCAAAAGGTGGATTTACAACCATTGCCTGCATGCCCAATACGCGGCCTGTAACCGATCATCCAGATGTGATTAAGCTTGTACTTGAGAAGGCACGTGAGGCTGGAATTGTAAAGGTTCTACCTTACGCAGCTATAACGAAGAGTGAGCTCGGACGTGAGCTAACGGATTTCGCTGCATTGAAAGAAGCAGGAGCGATTGGGTTCACCGATGATGGCGTTGGTGTGCAAAGTGCGCAAATGATGAAGGATGCGATGTATAAGGCAGCTGCACTTGATATGCCGGTCATCGCACACTGTGAAGATAATTCACTGGTAGTTGGTGCATGTGTAGCTGAAGGAGATTTCGCTAATAGACATGGTTTGAAGGGGATTCCTAACGAATCTGAAGCTATTCACGTCGGTCGCGATATTCTGTTGGCTGAAGCCACTGGTGTTCATTATCATGTGTGCCATGTTAGTACCGAACAATCGGTGCGGTTGATTCGCCAAGCGAAAGCCATCGGTATTCATGTTACTGCTGAGGTATGCCCACATCACTTGGTGCTGTCTGAACAGGACATTCCGGGTCTAGATGCGAACTGGAAGATGAACCCTCCGCTGCGTTCACCGCGAGATGTCGAGGCTTGTATCGAAGGTTTGTTAGACGGAACACTGGATATGATTGTGACGGATCACGCTCCACATAGTGCTGATGAGAAGGCAAAAGGAATGGAGCTTGCTCCGTTTGGGATTGTGGGATTCGAAACAGCGTTCCCGCTCCTATACACCAAGTTCGTTGCGACTGGGTTATGGGATCTATCCTTGCTAGTGCAACGTATGACTGCTGATCCTGCTAAGGTATTCGGTTTAGCTACAGGACGGCTTGTGGAAGGAAGTCCGGCTGACCTCACAATGATTGATCTGGAAGCCGAAAGGGAAGTTAACCCAGAGGAGTTCGTCTCCAAGGGACACAATACACCTTTTACAGGATGGAAATTAAAGGGATGGCCAGTTACAACGTGGGTAAATGGCAACATCGTCTGGTCAGAATAGACAGTAACGCACAAACTACACAATATACATGGATCTCATATAGATGAATTCAAAATATAGGACAGAAGTACATGACAGAGGGAGTGGGATGGAATGCAGGCAAGATTGTTATTGGAGAACGGGACATTGTTTACAGGGTTGGCTTTTGGAGCAGAGGGTGAATCTACAGGTGAAGTTGTATTTAATACAGGAATAACAGGTTATCAAGAGGTTCTCTCGGATCCTTCTTACTGTGGTCAAATTATAACGATGACTCATCCGCTAATTGGTAACTATGGAATTACCCGTGATGATTTCGAGTCTGTGGCACCGTTTATCCATGGATTTGTCGTGCGCCGCCATGAGCCTATACCAAGTAACTGGCGTGCAGAGTACAGCGTTGATGATATGTTGAAGGAACATGGAATCGTAGGTATTAGTGAGATTGATACGCGTATGTTGACTCGTATCATTCGTAGCCATGGCACAATGAGAGGGCTCCTAACAACTTCTTCTGCTTCTGTAGCCGAGTTACAAGAAAGATTAGTGGGCAGTGAGATTCTGAGAGATCAAGTAGCTCGCACATCTACAAAGTATACGTACAATAGCCCTGGATCGAAAGAACGAATCGTACTTGTTGATTTTGGAGCTAAAAGCGGGATTCTACGCGAACTTTCAGCGCGTGGTTGTGATGTTGTTGTTGTCCCTCAAGATACTACTGCGGAGCAAATCAGTCGTTTACGTCCAGATGGTATTCTATTGTCTAATGGTCCTGGGGACCCTAAAGATGTACCTCAAGCTGTAAGAACAGTATCTGAACTTCTTGGGAAATACCCGATATTCGGCATTTGTCTGGGGCATCAATTATTTGCTCTGGCTTGTGGTGCAGATACGGAGAAATTGAAGTTCGGTCACCGTGGGGGTAACCATCCCGTAAAGGAATTATCAAGCAACCGTTGTTATATTACATCACAGAACCATGGTTACACAGTCAAAGAAGAGTCTATTCGCAACACAGATTTAGAAGTTACACACATCAACAATAATGATAAGACCATTGAAGGTCTAAAACATAGTAACTATCCAGCATTCTCTGTACAGTATCATCCGGAAGCGGCACCTGGACCCCAAGATAGTAGCTATCTGTTCGATGAATTCCTGCAAATGATTGCGGATCATAAAATCAAATACCCAGCTAAACCGCGTCAAGCCGAATTAGCCGCAGCCGTGAAAGGAGCATTACAAAATGCCTAAAAATACTCAATTAAAGAAAATACTCGTTATTGGATCCGGGCCAATTGTCATTGGTCAAGCGGCAGAATTTGACTATGCTGGCACACAAGCTTGTCAAGCTCTGAAGGAAGAAGGCATGGAGGTTGTATTAATCAACAGCAACCCTGCGACCATTATGACCGATACGAATATGGCAGATAAAGTATACATTGAACCAATCACATTAGAATTTGTTACGCAAATTATTCGTCAAGAACGTCCGGATGGATTACTTCCTACACTTGGAGGCCAAACAGGGCTTAACATGGCGGTTGAACTTGCCCGTGCGGGAGTGTTAGAGCAAGAGAATGTGAAACTGCTAGGAACACAACTTGAATCGATCGAGAAAGCCGAGGATCGCGATTTATTCAGAGAATTAATGCGTGAGCTGGATCAACCCGTTCCAGAGAGCGATATTGTAACTACACTTGAAGAAGCACTCGATTTCGCGAGTAAGATTGGTTATCCACTTATCGTTCGGCCTGCATACACCCTAGGTGGAACGGGTGGAGGAATTTGTGACACAGAAGAAGAGTTACGTGAGACAGTCGTCTCTGGGATTCGTTACAGCCCAATCGGACAATGCCTTATCGAGAAGAGTATCGCTGGACTTAAAGAAGTAGAGTACGAAGTCATGCGAGATGCGAACGATAACTGTATTGTTGTATGTAACATGGAGAATTTCGATCCGGTAGGCGTTCATACTGGGGACAGCATCGTAGTTGCACCTAGCCAGACGTTGTCAGATCGTGAGTATCAAATGCTTAGATCCGCGTCTCTCAAAATTATTCGCGCTCTAAATATTGAAGGTGGCTGTAATGTCCAGTTCGCACTAGATCCACAAAGCTATCAATATTATGTTATTGAAGTTAATCCACGGGTGAGCCGTTCATCGGCGCTAGCTTCGAAGGCAACAGGTTATCCGATTGCTAAGATGGCTGCAAAAATTGCTATGGGTTACACGCTAGACGAAATTACGAACCCAGTAACGGGACAAACGTATGCATGTTTCGAGCCAACACTTGATTACATTGTAAGCAAGATCCCACGCTGGCCATTTGATAAATTTATTCATGCTAACCGTAAGCTAGGAACACAAATGAAGGCAACTGGCGAAGTTATGGCGATTGGCCGTACTTTTGAAGAATCCATTCATAAAGCTATCCGTTCACTTGAAATTGGTGTCCATCGCTTCCATCTTGAGGGTGCTGAAGCACTAAGCGAAGACGTCCTTAATGAGCGCCTTGTAAAAGCAGATGATGAAAGAATGTTCTTGATTGCAGAAGCTTTCCGTCGCGGCTATACGCTTCAACAAATTCAAGATCTAACGAAGATTGACTGGTGGTTCCTAGATAAAATCGAAGGGATTATCAAATTCGAGACACGAATCCAAGAAGAACAGACACTCTCTTATGAGACGTTGTATCAAGCGAAACGTCTTGGTTTTACGGATAAATCGATTGCGGAAATTCGCAAGCAGAACCAAACATCGACTAAGTATGTCTCTGAGGCAGAAGTTCGTGAATTCAGATTGGGTCACAAGCTGCGCCCGGTATATAAAATGGTTGATACATGTGCGGCGGAGTTTGAAGCTTCAACACCGTACTATTACTCTACTTACGAGACAGAGAATGAAGTGATTCAGACGTCGAAAGAGAAGATCATCGTACTGGGTTCAGGTCCAATACGGATTGGTCAGGGCATTGAGTTCGATTATTCGACGGTACATGCGGTGTGGGCCATTCAGAAGGCAGGTTACGAGGCTGTTATTATTAATAACAATCCAGAGACGGTGTCTACTGACTTTAACACATCGGATCGCCTATATTTTGAACCCTTATTCTTCGAAGATGTTATGAATGTGATAGAGCAAGAGAAGCCGGTCGGCGTTATTGTGCAATTCGGAGGTCAGACCGCTATTAACTTAGCAGCACCACTGAGTGCAGCAGGTGTTAAAATATTGGGTACAAGTTTAGAAAGTATTGATGAAGCGGAAGATCGTAAGAAATTTGAGGCGCTATTATCTCGTCTGAACATCCCTCAACCGCATGGTAAAACAGTGACCTCAGTTGGTGAAGCTGTTGCGACAGCTGACATTATCGGATATCCGGTACTGGTTCGTCCTTCTTATGTCTTAGGTGGACGTGCAATGGAAATTGTGTATTCTGATGCGGAATTACTGAATTACATGGAACATGCGGTGAAGATTAATCCTGAGCATCCCGTGTTAATCGATAGCTACATGATGGGTAAAGAGGTAGAAGTGGATGCGATCTGTGATGGCGATACAGTATTAATTCCAGGAATTATGGAGCATATTGAACGCGCAGGAGTACACTCAGGCGACTCGATAGCAGTCTATCCTCCACAGCATCTAGCAGATCATTTGAAAGAAAAAATCGTGAACATTACGATTAAGATAGCTAAAGAGCTCAAAACCATTGGTCTGGTTAACATCCAATTTGTTATCTATAAAGATGAAGTGTATGTGATCGAAGTTAATCCACGCTCATCTCGTACGGTTCCATTCTTGAGTAAGGTAACAACGATTCCAATGGCTAACCTAGCTATGCAGGCAATTCTAGGTACGAAGCTGAAAGATGCAGGCTACCAAGAGGGACTATGGCCAGAAAGTAATTATGTATCCGTGAAAGTACCTGTATTCTCCTTCGCCAAACTACGCAGAGTAGATACTACACTAGGACCTGAGATGAAGTCCACGGGTGAAGTCATGGGACGTGATCTTCAGTATGCTAAAGCACTGTATAAAGGCTTGATTGGAGCAGGTATGAAAATACCAGCAACAGGAGCTATCATTGCAACCGTAGCGGATAAAGATAAGGAAGAAGCGGTAGAACTTCTTAGAGGCTTTAAGAGATTAGGTTACAAAATATATGCCACAGGCGGAACGGCACAAGCTCTCAATGAAGCAGGACTTGATGTAACAACGATTCAAAAGTTGAGCGATGGAACGTCGAACATTCTTGATCTGATCCGTAATGGTGAAGCGCAATTCGTATTTAACACATTGACCAAGGGTAAAATGCCACAGCGTGATGGATTCCGAATTCGTCGTGAAGCGGTAGAGAATGGCATTGTATGTATGACTTCACTGGATACTGTAAGAGCATTACTTATTATGCTTGATACCATCAACTTCTCATCCCAAGCTATGCCAGCATTTATTGGGCAATAAGGAGGTCTGTGGATCCTATGAATAATGAATACAAGAACATGGCAGGTCGTCTGATCGTGGCACTGGATTATCCAGATGCCACACAGGCTTCTCAATTAATAGACCAATTACAGGGAATACCCTGCTATATGAAGATCGGGATGCAGCTGTTCTATGCTGCAGGCCCGGACTTTGTGCGGGAACTGAAGTCTAAAGGTTACTCGGTTTTCTTAGATTTGAAAATGCATGACATCCCTAACACTGTACGGGGTGGTGCTGAGAGCATCACCCGTCTTGGTGTGGATATGTTTAATGTGCATGCAGCGGGTGGGACTCAAATGATGCAGGCAGCTTACGAAGGCATGACTACTGCACTTGCTGGTGACCATTCACTTAAGAAGCCGTTAATCATTGCGGTAACACAGTTAACAAGCACAAGTCAGTCTGTACTAAATGAACAGATTGGTGTAGCAGGTAATATCCAAGATGCAGTTGTAAGATACGCCAAATTATCAGCTTCAGCAGGCCTTCATGGGGTTGTAGCTTCTGCTCAGGAGGTTCCATCAATTGGTGAAGCCTGTGGCACCGACTTTATAACAGTAACGCCAGGCATACGGCCAGCAGGCAGTCACATAGGGGATCAATCAAGAGTGCTTACGCCTGGAGAAGCTATAAGACAGGGAAGCCACTACATTGTCGTGGGACGTCCGATCACAGGAGCTACGAACCCCCGCGAAGCAACAGAACAAATCATTGAGGAGATGATCCAATCGTGAGTCAGTTGACAGAAATACCTGAAGTAATCGCGAAACATCTATTACAGATAGAAGCTGTAGCTTTGAGTCCTAAACAGCCTTTTACATGGACATCTGGCATTAAGTCTCCCATATATTGCGACAATCGTTTAACGATGTCTTATCCTGAGATTCGCGAATACATAGCGGAATCTTTTGCTACGGTCATCCGTGAGCAGTATCCAGATGTAGAAGTGATAGCAGGTACAGCAACAGCGGGGATACCTCATGCTGCTTGGGTAGCACAGAAGCTGAATCTGCCTATGGCCTATATTCGAGATAAGGCTAAGGGTCACGGTAAACAGAATCAGATTGAAGGTCTTATCAGCCCTAACCAGAAAGTGGTTGTCATTGAAGATCTGATCTCCACTGGAGGGAGTTCACTGAAAGCGGCGTTAGCTGTTAAAGACGCAGGAGGGCTTCCGTTGGCTGTGCTGGCGATATTCAGCTATCAGCTTGACCAAGCGGTTAATGCGTTCTCAGAGGCAGGTATTCCGCTTCAGAGCTTGTCTAATTACGGTGCTTTGATGGATGTCGCCCTAGAGCTAGGGAAAATCGAAGCAGAAGATGTACAATCATTGAAGGCATGGAGAGAAGACCCTACATCCTTCGGAGTATAACTACGAACTGAATAGTCGAATACACAGACTTGCCCGAATAGGGGCAAGTCTTTTACTTTAGTTAGAGGCTACTGCTTAAAGAGTTATGGCATTTGTTCGTTTTTGAGCTTCTGACAGAAAGATTAAGTTTCTGTGATGATTCTATAAAGCAAAAATATCCATGAACCTAAATGAATGAACGTCTCCATCTTAGGTAACAATAGCCATCGACACCTTATTTAATCATGAGAAAGAGGGATGGGATATGCAGTGGATATATTTCGGTAAGCTGTATAAGAGCAAATTTCAGGCGGGTTGTCTTGCAAAGCGACTGGAACATGATGGCTGGATTTATGGATATGATGATCCAAGATCTGTGGAAATTTTTCGCTCTCGTCGTGGTCGTTTTGGAGTTCGATTTATTCCTTAATTAAATTTGCTTGACTTATTAGGTGAAGATATAGTATATTAATTCTTGTCGCTAATTCATTAGTGTTCTGACGCGGGGTGGAGCAGCCCGGTAGCTCGTCGGGCTCATAACCCGAAGGCCGCAGGTTCAAATCCTGCCCCCGCAACCAATTAAACCTGCCATCATTTTTTCGTGGTTTACATATTTATTTAGGGCCTTTAGCTCAGTTGGTTAGAGCGGTCGGCTCATAACCGATTGGTCGGGGGTTCGAGTCCCTCAAGGCCCATACGCCAAAAACCCTTGTATATCAAGGGTTTTTTTGTTTGTCTTATTCTTTTATCAATCTAAAAAAGATAAAAGAATAAGACGTTTTTTTATTTGCTAACGCATTTGCTAACGGGACCTAATTTTGCACAGGTTCAAGCTGTTTTTCTAATCATAAGCCTTTGTGCAATACCAGCTGATATAACGCTAACGGAGCTTTTATCTACTTCTAACCTCAATATATCTCCCTTTAGGGTTTATCCTTTACTATATAGACAACCCCTTTTAATACATATGATACCCTGCTGGCGTGAGTGCTGTCAGGGTATTTTTCTATTTGGGTAAGGAAATTTTTCCTCAGCAACAGATAGTGTTCATATACATATACATATACATATACATAATGTTCCAAAATAATTATACTAATATTACCCTTTTTTATGATTTAATAGAATGGAGCGTTAAAATTTGGTGTGGAATCAGATTTATGGAATGGTCAAAGAGGAACAGATACGAGAACTTGAACACCGTATTAATACGTTGGAGAATAACTCGAATCGAGGCAGAGGTGCTGAAAGAATAATCTTGTGGACTGTGCTAGGGATTTCCATTTTTCTAATCGGTGTTGGAGTAATTCAGTTCATAGCTCCCAGTAGTACATATAAATGATGACTTTTATTTTTAAAAGGCTCTACCGGTTATATAAACTGGTAGAGCCTTTTTTTACGTTTAGGTAAGGATAATTTTCCTTAGCAGAAAAATAACGCGGCATGAAACCTGAATCTTTGCTAGCGCCTGTTTATTCTGTTTGGTGTGTGTCGTTATCGTTATCTTTAGTAGCTTTACCCACTTTATTGCCCAACGATGCGCCTACGATGCCACCTACGACGGTTCCAACAGGACCCAAAGCGGAACCCACGACGGCACCCACAGCACCACCACCAACGGTTCCTACAGCTTTTCCAGTGTCAACGCCATTCTTATTTGTTGTGGTGCGATCAGAACCATCGTTTCTATTACGGTCATTATTTTTAGTCATCTAATCTCACTCCCTCTTTTTTATGAACGCAGCTACTTATGGTGCAGTCCCAAAATATATCTTGCCCTAACCAGTCTGAAAGAATTCTTAATTACAAATCCAATTTAATTAGAGGACTTTATCATAATTAGTAAACGGATGTTTGCTCAACTAACGAACGTCAATGTGTTCTTATTTTTATTTAGGTAAGGAAATTTTTCCTGAGCAACAGACAAAACAAAGGAGCATGATTCAAAGCTAAATTTTCCTTGCCATTAAACCCAATCTCCAGTTAATATCCGTACATATAGTATGGTGTATTCTAATTAAAAGGAGGAATTACTATGAGCGAAGTTGTTGGAGGATATGGAGGCCGTGGATTTACATCAACAGCAGGAATTCTGGTTCTGTTTATTCTATTGGTAATTATATCTAGCGCATTTCTGTACTAATTCTTCCTTTCCCTTTACTATACCGACCAGTCCTTATGGACTGGTCGGTATTTTTTTTTACATTGATTTAAGAACGCTAGTTCGCATATAATTCAAACAAACGTTCTTATAAGGAGTGAGTGCCATGCCAATGAAGTACCTAGGGAAAATCGTTGAGATCATGTATATGGATCAATCAGGAAAGATCACACAGCGGAGAATCGAAGTAAATAGTATCC
>DASXLR010000055.1:0-11915 GCA_036496075.1 Paenibacillus sp. | reverse complement strand
GGCGCCAGAGAAATCAGAGGTCTGTTCTCCTCCAGCGTATTATAGTTGATAATGACATCTGGCTCAGCGGCGGCAATCTCCTCATAGATCAAAGTGGCGTTTTTCCGGTACAGTTCCAGTTTTTTCCCGAAAGTGACATTCTTTACACTTTGCAGCCAGAGGGAATACATACCGAGTTCAGGAACTACCCCAAGTGTCCACAATGCGGCGGTATGGTTGAACGTCATGGAAACTACTCGTTTCGTCTTGCGGTGATAGATGGTAGGGGACAAGCCGACCAGCTGTTTGAATTTTCGGCTTAAGTAGGTACCTTCCTTGTACCCTACATTCAACGCCAAAGTGTTCAAATCCGTCGTTCGAGTCAACAGCTGCTGTTGGGCACTGCGGATCCGCAGTAGGGTGATATATTCGTTGAAAGTTTGGCCGGTTGACTTGCGGAAGGAGCGGGAAAAATGCTCGGGACTGACGCCAGCTAGTCTGGCTAGCTGCTCTCTGGTGAGCTCTTCGCAGTAATGGTTGTTAATGTAGACGAGCGTCCGCTCTAGCCAACTACCTTCAGAATTTTGTCTCTCCTTCATCTCGCTATGTAACTCTGCCATCAGTGCGGTGAATAGCTGTTGCAGGTGGAATGGATTATCCATTTGTTGTTCAAACCATGCGCCATGCAGTTGGTCTGCAAGTATTAGAATTTTGTCGGGGCAGTGCTCTAACACACTGTTCGGCAGGAACGGTACCTGTAAAGGAGAATCTTCTCTGCTCAAGCATTGATAATGTAGCAGTAAGCCCTCTAGTCTGGATGTGGAAGATACACTGATTCTGGTTGTGCTATCAAGGAAGAACACCTTCCCCCGGCTTAACTCATGTTCCGTATTGTTGATTTTGAGAAATCCGCTTCCGCCCCAGACGACAATAACTGCATGATGATGTAGCTCTTCATCTTTCAGTGATAACAGGTATTCTTCTGACAAGGATGTTGCCTGTATGGGAATATAAAAAGCATGCACGGATGCTGCTATGCTGTTGAAACCATTGTTGTACATTCGGGAACACTCCAGTCTCACGTATGATAATCATTCTCAATTATAGCGAATTTATGCCACTGTGCCAACTAAGATTGAACAGATTGTCCTACTTGTACTTGTATGTCCATTTAGGGAGCTGATATTTTGATTGTAATTGAGAATTGTTATCATCTATAATAGGTAAATCGTATAGTTTGAACGTACTTCTGTTCGTTAATACGATAGAAGTCCTTTCAGGAAACGGATTGGAGATGATACGCAATGAAGCTGGAAGAGCATATTATGTTATGGAACCACGCAGCCGTCAAAATAATGGACATCCGTCATGTCATTATGAATCCGGGCGAGCTGCTGAATGCCTATCTGTTGCCGGCAAGCAGCTTTATTTATGGTGTGCGCGGCTCGGCAAGCCTACATCTAGATGGTACAAGGCATGAAGCAAGGCAGTTTCATGTATTGCATGGGGGCAAGGGGATGCGCTTGGATATAGAGGCAAGGGAAGAATTTGAATATTACTTGCTATTCTACAGAGCGGTGTATGCCTTCCCCATCAGGAAAGAACTAGTGCGAATGATGGAACGGCACAATCCATTCACGCTCCAATACGCCTTTCGGCCCGATGAACCGCTTCCGTTGCTTCGCTACTTGACTTTGATGGAAAAGATATGGGAAGGCGCGAAAAGTTTGGATCGACTTCATATTAAGGGGCTCTTTTACCAGTTCATTCATGAGTTGTTGCGGCAACTGGAGACTCAGGGGATCAGGACACGTAAGCCTGATCTTGTATCTCAGGCGATCCGTTATATAGATGCGTATTATCAGGAAAGCCTCACACTGGAATTAATCGCGGATAAGTTGAATTACAGCCCCCGCCATCTGTCTATGCGGTTTAAGGAGCAGACAGGAGCTAGCCCGATTCATTATTTGATTCAGGTACGGGTAAATCATGCCATCGAGCTGCTGCTCGGCACGGATGCAACACTGCAAGAGATTGCACACGCTGTTGGCTATTCTGACGTCTATTATTTCAGCCGTATTTTCAAAAAATACATAGGCTTGTCCCCGGTTCGCTTCCAAAAGGCGGAGCGGCAACGGCGCTTATCAGAAGATCATCCATTCAGAATGACGGGATTATCCATTGGAACAGGAGGAATTGGACGTTATATTGATAACGGTGATGATAATCATTATCAATATAAACGTGGAGGGTCTATACGAATGAGAATTAATTCAAAATCTGGGTTGGCCGTAAGCTTGCTGCTCAGTATAACACTTCTGCTGGGAGCTTGTTCTACTGGCGGAACGAATAGCGGAACAACTAACGGAGGCGCAAACGCTTCATCAGGGAATACTTCTGTAACGACCGCTTCGGAACAGAATACAAAAGGTACGGCAAATGAAAGCAATCAAGCCAATGAAGCGCAAACACGTACCGTGTCTACTGAGATGGGTGACGTGGAGATACCAGCTAATCCTAAACGAGTCGTTGTACTCTATTTGCTTGGTGACCTGGTTGCTATGGGAATCAAGCCTATCGGTGTATCCGATGTATTCGAGGGAGCTGCATTTGAAAAGGAGCTGGAAGGGGTCGAAACGCTTGGAACTTGGTTTGAACCGAATCCGGAAGCCGTTATGGCGCTTAATCCAGACCTAATTATTGTCCCTTCTGTGGAAACGTATAATAAATTGAAGCAGATTGCACCAACCGTTTACGTTCCCTATGAAAAAATGAATACAGAAGAAAGACTTACGTTGCTGAGTAAAACCTTCGGTAAAGAGCAGGAAGTGCAAACTCTTCTTACTAACTTTAATAAGAAGGTTGAAGAAAGCAAAGAGAAACTGGCAGCTGTAGGTCTAAATAATAAAACGGTAACCATTATCGAGGGTGGTAAAAAAGAAATGTACGTTATAGCGAGCAAGCAATACGGACGTGGCTCTCAGATCATTTATGAATACTTGGGTATGAAGGCGCCAGAGATCGTTCAGAAGAAAATTGATGTAGCAACGGGAGCAACGGGTGATAGCGTCTCAATGGAAGTGCTTTCGGATTATATCGGTGATTATGTGTTCCGTTCCTCCTATAAAGGGATGGATGATTTGACGGGCAATGCGATTTGGAACAGTATTCCGGCCATAAAAGAAGGCAGACTAATAGAAATCAGTTTTAACTTATTTTATTACAATGATATCTACTCCATTGATAAGCAGCTCGACTTTATGATGGAACACTTGCTGTCCACTGCACCAAAAAGCTAAATCGATATGATTGATATGAGAAAACAGCTTTCTGCGCAGAAAAAGCCGGGCACCTTCCGAAAGAAGGTACCCGGCCTCTTTGTGTCTATCAATACCTAATACTTTTGAGAAACTCTTTATCCAGAATGTAATGATCGAGCTATGAGAGAGAATGATTATCATTTATAATCATAAGCAGTTGTTGCAAAGGTGACATCATGAAGCGGCAGCATACGGAATAATGAGGAAAGGGATTGAAATCGTGAGATGAGTGTAAAAGATCATATTCTATTATGGAATCTGGCGAACATTCACGTTATGGATGTTCTTCATATGGTGATAGAGTTTAAAAAGCAGTTGCAAGCTTATCGGTTACCTGCCATTACCTTCTTATTTACGACGCGCGGTAGCGGACAAATTTGGCTGGATGGAAATATGAGCATAGTTCGAGGGTTTCATGTGCTACATGGCGGTAAAGGTGCCTGTCTAGATATTGAATCAGGAGAGGAGCTTGAATTTTATCTGATTCTGTACAAAGCAACGTTGCCTCCTGCGTTCCACCAGAAGCAGCATCTTATATTGGAAGGAGATAATCCGTTTCAGCAGCAATATGCGTTCACTCCGCAATATCCGGTTTGCTGAACAAGGTAAAGCAGATGCATAACGAATGGAGTCGGTCGAAGGCGTTAGAGAAGCTGCATGCTAAATCACTGTTCTATCAATTTGTCTATGAGTTGCAGTGGCAAATCCAGCGGCAGGGCATTGAAACAAACCTCCCGAATTTATCGGAGCAAGCTATTCGTTACATGAGGGAGCACTACCACCAAACGATCACCATTGAGACCATGGCGAATCTCTTAAATTATAGCCCACAATATTTATCCAGAAAGTTTAAGGATCAGACGGGGAGTAGCCCGATTTACTTTTTGATTAAGCTAAGAATGGACAAGGCACAGGAATTGTTGCTGACGACGGATGCCACATTACAGGAGGTTGCCGCCAGTGTGGGCTATCCAGACCTATATATATTTCAATCGGATGTTTAAAAAGCACGTGGGAATAGCTCCGGGTCAGTACAAAAAGCGTAAGCATATTAGCGACAATATACAACATTCTGCATTCTCACCATCGGCTACGGTATTCTGAAGATGGCGAAGCTGGACATTGAAGGAGCAGATCGTTATGAGGTGACCAATTTGCATTATACGGTACAGGAACTCGAGCCGTTTCGCGGTAAGCATGTCTTGATATCTGGCGGCGGTGACTCGGCGGTGGACTGGGCGAATGAGCTGGAGCCTTTGGCTGCCAGCGTTACAATTGTACATCGCCGCGATCAATTTGGTGGACACGAGAAAAACGTTGTACGTATGAAACAATCATCTGTCAACCTTAGAACGCCTTATGCAGTCACCCAACTGCACAGCAAAGATGGGAAGACGATTGAGCAGGTGACGATTAGCCATGTGGATACTGGAGGAACAGAGCAGTTCAGCGTGGATACCGTTATTGTCAACCACGGATTGAAGGTGGATTTCGGAACAATCCGCGAATGGGGGTTGGACATGGGCGAACGAAACGTCAAAGTCAACAACAAGCTGGCTACGAATATACCGGGTATTTTCGCCGCTGGAGACTTTGTAGACTACGAAACGAAGCTTTACCTGATTGCCGGAGCGTTTACCGATGCGGCCTTTGCCGTAAAAAGCGCCAAACTTTATATGGAGCCGAACGCAGACGAAGTCGCTTATGTATCCTCTCATAACACGCGGTTTAAGGAGAAAAATCTTGCACTTGGTGTTCGGGAGGAAGATGCGTAAGGAAGGGATTGGTCTCCCTACCTCCTTGAAATGCAATTCAAAGTGGGCCTTTTTTGGCAGATAGGTAGGAGGATGTCAGCTCTTCTCTCATGTTGTGCATGACTTCGTGTCCCTTCCAAAAGCACTTTTAGATCAGATTACAGTTATTTTTTTGGTGAACGGATAAGCATACAAAATATCATGCGGGGATGTATCACGAAACGTAAGAACGGTATTTATGCTTACGCGATAGAGATCGGGAAGCATCCGTAAATCGGAAAAAGTCGGTAAAAGATGAAATCTGGCTTTGCTACGAGGAGGGAAGGGGAAAGTGTCCTCACCCAAGTGATGGCTGATCTAGGAGCCGGTGTAGAAAAAACGAAAGAAACGGTCAGGAGTACTTTATGAACTCTCTCATCTTGAAACGGCAATACTGTCGCTTCGCGAAGCGGGATTCAAGCAAGTGAAGCTGTATGCAGGCAGCTGGAGCGATTGAAGTCCGGATAGCGGGAATCCGATTGCTATTGGAGAGGAGTAAGAGCTGAGATGCCCCGCGGGACGGGCGTTCTGGATACATCACCACTTGAGGCGAGTACCTTGGGCGATGTATTCAGCGGGGCTCCGAGTCAACTCGGAGTCAACAATCACTCTCTGAAATCATTTTCATGAAGTCTTGAACCGAGCGTTCGCTCGTATTCTATTCGATACATCGTACAGCCCTCCTCTTTCGAGTGGCTGTACCGGCCTTTTCCGATGCGGGTTTGGGGGGCTGTCACAGCCCTCTTTTGGGTGATGGGCCCCCTCTGAAAAGAAGGGACACGGCTTTATTTTTGTCTATACAGCTTATCGCGAGTGTTATAGTAAGTGTTCGATTCGGAGGTTCATAAATTTATTTTCAGATATAAGGGTATTGTTGAATGAATCTAAGAGTTGAGAGTGTGCTACGTCTGTCAAACCAATTCATAACCATAACTATGCAAGGTAGATCAGTAAAGCGAATTTAGTTTGAGGTTGAACTGGATGGATCTGTTGTTCGATACACGCAACTGGTAACCAATGATCGATTTTTCACAAAAAGTGCCAACTTCGGGATAAAATTACCCAGAGAGCAGATACAACTAAGTGACAGGACTAAGTCACTAACCACAACAGAACACGGTATGTACAGTATAAAGTACAACATAACCAGAACAAAAGTATCGAGTAGCCCGTAAAAAATTGGCTCATTCAGGATCAATCTCAACAAATATAACATAAGGGAAACAAATAACTGCCAGGCTACCCTTCCAGTTATTTGTTTCCCTTATGTATCATGGTCCGGTGATTCTGGGATCTCCTACATCTATTCGATAATGCAAATTAGAAATATAATTGAAACAATCATAAAAGGTGACCACCTCATTAGCGGTGAAGAAATAACATCAGAGGAACGACGGAGTTCCTTAATGACATGATTCATATGGGGACTGTTATTTTCTTGTAACATAGGGATGTCATTATTGGGTTTTGATATGTGTGGGTTAGCGATTTGAACTGATATAAATCTGAAGTAATATAGCAATAATTTAATACGACATTTTATGTCGTACCAATTGTTCTATAATTCAGAAGTAACATTCAAATTGCTGAAATGAGGAACATATTCATGGCGAAGACAAAACGAGGGCATGCGCTCTGGAGTTTACCATCACGAGGCCGCGGCACCTGCCCGATCTGCCAGTGCACGCGAATTAAGCTGCTCTATCCAAGAACAAAAACTGATGGGACGGCTGTTAAGGTATGTAAACGCTGCGACAAAGCGCCACAATCTAAAGTGGATGCATTAATTAAGTAGTAAAGTAAGTACTCAAGGGTGCCAGTTGTCCTCATGCATTATGCATTTAGGCACAACTAGGCATCCTTGTTTAAAGTAACTTATCGTATACTTGAAGAGATACCAATAGATCTTACTGAAAAGTTAGAGAGCGACCTCTGACTTAGTAACACGAAGGGGAGAATGTTTTCTTGAGCCATATGCATCGCATTCAATGGTTTGATCAGCAAATCAGGGCGGGAAGTTATCCGAACAGTAATCATTTGGCAGAGTATTTCGAAATATCGAAGCGGCAAGCGCAGCGGGACATTGAGTATTTGGCATCATCCCTTCGTGCTCCAGTGCAATATATAGCTAAACAACGTGGATACTGCTATGAAGATGACAGCTTCATATTGCCCCACTTATATATAACTGAAGAAGAAAACCGGGTGCTGAAATATTTAGCTTACCGTTATAGCCATTATAATTATGAAAATGGACATACGATCCGGCGGATCGGCAGTCTTCTTGAACGTTTTACGGATAACCAAGAGTTAAATATTGAAGCCTATCTGCCCATATTTGAAGTAGATACCCGTCGAATGCAGTATTTTGAACTGCTGGACCATGCCATCAGAGCACACCTCATCGTACATATTATCTATCAAGAGCAAGCTGGGGCACAGCAGGAAATGCATATTTGTCCCGTTACGCTGACTCGTCATTATGATGACGATCATGTCATTGCCCCAATTGAAGGACAGGGCCGTCTTCAAACCTTTCGGCTTTCTGATATTATTCGGTTAAAGGTAACAGATCGGCAGTTCGAAGGAGATAATGAAGATGAACGGAGGCAACCTGGGCGAACGCAACAGATCAAGCCATTTAAGGCACAAATTCGATTGGCCGTGCCACCACAGGGTACCACATGGTATGGATACAAGGTTTGTACATCAACCGATGATATATATGAGTTAGAGTTCTATGACTCAGATGGATTTATAGGGCATCTGCTCACTTCCGAGTGGCGCCAGATTATATCTCCCAAGTGGCTTAGAGAGAGAATGTGGAATAGATGCCAAGGGATGCTGGAGCTGCTAGATGAACAGGGGGGTTCTAATGATACTTAAAGATATACATATGAGGCGGGAATCCAAATCTTTTACAGATGCTGTGTATGCTATTTTGACAGCGGCAAATCGGTTTGATGGACCTAAATATATGCTTTCAGGACTTAGCGGTATGGCATTCAAATTTTCAGTACATGAGAAGCTCCTTCATATGTCGGTCACAGCATATGGGCAGTGGGGCATCGAGCATAAGCCAGCAATCGATAACCTAGGAATATATACAGTCTATGATGCTGGTCGAACAAGACATAGCTCGTTTGAAGTTTATCAAAAGAATGCAGTTCAGTGGATGAAAGAAAGTTTAGAACTTGGTCTTGGTGGAGTATACTGGATTCCGGAGTTTGGAGTCATTCACGGTTATGACGATGAAGATTGTGTTTTTTATATGCAAGATGGCTGGTCTGAAGAAAGTCGAATTGTGCTATACGATAATTTCGGTATAAATAGTACGCCATTTTGGTATTGTCAGATATTCGGAGACAAGGTGAAAATCGGCATGCAGGAGGCTGTACTGGAATCGCTCAGACTTGCACTGTATGACTGGGAGACAAGTTATAAAACATTACCCGATCAGAGTATTGCTTCAGGAAGGCACGCCTATAGCTTTCTTATACGAGCTTTTAAGCTAGGTGACTTTGACAGGTCAGGTGCTGTATATATATTGGAATCGTACCTGACATCAAGGACGGAAATTAAAGATTATATGCTAGAGGTTAAGGCTATTTTACCTGGATTAGATGAAGTTTACAGCATGTATGCGGAGCTTGTGAATATGGTGTCAGAGGAGCTTGCTACTTCACTGCCATCTATTCATGGTAAAAGACATCTAGATGAACATCGTCTTCCGTCTTTATGTACTATTCTAGAAAAGGCGCAGGCTTTGGAAGAAAGGGCAATGGGGCTGAGTAGAATCATATCAGAGCGCTATCCTGATCGTAAACGATCCATTCTGCCAAGGTGGGGAGCCCATTCTGCTAGGTGAATAGAGGGCAGCGGCGAGGATGACGAACATGACTGGTAGTTTATGATTGAATGCTGAGCGATAGGAAGAAGGGAGGAATTAGGGAATGGAACAGGTTATTGTACATCCACTCCAATTGAGGTTGGAATCTTATTCATTTACGGATGCCATGTATGGTATTTTGTCGGGGAAGGGCTGGTTTTCGTTACCGAAGTATATGTTATCTGGGATGACAGCAGCATGCTTCCGTTTTTCCGTTCACAGAAGTCTACATAGAGATTCGGCCACAGCATATAATTGGATGGCGGAGCATTTGGTTGCTGCTGATCTTGTCGGGATTACGGCTTCTCAGTGTGCTGGGTTTAATTTTGAGCCAACATTTCCACTGTATCAGCAACAAGCTGTCATGGATATTAAAAGCTCTATTGATCATGGCACGGGCGTTGTCCTATGGAAAGACCAATTCGTCATTGTTAATGGATACAATGACAACGAAGAGGTTTTTTACTATACGGATGGTCAGGTAGCCGATTATCAGGAATTACCGTTCGGTGAATTGGGCCGGAACCATTCGCCTTATTGGTACTACCAAGTTTACGAGGATCAATTGGAAATAGATGTGTTGCAGGTGATTAAGGAATCTTTTATACAGGCGGTCTTCAAAGGGAATACTCATGATCTGATGCTACCGGAGTCCGAATATGCCTGTGGGTTAAAGGCTTATGATGCAATTGTGGAGGCGTTGCGCTCCGGTGACTATGATGCGGCGGGGGCACATACAACATTTAATGTATATGCCGCAGCCAAAAAGGATGCGGCAAGGTATACAGAGGCGGCCTGCAATTATTGGCCCGCCTTGGAAACAGTAGCAGTACATTATACTCGACTGGCTACGATCTTTGATGAGATTATAAAGCGAGTAGATGTATCTGAAATGAATACGACGAGTCCCCGTGCTCACTTGAAGATAAACAATCTGATTGAGTTATTCCATGATGCTAAAATGGCTGAGACTTCTGCGATTCAGTCAATTCAGACGTTGCTGCGTGAACCGATCGCTAACCGCTTTCACGATATTGGACTACGTTAAGGGAAGACTGTTGTGGTTATAGCTGCATATATAAGAAGCACATACCCTGTAACCAACCATGTGGAGGATAACGCTGTTATTGATCTTTGCATTATCGCTATATGGAGGAATAGAGATTAGCGGAGTAAATAAGGAACGGACGGCTTCATATTTAATGGTATCGATTAGTGGCTATATTGTGCTGACTGGGCTAGTTTGGAAACTTGTTTTTTAACAAAAGAATGTCATCATTCCACTTGTAAACATACGGTTATAAAATATAAATCAGCCCCGTGCAATTACACGGGGCTGATTTATTTCTTCTGAAAGTGAATGTCATTAGCAGCACTAATTAGTTATGCCCGCCATAACATGCCAACTTCCTGTACCTGATAGAACATATGTGTAAACACCAGCTGGTTGGCCAGTTGCTAGTATAATCTCTGGTGTTGATCCTGTGCCTGGGTAGATCCATTCTTGAGGATTCAGTGTTATTGTTTTAGTGCTGATCTGCTTATTTCCTTGATAAAGTTTAATTGTTAAATCATCGCGATACTTACCCGTGTTGACAATAACGCCTGAACCGAACTTGATTGTTCCGCTTGAGAGCGTAAAATTCGGGCTAGAATAGCTGAAAGCAGCAAACGCTGTTGTTGTAAAACTTAAAACAATAGCAAGCATTATACAGAGGGAAGATACCGTTTTTTTCATCCTTACACCTCCTCTCTTACAAAGAAGATTAGGAACTTGTGTCAGGAAGTATCTGTGAAACAAATTATAGTGGAAGATGATATAAAAGTAAGTGGAGAAAAATTATGGATTTTTAAATAATCGTTTTTACTTAGGTACCCCCCCAATATGAAACTATTGGAAATTGAAGTGGAATATAAAAAAACGAGAACGGAAAAGGGGATACATCGTGAAGCTAACGCCAGAGAAAATTATAGGAATCAGCAAAGGGGATGGAGAAATTGCAGCCTTTATCATGATATTAACATAGCAAATTGAGCAACTCGGTCAAAACTCGAAAAACAGTAGTAAACCGCCTTCCAGTGACGGCATGAGTAAACCAGTTAATCGAAGTAAGCCAGGCAGAAAGAAGGGCGTACCAAAGGATCACGAGGGCCACACATTACGTTTCCCGGACACACCTGATGAAATCGTTGAATATGAGATTTTCACCTATTCACAATGCGCTTGTTCGCTTGAATATGTACCGGAACTTGAATGGGAAAAGCGTTAAGTGTTCGATCTACCGAAGCATCGCATTCAGAAGAAGTGTTGCCCTAATTGTCAAACCCTGCAACAGGCTTCATTCCTAGCCGGAGTAAAAGCACCTACTCAATATGGAGCAGGTTTTGACTCATGGGCCACTTACTTTTAAATATGTATCAATGATTCCGCTTGAGCGAATCTCACAATTTTTTCATGATCTTACCGGTTATCGACCTAGTGAAGTTACTTTACTCATTTAATGAAGCGAATGTTCGAAGTACTAGAATCGTTCGAAGATGTCATTCGCAGTCAGTTACTAAAAAGTCCTGTTGTGTATGCCGATGAAACAGGCTTGCGAGTAGATGGGAAAGGTCACTGGCTAGACGTCATATCCAACTCAGATTGGACATGACTCGGCGTTCATGAAAGCCGTGGAAAGCAAAGCGATCAAGGAACTGGACTTCTTACCTCGCTTCACAAACACGCTGGTGCAGGATTGCTACGCCACGTACTTTAAATAGATTTATAACTTTGTCCATGCATTATGTAACGCCGATAAGCAATGGAAGCGCGCTATGATGACATTCTGATTGAAGGTTCAGTAGAACATACCGAAAGCGTACATTCAGCGGGAAGAAAGAAAGAGAGCAAATCTACAAGCCTAAGACGGCGATTTCAGCTTCATAAAGAAG
>DASXLR010000054.1:0-13752 GCA_036496075.1 Paenibacillus sp. | reverse complement strand
ACTTTCTTTGAAGGAATACTACCCTCGACAATTTTGCAAAATAAACAATCCATCTACTCCGCCTCCTTAATTAATTACATATATTACATCATAACGGATTCAGCATCCAATCGTCCAATAGACATATACAAAAAAACGACTTCATCGTCCTTAAAGAACGCTAACCGTTTCTCGTAGAAATATAAACAAAGTACAGTGACAGTTTAACCTTTCTTATATTGTAAAAGGACCGTCACCAATTAACCTAGGAGACGGTCTTAGAATAAAAACAATGCTATTTCAGTAATAAGGCAACAAGCTTAGTCCCGTCAGTGCAGCAAGCGGCAAAACCAAACGGTTGAATCTACGGATCCCATATGGAGGATAGCCAGGATAACCATACCCTAGACCGGCCCCTGGGTAGGGGTAATAACCTTGAGCCAAGGCTCGCGTCTGAATGCCTGGGTAACCTCCAAAATTGCCATGATGCCCAACAGAACATTCCGGATGACCTGCATTCTCTAAACCGATCTGTTCATTGTCAGGCATTTCATGACCAACTGGAATAGCTAAGTATAACTGCTCTTCATCCACACTCTCCACAAATCCATCGAAAGCTCTTCCGTCCACTATCCATACTCGCACGTAACGGTGGATATGCTCACAACACAATTTTTTGGGATCTAAGTTTTCCATTTCATCTAATCCTCCTAATATTCCATGAACGTCTACTCACATCATATTCAGGTCTGGGCGGATAGATCCTAAAAATGCAAAAAAAAAAGAAGCACCCAATCAGCAATATATGCTAATTGTCGTTCGGACTTATGTTAGAAAAATACATTTCCTAGTCTTAAGTCCGTCCAAGTGCTTCAAACGATGTCGGCTTTATGTCTGTATTATAACAACAGGTTGTTACTGTTACTGTGATGTACATCACTATCCATAGTAAGCTCACATATTTTCTTTAATAATGCGAGAACCGCCCCCAGCATGTTCAGCAGGAAGCACAACCAACTTACGTGGTAGTCTTGCTCTTAACTCAGGAACATGACTAATGATACCAACGGACAGATGATCGCTATGAAGACGTTCCAACGATGTAATAACCATTTCTAACAGCTCTGGATCAAGTGTTCCAAAACCTTCATCCAAGAAAAAGAATTGGAGCGGGTATTGACCGCGAAGCTGAATTTGCGCGGATAAGGCAAGTGCGAGAGATAACGATGTCAGGAATGTCTCCCCCCCAGACAAAGTGGACACAGGTCTACGTATTCCCCCATTCGTATCATCACGAATAACGAATCCTCCTCCAGAATCTACTTCTAGAGAATATCGCTGTCTTGTAAGAAAGCGAAGGCGCTGGGAAGCATCCTGACTAACTTGCATAAGTTGCTCTTCGGCAATATATTCAACAAAAGCATTCCCGCGTAAACAGGATTGAAGCTTAGAGAGTTGTTCCCCTTTGGCTCTCTTCTCTACTCTCATTTCCTCAAGTTGCTTCCATCGTCCGTGTCTATGCTCCACATCTTCTAAATCACGTTCTGCTCTCGCTCGGGCTTGAACTGCCTGTTCATCTGCATTTCTACTTTCATCCAACATCCGAGAGTTTTCATTCCATTCTTCTTCAGTTAAAGAAGACCCTGCTAGCTTGTCTTTCAAATGACGTAGCTTCATGACAATTTCTTGCTCTTGTTCTCGATGCCGTCTAATCTGCTCTGCGTACCGTACTTCTTCTTCACTATGCAGACAGCAGCGCTCAACGTCTTCTGGAGTAGACAACGGTGAAGCTTCTAACTGTTGCTGCCATCGTATGGTTGATGCCTCGCTATGCTCTGCTGCTGATTCAACAGCCTGCTGTGCCATAACCAGTAACTTCATCGCTTCATGCTTCGCCTCTTCAGCGGTGTGACGCAGTTGCTTAGAGTGGTCAACCGCTAGCTGTAAACTTTGTAATTGTTGTCTGCATTCCAAGAGGAGGTCTTTAGCAGAACCCTCCCCAATCCAAGAGAGTAGCTTCTGATCCTGCTCGTGTAGTTGCTCCATCTTTCCCTGCCACTGAGTATTCAGCTGAATGAGCAATTTATCCAGTTCCCTCATTTGCTGTTCAATGGATTGAACGGAAGTTGTCTTACTATCTATGAAGGGAATACTGACCTCAAGCCGCTCTTTGATGGCATCAGCTTCTTTATCTTTTTCCTGCATTGCCTTAAATCTCAGCTCAGATTCTGCCATAGGTAGCTCAGGAAAGTCATGATTCCAGGTTTGTTGTAACTTAGCTAATTCTGCTGTAACTTGTTCAAGCTTTGATTTCGTTTGCTCGTAGAAGCTCCGCTGCGCTTCTGCCTCCGCAGTATATTTCAAATGTTGTTGCTGAAGCTTATCCGATCTCTGCTTCCATTTAGCGGTTTCCTGCCGTAACGTTGTTATAGCATTTGAACTTACCGCAGTTTCTTCCTCTAACTGATTCAGTTGACTCTCCCAATTCTCTACCGAGAATGAAAGAGGTATCGTTGCATTGTCGATAGCTTCAACAGCTACTGCCACCAGTGATTCCTGATATATAACAGGCTCAATTGCTACGGATTCAAGTATCGTTTTACCCTCATGTGCAAGTTGACGCAAAGTAAAGGTAAGCTCTCTCATTCGTGAATGTAATGGACGGATCGCATCCGTCTCTGCTATTCCTATCCATTCAGCTGTACGATTACCCACAGGGTGCGGATGGTGGTCAGAACCACACACAGGACATGGCTGTCCTTCCTCAAGCTGTGCTGCTAACGTTGATGCTAGAGCCTGAGATTCCTGTCGCTTGAGCTGTTGACGGAGCTGTTCCTCCTCCACTTCCAACCGAAGAATCGATTGTCTAACTCCATTATCAAGCTCCGATAGATTTGCTATAAGAGAAGAAATGTTATCTATAAAGCTCATGTTCATTTCTTTAAGCTCAGATTGCCCTTGCTGAACCTCAACTAGTCTAGACGATACTTCTACAAGTCTCCGTTCTTGTACTGAGCATTCCTTGATCATCGTTTGCTCTTGCTCTTCATACGAAAAAATCATTTGCCTACGCTGCACAGCTCGTCCAAGAATATCTCGATCTTGAGAACGGACCTCTAGTTTCTTTAGCGTGGTCTGAAGTTCTGTTTGCCTTTTCTGTCCCTTAATAAGCAACTCCTGCTCTTTCGCAAGCGTCGCTTGAAGTTCACTGTGAAGGCTTGTAGTCTCTACTCGCTTCTTATCTATTTCCCGACATTCAGACCTAAGAGCATCTCGCTCCTGTTGGAGTTTCACAGCCTGCTCCAATTGATCTTGCCTTATCCGTAGCTTGGGTTCTTCACTGGATAGCTTTATCTGCGCCGCATCATCCGTTTGAATTGCACGAAGCGCTGACTCTTCTGATTCCTTGGCTTCTAACTGTAGCTCATTGAACTTAGTTGTGCGAATCTCGTACTCGCGCTTACTCTCCTGCCACTGTGTCAACAACGGCATCAGTTGCTGTGCCACTTTAGCCTTCGCTAACCTGTCCTCCAATGAAATAATCTCACCTTCTACAGAGGTTAGCTCTTTCAGTTGTGCCTGACTATGGTTACGCTCAATCTGCCATTCCCAGACCTTAGAGAGTTGCTGTGATTGAAGAGTCATTTCATTAAATTTACGCCGAGAAATATTAGCATTTACAACAGACTGTTCTAGCTGTTTCTTCACTTCGTCCAATGCTTCACGACCTGCATTACCAAGTCCTTGCTGCTCTGCTTCTATCGTCTTGAGAGAAGATTCATTCTCTTTGACACGTCGACTAAGCTTCTGTCCCAATTGATCCCCATACTGCTCTAAGTGGAACAAACGCTGTAACATTTGCCTACGTTCAGTTCCTTTTAAAGACAGGAACTCGGCAAATTTCCCTTGAGGTAGAACGACTGCCCGTGTGAAATCATCCATTTTGAGTCCAAGTTTATCCTCCACACAGCGTGTCACTTCTACAAGTTTATCCGCAAGAACCAGATCTCCCTCTGGCGTTATTTCAATAAAACGACTGATAGTATTACTAATAGAAAGCTCATTCGATCTTTTGAAACGCCGCTCCACACGATATTGCTCTGGTCCTGCGGATGAGTTCAGCTCAAAAGTAAATGAGACAAATAGAGAATCTTCGGAATGATTCATGATCCCTTGTGTTCCGTTAACTGCTCTCTCTACCTTGCCATATAAAGCAAGTGTAATAGCATCAAGTAAGGTGGATTTCCCACTACCTGTAGGCCCAAATATACCGAACAAGCCCATCTGTGTTAAGTCCTCAAAGTCAATCTGCTGTACTTCACGATAACTTTGTAGTCCGGAGAGCTTCAGTGTGATCGGCTTCATCTATACGTCCCCTTCTTCCTGACCAGTGGAATCTTCCTCAATCAAATCAAGGAATAATTGAACCATTCCATCATCTGGCTCTGCTCCCCCTGTCTGACGCTGGTAAAACTTGCGAAACAACTCATGAATAGGCATACGTGAACGTTCGTTATCCAGTTCTGCCACTTCCATTTCTGGATAAATAGGACGGATATGCACCAATCCTTCACGACTTTTACGCAGTCTTTGAATTTCGCCAAGCGACATCGCTTCTGTCAAAGAGATTTCTAGATCGATAAAAGCACGGTCGTCCAGTCCCTCGTCTAGCCAACGATATACTTCCTCTAAGCCATTCTTAGCTTTCCAACGGACAAGCGGTCGCCCACAAGATAGAAATACTTCCTCAAACCGTGGTTGCCCGCCCCCAGGAGATATGTCCAACATCACAACCGATTTGGCTTGTCCTGCCTCAGAGAAACTATAAGCTAGCGGAGAGCCGCTATACCTAACCATCCCATCTCCCTTCACCGCTTGTGAGCGATGAAGATGACCTAACGCAGTATATTGTGCACCGATAGACAGAGCTGATGGATCTACCGTGTAAGCTCCTCCTACCTGAATAGGACGCTCCGAGTCAGATTCTACGCCACCCAATACATAGATATGGCTCATGGCTAAATTCACAGTCTGTGGTGTGAATTCGCGAGCTAACATCTCCATTAACTTGCCGACACGAGCGCTGTATGCCCGTCTCAAGTCATCTTCACTCCCCTCTACCATAAGGAGTTCATTAAGCCGAGCTTCAGAAGGATAGGGAAGTGCGGCGATTTTGGCAATTTCACCTGTTCGAGTGGCTTCAACGGTTATCGTGTTCGCCACAGGTAATCCCACCAAAGTTATACCCTGCCTAGTGACAAGCGGAGATACGGAAGACACACGCTCTGGCTGGTCATGATTACCTGCTATGACAACCAAGGGACGTCCACCTGCAGTCAACCTTGCAGCCGCCTCATAGAAGAGCTGCTCAGCAGCAGCAGGTGGATTGACAGAGTCATACACATCACCGGCCATGAGAATTACGTCTGCTTGTTGGTCATCAGCCATTCTCACTAGCTCATCGACGAAATCCTCCTGTTCTTTCATGCGACTTCGTCCCTCTAGCGTGCGACCGAAATGCCAATCGCCAGTATGCAATATTCGCATATCATCTCTCCTTTTTCATTTTCTTTCTGAGACCTATCGAAGCCTCTCCTCTTAGAGTTACCTCTTATAGTTGAACGACATATGAACCGTCGAAGAAATACAACCACATCTCATGCACGGGTTCTCCCAGAATATCTTCTAGAGCCTTACTGTACAGCTCTAGCTGAAACCGATATTGTTCCATCAAGACTTCCACACCACCGTGTTCCTTGTTGACCCGATCTGTTTTGTAATCAAGCAGAATCAATTTCCCATCTACTCGGAATATACAATCGACAATCCCTTGAATAAGCACAATCTCCTTGTCCAGTTGCTTGGCAATCATAGCCCTACTCTCATCTAAAAGCTGATTATTCACGAAATGAAGCCCTTGATGTGCTTCCGTTGCTGAGATTCCATAACTAAAAGGCATTTCACGAGCTACCCAAGAAGCGGACATTAACCTTGCTCCAATATCACTAGCAAACATAGCAGCAACTTCATTGGGTTGGATCATATCTGCTTGCTCTTTAGTCACAATTTGAAGGTCTACAAGTCGATATAATGTAGCTTCTACTGTATGAACATCCACATCTCCCTCATGAAGTGGGATATGCTGCATTAACGTATGATACACTGTTCCACGTTCCGTAGGGCTCATCTTTTTCTTCTCCATAAATTTAGGTCGTTGAAGCTGCAAAGTAGGTTTATTCTGCGATCCGACAGCATTGGTCATATCCTGTTGCAATAGCTTCTCTTCTAACCAATCTAGGGAAGGATACTCCTGTAAGGTAATAAGCTTCTTCATTTCCGTCACTGACGTTTTAGCAGATAGCGTGCTGGATAATAAATAGGGATAACGCCAATCAAGTGTTCTTTCTATAGATATAGCTGATTCATCCATATCCTCATCACTATTCGTTAATTCCAAGGGAATAAGTTGCTTCTTCATCATAGCCTGTAGCTTCAATTCCCGATCTGGTGAAGGCTGCTCCACTTCATCTGTCCCCATAATGATTCCCTTGGACAACTCATCAGCAGATAGTATAGAGACTCTCCATGATGAAGGGTCATCGTTCAACACAGCCGAAGGCAACTCACTAGCCCCTCCTAGTTGACGCAATATTTCTGCCCCAGGATGACGTATAAGCGCAGGTCCAACCCAGTCTAAGTAACTACGTCCCCGGGAGAGGATATGATCTGGTAGCATAAATTCCTTGTGGCCTTGAACCTGAGTCCATGTCGTTACTTTTTTGACTAAATCCTTGGTCGTACCCACAAGAACTAATTTTTCCTTCGGACGTGTCAATGCCACATAGAGAACCCGCATCTCTTCAGCAAGCAACTCAAGCTGAGAACGACGCCGTATAGCGAGATAAGGTAGCGTTGGGTAACTCACGCGCATCTGCTGATCCACAAATTTAGGACCAAAACCAAGCTCCTTATGCATTAAGAACGGCGAATTCAGATCCCTCTGGTTGAAAATCTTAGCCATTCCTGCTACAAAGACGACCGGGAATTCCAAACCCTTACTCTTGTGAATGGTCATGATCCGTACTGCATTGTCCTGTTTATCCGCTCTTCCTGGGCTTCCTAAATCTGAGCCGTTATCACGTAGTCTCGCTATAAACGTTAAGAAACGAAACAATCCGCGTGAAGCCGTCGTCTGCTCGTATTGCACCGCTCTATCGTAAAGTGCTGTCAGATTACTCTGTCTCTGTACTCCACCAGGAAGCCCCCCAACCCAATCTAAATATCCAGTCTCTCGGTAGAGATGCCAGATCAGATCACCTAGACTGCCTCTGCGTGCTTCATTTCGCCATCCCTCTAACTTGCGGAGAAAAGTATCAAGCTTCTGCTGGAGCTGAGTCTCTATGCGAATCTCTTTATCTGAGGATAACTGCCGTGTATGATCCTCAGTAGCGGGTGCTGATTCGACAGATAGCTCTTGAGTAGCAACCTCTTCTGTGGCAGCTACCTCTCGATTCATCCATTGAATGTGTTCAAATGCGACTGAATGTGAATCCTGCATATTCAACTTCTTCATCCCCGCAGCCGCCATTAGCGCCTCATAGAAAGGTCCTTTAGCACACAAGCGAATCTGCGCGAGTTCTTCCTCGGACAGACCCACAATAGGCGAACGCAACACGCTAGCGAGCGGAATATCTTGCTGCGGGTTATCAATAATTTGCAACAGGGAGAGCATAATCTCCACTTCAGTTGCCTCGAAATAACCTTGGTTCTGTTCGCCATCAGCCGATATGCCTTGTTGCCGTAGTTCTTCCATGATCAATGGACCCCAAATGTAAGCAGAGCGGAGCAGAATGACCATATCGCCATAATGTACAGGACGCATGATCTTTAATGATTTATCGTATATGTGCAGAGGATTACCACCCGTTTCCCCTGTCATCTCTTTAATCTTTCGTGCAATCGCTCGTGCTTCTAGCTGAGCTGTCTCCATCTCCAGCCATTCGCCCTCTTGTAGCAAGGAACTCTCGTCTTCTGTAGGCTCAGCCTCTCTAGCTCCGTTGCTATCCCGATCTATAAGTAAAAGTTCTGGTGCATACGTAGAATCGGCTTCGCTTCCTTTCTCACTTGGGAAAGAAGCCCCATACACCAGTTCTGCTCTTTCATCATAGTTAATTTCGGCCACAGTCTCATTCATCAGTTGACGAAAAATAACATTTACCGCATGGACGACTTCTGGACGACTCCGGAAATTTCGAGCCAAGTCAATGACAATGCCTTCACTATCATCTGTGCCATACCTGCTATATTTTTCTAGAAAAAGGCCTGGTTCTGCTAGGCGAAAGCGATAAATGCTTTGCTTCACATCTCCTACCATGAATCGGTTACCCGGGAGTTCTCTAGATATCAAATTTACGATATTTTCTTGAACACTATTCGTATCCTGATACTCATCTAGTAGTACTTCATCAAATTGATTCCGATATTCCATTGCTGCATCCGAAGGGTACATTTGATCTGGTGAAGACTCAGGATGACGTAAAATTTGTAAACAGTAATGCTCTAGATCACTGAAATCAACCAGTCCTCTTGCTTGCTTCGCTTCCTTATAACGCTGTCCAAAAGCAATGACAACCTCAGACAATTCCTCCATAATAGGAGCCATTTCATGTAGCTCAGATAAATAAGTCTCCGCTGGACGACCGAACAAAGCCCCTTTTAATTCATTTAACGTTTTCTTAACACTATCTCGAAGCTCTTTGACACGTTCCTGTATTTCAGGGTCCGTCTCATCTTTACGACAGCTCTTTAATTTACCGAAGGAAATACTTTGAAAGGCGTTATACAGCGCATCCCAAGGGAAATCCTCGAGGCACTCTCTAAGTGACTCGACCATTTCGAGATCATCAGTGAGGTTATCAACATAAGGAGCGGGCCCTCCCGGTGAATTAGCTAGTGTAATCGCTTGATGAAGCAAACCAGCCGCACCAGCAAGTGATAACTTGGCATCCTGAACAATACTTTCTACCCACAGACTTTGTCCAAGTGTTGCTGTATCTGACACCTTGAATGCTGACGCCATCTTCCTCAGCCAATCGTCAGGCCAAGGATGACTGCGTGAGAAATCGTATAATTTCTGTACAAGTAAATAGACAGCATCATCGCTGCGTTCACCACTAAACCAATCTGCTAGCTGTAAGAAGAGACCGCCTTCTTCTGCTTCTCCATACTTCTCTTCAAACAATTCCTCCATTATTTCCTGTCTCATCAACTCAGATTCATTCTCATTAAGAATTCGAAAGCCCGGATCAAGTGGTATTAATTGATAATACCGGCGTATAACCTCCATACAAAATGAATGCAGCGTAGTTATAGATGCTCTACCTAATAAAGATAACTGTCGACGTAAATGTCCGTTACTCGGATCTTGTTCTAATGCTCTATCCAGCGCTTCACGAATACGCTGACGCATTTCTGCTGCAGCTGCCTTCGTGAAGGTGGCTACCAACATCCTTTCCACACTAAAACCCTGCTGCTCATCGGTAATCTTACGAATAATTCTCTCTACCAGAACCGCCGTCTTCCCTGAGCCTGCGGCTGCAGCAACGAGGATATGATCACCACTAAGCGAAATAGCCTTCCACTGGTCATCACTCCACATGCTGTTTTCGGGTTTGACTATTTCGTGCACGGTGTATCTCCTCCTTGGGTCTGTGACAACAAATTCCATACCTGTGCTTTGTCTGGTTTACCCAGTACATGATATTCGCTACCTTCAATAGCTTCGTCAAATTGGCATACAGGCTTAAAAGAACAATAGGTACAAGCTGTCTCATGCTGGATTCGGTAAGGCTCAATCGTGACGTCTCCTTCAGTAATTCTTGTCCCAATATCCACAATATTACTGCGAACCGAAGATAATAGCGTATCCCACTGCTCTGGGGTTGCTACTGCGGCACTACTGTAGAAGCTTCCATCTGACTTAACTGCCACAGGCAGAATCGCAGAGTGACCCTTATCAAGGGTCGAATCCATCTTAGCGATGGCATCGCGATCAGACAGAAGTAAGCCTTTCATTTTGAAACGTTTGAGCAGTTCATCTGCTGCTTTCTCATGACTCATGCCATTCGCGGACTGTAGAATTGGATCATGTACGTGGAAATAAAGTGTCCCCGCAGGAATAGCAGCCTTACCAAGCCATTCCTCCGCATAAGTTAGAAGGACATCAAGATACGTCAACAATTGAAGGGATAGCCCATAGTAAACCTCATGCAGTCGTAGATCATTCTGACTTGACTTATAATCGATGACCCTTAGCATCATCCCTTGCTCTCCCTGCGCCATATCCACACGGTCAATCCGTCCAATGACTTCCATGACAGAACCATTCCGTAATGGAAAGGTTAACGGAGGTAGCGTCTTACCGGGCCCGAAATCAAGTTCAAGTCCGACAGGCTCAAAACTTCCCCGCCGAGCATGTTCCCCTAATATGACGGAAGCTCTACCTACGATATTTTTTAATTTACGAGAAATATAGCCATAACGTTTGGTACTAAGCAGTATTTCACCCTGTAGGAGTGGAGCTAAACGGTCTACTGCAATTCCCGCTTCCTGACGGCACTCTTCTGGTGTTAAACTTCCCCAGCTTATGTTACGGGTCTGTAAGCGCGTAGCCATATCACTTAGAGCAGCATGGAACAATTGACCGATATCTGGTGCTTTGAGTCGATAGACCTGCCGCTCCTTTAGCTTCAATCCATGCGAAGCAAAGTGCGAGAAAGGACATGCTGTGAACTTTTCCATCCGAGATACGCTAGTTCTTACCTTAGCCCCATATAATCTACGGCTAGTATCGACATGCAATGTTTTAGCATCGTTTCGATAAAATAGCGAACGTAACAGCATCGCTAGAGGACCCTGCCATTCTTCATGCGATAAATACCAGTTATAAACATCCCACCAGAATGCAGGGATCTCCATTCCCTGCTTCCACTGTCTAAGCTGGACGATGAAGTGGCTTAGTGTCTGCTGTGGGCTCGTTACAAAAGCTTGCTGTTGCTGCTGAGTCTGCCCAAGCAGCGGTTGCCCTAATAAGGGAAGCTCCTCTAGCTTCTCAAACATTTTCCTCACATGTCTAATGACTTCCGAAGCCAGTAGAGCTTTGCCATCTTCATCTGCCGCAGCATAACTTATCCACACATGACGACTTGCAGAGGTGAGCGCATTATAGATTAGGAATCTTTCATCGAGTAACTTACGCGAAATACTAGGCGCAAGCTCCATGCCAGAATCAATCAATACACTTCGCTCTTGTTCCGTAAGTACACCATCTTCTTGGTATGCCGCGGGCACTACACCTTCATTGAAGCCTAATAAAAACGTATATTTCACACCACTCGCCCGTGTCCGATCCATATTCCCGATCAAGACTTGATCAAGAGAAGGTGGAACTAGAGCTAACTTTAGCTCGGTTAAACCCGTTTCAAGGATACCAATAAACAATTCAAGATCAATCTTCTCGTCACCCATCATCTCTACAATCTGATCCAGCAAATCGAGAATAGCTCCCCATAATTGACGATGCTCTTTAGCCAATTCTGGCTGTCCATTCTGCAAAGATTCATGCTGAAGAATATCCAACTTTTGCGGAACCTCAGCCTCTTCCAAGAGACCATAAACCGCGGTACAGAAATCACGAGCCGATGTGCCCCCCTTGAGTCTTTCTTCAAAAGAAAACAACGGTCCCGTTACCGCGCCACGGCATCGTTCCATTAATTCAAGCAGTTGTTCCCCACTCTTCTCCCGATCAGGATCACCTTCTTCAAGTGAAAGACTAGGCACTCGCTTCCAAGGGTAAGCATCTCCCCAGCGATAGCCCTGAATCCCACTTGCCATCACATAGTTTTCTAACCGATCCATATCCATTCGATCTAGTGAACCGTCCAGTGGGAGTAACAGATCTGTTTTAATACAACGAAATACATCCTCGTATCTCCAACGCCGCTGTACAATATCTAACGAGGATCTGATGAACTCTACCAACGGATGGTGTAGTTCACTTCTCTTCTGGTCAAGAAAGAAAGGGACGCCATAATCACGAAAAATAGGAGCAATAATAGGCTCATAATCTCCTAATTGACGAACGAATATCGCCATATCACGATATCTCACACCTTCATCTCGTGCCAAACGTATCATTTCACGCAGTGCCCCTTCTACCTCTGCCCGGCGATTCACAGCGACATGCAATGATATTCCAGAACAACTCCCATCCTCGTGCTGTTCATGGCCTTGCCAAGGAATTCGACGGTCAAAGCCACGTTCAAGATGCGCTAGTTCAGGACTCTCTGCGAACCTTGGAAGATGGTCTGGATTTAATAGGGTATCAAAAGAATCCACGCTTAACTCGGATGCCATTCCTTTCATCTTCACGTACGTTGTAGCTGTCGGATGAAAGAGATCAAGCTCATGAGGAAGCATTCCTAAACTATAGGGTCTATCCAATGTAAGTGCGATCGTTACAGAAGAAGCACATTTCATTAGCTGCTGTATAACAGCAAATTCTTGGGGAGTAAAGCCATGAAAACCATCAATCCATATGTCTGCATCTTTGATATAACTAGATTGCGGAACAGCTTCAGATAGAGCCATTAGTGTATCTTCATTATCGATATAAAGGGGAGACAGCTCCTGCTCGAAATCTTGATACAACGTTAGAATGTCACCCAACTTATCTCGTAGAATCGGTGTTCCTCCACCTGTTGCCCTCATGCTAGCGAGCTGTCCTTCCACTTGAGAAGCATCAATACAGTATCTCTTCATCTCTGTATAAAGTTGTCCCAGTCTGCCTACGAATCCCATTTGATCTCCTGATGCTCCGAACAATCTCAGTTCTTCTTTACGTCGTTGGATGATTTTGTAAAGGAGCATTTTTTTACCTTCTTCACTAATTCCTACTCGAGCTGATCCGCCTGTCTCCTGCATCACTCGATAGGCTAGACGCTGAAAACTAAGCACTTGAGCACGTAAGCTCCCTTTGATCGTTCCCGAGGTTACAAGACTGTGCTCAGCTTGATAGGAGCCTTGCTCCGGTACAAGTAGAATCATAGGCTTGCCTAGTGGTTGCTTTTGAAGTCGTGCAGAGATGTCCTGCAATATAGTCGTCGTCTTACCGCTTCCCGAGCGCCCGATAAGAAAATGAACCGACATGGGAATACCTCCTTTATATGTAAAGTAACAGCTTATCAACCTAGTAAAATAGCTATCTCTCAGTATAGCATATCGTCAATCATAAGGAACATACGTTTGGTAAACATTGTCTCCTTGGAGTCAAATAGGAGAGGGCGAGTACATCCTTGCGCAACTTCCCCCTTTACTTTTTGGGCTTATAGAGATCCCCTTACATCGAAAAGTTCTTCCATGTCGCAACTTCAATTGCATTCTGGGTGCAACAAGAAGAAACGGCCTCGCCGTCCTTAAAGGGACAGTAACCGTTTCTCGTAGATACCGACATTGAAAAAAATAGGCTGTTCCCTTCTGCCTGAGCGGAGAAGGGAACAGCCTATTACAAATCTATCTTAAGTTAACGTTGAATACCTATGGTCACAATTTCACAAGGGCCTGTTAATAAAGATAGTCCTCCTGCGGTATTACTGGAGATCGGATTCTCCCGCGCTTCTAAAATTGTCGTCTTATAGAAATGCTGATGTGGAATTTCCGATCTAAAGTTCAATTCCGCAGTCTCGTTACTCGTATTGTACCAACGGAACAGCAAAT
>DASXLR010000053.1:0-15265 GCA_036496075.1 Paenibacillus sp. | reverse complement strand
AATATCATTTTTGGTAAGTGTTGGTGCCAACTTTATGACTTGAGCAATCGCGTGTGAAGATTCCAGTGCGGGTATAATTCCTTCTGTTAGGCAGAGAAGTTCCAGTGCATCCAGTGCTTCTTGGTCTGTGATGGGTACATATTGAACACGTTCGATATCTTTAAGATAAGAATGCTCAGGACCCACACCTGGGTAATCAAGACCCGCTGAGATGGAGTGAGCTTCTTGAACCTGTCCATGCTCATCCTGTAGAAGATAACTCATGGAACCTTGGAACACACCATGGGTTCCTTTGCTCATCGTTGCTGCATGAAACGCCGTATCGACTCCTTTACCCGCTGCCTCTACGCCAATCATAGCAACTTCTTTATCTTCTAGAAAGGGGTAGAACATGCCAATCGCATTACTTCCCCCTCCAATAGCGGCTACGAGCATATTCGGTAGACGACCTTCGGCTTCCAGTATTTGCGCTCTGGTCTCATCTCCAATGATACGCTGAAAGTTACGTACCATCATTGGATACGGATGTGGGCCTACAGCTGAACCCAATACATAGAATGTATCATCCACATGACTGACCCAGTAACGAAGCGCCTCATTTCCAGCATCCTTCAGTGTACGTGATCCCGAAGTCACAGGTACAACCTCAGCACCCAGTAGCTTCATACGGAATACATTAAGTGCTTGACGTTTCGTATCTTCCTCGCCCATGAATACTTTACATTCCATGCCAAGAAGTGCAGCTACTGTAGCCGTTGCAACGCCATGTTGACCGGCTCCTGTCTCAGCGATCACTTTGTTCTTGCCCATCCGTTTAGCGAGTACACCTTGTGCGATGGCATTGTTGATTTTATGAGCCCCGGTGTGATTTAAATCTTCTCTCTTCAAGTAAATTTTAGCATCACCTAAGCGTTGGCTTAAACGTTCTGCATAATACAGCGGGGTCTCACGACCCGAATATTGCTTAAGTAAATAATCAATTTCTGCTTGAAAGCTTGCATCTGCTGCATTCTCATTATAAGCATTCTCTAATTCAATCAGTGCATTCATTAATGTCTCAGGTACGAAGCGACCTCCGAATGAACCGAAACGTCCATGCTGATCCGGTACTTGTGTCATAAACCTTTCACCCTTTCAACAAAAATTTTAATTTTTTCTATATCTTTGATTCCATTACTTTCAACACCACTAGAGACATCTACTCCATCAGGTTGATAGAGTTCCAATAATCCCTCGACATTATCTGAATCAAGCCCACCAGCAATCCACAGTGGAAGGCCTTTACGATGACTCCAAGCTTGATACCGTGTTATTTGCTCCCAAGCGAAGGTCTTTCCAGACCCGCCTCCATGCACAGGGTCGAACGTATCTAGTAATACGGCATCAATCACACCTATATATTCCTGAAGAGCTGTCTCTATATCAGAATTAGAATCATCTGATGCATCCTCTGTTCCCTGAATCTGAATAACTTTAAATATTTTAACCCCGAATGCCTGCTTCACTTGACGGCAGAATTCAGGTTTCTCTTGTCCATGTAACTGAATCACATCTAGTGAAACACGATCCATCACTTCGGATAACTGTTCCATCGTTGGATTAACAAACACGCCCACACTTTCTGGTGTCGTCTCATTCTGCCACTTAGACAACTGTGGTACCAGAATAGCTGCGGTATCAAGTGAGACCTGACGACGACTCTTAGCAAATACAAACCCTATGTAATCCACAGGTAAGTTGTTCATATATTTTAGCACTTCAACGTCCTGAAGTCCACAAATTTTAACTAGTGTATTCCCCATCTTAGAAGCTTCCTCCTTGATCCTTAAGAGAACCCATAAGATGTTGCACAGCAGTACCAATCTCTTGCTGACGCATGAAATACTCTCCTATTAGCACCCCATCCGCGCCTGCTTGCTTGAGATACGTCATATCTTCGACGCTTGATATGCCACTCTCACTAATGATCGTAATTCCATCAGGAATAAGTTGTACAAGCTCAGCTGTAGTCTGGAGGGAAGTCTCAAATGTATGCAAGTTTCGATTGTTAATGCCTATTAGACTGGCTTGATCCAGTTTCAATACTTCTTCCAGCTCTTGCTGATTATGCACTTCAATTAATGAATCCATGCCGATAGATGCTGCAATTTCGAGGAATGATGAGATCTGTGCAGGCTCAAGAATGCTAGCTATCAGAAGTACCGCATCTGCCCCAAGTACCCGTGCTTCATATATTTGCCGTTCATCAATGATGAAGTCTTTACGTAATAATGGAATATTTACTGCAGAACGAACAGCTTTTAAATATTCCCCGCTCCCTTGAAAATACAATTCATCCGTCAGTACAGACAAACAATCTGCTCCTGCTTGCTCATAGGCCAGTGCAATGTCCACTGGGTGGAAATCTGGCCGAATTAAGCCTTTCGAGGGTGATGCCTTCTTCACTTCGGCGATCAGCCCCATCTCGCGATGGCGTCTTTCATTTAACGCTTTTATGAATCCTTTCGTTTCGGGTAAAGCTGCGATATCTCGTTCTATTTCCGTAAGATTGAAATGCTGTGCAAGCTTCTTCACTTCTTCGACCTTCGTTACTACTATTTTATCAAGATACATTGGATTGTTCTCCCGTCATTAGAATCAACTGATTCAGTTTATCATGTGCTTTTCCATTATCAATAGCCTCAGCCGCTAGTTTTACGCCCTCAGCAATGGACTCGGATAACCCAGAGACATAAATACAAGCACCTGCATTCGCCAAAACGACGTCACGATAAGGACTCTTATCACCTTGCAGAACCGATTGTATAATTTGAGCATTCTGAGTTGCATCTCCCCCCATAACATCCTCGATTGGATGTAAATCAAGTCCTAGATCATGAGGATGGATGTCATAAGTGCTTATTTTTCCTCCCCGCAGCTCAGACACTTGTGTAGATGCAGAAATACTAATTTCATCTAGTCCATCCAAGCTAGAGACGACTAAGGCACGTTTCAAGCCTAGCTCCTTCAACACATGAGCAATCGTTTCTGTCATACTGCGATCATAGATACCCAGCAACTGACGATCAGCACCGGCAGGATTAGTCAATGGACCTAGCATATTGAATACCGTACGAATACCAAGCTCTTTACGAGGTGCTGCTGCATGTTTCATCGATGGGTGATAAATTTGTGCGAATAAGAAACATATGCCAATCTCGTCTAAGCAACGCTTCGCTTGCTCGGCAGAGATATTGATATTGACTCCTAGTGCTTCTAATACATCAGCACTTCCCGCACGTCCCGATGCAGAACGATTACCATGCTTAGCTACCCGAACCGATACAGATGACGAAATAATAGCTGAGGTAGTTGAAATATTAAACTTGTGTAATCCTGACCCACCCGTTCCACACGTGTCGAGCAGATGCTCACTCTCTGTCAGCATCCGACTACCGGCACCTCTCATTGCTTCAGCAAATCCCGTTATTTCATCAATCGTTTCACCCTTTATTCTTAAGGCCGTTAACAAAGCACCAATCTGCGTATGTGTTGCTGTACCCAACATAATGCTCTCCATGATACTTCGTGCCTTTTGGCGTGTAAGGTCACGACCTTGAATTAGCTCGGCGATGCTTCTCTGTAGCAATTCTGTATCCTTGATATTATTCAACTTATTCTCAACTAGGCTCTTCTCCACTGCGCTCATCTCCAATATATTTAGTTCTATTACCCTATCTATGAATCGCTTCATTCATCTTTGGCATCGCCATGACCGCTCAGCTCTTACCCTTGTGGCGTATATTCGAATAAATAATCCTGATTAATGGTTCCTGTCTCCCCGATGACTGGTGGGAACATAGCCTCAGCCGTGCGAATAGCCTTAAGAAGTGCTTTAGCTTTATTAACGGTCTCTTCATACTCTTTCTCTGGAACGGAATCCCATACAATACCTGCTCCAGCTTGGACGTAGGCCTTTCCTTTACGAAAGATCAAAGTACGTATCGTAATGCATGAATCCATGTTACCTGTAAATCCTAGATATCCGATTGCACCCGCATAAGCACCCCGAGCTTCTTTTTCTAATTCTGCTATAATCTCCATAGCTCGTAGCTTGGGTGCCCCTGATACGGTTCCTGCGGGTAAGCAAGAAAGAAAGGCATCGAAGAAATCTTTATCTTCTCTCAGTCTCCCTGACACATTGGACACAATATGCATGACATGTGAATAACGCTCGATCTCCATAAATGAATCACACTTTACGCTTCCGAATTGGGATACACGTCCTAGATCATTGCGTCCTAGATCAACAAGCATAAGATGCTCTGCACGTTCCTTCTCGTCCGCCATTAACTCTTCACTCAGCTCACGGTCTTCTTGCTCATTCTCTCCACGCGGTCTAGTGCCCGCAATCGGCCTTGTCTCAGCACGATCTCCATCGACCTTAACTAGTGCCTCAGGCGATGTACCGACAATGATTTCCTCATTCATTTTGAGATAATACATATATGGAGATGGATTAAGTGTTCTTAGTACTCTATATACATGCAATGGGGATACCTCTGTCTCAATATGGAATCGCTGGGATAATACCACTTGAAAAATATCTCCCGAACGAATGTATTCTTTCGCCTGCTCTACATTCGAAATGTATTGCTCTTTCGTCATGTTAGACTTAATATCACCCAGCTCCACATCTTGCGGAATACTGCGACTATTCACATTTTCACGTGGTCCCTGCTCCTGTAACTGCTCCGCAATATCCTCCAACTTACGACTTACCATCTCGTATGAGGCTTGAATATCACTATCGGTATCTCCTTCTTTGATATGAACATTCCCCACTAACAATATTTGCTGCTTCACATGATCGAATACGATAATTGAATCACAGAACATAAAACGTATATCATCCATATGAAGATCATCAACTGCATGGGCTGGCAATTTCTCATAATACTGCAATAAATCATATCCAAAGAATCCAATAGCTCCTCCAGTAAAAGGAGGCATGTCATCCAGTTTAGGGCTTCGATACATACGCAATAACGCCTTTAGCTCCTCTACGGGCTTCCCCTTCATGATCTCTTGCTGGCCATTCTTCTCTAGAACGATTTTGCCCTTCTTACCAGAAATCATGAGAAATGGATCTGTACCGATAAAGGAGTATCTAGCCCACTGGCTCCCCCCCTCCACACTCTCTAACAGAAATGCATGATCTCGCTGAGCATATCGTTGAAAAATCCGTATGGGCGTCTCCATATCTGATAACAAACGCTTCACAACAGGAATTAAGTTATATTGGCTTGCAAGAGAAATTACCTGTTCTACACTGGGGGTCATGATGACCAGCCTCCTTCAGATGATACTTCTATATACTCTAAGTTATCTTGTGAATCTAATAAAAAAACCTCTACAAAGTAGAGGTTTTCTCGATGATCAAGTATATGAAAGAGTCCGGCATCAGTCTCATTCATCCCCCTACTAAACCTCTCCTAATAAATCAAAGAGAAGTCTTAGAGATCAGAAAATAGATCCTCTACCGACATATAATTAAACTATGGACTCTGCTCAGCTATACTCTTCTCAACTACACTCTGCTCTACTCAACTAAAATCACTATACATGATGCATGCTACCTTTGACAACCCGGTTCCAAAAAATATTAGCTCGTTGAAGTCGATAAATCAGGTCTAAGCTTGCGTGCATCATTTAAATAAACATGTTTCATTTCCCGCTGACTCTTCTCTGTATTCACTTGTATCATGAGGCGGATACACTGTGGCAAGCTTCCTTGTACAGGAATTTCAACCGAACACATCAAAGGCACTAAATCCCAACCTTCCAATTGCCGGATGGCTCTCGCTGGGAAAGTAGCATCGAGATCGTTAGTCATCGTGATCCATACGCTACAGATGTCTTCAGGTTCAACTGCATTACGGGTAATAATTTCACGAAGTAGTATCACTGTCTCGCTTAGAATTTGCTGCTCTTCATTCTGTGTTACCGTTGTTGCACCACGAATTCCCCTATTATACATGAACTTCCCCTCCTTCTCTAAGTTGATCTATCACATCTCGAACGAGTTGTTCGGGTACATCCTTAACGATGCTGACAGCACCAATAGAGTCTGGGATAATAAACAACATATGCCCTTCTTTGAACTTTTTATCATGCATCATAGCTGCCATGATATCATCTGTGGATAAATGATCCGCCATCTTCACAGGCAGTCCAAGGGATGTCAGCATACTCACTGTCTCATCATATATACTCTCGTCACGACCTAATTTGACAGCAAGCATTGCTGAACCCGCCATTCCAATAGCGATAGCTTCACCGTGTAAATATTCACCGTATCCACCTACGGCTTCTATCGCATGACCAATCGTATGTCCTAGATTAAGAATAGCTCGAAGGTCATTCTCCCGTTCATCACGAGATACGACTGCGGCTTTAATACTACAACCACGTTCTAAACCATAACCTAGAGCCTCAGGGTCCAGTGACAGTAGTTCAGTAGCATGCTCCCTGCACCATCTTGCAAAGTCACCATCCTGAATTAATCCATGCTTAATCATTTCAGAAAGTCCTGACGATACGTCCCGCGGAGGTAATGTTTGTAACGTATCTAAGTCATACAATACTAACTCAGGCTGATGAAAAGCACCGATCATATTCTTGGCAAGAGGATGGTTCACAGCAACCTTCCCCCCAACGCTACTATCATGTGCTAGAATCGTCGTTGGAACCTGCACGAACTTAATTCCTCGCATATAACTTGCAGCAACGTATCCAGCCAAATCACCCACTACGCCACCACCAAGCGCCACGACAGCAGAGCTACGATCAAGTCCGCCTTCAATTGCTATCGTCATGACTTCTTCAAAGACATTTAGCGATTTAGATGTCTCTCCAGATTTCACAACTTTGGACACGGTCTGAAATCCACCTGCCGCCAATTGCTTCTCTACTCTATTCAAGTAATGAGGGGCAACCAACTCGTCCGTAACGATCAATAGAGGACTTTTAGTAGATATGCCATGACGCTCGAAATACAGCCCCATTTGGTCAATAAGACCTTGCCCGATATAAATCGGATATGATCGCTCTCCTAAATCTACTGTCACCGTTCTCATCTTTAATACCTCTCTAATTGAGCAAGGTATTGATTATAATTGGTTTGGATCTCTTCCATCGAGTCACCACCGAATTTCTCTAAGAAGGCTTTAGCAATTTCCCATGCGACAACATGCTCCATCACAACACTCGCTGCTGGCACTGCGCAAGCATCTGAACGCTCTACCTGTGCAGTGAAAGCTTCTTTCGTATCAATATCTACACTTTGTAGCGGCTTATAGAGGGTTGGGATAGGTTTCATCACACCGCGAACAACGACTGGCATACCGTTTGTCATTCCACCTTCAAATCCACCTAGACGATTACTAGCACGGTGATATCCACGTTCTTCTTCATACATAATCTCATCATGTACTTGAGAACCACGCAGAATACCCGCTTCGAATCCGATACCGATCTCTACACCTTTGAATGCATTGATTGACATCACGCCTTGAGCGATACGTGCATCTAGCTTCCGGTCATACTGCACATAACTTCCCAGTCCAATCGGAACACCTTCAACAATACATTCAACAATTCCACCAATGGAATCGCCATCTTGTTTAATTTGATCGATATAAGCTTCCATCTTCTTCTCTGTCTCAGCATCTACAACCCGCACAGAAGACGCTTCAGTCTTCTCAATCAACTCATCTATAGATAAATTATGTGGTGGGGCTTCTATTTCCCCAATACGAATCACTTGACCTGCAATTCTTATTCCAAATTGCTCAAGGAATTGACGCGCTATAGCACCAACAGCCACACGAACTGTCGTTTCTCTTGCACTAGAACGTTCAAGTACGTTACGCAAATCCTTCAAATTGTATTTAAGTCCACCATTAAGATCCGCATGACCCGGACGAGGCCGATGAACGCGACGCTTCTCTTCATCCGTACCTTCTATTGGCTCTATGTTCATAATGTTCTTCCAATGTGTCCAGTCATTATTAGCGACGACCAGAGCTACAGGAGCACCTGTCGTATAACCATGACGAACTCCACCTACGATTTGTGCTGTATCTTTCTCTATCTGCATGCGACGTCCACGTCCATATCCCTTTTGGCGACGGTGAAGTTGAAAATTCAATGCTTCGAAATCTAATGTTAAATTGCTAGGTAACCCCTCAATAATAGCCGTGAGCTGAGGTCCATGTGTTTCACCAGCAGTCAAATAGCGTAAACTCATGTTGCTTTCCCCCTTTAAACTTTTAAACTGTAAATGACTAAAATCCGCGAATATCTTTGCTCATTATAGTATAGGTCATAAACTTTGACAAGAAAGGGTATCGTTACATTCATAAAAAAAGCACCGTACCTCCATAATGGCAGGTACGGCGCATTTTATCAATTGTCTCACCCGTTAATCGGTTGATTAACAATATCATCAGTATCACAATTATTTATAGCTTCTTGAATCAACCGACTAAGATGAACGTTCTCAATTCCTAGTATTTGACTACATTCCTGAATGGTAATGAATCCACGTTGATACGCAGTAATTACCTTTCGCTTATCCATAACGTACTGACCTCCACTTGTTACCATAATATTCTTATGATATCTAGTATCGCAAAGTGGCGTCCATTCTATACCTTAATATGCATGTTAAGTTATAGTTTTTTACGATAGAAGAACGTTTCTGTTGACTCAAGCCCGTATTGCGCTGGAGAAAATATCTGTTCCGTACTTCCAACGAATAAGTATCCTCCCGGCCTAAGACTATCAGCGAATTTCTGATAAAGCTTAGTCTTGGCTTCCTCTGTGAAATAGATCATCACATTGCGGCAGACGATGAGATCATAATAGGTATCAAACTTATCTAGTAGTAGATTCTGTTTCTTGAATTGGACCGCTTTTTTCAACGACTCATTGATCTTGAACATCGATCCTTCTTCTGTGAAATAGCGAGCTGCCACATCCTTAGGTACATCCTTAAGAGACCTTTCCAAATAGAGTCCCTGTTTGGCTTTCTCTAGCGCACCATCATCTATATCACTAGCCTCAAGTGAACTCTCTAATAGTACCTTCCGATCAGACAATATCATGGCCAACGTATAAGGCTCTTCGCCTGTAGAACAAGCCGCACTCCATACCTTAAGACGACGTTTACCCTCCAATAGATCTGGAAGAATGACATCCCGCAGCGTTTCCCAGCGATTAGGATTACGCCAAAATTCAGAAACATTAATCGTCATCCGATCCAGAAACTCATAAAACAACATTTTGTTACTCATCATAGCCTCATAGAAAGAATCAAAGCTATTGTAGCCATTCTTCAAGCGAAGCGTCGTCAAACGGCGCTTCATCTGCGCTTCCTTGTACTCTGAAAGATTAATTCCGGTAGTTTTATTAATACGTTGAATAAAATTCGTATAATCCGTGTCAATAGGGACATTCTTTGCTTGTTTATCACTTAGAAGCGATGTGGGAGATTTTATATCCATTGGGAAATACTTTTCTCATAATCCACAAACTCATGAGCCTCAAAGAAATTTGCAATTTCCCGTGCACTGCTCTCCAGTGAATCTGAACCATGAATTAGATTATTTGGTGTATGTGCAGCGAAGTCACCACGTATAGAACCTGGCAGAGCTTCTTTGACATTCGTTTTACCTATGAGCATCCGAGACAATGTCACGATATCGTCCCCTTCCCATACCATAGCGAACACTGGACCTGAAGTAATGAAGTCCAACAGATTAGGAAAGAAATCTTTCCCTTCATGTTCTGCATAATGCCTTTTGGCCTGTTCCTCCGTTATACTTACCAACTTACCCGCCACCATGGTAAAACCTTTCTCTTCCAACCTGCTCACAATACGACCGATCAGACCCCGCTGAACGCCATCAGGTTTGATCATCAAAAAAGTACGTTCCATAGACTCACTCTCCATTTTCAATACAAGTCATGAAGCTATTCACTGGATTGATTCATCCATAGTTGTATATTACCAGAAAGCTTAGCATCGGTTAATGCCTAATATGCTCGTTTCGTGACAAAATGGGCGATATCCTTCAAATTTCTTTTAATTTTAAGGTCTGGAAGCTCATTTAGAGCGGCCAGAGCTTTATTAATATATTGGGAAGCCAATTGCTCCGCTCGATGAATTCCTGAGCTGGATTTGACCATTCGTATAGCACTTGATACATCACATTGGCCGTTCATATGATGAATACGTATAATTTCTTGAAGTAAGGGTTCACGTAATTCTTGATCTTGAAGAGCATAAATAACGGGTAAGGTAATGTTTCCTTGCCGAATATCGTTCCCTGGTGGCTTACCAATCTGCTTCTCCGTTCCACACAGATCTAATAAGTCATCCTGAATTTGAAAAGCCATACCCACGTTATACCCATATTGATATAACAGGTTGCTAATTCTAGGATCTGTGTTTACAGCAATCGCACCAAGCTGACAGCTCACTGCGATCAGTAGAGCCGTCTTGCGCCGAATACGCAACAAATAGCGACGCACACTTTGCCCCGTGTTGAAGAAATCCCGAATTTGCTCCATTTCACCGATGGACATTTCAACCATCGCCTTAGACAATCTCTGATGAATTTCTGGATTAGGCAATTGGGTAGCGACTAACAAAGCTTTAGCGTATATGAAATCACCAGTATACATAGCGATCTTATTATCCCATTTAGATTTCACAGTCAATTGCCCGCGCCGAGTATCTGCATCATCAATAACGTCATCATGAACGAGCGAAGCCATATGAATAAGTTCAAGAGAGACTGCCACATTCTTCAGACTCTCAATTTCGTAATCGCCGAATTTACCTCCCATCAATACAAAAACTGGACGCAGTCTTTTACCCCCAGCTTTCAGTAGATGAAGAGACGTTTCATTTAGCAGTTCATTTCCCTCTATGCTACGAAACAATTCACGCTCTATGTATTCCATATCTTTTTTTAGCGTGCCGAAGATGTCTAATCTCTTCATTCCTTCACCTGTATCAGCATATTATGGTCCCATATTTCCATGTGTACCTTATGTTGTACAAGCCCTAATTCATAGGCATAACGGAAATAAAGTCGCAAACCTTCATACTGTCTTTCTCCAAAGTCATAACATAAATTCGAGAAATATCGTTCCCAATATTCAGTAGTTCCACCGATGGTAGAGCATGCTTCTTCAACAATAGGCTGCAAATTTGCCAGACTACGAGCTTTACTTGCTTGAAAGGCATCCACTATTTCTAGAATAGCCTCAGGCTTTCTTTGCGCAGCAGCACGATGAACAGCCCATACGGCGAATGTCATACTATGTCCAGTCCATTCTTTCCACCAGGCTCCCAAATCCGTAACGTAATAGCCATGTTCTTCCCACGAAGCCTTGATGGCGTTATCGCCAATCAAAAGTGCCGCATCCGCATTACTCATCATGACCTCTAGGTCAGGTTCTGTTGTAAGATAGGTTGGGTGTACTCCTAACGCTTTACTCATTAGAATTTTGAGCAAATTCACGGAGGTAGCCGATGTATTGGTGAGCGCAATGGTTCCATTCCCCATACTATCCAGTGGCTCACGCGAGAACAACAAGATTGACTTCACAGGTCCATCAGCACTAACCGATAATTCCGGTAGCAATAATAGTTGCTCCGATAACAACCCATAGACAAATGAGGACAAGGCTCCAATGTCAATACTTCCATCACTCATCCCTTGGTTTAGATAGGAAGGGACTTCCGACACCATAGATGCAGGCTCATGAAGAGTACTAGGTTCAAAGTAGTGAAAAATTGGCCATGCATTAGTATATTTAATTTTTCCGATGATGGTCTTCTTATTGCCACGCGCTGGCATCCTTATCCCTCCCATCTCTTAAATAATTGGTGATCAATTCGCAGACTATCCAGTACTTTACCAACGACGAAATTAATCATATCGTCCATACTTTGTGGTTTGAAATAAAAAGCAGGCATCGCTGGGATCATCTTGACACCTAGACGCGACAGCTTCAGCATATTCTCCAAGTGAATTGCGTGCAGCGGCGTTTCACGTGGGACGAGTACTAATGAACGACCTTCCTTTAACATCACATCAGCAGCACGTGTCATCAAATTATCAGATGATCCATTCGCTACAGACGACAATGTCCCCATCGAGCATGGAACGATGATCATTCCCTCCACTTGAAAAGAACCACTGGCAATCGAAGCTCCGATATCCGCTATAGGATGATAGTGAAACGTTCCAGAATATTGTCCAAACTTCTCATTAAGAACCGTTTCTCGATCTGAAATCTTCCATCCCATCTCCTCATTCAGCACACGCCAACCCGCGTTAGATATAACGATATGTACATCCTTATTCTGAGATAGCAAAGTCTCAATCAGTCGAATGCCATAGATAGAGCCACTTGCTCCTGTTATTCCGACAACCCATCGTTGTTTCTTTATTGATTCGTTCAAGCGTATTGCACCACCAAGTCAATCATAGTAAAGGCAAACACGACAATACTTAGCGTACTATTCATTGTAAAGAAAGCCGTTTGCAACTTGCTCATATCCTTAGGAGACAGAATGAAATGCTCATAGAACAATATAGCAGACGCGATAAACATCCCTACAAAATACCACCAACTAAGTTCTGTCAAGAAGAACAGAAGTACAAAACCTATGGCTGTTATCACATGAAATACACGTGCAATTTTCAAGGATTTATAAAGTCCAAAACGAACGGGTATAGAATGTAATCCTTCTTTTTTATCGAAATCCAAGTCCTGTATTGCATAGATAATATCAAAACCTGCTGTCCAGAATGACAGCGTAAGATAGAATATCAAGGCATTTAAGTCAACACTATTCGTAACGGCTACCCAGCCTCCAAGTGGAGCCAGAGATGTAGTTAACCCAAGCACAACGTGACAAAGCCAAGTAAATCTTTTGGTGTAGGAATAAATAACGAGCATGAACACTGCAACGGGAAGTAACTTAACCGCGAGTGGAGATAACTCGAAAGCTGCCCAGAAGAGAAAAATGAATGATACCACTGTAAACATAATAACCTCAATCGTTTTGAGTAATCCCGCAGGAATCGCCCGGTTTGCTGTTCGTGGATTCTTCTTATCGATCACTTGGTCAATGATTCGGTTTAATCCGAATGCCGCACTACGTGCACCAAATAAAGCCATAAGAATCCAACCAATCTGTGCCCATGAGGGAAGTTCTCCATTGACACTCACTGACCCCAGTAACGCACCCATAAAGGCAAAAGGTAAAGCAAATAACGTATGTTCAATTTTAATCATTTCTAAGTAAATGCTAATTTTCTTAAACATGCTGATTCTCCTTGATCCCAATATGTAATGCCGCAATTCCACCGGTTAAGGGATAGGCTTCGACTTGTTGTAATCCAACCTGCCGGAATACATCGGTGAGTTCTTCTCTTCCTGGAAATAGAGCCAGTGAATCAGGTAGCCATTTGTATTGCTCATATCTTGATGCAAATAACTTTCCTAGATTCGGCAATATTTTTTGGAAATAGAAATAATAGATTCCCTTAAAGGGCTGACTAGTAGGCTTTGATAGCTCCAGACATACGACCATTCCACCAGGCTTAACCACCCGTTTCATTTCTTCAAGCACCTGTCTGAGGTCGGGGACATTGCGAAGTCCAAACCCAATCGTAGCGTAGTCAAAGCTATCATCTTCAAACTCAAGGCTCATTGCGTTTCCCTCAACCAAGGTAATCCTATCGTTCATATGCTGTTTCGCAATTTTGTTGCGGCCTACCTCCAGCATGCTTGGACTAAAATCTAAACCAACAATGTTACTCGTTCCACTCGCCTCAGCTAAACTGAGTGTCCAATCACATGTACCACAACAAAGGTCAATCGCGGTATCCCCAGATTTCACGTTCATCTTACGCATTGCAAATTTCCGCCAAGCCTTATGCCGACGGAAGCTCAATATATCGTTCATGACATCGTATTTGCCAGCAATACTCTCAAATACAGATTGAACGTGCTGTTCCTTTGGCTTTGCTTTAGTCTCTGATGTATTTCGCTCCAACAGTAATCACCTTATCCCTCTCTTACTACAGTTTTGGAAACATTCAGATAGCTTTGGAATGGTTCCAGTAATTGTACAACAGTACGAAAACGAACTTCACCGTTATTCACTTGTAGAATAGATTGTATCCGACTTATTGTATGGTGCAACTTGTCCACTAGTTCCTCATCTGAGATAAATGGATAGCCAGATGTCAGTCGCTGTGTTCCTTTGTTGACATTAAGCTCTTGTACAAGCGTATCACAAAGACTGAATTCCTGAAGTAGCTTTTGCCATAAATCTTGCACAGATTCTTGTAACATTGGAGTAAAAGAAAGAAACAGCTGCATAGTCAGCTGTACCTTTAGCCGCAAATATTGTTCTGCAGATAACATCGAGCTACTCATCTTGCTGTAAAGATTCATCTTCTGTATGTTCACATCACAGATCGCTTGGCTTATAAGTCTTATCACTTCGATCTGTCCTTGATCAGACAACAACTGGTAGAATCCGCTACTAAAGTAATCTCCTGCGAGTACTTTTAATTGGCGACACCGCATTTGGCCTTCTGCCTGATTCCCTTGTACAGTGTCAATGGTTTCGTGTGTATCGAGACCCATTTGCACCAAGGAAGTGACTAAGGCATATAGCTCTTCGTGATGTAACGGAGTGCGACCCCCTTGATTCAAAAAAATATATAATAAATGCACACGGGCATTCGGAAAAGGCGGCAATTCCGTATGCTTTTGGATCATATCATATTCGATGTAGTTTTTTGCGAGTAGCGGTATGCGGTAAGGTTTCATGGTTAGCCTCCGAGCCTTAAACTTTAAACCATTATAATATTCACAATGATAATGTTCACAATCTCGATTATTATAGCACATGTTAAAACACTGGCACAGGGTTTTATCTTCTTATTCAAGTGTTCTCGGCATGTTAAACTGATTGTTCCATAGTTTCGTTTCATTCACATGTAAGGTTCGTTTCAATATATCCGTTAGAGGTCTTTCACCATTATTTTGCAACATTTTAGTAAGCTCTGCACTCCATTCATAACGACTTACATTCGCAGCTAGTAGTAAATGTCTTGTATTCAACCATTTATCCTCAGCCACCAGTCGTAGCATCAATTGATCTACATTAGGAGTATTGTGGAAG
>DASXLR010000052.1:0-3078 GCA_036496075.1 Paenibacillus sp. | reverse complement strand
TTTTTTTGATTAACCGTTCTTTACGGTAAAAATTCAGGGGCAAAGGCGAATGCTACGCTTCTCCACGACAATTCCATCCTCTCCGCTACCATCTGCATAGATCTCTATTTACTGCAACCACTAATTATGATTTAGAGCCTTAATTTGTTAATAATAAGATCGAAAGCTTGTTCACCAGCTTTAATTAATTAACTAGCAGTCGCCTTATTCTTTATCTAGACTTATATCAGTTCCCGCGCCAATAAGCGATAAACTTCCAAACGTTTCTCTTGAGAATGGGGAATGCTGAAAATCATCGCTTCATCAAATCCATATTTCTCTTGCTCTTCTTGTAATATCGTTGCAACATCTTTAACGGCTCCTACAAGATGTAATTTACGATTTTCTTTAATTTGCATGCGATCAATTTCGGTCAACGAAACATTTTGAGCTTCTTCAGGGGTTAATAATTGTATGTTCTGACCCTTCATCATCATTAAGCGAAAAAGATCTTGTGGTAACGCTTCAAACTCAGCTTCTTCTTTCGTTTCAGCAGTTGTCACAATGAAAGTCGCATTAATTTCAGGTTTATCCATAAAGACTGAGGGTTGAAAGTTATTTTTGTAGGTATCTAGAATCTGTTTTGACATCGCACCGTTGAAGAACTGGGCAAACGCATACCCCACGCCCATCTCTGCTGCCTTCAGCGCACTACTACCGCTCGAACCCAACAGCCAAGCCTCCGGCAAAACGATTTGGGACGGTACCGCGATCGTTTTATCGTACAAGGGATCTTCTGGTACTTCATCGTTGATCAACTTTAATGCCGTATCAAATTTAGTATACATGTTATCCATCATGAGCTGACGTCCCTCAGATAAAGCGTACATAGCGTGCGTATCTCCTCCCGGAGCTCGACCAAGACCAAAATCAATCCGACCAGGGGAAAAAGCACTAAGTGTTTTACATACTTCGGCAAGTTTCAACGGGGAATAATGCATCATCATAACTCCGCCAGTACCGATACGCATATTTTTGGTTTTGGCAGCCAAATGAGCTGCTGTCACTTCAGGAGCTGAACTTGCAAAAGATTTCTCTCCATGGTGCTCTGCCATCCACATACGAACGTAGCCTAATTTATCTGTCAATATAGCCAGTTCTTCCGCCTTTTTTAGAGCATCTTTTGCTGTATTTCCGATAGTAACGGGTGCTTGATCCAATACACTTAATCTCATGTGTTTAACTTCCCTTCTATGTCTAATCAATCCTAGCGTAATTATTTTCTTTTATAAGACCATTTTGTCGTTAACCCATGTTTGTAAAGATTCTATCGCTTTAAAACGATCTTTGTGATTATCATCAAACATTGATGCAACCGTTTCCCTTTTCAGTACAGATTTCCAAGAGGATTCAGCTTCCTCCATTAAATCAGTTAACAAACAACATTGATCTTCTTCTTGTAGCTCAAGCATATCGCTAAAAATACCACTTGAGTAATAAAGCGTCTGCTGTCCTTCAATAGTTTCTGAAAATAGGTTGCTGAAGCTCCTAATTGTTGACTGCTCGCTTCTCCAGGTAATACCGCTTTGTCTGGCAGCATATTGAGTAGAAGAATGGCATATACAGATCGTTCAACACCTGTCTTCATAACCTGTCTTCATATGCATTTAGAATCACCTCTATTAGCATTTGTACCTTTCATGTTCGGACCACGTTTATCTAACGATGATAATGATTATCATCGTCATTAGATAATGATATATTAGATTTTTGTAAAAGTAAACTACTTGGCTAATCAGACTAACCGTGAAAGCTTCACTGATCATAAGAAGAAGCCCCATCTTTAGCCGATGGGACTTCTTTAGAGGAAACGTTAAGATATTAAATTAATCGATACAAAACGTCTAATATGTTCGTCATCTTCAACAATAAGTACTTGATTACGATTAGCAGTATCCACGATTTCCACCCCCATAACTGGATTCCTAGCAAGGTAATTGCAAAAAAAGCTCTCCCTGTAAAGAGAGAGCCTTGAGCTCAGATCCATATTCCTGCTTACGCTTCCGTGACAAATGAACATAATCCAACAGTCTATCTGCAATATAGAACAATGGAGGTTGGAAGGGGAAGCGACTGGGTGGACCAACAATAGGCTTCTTCTTTATAGGTTCTAACTAGACGATTGAAACTTCGACTCTGACTGCTGTCCATAACCATGTCCCTCCCTATCCATTCGAATTGTACACTATGTGCGGAGCTTCACCTAACGATGGCATTAATTACATGTGGATATTACTCTAGATTGATCAACTTGTCAAAAAATAGTGATTCGTGTCGCAAGGATTAGTTTGATTATCTTTAGTCGAAGGTAATATCATATTCCATATGTATTGCCGTTGCTTGCGCCACTTCTTTGCCAAGAAGTCTTTGCACCACATGAAACGACATATGAATACCGGCAGAAATACCTGCAGAGCTGACAATATTGCCGGCATCCACAAACTTAACGTTTTCTTGAACGTCAATGGATGGATAGGTCTCTCTCATTTGATCGATACTGGCCCAGTGGGTAGTTGCCGACTTCCCCACTAAAAGCCCTGCTTCTGACAGCAAAAAAGATCCCGTACAAACGGAAGTCATCAATTCCACCTGATTCATGCGCTCGCGAATCCACTGAATGACGTTCGGATTCTGCACTTCCCGGCGGGTTCCAAGCCCCCCTGGGATGACTAGAATATCGTACTCCGGCGCCGTCCGAAAGCTGTAATCGGTTATGACTTTCAAACCGGTGCGAGCTGTGATCGTACCCCCATTCTCAGAGAATGTAGTTACATCAAACGGCACAAATTCATCGGGTGTGGAACGGTTGATGACGGTCACAGCAAACACCTCAAAAGGTCCGGCAAAATCAAGCACTTCTACATCGTCAAAAAGAAATATTCCTACTTTACGGGTTTTCATTTTATTCACTCCTTTTTAGAATTATTAAAGAAAAAGCTATTCAAGCTGGCGAGAAAGATGATTTGAATCCCAACTAAATAGTGTCCTTATCCTCTGAAATCAAGCGTGAGGCTTCTAATTTGTTACATAATACACTCC
>DASXLR010000051.1:0-12734 GCA_036496075.1 Paenibacillus sp. | reverse complement strand
TGCAACAATCTAAGAAAGATTTAGTCCTTGTTGGATTAAACTTTGAAATACGTATCCCTTCACAATCCATTGTTGACTTTGTAACAAAAGATGGATTCCTTATTCCATTGACGGAGTCTAAAAGCAGCGGAACGATTCAAGCTCCAGAAGGAGCATCAGCGAAATTTGCAGCACCAACCCTTACCGTTCATGGACAGACGAAGGAATTCAAGGCACCTATCCAAATCAAGCTAAATCTGAGCACTTCAGCTGTTACAGATTTACCAAAAGTAGGAATATACAGTCAATCCAAGAATAGTCAGTGGTCTTACTTCGGAATTCCGAGTCCCGACAGTAAGAATAACACGGTTCAATTCTCTACATCTGCACCAGGAACATTTACCGCTATTGAAACGTTAAAGAGCTTCACAGATACTTCTAATCACTGGGCTAAACATGAGGTTGAAGTATTGGCAGCTCACTTCTTAGTAACGGGTAAGACGTCTGGCACAACATTTAGACCTACAGACAATGTGAATCAAGCGGAATTCAATACTCTTCTTGATCGTCTACTCTCCTCAAACATGACATGGGATCAGCGTATGGCTGAATCAGGATCAAGAAATGATCTTACTCGTGAGCAAGTCGCTGTCCTGTTAAACAAAGCGCTTGGTCAGACCGTATCTGAAGTTACTAAACAGCTTGATTTCAATGATCAGGCAACGATTTCCCCCGATGCTCGTGCAGCTGTAGCCTTTGCTGTGAGTAAAGGCTACCTGCAAGGAAATCCTAATCATTCATTTAATCCTAAGGGAACTTTAACACGGGCAGAAGCAGCAGTAATTCTGTATCGTGTATTATTAGATCTCGATACCCATTAAACGAAAGTAAAGTACTGAACAATAAAGGCAATCACTTCCGAAAATTTTCGGTTGATGATTGCCTTTTTCTCATGTAGGTGTTAGTAGCTTCCATTGTTCCAATTTGATACGACAACATGTTGCAGATGTTCGTAATGACTAGATCCATATTTGTTTTCTATTGTGAATTTTTCATATGATGATATATTGTCTATAGAGCTGTATTCGAAATAACCAAAAACAGCCTACAACCTAATAACAAAGGTTTAGACTGCTGTACTGGTTATTTAACGTTTTATTTAGGCAACCGTTACGATGATAGGCTGTTCTTTTGTAATAATTATGGTGTGCTCATGCTGTGCTACATAACTATTGTCAGGAACACTTAACGTCCATCCATCATTCTGTTCAACAGCGTACTCAGCACCGGTTGATAGGAACGGCTCAATTGTAATAACTAGACCTTCTTTCAATATGCGTTTATCGTGCTTATTATAAAAGGGAAGAATTTCTGGTGATTCGTGTATAGATCTTCCTACACCGTGACTACACAAATTTTTAACCACCTTATAACCACCTTTTTCTGCTTCGAGTTGAATGATCCTTCCAATTTCGTTCAACTTTACTCCGTGCTTAAGTGAGGATATAACTTTCATCATCGTATCATGAGTGTATTGGCAGAGACGAGTTAAAGACATGTTGTATGGAGGTATTTGAAAGGAGTGCCCCGTATCCGCAATATAACCATCTTTTTCAGCACAAACATCGATGTTAATTAAGTCACCCTCTTGAATTATTCTTTCACCCGGTATACCATGAGCTACTTCTCGGTTAATACTAATACACGTATTGCCTGGAAAGTTTAATGTTTTTTTGGGTGCAGATATAGCACCACGGCTCTTCAAAAATAATCCTCCCAGCTCATCCAATTCCTGTGTTGTCATTCCAACACGTACATTACGTTTCATTTCCTTAATCGTTGAAGCCACAATATTGCCAATTTCCTTAAGACTATCAATATCTTTCTGAGAACCTATGGTCATGACGAACCCCCCTTAATTATACTTATTATTACCTACTATACCCTTAGTTTACCACACGCCACTAGTCAGCATGCTCCTTGCCCCCTCCTCGTCGACTATAATTGCTTATTTCTACTATAAAGTGATTTACATTCGCCATGAATAAACGTTACTTCTCGAACACTTTTTTACTCTTGGATCAAGAACACTCCCCTTACTATATAACGACTTTTGCTACAATTTACATTACCTCTCTTTTAACAAAAATTTCTGGAATTCCAGTATATCACAGCTTTAAGTTTACATAATATTAATTATGTAAACTTATGAATCTTCATACCTCTATCATATCTTAAAGGAAAGCTACTCACTTTGTGACAACAAAATTCCTCAGTATGATGATTATCATGAAAAATGGGTAGATCCCTCTTATTTTATTGTTATGAATTTTTCATATGATGTTTTTTTACTACAAGGGATGAAAAAGATTCTTTCTTTCCACCACGCTCCTATCACTCTGTTCTATTTTGACTAATATGTCACGACTTGATATAGTCATATCATGACATATCTAATTTCGATATAGTTGCATTACGACCGTTATAATAAAGTCAACATGATAGCATTACTTGAGAGGTGGTCCATTTGTACATGATTGAAAAGATGCTGAAAAAGTATGTACCCATGACAGAAACGGCATTCTATATACTCCTGTCCTTAACAACACCGCGCCACGGATATGGCATTGTTAAACATGTAGAAGAAATTTCAAAATCACGAATTCGATTAGGATCGGGTACAGTTTACGGAACGCTAACTAAAATGCAGAAAGATGGGATTATCACTGTATTTGCCGATGAGGAGAGAAGAACAGTTTATGAAATTACTGAAAACGGTAAAAAATTAATTACTGTTGAGATACAGAGACTCAAAGAGCTGCACCAGAATGCACTGAAATACGAGGGGGATTTTTATGCTTAATAAAGTATTTAGGCCATTTTGGAGCTACGACGTGAACAAAACAGAAGAATGGCTCTCGTCTATGGCGGAAAAGGGTTATCATTTTGAGAAATTGAATCGAGGAGCACGTTATTTCCACTTCAAAAAAGGAGATCTAAAAAAAATAACGTACCGAATTGGGTACGATAAATTGCAAGGTGATTCACTGTCTTCTGCTTTATTAAATGCAGGTTGGATGAAGATTGTTCAAAGCGGACATTGGTATGTGTTAGCGAATGAAAATCTTCATGAACAAATAAAAACCTCCCCCGTTCGTGAAGGCATTATCAAACATAATAGAGTGATCATGTACATTTTCGGTAGTATTTTAATATATTTGACAACGATGTCTATCTTATTTGGCACCATAATTAGCTTGGTTGCGTTTTCCCAAGGTGGACCGTTTAGAGTTGTAGAAAGCCCCTATTGGATTTTAACAACCTTTTATATGAGCGCTCTATTAGCCCTGTGGGTTCTGTCTATCTATTCTGTTATCAAAATTAATAAAACGAACAATAAATTGATCAATGAAAACAAACAACAAAACAAACTACACAGGGTGTATCATAATGAGGGAAGACTAAGTAAGGATGCAGAAAAGAAGTTGAATATTTCAGGCCAAATGGTTATTCAACGAAAGTTTGGATGGATGTATGCTCCGGATAAGCTTGAAAAGTGGCTCGAAACCATGGAAGAACAAGGTCATAATCTTTATCGTATAAGTAAAACGGGAACCGTTTTCTATTTCTTAAAGGGTAGCCCACTCAAGGTAAGTTATTGTGCTGATTATCAAAATATAGCAGATGAAAGCTACTTTGACATCCATAGGGATTCCGGCTGGAAGAGTGCTTTTATTTCTTGTTCATCTTTTCAAAAATGGACCTTATGGAGCTGTGAATATTTAGAGGGCGAAGAACGACCTCAGATTTACAGTGACAAATCACATCATCTAAAACATGCAAGACGCATAGCAATCACCTACTCATGTCTTTTTCTTCCTTTGGTCATCATGAATATTTTTAATATAAGCACAAGCATGGAATTGATGTTGGATAACAATATAGATAACATACAATTGATGAGCATAATTTCAGTTATGCTTGTTATCCTTACCTTGGGTTCGTTCTCAGTCAGAACATGGTTGTATTACATGCGACTTAGAAAGCGTTATGACTATCATTTGTAAGGATGGCTATCCGATCCCCTATTAATAATAAAAATATAAAACCGATTAAGGAGTGGATATTATTGAACGATCATCATTTATCCCCAGAAGTCATTGAAAAGCATTCTACACCCCGTGGTGTAATTCAATTACAGCGTAGAGGTCCATATTATGAGATCATCAGTAACGGAACTTTTCTTATGGCAACATATAATGGTGAATCTGAGAAACTCCTCATTAGCGAGCCTCTGAAACGTAGCCAGCATCCTAGTCACATTCTCATTGGAGGACTTGGTGTAGGGTATAGCTTACAGGAAGCCCTTAAAGACCCTCGTGTAGAGCAGGTAACTGTCCTCGAAATCGAAGAAATCATTATTGAATGGAATAGAACCATCTTATCTGCGGTGTCGGAAGAAGCTTCCTTCCATCCTAAAAGCAACATCGTACATGCCGATTGCCTTGTTTGGTTAGCAGAGCATGATGATAAGTTCGACCTTATATGCTTAGACATAGATAATGGCCCTGATTGGAATGTATATACTGATAATGAGTCACTCTACAGCGATTATGGCCTTGCCCTACTTGCTCGGCATTTGCAACCGGGTGGATATCTATCTTTCTGGAGTGCTACGTCATCCCCAGACTTCGTGGATAGATTGAGACGTCATTTTCAAAGTGTCGATATTCTGTATGTTCCACAAGATCGTGGCGAGCCCGATGTTATCTTTCTCTCACAGGAGCCTATAATCTAGACTACTTAAGAATTGAAATATTGACTCAAGTTACCCTGCTCTGGATGAACTTTCTGTCTAAATTCCCCGTCGGTGTAAGCTCTAATCACGTTCTGCCAAAAGACTTGCGCCGGCGCATTACTCTTCACTTGAGTCACCTTCCATCTCCCCTTGAACTGACGGAAAAGCTCATGCGCTGCCCATGTTCCAACTCCGCCACGCCGATATTTCTTCATAATGAAAAACTCCGTCATATAATAGTCACCTTCCGAGCTGTTGTGAAATTGATCAATTAATGCGAACCCAGCAGGTCTATTAGATACTTTAATTAGAAATACTGCTTTGTCGTCCCCGCTACTCCAGTAAGAATCGAGCTCTGGATAGGCTGGAAATAGCCCATTATCATTAACCTCAATTTGAAGATACTGTGTGAAATCATACAAATAGAACTGCATCAAATGATCTATGACCTCTCTTCGTTCCAGTGGAACTCTATCTAGCCTCATATCCATATTTACCACCTCTGTAAGTCTTATCTTGATCTCACTATATAATTTTATCTTACTCGCCTTAATGTGTCCCCCTACTTCACTGTTCTATACACAGGGCAGTCTCTCCCTCAATATGGTAGAATGGTTGTAGAATCCTAACCATCAAGAGGTGATGACCATGAATATTCAGAAAGAAAGCGATCGCGTAAAACTAGATGAGAAAGTACTTAGCATGCCTTGGTTTGTACAACAATTTATTGATTATAAGTTACCTGATCTATCTCCATCAACCTTACTTGAGTATGTACGAGATTATCAAACCTTCTTCAACTGGCTACGAGGAGAATTACTGTCTGAGGCCGATCAAAATACCAAAGTTACGCTCCAAGAACTCGAAATGTTACGCATGGAGAATATCGTGAGTTATAGACTCTATTTAACAACTCGCCGTGAAGGGGCCAACAGTAGAGTCACCTTATCTCGCAAGTTATCCTCACTTCGTTCCTTGTTTCATTATTTAAGTCAAATTGCAGAAGATGAAGATTTCTATCCTCTTCTTAAGCGCAATATTATGGCCAAAGTGGAAGTCAAGCGTACACATAAGCCTAAGGATACGGCCGCGAAGCTAAAAGGTAAAATACTAGAGGACGAAGAGATAATTGAATTTATAGCCTACATCTACGAAGGTTATGGTGTTGATGTCGCAAGTAATAAACAAGCTCTATATTCCTACGAACAGAATAAGGAACGTGATGCATGCATTGCGAGTCTCATATTGAATTCGGGTCTACGCGTCTCTGAGATCATTAATTTGAATCTAGAAGATGTAGACTATAACAACAAGCTATTATACATCTTCCGTAAAGGTAATAATGATGAGACTTATAAATCACCTGTCTATTTCCGTGAACAAGCGAAGGATGATGTAACCTTATACCTTAGCCTTAGGCAAACAAGGTATAAAGCTCCGAAGAAAGAAAAGGCTCTGTTCTTAACGATCCCGAACGGTCAGCATGAAGGAAAGCGTATGACCAAACGTGCTATCCAAGCGATGATTATTAAGTATGCCCAACGATTCGGCAAGCCTTTTCTTACCGTTCATAAGCTGCGTCATTCTTTTGCTACCGATTATTATTTACAGAATGATATCTACAAGACCAAGGAGCAGTTAGGACATGCATCCACAGAAACAACTGAAGTCTATGCTCATCTTACAGATAAGACGATGTCCGAAGCCATTGAACGACGTAATGAGCCTTAAGGGTAAGCTAAAGCCGCTTAGAATGGATGAATGAAGTTAAGCGCAGCAATCATGTCACGATTCATTCATCTGCTGCCCATGATCGCTTATTTAACCTTTGTGCTCCGTCTTTAACACCATAATCCTTACCTTCACACCTGCTTTGAGACCTTTTTGACTTGGTGGAACAATAATTAAACAGTCACTATCTTTAATGGTAATCATAACACCAGATTCATCTACACCCGTTGGATTAGCATACACAACACCATCTTTAATTTGTATCTTTGCACGTACGAATCTTGTGAAATCGTTAACCTTATCATAATCTGCCCCTAAAGTAGCTACCCATTCCGGTAAATAAGGGTTAGGATCTGACATCATCATCCGAATACTCGGTCTGACAAACAATTCAAACCCTACAAAACAAGCCCCAGGATTCCCCGACAGAGCAAATAAACATTTGTTATCTTTAACTGCTGCAGTGGATACGCTACCTGGGCGCATGGTCACTTTGTTATATAACATCGTTACGCGATCGGAACGCACTAAATCTCCCATGATATCATAATCCCCAACCGATACACCCCCACTCGTCACGACCATATCATACTGCGCGAGCGCTTCTTCTACTTTCCTTTGGGCTAAGGAGAGATCATCCATAATAGCATCCAGAATCACGGGTTCCCCTCCTGCCTCTAGCACTTGAGAAGCAATCATATATGTATTACTATTACGAATCTTACCCGGTTCGAGCGGTTCATCTATCCTCAGTAGCTCAGATCCAGTTGAGAAAATAGCGACACGAGGGCGTCTATATACCTGTACCCTATGAATGCCGAATGTTGCCAAGACAGATATTTCACCAGCCGCAATCGTAACCCCTTGCTTCAGAATTTCTTCCTCAGCCTGTAGTTCCAATCCTACCGGGGTAATGTTCTTCCCCTGCTCTATATGTCTTCTGAGTCCAGCCAACTTTATCCCATTCTCCTCACGAAGTTCAACCATCTCGAACATGACTACTGCATCCGCCCCTTCGGGCACTTGCGCTCCTGTCATAATGCGTGCTGTTGTTCCAGGTATAATTGTCTTATTGGATACTGATCCACAAGGAATGTCATCAATCACTTCAAGCCATATAGGTAATGCAGCTTCAGAGCTGCATTGAATTGTATCCGTGGAGCAAATCGCATAACCATCCATATTCGAACGACGAAAAGATGGGTACGGATGTGGGGCCGTAATCGTCTGGGCTAATGTTCTGCCATGGCTCGCTTGTAAATCTACACTCTCAATATCTATAGGATACATGTAAGAAGCAATCATGTTCTGTGCCTCTTTCACCTGTATCGCTTCACGTTGAAATTTAGAATGATCTATTGAATGTTCCAAGTTGTAACCTCCCAAGATTGTTAAAATGCCTTTACGTTCATAAAGTTTCTACTTCATTTATAGCAATAACCGTATACAATGGCAACTTACCATGACCATTCATATTCACTGTAAAGCAGTAAAAAGCAGTGTGCGAAAGTTACGAACCTTCGCACACTGCTCTTGTTTAGGTGATCCTTCATCTATCGTCGACCTCGCCTGCTGATCCTTCCTGAACCTATACGAGTCTTAGGCTTCGTAATCGACCTCTTCGGCGAGCTAAATATAGAATCGTCCTTACTCCCTCGTGTTATACTTCCACCTTTAGAATCGGAACTTCTTGAGTTCCTGCTAAATATACTTCCACCTGATCCGGCACTATCTGAGCTGTTACTCTTACCACGTCGTGTGATCAATCCTTTTTTCTCAACGGTCAGAGGTGGCGCTATTTTCTTATCACTTACCGTAGGTGCACGATATGCTCCCTGCTTTGGCTTATAGACATCCTTACTAGAATATCCACGATAAGAACCCGAACCTCCAAAAGAATCGAAAAGACTACCTAATATACTCGCCGTAATATATCCCTGTAAGAAACTAGAACTATAATTTTTCTGAACATATTCCTTCGAATCCACTTCGATCAGTGTATCTTCTTTGTTATCGGGATCTTGTTGCAAGTGATACCATTTGTCGGTGTACACTAGGAACATTCGCTCAGGATCTTCCTTTGAAATCTGATCCGGTGTCTTCTCGTCAGATAGCGTCTTAGCTACCTCAGGTACTGTCTGACCTGCTGCACGATACACATACGATGTTGCACTTCCGTCCTGATTTACGGATTCAAGCGGATAAGTATCTTTAACATTTGGCGCCCCACATCCACTCAGTAGTGAGCACAGCAGACTCAGTACCAATAACAGCTTAATTGTAAGAAAAGAAGATTTCTTCACTTGTTTCACTCCTAAGTTGCTCGAATGACTTTGACATCTGCTGGTATCACATCTTCACCTTCATACATCATGAACCGACCATTCTGCCATTCGATCCGCAAGAGAAAATTATCATCGGATTGATACTGCCAAACATGCTGCTCTCCATCTTGCAAGAAGGGCACTCTTCCTTTCACAAGGACGTTTCCTTCATACTCTTCCTCTAAGTGATAAGACTTGTCATCTAAATCTAAAATAGAGGGAACCTCCGCGGGATTATCCAATCTACCGTCTATAGGAGTGTACAGAGCATACTGAATTCTTTCTCTTTCTTCGATATGAAGATAAGCGATATGTTGTCCGTCCTGCAAAGTCAACACCACAGCGTTACGGCTCCGATTATGCACTCTTCCTACCACTTCATAAGTAACAAGTGAAACTTCGCAAATATCACCAGAGTTAAGTTTCAACATGCTTTTCTCCTGTATCGGAGGCTCTGGTTTGGAGAATAAATTTCCAATTCTTTTGAATATACTCATAATCTATGACCCCTCGCGTACCATACTTTAGATATTGACGGATTCCTAGCCAAGTGCGTTAGGGCTTGGCTAGGAATCCGTCTTATAAACAAGCTGTGATAATAAGAGCTCCTACAATATGTAGTGAGCCTGCAAATAGACCATAACCCACTTTACCTTGTTGTGTTCCCATATCAAGCTCTAAGTTTGCCCATGCTCTAAGAACAAGTCGTGCAATACTTTCAAGAATAAGAAGTAAGATAAAAGAAACGATAGACACAACAATGGCATCCATTAACACATTTGAGGTGGAGATAGACTCTGATAAAATATATCCCTGAGCAAACAGCTTCATGACCATACGGGTGGTGACCGCCATGTTGCCTGCCTTCACTTCTTCAAAGTCCTTGTATCTCGTAAACATTGAATCTACAAACATGAGTATGAATAGAAGAACTGCACCTACACCCGTCCAGACCAATACACCTAAAATATTAAAGTCCATCTACCTGCCTCCACATTCATCATGAACTACATCCTAGCATTAGCATCATTTCATATAAAAGCGAAGGAGATCTGAAATACATGATGTCTCCTTCGCTAAGAACAAGTTATTTAATTGAAATTACAATTTATTGTTTATTATCATATTGCTTCAAGAGATTCGCAAGTTCATCTTCCACAGCTTGATCCTTGCTAAGGTTCTCAAATTCAGCATCTAAGGACTTCTCACTAGAAGCTAATTCATTACTTGCTTCGGCTTGAGCTTCCATGTGAAGCATCTTATCTTCCATACGTTTCAGTCCACTTGCCGCAGAATCCGTACTGAATCCTGTCATCGCTTTGTTAATTTCAGTTTGAGCTTTAGCCGCATTATAACGCGCTACTAACGTCTCACGCTTATTCTTCATTAAAGTTAATTGCTTACGCATCTCATCTAACTTGCCACGAAGATTGTCAGCAGCTGCTTTGTTCTGGTCATAGCTTGTTTTGTACTCTGTCATCTTCAGCTCAGCAGCTTTCTTCTCTTCTAAAGCACGACGGGCAAGATCAATATTTTGAGCCTTTGCAGCCGTATGAGCTTGTTGCTCACGTTTGTTGACAAGAGCTTCTTGCTCTTCGTAAAGTTGCTTGAATTTCTTCTCAATCGCAATTTGAGCTGCAACTGCTTTCTCTGCATCTTCTAAATCTTCATGCATATCACGAATATATTGATCCGTCATTTTAATTGGATCCTCGGCTTTATCAATAATGCTGTTAATATTCGACATGGTTAAATCACGTAATCTTTTAAAAATAGACATAATTTGTTTCCTCCTAGAGTTTGTTAACTTCTTGATAAGGTTTACGCACGATAATCAATAATGTTTCAACATTTTATTAATTATATTTCTGAGTCATGTATTTAATACCCTCTCTAAATACTCATCCATTACTTTATCTACAGTAGTTACAACAGCCGCAATCTGATCTTTGGTAATATCATCATAATGGATACCCGCTGCTACAGTGACTGTCCTACCCAATACAGCTGCCGCCTTACGTGCACATTTCTCAGCTATCCTATGTTCTTCATGTGCTGGAACTCTTGAAGTCTGTACCTCGATCCCCTCAGGACCTACATAAGCTGTGGCAACAGCACCAATATGGGCTGCTCCACCTGTAATAATCAATAAGGTATCTCGGCCTACTGGAACTTCAACTAAAGTAATATCATCGGGATCATAGGGCTGCAACTTGTCTCCGCCTTTCTTTAGAGAAATGGTCATCCTTCTATTCTATAAGATTCCGCGGATTTCGTCCAAATTGCTAATTTTCTCTTCTTCCATGAACTGAATTAAACCCTCAATAAGATGCTCGCCCGCTCGTAAATTCATGAAGTTATACGTTCCAACCTGAACCACAGAAGCACCTGCCATAATAAATTCGATAATATCTGTAGCCGAAGTTATTCCCCCCATGCCCATAATGGGAATATCTACGTGCTTGGCCACTTGATGCACCATTCTTAGCGCAATCGGCTTGATCGCTGGTCCCGAAAGACCTGCATAGTTATTATTAAAGACGCTTGCACGGCGCCTTACATCAATCTTCATACCAGATATCGTATTAATGAGCGAAATAGCATCTACGCCCTCTTTCTGGCACATGACGGCCATATCAACTAAATCTTCTGCACTAGGAGATAATTTCACCGTTAAAGGTAGTTTCGTTGCTTTTCTAACAGATCGGACAACCTCCCTAGCTGCTGAAGTATTCACTCCATAAGCTATACCGCCTTCTTTGACGTTAGGACAAGAAATATTCAGTTCAATCATATCGACTGCTTGTCTACCAAGCGCTTGTCTTCGATCATGATCCTGTTGAATCAATATAGCACCTTGTACATAGTCATCCAGCGTATTTCCGCCTAAATTAGCAATTCTTACGGTATCAAGCGTCTCCCATTCACTACATTCATGCTCTAGAAAATATGGAATACCTGGATTCTCAAGCCCTACGCTGTTCAGCATTCCAGACGGTGTCTCATAGACACGTAATCCTTCATTGCCCGCTTTGGGATGTAAGGTAAGACCCTTGCCACTGATGCCACCTAACTTTGAAATGTCGTAAATCTTCCCGTACTCTCTCCCGAAACCAAAAGTACCCGATGCCATGACTATAGGATTCTTAAACGGTATACCAGCCACACTGCAAGTTAAATCAATCATGGAATGTCACCTCCTGTGCTTCAAATACGGGACCATCTGTACATGCTTTTTTACGACCATCTAAGCAAGAGACGCTACAGACAAGACATGCACCAATCCCACATGCCATTCGATTCTCAAGTGAAATGTACACCTTAGCTTGACGATTAGACTGAAGATATTTCGTCTGTACAGCTCTCATCATCACGTGTGGCCCACATGCCATAATCGTGTCATACTGCTCGAAATCAACATCGTCGACAATATATCCGCCCACATTAATATGAAGTGAACTTGCAACTTTACCAAAAGTATCCTGCAAATATGCTTCTTTACTGAACCCGAGATAAACATCTGCATGAGTCATTTGCTGTGCGGAGTAATATAAGGGTGCTATTCCAATCCCCCCACCAATGAGCGCTACTCGTCCTTCTGGAATAGGAAACCCATTGCCATAAGGCCCATCCAATTGGATGGTGTCTTCAGGACGCAACGAAGCTAAGAGTGTCGTTCCTTCACCAACAACCTGATATAGAAACTCTATATTTTCATCATTTTTATTAAATATGCTAATAGGTCTAGAGAGTAACGGATAGTGCCCCCACGTGCGTAACATATAGAATTGTCCCATGCTGCCTTCATAATTGCCTTCTACTCGTAACAAGTACACTTGTTCTGCTACTTGCACGTTGGATACTACCTTTCCCATATCATTGAACCTCCCATAATAAACAAT
>DASXLR010000050.1:0-34920 GCA_036496075.1 Paenibacillus sp. | reverse complement strand
AATCCACTTTTGCCAGCCTGGTGCCGCCGTTGCCCATACCGTGTCTGATTCCTGAATATCCAACCATAGAGATGCAGCGATTCGTAAGTGAGCATAACCCCAGCCATGACTATGAACCACACCCTTAGGGTTACCCGTTGTTCCAGATGTATAAGCAAGAATCGCCATATCGTCTCGGTGGGTTTGCACAGCATCAAAGGTATCCGATTGACCTTCCATCATTGCCTTCAAGTCTAACCAATCAGTCTTCATCTCAGCTCCCTCCGCTGAAACTTCGATGCGATAATCCAGAGAAGGGATGTCCTCATCAATCTTGTCTACTTCCTGAGTAGCGTCAGACCAGACTATAACAGCTCGAGCCTCGGAATGACGTAGACGATAAGCTAGATCCTTGGCCCGAAGCATCTCTGAAGAAGGAATAATAGCCAGCCCTGTCTTCAAACAAGCTAGATATATGACATAAGCAATGATTCTCCGTGGTACCATAACCAGCACTCGGTCTCCTTTGCGAAGTCCAAGGCTTTCTAACCCATTCGCGAGTTGGTTAGCTTGCTTAAGGAGTTCTCCGTATGTGATCTCTTCGTAATCACCATTCTCATCCAACCACTTAAGCGCAGTTTTAGCGGAATCGAAACGCTCCATCTCTGAAGTCAGATTGTAATGTTCAGGTGAGATCCATTGTTTATAATCCAATTTGAGTCGTCTCCTTTGTTGATCAAATAAATAATTGATCCTATATCGTTTTATTATAGCACGAATTCCTAGTACCAGGTTCTAAACTCTTATAGATCGATTATAAAAGAAAAAACCCGATAGAGTTCACTTTTTTCAAAGTGTCCATCTTTCGGGTTCCCTCTCATATCATGTATTTGGTGAACCTTATCGGATCACTGTTTAGAACACCTTAGTCGTCCAAGACTCGCAGTTCCATGTATCCGTTACAACATCACGATAAAATTCCGGTTCGTGAGAAATCAACAGAATGCTGCCTTTAAACGCTTGGAGAGCACGCTTAAGCTCTTCCTTGGCATCTACATCCAAATGGTTCGTAGGCTCATCCAGCACAAGTAGATTCGATTCGTTATTGATCAGCTTACAGAGTCGCACTTTCGCCTTTTCACCACCGCTAAGCACGGCTATCTTACTCTCGATATGCTTGTTGGTGAGCCCACACTTGGCCAAGGCGGAGCGAACTTCAAATTGGGTATAGGAAGGAAACTCCTTCCAAATTTCCTCAATACATGTATTATAATTGGTGTCCTTCATTTCCTGTTGGAAATAACCAATTTCCAGATTCTCTCCAAGTTGAACCGATCCGGACAAAGCCTGAATTTCACCTAGTATGCTCCGTAGTAATGTCGTTTTACCAATCCCATTCGCACCGACTAGCGCGATCTTCTGACCACGTTCCATACGGAGGTCGAGTGATCTAGATAGTGGATCTTCATAACCAATGACAAGTTCCTTCGCCTCAAAAATCAACTTACTTGAAGTTCTCGCATCCCTGAAATTGAACTGTGGCTTCGGTTTGTCCTTAGCGAGTTCAATGACATCCATCTTATCCAGTTTCTTTTGTCTCGACATCGCCATATTTCGCGTAGCGACACTTGCCTTGTTCCGGGCAACGAAATCTTTCAACTCTGCAATTTCTTGCTTTTGACGCTTGTACGCTGATTCAAGCTGTTGCTTTTTCATTTCGTGAACCTGCTCGAAGTAGTCGTAATCACCGACATAGCGGGTTAAATCCTGATTTTCCATGTGATAAATTAGATTAATGACGCTGTTAAGGAACGGAATGTCGTGTGAGATGAGAATGAATGCATTCTCATACTCTTGCAGGTAACGTCTCAACCATTCAATATGCTGCTCATCCAGATAGTTTGTCGGCTCATCGAGAAGCAGGATATCCGGTTTTTCGAGCAAGAGCTTGGCGAGCAATACTTTCGTGCGTTGTCCCCCACTGAGATCGTTAACATCCTTGTCCAGCCCAATATCGGTTAATCCCAGTCCGCGAGCGGTTTCATCGATTTTGGCATCGATCAAGTAAAAGTCCTGGTTCGTCAGCATATCCTGAATCGTTCCTACATCCTCAAGTAGCTGCTCCAGTTCCTCCGGGGTTACCTCCCCCATTTTTCCGTACATCTCGTTCATTTCTTGTTCCATATCAAATAGATACTGGAATGCTCCTCTTAGGACGTCACGAATCGTCAAACCTTTGCTGAGAGCAGCATGCTGATCAAGATAACCTGCACGCATGCGTTTTGACCATTCAATTTTACCATCATCCGGTTGAAGTTTACCTGTAATGATATTCATGAAGGTAGACTTACCTTCGCCATTAGCTCCAATCAGCCCGATGTGCTCGCCTTTAAGGAGGCGAAAAGATACGTTGTTAAAGATAGCACGGTCACCAAAACCGTGGCTCAGTCGTTCTACGTTTAATATGCTCATATATGACACCTTTTCTTTTAGACTTATTCTCGTTCATTATAATCGTTACACTTCAAACAACTCAACGTTGTTTTCAATTTTTTTTGCAGACTCCGAATTAAAAAAGGCGCACCGATTGAATATCGGCACGCACTGGTTCCATCAGTCGATTCGAATCTTTCGTAAATTGTCGCTCCCTGTAAATAGAAAGACTTTCTCGATTGTACGTACTATAGACGTGAAGGACCCTCTTCGTTCGAATTATTATTCTTAACTTTAGCCTCTTTGCGAATTTCACGAACTGGCCTTTGAACCCAATTATCGCGGTTCATCCGCTTAACACTGTTAATAGGATTATCGATCTCACGGTTAATTTCAGCTACAATCGCTTCTATTGGCTGAACAGTTGGAATGCCCTCGTTGGTTCTAGTTGGTGATTTGCCCTTACTACTTTTTGGGGGTCCACCATTTCGTTTGCCTTGGTTCCATACTCTGCCTTTACTCATCTCAACACTCCATTTCACTATCCTATGTATCAGTATATCAACATCTTATAATACATACCAGAACTACAATGAATAAACCTATGTAAGCTGATCCCCTCATAACAATTCATTTAAACTGATCCTACAAACCATTTGCTTCGTTTATTTGCGCTTAATCAAAAAAAGATGATATTCTGAGATATAATATAGGAGGAATAACATATGCCTAATATTCAAAATTGGTTCGCCGTAACTGAGAAGCAGCAGCATCTATTGAAATACATCGGGGACATCACGGATAGACATACATTAGCAGTTCAAGAAACAGATGAAGCAAACGGATTCAATGAAGAGCTAGTCTCGGAATTGAGAACAAGTGGATATCCATCATTCGCTGTGCCAAGTGATTTTGGAGGACAAGACCTTTCACTAACGGAGCTACTGCTCTGCCAAGAACGAATAGCTCAAGTAGATGCTCCTTCAGCGTTAGCTATTGGATGGCACATGACCACGGTGCTTGATTTAACGCGGAATAACGCTTGGGATAATACTACCTTTACAACCTTATGCAAATCGATTGTTGAACAAGGCGCTTTCGTCAATAGGGCAGAGACAGAAGCTGCTACAGGAAGTCCAACACGAGGAGGTAAGCCAGAAACTCGTGCTACAAGAACCAGCCAGGGATATGTTCTGAACGGACGTAAAACCTTTACTTCTCTTTCACCCGCACTTGATTATTTCATTGTCTCCGCAAGAGAAGAAACAACGGATGCCATCTTTGAATTTCTTATACCTAAAGAGACCCCTGGACTTCTCATCGATTACACTTGGAACATGCTTGGGATGCGAGGAACTGCAAGTCATGACCTTGTTTTCAGTGATGTTTTTGTTCCACTAGAATCCCATGTATATACAAGGCCCGATCAAGTGAATCCGACCAAAGTCAATCCTTATCTGTTGAGTATACCCGCCTGCTATTTAGGTATAGCCTTGGCAGCACGACAAGAAACCATTACATTTGCTGCTCAATATCAACCCAATAGTCTAAGTCATCCTATTATTCAGCTACCCCACATTCAACAAAGTATGGGGCAAATCGAATTAGAATTATCTGCAGCCCGGCACTATATGTATGCAGTAGCGGCACGCTGGGAACAAGACAACGCCACTCATCCAGACAATCACGCTTTTGCCAGTTCTGATCTTGCAGCTGTCAAATCATTTGCAGTCAATACCGCAATATCCGTGGTAGACAAAGCTATGCGTATTGTTGGTGTGCACAGCTTATCCATGTCTCATCCTTTACAGAGGATGTATCGAGATGTTCGTTTCGGTTTACACAATCCCCCAATGGATGACGTGACTCTTCGAAAGTTAGCTCAGAGAGCTATTGAAGAGCATAAATAAGTAGCCGCTTCTCATCGTTAAATAGAGAAACGGCTACCCATGTATTGAGATTGATTTATTCGAATACTTTGACGCGTTCTTCAAGAGGTTGAAATTGTTTCTCACCTGGCACGGAAGTTGGTTTTCCGAACGGCATTTCAGCAATCAACTTCCAATGTTCTGGGATGTTCCATTCTGCTTTGACTTTTTCATCGATCAGCGGATTGTAGTGCTGTAATGAAGCTCCCAATCCTTCTTGTTCCAGCGCCGTCCACACCACAAGTTGAAGCATACCACTAGACTGATTAGACCATATTGGGAAATTGTCAGCATACGCTTCGTAATTTTGTTGCATACCTGTGACCACATTAGTATCTTCGAAGAACAATACCGTACCATAACCACTTCTGAAACTAGCCATCTTCTCTGATGTAGATGCAAAGGCCTTATCATCCCCTACAACTACGCGTAGGATATCTTCTGTCAAATTCCAAAGTTTATCATGTTGTTCATCAAATATAAGCACTGCTCGAGAAGTCTGGGAGTTAAAAGAAGTCGGTGTATATTTCACTGCATGCTCGACGATTTCCTTAATACGTGAATTGGGAACCACTTTATCTTTGCTAATTCCATAGAACGAACGTCTGTCTTTGATTGCAGTTAAAAAATCTTTATCCATCGTGTTAAATCCCCCCAAGTATTTAGAGTTTTTGTCGTAGTATACTATACCCATTCTCTCTAAAATAAATCATCTTCAATTGAAATGCCCTTACCCTACCCTATCCACTACCTTTTCTTTTCTCCATCTCACCATGATACTAAAGAGCGACATTGCTGCCAAACCTAGGAAACAAAGGGGTTGGAAAAACAGCGGTAGGTGGATATACGGTAACCGTTCAAGCAGATAACTTAATCCAATAACAAACATCAGATAATGTTGATAAACGATATATGTATCGAAATCATGTTTGTAAAGAGCTTTTACGGGCAACATAAGGTAGCATGACAAAAATCAATCTCTAGTGAATGGAGGAATCAATTTTGGATCATCAAACGGAAGATCAGGTCCGCAACAAAGAAAACAAAAGTGGCGATTCCTTGGCGGAAAGAAAAAAGATGGAGAATGGTGTCGATATTGAGCCACAAGCCGATGAATGGGTTGCCAAGCCTAATGCATTTAGTAACGTAAAGTCCTCGTCAAAAGAATAAACTTAACAAGTCTAAAACCCGCTCCTCCATAAATAGGAGCGGGTTTTAGCGATGAATTCTACTTGAATTGCTGAATATTTCATAAATTTAATTCTTCCAAGCAACGTTCTCGACAAACGTATTTAGTTCACTATGAAATCTTCTGAACAGCAAATGTAATCGACTGGCAGCGAAATTGTGAGGGCTTATCATACTTTTCTTCATCGATCGATAGAAGTGTCGTTTTCCGGTCAAGCACATTCCACCCGGCATAGACTTTTTCAAAAATTGTAAAAGCCTTCTCCGTGGACAGATTGAGCTCAATTAGCGTTTCTAACTCACGCCCTGTTTCTCGATCGACCTCCTGAATCTCTGTATTCATCGTGATACAGTGGATGCCACCCAACCGTGTGCCCAGCTTCATTCGTTCTAACACCTCTAAGAACGCTTCTTCTGAGGAGACGTGTTCTAGACAGCCACATGCCGCGATATAATCGTAGGAGTTTTTCAGTATATCTACCTGTTCCGCATCGCCCTTTCTAGCTTCGATAACATTCGCTACATCGTATTTATTCGCATTTTCACGTAGCTTTTCTATAGCTTCATCCAGTAAATCAACGCCAACGACCTTACTACTCGTTTCTTTAAGCCGCACCGCAAGTGGAATCGTATTACGCCCGGCACCGCAGCCAAGATCTAGAACAGTTACATGATCTTGATGCTGTAGTAAACGATCTAATAGTTCCATTACAATGGGAATCGGTTGGGCCATCCATGTGCCCGGTTCTAAAATCTCATGATCATTATAAAGTTCATTATGGTAGTTTGCTTCAGCCTTTCGGGCCTCGTCAAAATTAGCTTGATTCATATCATCCGCCTCCTGTATCCGAGGTATTACTTTCAAACCTCTTTAAAAGTAATACCCCATTTACAGTCATCCTAAAGCCTGGATTAGAAAGTCTGCTTCCTTCACCATGACGGAGTATTCGTTGTTAACAGTATTAGAAGTACATAAAGATAACTTATATTTCTCTTGAAAATCAATCCTATGAAATGAATACCGTTCTTGTAAATCTAAAGGCTCAATACGTGCAGCTCCCCCATCATGAAGTTGAAAGGAGAATGATCGAAGCGGGTGTGATAGTCCCATTCCTATCGTCTTCACATAACTCTCTTTCAAGGTCCATATATCATAGAAATAATCAAGTTGCTCATCGCCTATTATGGCCTCCAATGTCGCCTTTTCTTCATCTGAGAATACGAGACGTGCCACTTCAGTATTAATTGGTTTGATTTCCTCAATATCTATTCCTACAGGCCCGCTACCTACCACACAAACGACCCACGTACCAGAATGACTAATATTAAAATGTAACTCGGGGATATTCTCCACGAATGGCTTTCCGTAGGGACCCACATTAAAAATAATGGGAACGGTCACTGTATCCATTCGCTGACCTATGACAGCACGCACCAGACATTCCGATACAACACTTCGGACTCTATCGTTATAGAACTTATATCGTTCGCTCTTCTTTCTTCGTTCATCACTGACATACGTGATCAGCTGTGAATATAACGTATCATCTATACCTTCAATAGACATTGCATAAATTTCTGCCATCACTTGCTCCCTCTTCTCAAAGATATATCATATCCTTTATATTATTTGAAAGATTTCATTTGAAACTGTTTACGTAGAAATAGAACAGCCTCAGCACTACAGACGCTTTCAAGTCTATCATTTAATTCAGAGCTGGCCTCTTCACGACTAAGTGTAAGTGTCTCCATACCTGCCCCCTCCATCCAATGACCTACCGTTTCATAAGAAGTGCTGTTCCAGCCATTTTGTTCTCCAAGTTCATTTACTCTCTCCTTAACGCCCGAGATCACAATATCTAGATTTCCCTGAAGCTCAAGTACTGCATTATCAAAAGTAGTTTTCATTTCTTTTGCTTTCATTCCAGCACGCCCTCTTAACGCTCGTGTATCGATACCTTCTTGCTCTTGAATGCATCGATACACCTCAACGGCTGCTTTAGACATTAATCCGTTGTGATAACGAGTATTGGGATCATCGGTGTGACTAACTACTTTATGTACATAAGGAAACCATTCACGCGAGATCAGTACGGCTTTCTTCTTCATCATTTTTCCATATGCTGCGGTTCCATCTCCAGGAAATCGCGTCCGCCATTTCCATGGGTCATTATCTGTGTCTGAATGCCACTGATTAGGAGCTGTCACACTAACAAGCGAAGGATGCCCTGGAACCATGGAAGCGAGAGGTAAAATACCTATCTGCTCGATTAGCTTAACTGCTTCATCATAAGTATGTATAGTGATTTCTTTGTTATCTAGATTCATCATAAGTTCGCCCCTTAAAAAAGTTGAATTGTAGGATTGTTATAAATCTAACCCGGGTCATACACAACCGTATAAGACCATACACTATTAGTAGAATCTTTATATTCTATATGGACTGCAAAAATCATGGAGCTGCCTTCCAAGGTATGTCCCATGAAGGAGGAAATGTATGCCCCAGTTCTTCTCTAAACTGAAACAAGGTGTCTCTGACGTTAGCAAAAAAGCACACAATACCGTTGAAGCTGCAACATTAAAAATTCAATTAACTACGAAAGAAAGAGAAATAGAAAAGAATTACACCGACATTGGACGGGTCATCTATGCATGCGTGAAGCGCAAAGAAAGTGTAATCCCAACAGTTTCTTTACAGAAATATCAACAAGCCATTCAGAGGTTAGAACATGAAATTGAACAAATGCAGCGTAAACTTCAACAAAGTCAAAATCTAAAGGAATGTGGTTGTGGCAAAATGCTCCCTACTGACGCAACGTATTGTCCATTCTGTGGGCAGCAATTCCATCTCATGAAGGTGAAAACAGTCCCTATCACCTCTTCATACAATACTGGAGTGACGAGCAATCACTGTACACATTGTGGTACAGTAACAGCTACAGTAGACCAATACTGTCGTAACTGTGGTCAACAACTTAACTAACCCCACTATTTGAACCAAGTATATAAAAGCACATATCTACGATAAAGATATGTGCTTTTTATTGTTAGTTCAACCTATTTAATTCAATTAATGTTATTGATTATTAATGCAATATAAACGACTGGTTTGTTCCCACATCTCTCCTGGTTCTAGTCCGATTAACCCAATCTCCTCAGCATCCTTGCCACTTATATTTGGCGCATTCACTAAATTCATTTGCGGTTCAGGACAGAAGTATCGACCATTCGCACCATTGTTCCAAATCATCCAATACTTATAAGACGTACCCACATCATAAATGAGCTTGTCGCCTGTCCGAGTATCCGTCAACTCCATAGCGTTACGCCCATTTTGAGGTGTTGCCGTGTAATGATTATCCATCCCTGCAAAATAAGGATTCACCCCATCCCCCTTCATTAGTACTTCATCAGGTGATAAGGATTGGAATTGTCCTGTTGGCAGATTACGCTCATTCAGTTCAACACGTTCACCAATGGTGATCTTAACGCGGTAATCAGAAGCCTTACTATCAGGTACGAACGGAGCATGAATAGCCGTATGGAATGCAATTAAATTCGGCATACGTTGCGTACCTTCATTAATTACTGTAACCTGTTGCTGGAGACCCGCATCACTCAAGGTATAACGCAGTCTAATCGTGAAGTCGAACGGAAAGTATTGTTTGTACAGATGCCCCTCGCTTACCTTCTGTGAAAGAATGACTACACTTTCCAATACATCCGATGTACAACGTTCTACAGTCCATGGTAACGTATGCATATAACCGTGTAAATGATTACCTGTAGCAGGCTCATTCACAGGCAATTGGTAGACTTGCCCATCCCAAGAAAATTTACCGTCTTCATAGCGGTTCGGTGGGAATAACACAGGAATCCCATAGATTCCGGGATTTTCCTTGAAATCTTCCATTTCTTCTGCCTTCGGTTCACGCAAGAAGTGATAACCCTTCTCCTTATCTCTAAATAGAATTAGATTAGCGCCCATTTCAGGCAGCACAGCTGCCTCATAGCGACCATGTGTAAGCCATATGGCGGTTTCTCCTTGAAAATCAGTTTCAAATGCTGCATAGTGATTATCCATATTTCCTCCTGTGAAATCGCTTAAGTTCATTCATTTCTATCATACCATACCATGCCATATACATTCCAAAAGGGGTGATGTCATAGAAATTGCCTTAACCTTCTAGATGTCCATTTCCACATATAATATCCAAATATGAAATAGTTACGTTCATTCATGAATTAAATGGTAAAATAGATAAGTATACATAAGTACCCATTTTTATGATGACATAGTAAGGTGATAGATTGAGAGGGAAGTACATGTCGAATACGCTTCAATTGTTGGTTACAGCAAATTTCAATATACTTAGTCAATCCATCCAACAAAAAGTTTATAATGAGTATTATGAGTATGTTTATGGGTCGATTTACTATATTGTCAAAGACCGATCTACTACAGAAGACATTATTCAAGAATCGTTCATTAAAATTATTGAAAACAAGCCGAAATTTGAGAATGAAGTGAAATTAAGAGCCTGGCTAAAAGTAGTGACAAGAAACACCTGTATGAATTATTTACGAAAAAACAAAAAGCATCTTCATAATCAAATAACGCTAAACAGTGACTCCTTCTGTTTAGAAGAAATGTCCGTTTCCCCAATATCTGTAGAACATATTGTTGAAACGAAAATGATGGAGGATTCCATTATAAGATACATCAATACACTCAAACCCGAATCTAAAGCTATCATTGAGTATCGCTGGAAATATGGATTGTCATACAAGGAAATGTCGGTGCTACTCAACACTCGTGAAGAAATTATCAAACAAAGACTATTTCGGATTAGAGAGCGCATCAAGAAATTACTATGTAAAGATTGGGAAATAAGAGACATCACTCGTAATATTTAATCAAACCGTTGTACCATCGATTCCTGCTGCTTGTGTGGTGCACAAAAAGACAAGGTGCTTAATCTCACCTTGTCTTTTTATACGTGCCTTTAAGTTATGCTCCTGCCTCTTCCACCATAAATTGATTCTTAAGCAATTGTATCCTTGCGATTCGTTTGTTATCCATCTCTTCTACTATATATATATAGTTGTCGAATTCCACTGATTGGCCCTTCTGAGGAGGGATCGTTTCAAGTCGTGAATAGAGCCAGCCACCTATAGTATCATAATCGGTGGTGTCCATATCTAATCCGAAACGTTCATTAATTTCATCAATGAGCATCAATCCATCGATGGAATATTCGTCATCTCTTATATTCTCTATGCCGGGTCGTTCTTCATCGAATTCATCTTGAATCTCCCCAACAATCTCCTCCATAATATCTTCCAACGTTACAAGTCCTGAAGTACCCCCATATTCATCAATTAATATGGCAATCTGAGTCTTACCACGTTGCATCAGCTTAAGTAATTCACTGATCTGAATCGATTCTGGAACCGTTATAATTGGGCGGACGATGTGAGGATATTCGATGTCATTAGCTCTAAGTAAGTCTTTGATATGAATAAATCCGATGATATTATCCTTATCTCCCTCACATATCGGATAGCGTGTTCGCATTCCATCGTATGCGATTTCGAGATTCTCTTCTCTTGGAATATGATTGTATAAACAGATCATTTCCGTTCGGGGGATCATGATCTCCCTTGCAGTCGTCTCCGCAAAGCCAAATATATTATCGACAAGCGCAAGTTCTGTATTGTTAATAAGTCCACTTTTATTGCTTTCTTTCATCAAAATACGTATTTCTTGCTCCGTATGAGCTGAGTCCTGTTCTGTTACTGGTTCGATGTGTAGCATTCTCATTAGACCGTTAGCCAGTCCGTTCGATAACCATATAAGCGGGTACATGATCGTATAGAATAAAGTCATGGGTGCTGCTGATAATAAAGTTACCGTATCTGATTTCCGAATCGCGAATGTCTTCGGTGCTAATTCACCTAGAACGATATGCACGATCGTGACAAATAGAAAAGCAAGGATAATGGAGATCACAGTTACTATCATATTATTGAACCCTATAATGCTCAATACAGGCCTTATCCACCCTGAAATCGCAATTTCACCAATCCAACCCAATCCTATAGAGGCGAGTGTAATACCAAGCTGGCATGCAGAAAGATAAGCATCCAGGTTGTTGGTGATTTTCTGTGCAAATAATGCACCTCGACGACCCTCTGTAACTAACGTTTCGATTCGATTACTTCTTGCGTTAACCATAGCATACTCAGCCGATACAAAAAATCCATTCAATACAACTAAAATAAATACCCATAATAAATAAAATAAACTCGGTAAAGGGTCTTCCAATCTTCTTCCTATTCGCCGCCATCCTTCTTTGACGAATAGGTACACCTCCTTCGTATTCTTAGAATAATTTGATTGTTCATATCCATCGATTGTTTAGACAGCATCAATTTCCCAAGCGACTCATCTCCATTCCTTCTGTGTTTAACCTTATCATTTAATTATATAGTTCTACAATACACAGTCAAACGTCGACGTATGACTATATCATACAGAAACAATGAGTTTCCATGGAAAAACAGCGATTTAACACGCCAAAAGGGACGCCTTCGTCATTTGCGACGAAAAACGTCCCTACTTGGTTTTACATATTGTAATGTTATCTACTACCTTGGCCTGAAGTACCTATCACTCCAGGATATGAATAATTAAGGGGCTCATCAAATGTTACATAATCTAAGTTGAGAGTTAAAAGTAGATACCTCTTACCCGTAGCCCGATCGCTAATAATAATATGGTCACGACCAGCGGCTTCGACTACCCCTTTGAATATCTTCGCATTCCATTCGGAATTGTTCTCGTATGTCATGTAGAATGTTCCTGTTTTCCCTAAGTTTGCACGTAAAATGTTCTCAACATAGGATTGCTCAAAGACTGGTGGAGTCGTACTCGTTACATTTCCTGACGGTGTTATGGGACTCCCACTAGTGACTTGGGGAGGCATCATGCCCGATCCCATTCCTGATCCCATTCCCATATAAGGCATATTATGCAGTCCACGATCATCACCATTTGCAAATCTATAATTTACCAGTTGAGGTTGATAAGGTTGTTGTGTAATCACGTATATACTTCCTCCTTATAATACAAGCAGATTTAATTCTATACTTATAAGAGTTCATTCAGTTCATCCTTAATACACTGTAGGGCAATCCCCTGGCGTTGGACTAAAGAAACAATGCGATTTGAATCTACCTGTATTTTGTTGATTGTACCATGTACTTGGGCAATTTCCTTCAGGCCTGAAAAACCAAAGAGCATTACTAGCAGGCCATATCCGTTCACCATTAATGACTCGTGTAGCCAGCCTAACTTCTCTCTCACGTGCCTTTTGATAAAAGTATCCTTTTTGCGTTGCCTCAAATCCTCCAGGGCTTTGGTATACCATTTGCGTAATCGTGCGAATATTTGGAAAGTCCAAACAATCTCCTAGCACACGATTAACGCCAACGTTTCCGACCATTAACATGCCCTGCGCTCCTTCGCCCTCAGCTTCGGCTCTCATTAACCTAGCCAGTAGCCTAGTCTCTTCTGAATTTGTCTTAATAACAGCCATCTTCCGCTCCACCTCCCCTACCAACAAGTATTTCTCATTCTTAACCCCATCTTATGTTCATTCGCCCAGTAAGGTGACTCTATAATAAATAAACAATCATTTAACAAAAAGGATAATCCCCTCTAACATGTAAATTTTATACTCTACATTAGAATGAACATCCGAAAGCGAGGTAACATTATTCATGAATAAAGAGGTAACCTTAAATCCTACCTTCACACCCTCTGTTAAGCACAAAGTTAATAAGAAGTCTCTGCGTAGTTCGATGTGGCTAGAGCGCCTACTTGCCTATTCATTTCTTGCCCCTTCCCTTCTCTTATTCGGAGTTTTCCTTTTCTACCCGCTTGTGAAATCTCTATATTTGAGTTTATATCTAACAGATCCACGTGGCCGGGTCGCTCAGTATGTAGGTCTAGATAATTTCACTAACCTATTAACATCTGAACTATTTTACAAAAGTATTCAAGTCACCTTACTATTCATTCTCTATACCGTTCCAACAGGAATCATCCTTGCTTTGCTCCTTGCAGGTCTGGCTCAAAGCAAATTACGTGGAATCAGAATCTTTCGCTTCATCTTCTCATTACCCATGGCTATCTCTGTTGGTACAGGCTCTATTATCTGGATGATCCTATATCATCCGACTTTAGGGATGCTTAACTATATTCTAGGTCTACTGAGTATCGATCCTATTCAGTGGTTAACTGACCCCAATTGGGCCCTTATATCGATCGCTCTTATGACGATCTGGATGAACATTGGTTTCCAATTTATTGTGTTACTGAGTGGGATGCAAAGTGTGCCCCAAGATATTTATGATAGTGCTCAAATAGACGGTGCCCGTCCCATTCGTACTTTTGTTAGCTTAACCATACCCCTCATTACACCTTCCCTCTTCTTTGTCTTTGTTGTATCTATCATTGGAGCATTTCAGTCATTCGGACAGATCAACATTCTAACGAAGGGTGGTCCAATGAATAGCACCGATGTTATGGTCTACAATATTTATCAGGATGCATTTGTGAATTACAGATTTGGTATTGGAAGTGCACAAGCACTTATTCTATTCTTCATTATTCTTATGCTTACTCTGTTTCAATTTAAATTTCTCGAGAAGAAGGTGCACTATCAATGATGATGAACAGAATAAACCATAGTCTCCTATATTTCATCCTCATTATTGCTTCTTGCCTATTACTGTTCCCGTTGCTATATACATTATCATCCTCATTCATGACAAGTAATGAATCAGCAGCCTATCCTCCTAGGCTATTCCCTGAGGCACTACGTTTTGAGAACTATAGCCAGGTACTGAATACGATACCCATCATGCGTTTTATTCAGAATAGCTTCGTTGTCTCATCATTCATTATGCTTGGACAACTCCTTACAGCAAGTACTGCCGCTTACGCTTTCGCCTTTTTACGGTTTCCAGGTAAGACTATACTATTCTCCATCTTTCTATCTACGATGATGATCCCTTGGGAAGTGACGATGATTCCTAACTATCTAACGATTAAAAACTGGAATCTGCTAGATAGCTATACTGGATTAATTCTGCCTTTCCTTGCTTCTGCATTTGGAACATTCTTGCTGCGACAATCCTTCTTACAATTACCTCGTGAACTATTTGAAGCAGCAAAAATCGATGGATGTGGACATATTCGTATCTTTACATCCCTAGTCCTTCCTTTATCCACTCCAATGCTTGCTACGCTTGGCGTATATTCATTCTTAAATCATTGGAATATGTATCTATGGCCACTGTTGATTACGAATAAAGAAGAAATGAGAACCGTCCAAATTGGTATTAGCATGCTGCAATTTGAAGAGATGACAGCGTGGAATTTAGTCTTTGCCGGTATTATTATGGTTCTCCTCCCGTCCCTGCTCCTGCTTGTCCTTGGACTGAAACCGCTCGTACGAGGGATTACGGCTGGAGCACTTAAAGGTTAGATATACCATTACTGGGTTCTCGTCATGAGTTCACTTAGAAGTTTGATGAGAATCCATTCATGCTTCAACTTGTTCCGATGTTAGAAGCTTGTGAACCTGACTGCTTCTAATTTCAGATAAATATGATTCAAAAAGGGAGAGATTGTGAAATCATGAAATTGAAATCAATGCGTAGGCAGCCAGTTGTACTATTAGTATTCATTTGGGTAATGTTGATTGTCTCTGCCTGTGGATCAGCTGGTAATAATGAGGGCACGGGTGAAGCAGTATTAGCTTCGGCCGAATCAGGGGTAGAAGCTGTAGAACCTGTTAAGATTATTTGGTGGCATTCGATGAGTGGTGAATTGGAAACTACACTCAAGAAGCTTGTCTCTGATTTTAACACTTCTCAAGAAAAGGTGCAGGTTGAGGCGGTCTACCAAGGAACTTATGATGAGAGCTTAAACAAACTAAAAGCATCCATGGATTCCGAAAGTAGTCCAACGCTAATGCAAGTCTACGAAATTGGTAGTCGTTACATGATTGATACGAAAGCTATTACTCCAATACAAGCATTCATAGATAAGGAACAATATGATATATCTGGTCTAGAACAGAATATACTGAACTACTATACTTTTGACAATCATTTGTATTCGATGCCATTCAACACCTCTAACCCGATTCTTTACTACAACAAAGATGCATTCAAAGATGCAGGACTTGATCCAGAACATCCCCCTACAACTTATGAAGAAGTAGCTGAAGCAGCTAAGAAACTCACGAAAAAAGGCCAATCAGGAGCCTCCTTCGCCATCTATGGATGGTTCATGGAACAATTATTTGCGAATCAAGGACAAGACCTGCTTGATCATGGGAACGGCAGAACAAGTCCAGCCACCTCATCCTTGTTAAATAACGAAACAGGAGTTAATACACTAAAGTGGTGGAAGCAAATGTTAGATGATAAGTCACTTATTAATCTGGGACGTAAAACAGACGATACGAAGAAAGCCTTTGCAGCAGGTCAAATCGCCATGACACTTGACTCAACAGCCTCTCTCCGTGGAATTGTAACGGCAGCGGAAGGTAAATTCGAAGTGGGAACGTCCACACTACCACGACCGGAGGCGGGTAAGAAAGGCGGAGTAATCGTTGGAGGAGCAAGCTTATGGATTATGAACAATCGTTCAGAATCAGAACAGCAGGGAGCTTGGGAATTCATTAAATTTCTAGCTAATCCTACAACTCAAGCCTACTGGCATGTAAATACAGGTTACTTCCCCATCACTTTAAAAGCTTACGATGAGCAGATTGTGAAAGATAATCTTACGAAGTATCCACAATTTCAAACAGCTGTAGATCAGCTGCATAATACCATCCCAAGTCAAGCTACACAAGGAGCCGTCATGGGGGTCTTTCCTGAAGCTCGTAAATTAACAGAGACAGCCATTGAAGAAGTACTTAACAATAATAAATCCCCCGAACAAGCGCTAGATAATGCTGCAAAGGAGATTACGCTTAAAATTCAAGAATATAATCAAACGGTTAGCAAATAGTAAGGAAAGATGACATTATTAACCCCGATGACCACCGCAATTTAGGTGATCATCGGGGTTTTATTCTTCATAAATCATTTTACATGTCATTCCTACATCTACAACGAGATGAGTACCTGTGATGAAAGAAAATAATTAAGCATCCTCTTGTAGTGTGAATTTAGGATTCCTCTGAAACCCCATATATCGCGTTCCTTGGAAGGTCAAACGTCCCGTATCGCCTTCCGCACACATCCCGTATTCTTCGCCATCTACAGTGAACTCGATCCGATCACCGCTTTCTACCTCGAACGTTATATAATAAGAAGTACGGGTGTAACTGGACATTTGATCATTCGACCGTTGATGGTGCCTCACTTCATTCCTTTTACTCACAATTTGAGAGCCTACAGTAAGTATTGGCTGTTTGTTGTTCCGACCCCACTGTCTCACACCCTTACCGACACTTAATAAGATAATCCCAATAAAAACAACGACAAAAATCGGTATCACCGTTCCAACGAAATCAAACATCCAAAATGAATCCATCCCCAAGTTGATATCCCCCTTTCTCCTTGTACACCTGCCTTAGATAAGCTTCTGCCTTGTCTCCTCTCAATGTATATGCCACTTGTACTGAAAATTGAATACTTCTTATGTATAGATAACAAAAAGAAGAGACTAGGAAATATTTACCTTCGCCTCTTCTTTATACGATCTATTTAATAAATAGTTTCTCATATACAATCGATTAAGCATGCATCATTTGTAGAAATTTCTGAGTCTCAGTCACACTATCTTGCTCTATTAGCATTCCATGCTCTTCCCAACAACTTTTACATTTCTCTTCAGAATCACAAGAATGAGCATCTTCACATGTATAGCAAAATTGAAGTAATTTTTTACTAGTTAGATCTACGTTATTATCGAAAGTTGTCATCTGTAACACTCCCTCTTAGTTTCAATCTTGTGTACACTTCTTGTGTACACTCTAAAGATAACATACATTCCAAACAACTATTGTGATTTATTTCACATTGTTGCGAAAAGTTTTATTTTTTATTTAATTATTTTTAATATTCTATTTTTACGTTTAGGCAGTGTTCCTAAAATACACACTGCCTTATCGTATTCACAGTACCTTCCAACTACTTCCTCCATCTATGGTCTGTAGTAAAAGGGAACGTTTGGTATCACTATTCTCCAATAAAATCCAACCGGTATATGAAGTAATAAATTCTAATTTGACGACTACAGGATGGATCGCTAGCTGTTCCTCAAGTATAGGGCTTTGAGGTAATTTACTCCATGACTTTCCTCGGTTAACCGTATGGAATAAAGTAACGTCCTGTAACACCCAACCTTCATTTTCATTAATAAATACAGGTGGAAGGAATTGATTCACACCTTTAGACCACTTCAGATTAAACGGAGTGAATTCCCAGGTACGTCCACCGTCGATTGTGAAATAACCATTAAATTCAGTACTGCTACCTAGAGTACAACCTATAGGCATCCAACCTTTTGAGCTCTCGCCTGTAAAAAATTGAGGTCCCTCTGTAAAATAATTGGTGCAATCTCCAAATTTATTTCTATTAAAGAATTTAGATTCATCCGACCAAGTCGTACCTGCATCCTCTGTTCTATATAACTTAGGGATCCCAAGATCTTTCGTCGTTATAAACCCATTCATAGAATCCATGAATTCCATACCCATAACATACCCCCTATGAGGTATAGATTCAAGCGTATTGCTAGCAGTAGCTTTCGTTCCAGCATTTTGCATAACCTTTTTCCATTTAGCTCCACCATCGTCTGTACGGAATAATGTCTTTTCTTCCTTCCCCATCGATGTTTGAGTCGAAGTCATAATCCAACCACGATCTATAGAGGTAAAGTACATATCAATAATGTTATCCACACCTGTAATAGAGGAGATTTTCCAATTACGTCCCCCATTTACTGTACGTAATAACACCGTCTCTGTTTTTCCTTGAGTATTACGAATAATCCAGCCATTCTGGGAATCTATGAAAAAAACATTAGATCCATATTTAATATTGGCACCAAACTTAACGTTTGCAGCAGGTGAGATATTAATCCATGACTTTCCGCTATCCTCTGTCTGATACATCCGTAGAGCGTTCTTTGTTAAGCCCCAAGCAAGACCTGTAGTTCCGTTAATCATATGAAAATCAGTCAGGCGTGTCTGAATTTGATATTTTTTAGTAACATTGTCGCTATTAGACTTAATTGTCTCCGCTGTAACTACATTCAGAACCTGTCCTTGTTCACCCAAGTCATCCACTTGCTCTGGCTTGGTATTAGCTCCAATATTCGTGGAAGAGAAAGAACAAGAACTGAGAATGATACTTACTAAGAATATGATCCATAGATATGCATGTCTTATTGTCAAATATAGTCCTCCTAATCTATACGATCTCTCTAAGGTAATCATTATATCATAATGATAATAGCTTAAAACACAAAAACAGTCGAATCTCGACTGTTTTTGTGTATTTTATCCTATTAACTTTTCACTTAATTAACAATGATTTCAACTTTACAATACCGATTCTTATCTTTCTCAAGAAGGGTAAAAGTTATATTATCGTATTGCCATTGTTCATCTTGCTCTAATTCGGAATGATGGCCGTATAGCCAACCACCGATTGAGTCCCATTCCTCTGTCTCAAATTCAAACGGAAGCACATTGTTGATGTGCATCAATGATGCTTTACCATCAGCAATAATATGGTTACTTGCGATACGAACAATTTCTTGTTCTTCGTCACTATCGAATTCATCTCGGATCTCGCCCACAATCTGCTCCAAGATATCTTCGATGGTCACCATACCCGAGGTACCCCCATACTCATCTACTAGAATTGCTATATGTGTACTTTCCTTCTGCATCCTCTTCAATAAAGCATCAACCGGCGTCGTCTCAGGTACAGACATCACGGGTTGGATCAAAGATGCCACTTCTACATCTGGATTATCATTATAAGCTAAGAAGAATTGCTTCGTATTAATTGTCCCTATAATGTTATCTTTATCTTCAAGCGCAATAGGGAATCTTGTATATTGTTCTGTCTTTATAATCTCCATGTTCTCTTGCTGCGATTTATCACTGTATAGACACACCATATCAGTACGAGGGACAAGGATATCCTTGGCCAGCAAATTATCAAAAGCAAAAATGCGGTTTACATAACCATATTCATTTTTGTTGATTTTGCCACTTTCATAACTCTCATTTATGATAAAGTGAATTTCTTCTTCCGTATGAGCCTCTTCATGTTCTGAGGCAGGTTTGATACCGAATAACTTAACTAACTGATTTGCTGAACCATTAAGTGTCCATATAAAAGGTCTCATTACCTTGTCAAACCATATAATCGGGTGCGCAGTCATAAGCGCAATGGCCTCTGTTTTACGAATAGCTACTGTTTTAGGTGCCAATTCACCTACTACAACATGCAAGTAAGTAATAGCTACAAATGCAATGATGAATGAAAGAAAACTATTGATAGAGTCTGATATTTGCATTTTTACAAATAACGGATGGAGAATATGTTCTACCGTTGGCTCCCCAAGCCACCCTAATCCTAGCGAAGTTATCGTTATCCCGAGCTGACATGCGGATAAGTAACCATCTAGATTTGTTATAACCTTCTTCACTGCAAGCGAGTTCTTCCGACCTTCACTGATCATCTGATCTACTCGGCTAGAACGAAGCCTCACCATTGCAAATTCCACCGCTACAAAAAAAGCTGTTAAAGCTATCAAAATAGCGATTAAAAATAAACTCATTCCTGTACCTAAGCCTGCCCTGTCACTATCCACTACTACATCTTCTCCTTTTAATAATGATGATATAAATAATTACATATAGTTGATTATACATTGAAATAATAACAAAACAAAGTCATTGGCGAATGATATCACCAAATACCTCTTAAACAGATCAAATAAGAGGTATCAATGAACTGATATTAAACTATTCTTCCTTGGTTACAAAATATTATTTGAGTCTATTAATCCTCTTCTTCATCGAATTCTTCATTCTGAGATTGAAGCAATCTTTCAGCTACTGACCGGAAGCTCTCAGGTTGAAGTAATTCTACAGGGGAATAGCTTTTATCAAAAGTGAAGGCATCTCCTTCAATCACAACAGCATACCCATCACGTAATTTCGTGAGATGAATTTTATTGCCATAATCCGCTAGGAATCCTTTGATATAAGTATCTCCCAGTTTAAATTTGATTTCAATTTCGGGTTTAATCTCAACAATTCGGCTAGCAGCCTCTACTACTTGCTCTGGCTCCCATTTTTCCTGCAACGTCCGTTTGTCACTTGCTGCCCACAGTTCTAACTCTCGCTCTTCCTGATGGCGCTCTTCATGACTAGCATCAGGCCATTTGTTCTCTACATAAGTCTGTACAAATTCCATGACATGTTCATTCACAATTTCAGGAATAGATTGCTCATAGGTGATAAATTTCAAGAACTCTTCAAAGTATCTAGCATGAGATGACTGATGGATCTTCAATTCCCATTCCTCAAACATTCCTTCTTCGGGCATATATGGATATTGAATGGATTTCATATTACGTGCGCTAATAGCCATTTCAATCTCTCTAACTAGGTTTTTCTCGGATATCCGAGCGATTTTATTCTCGAAATCACATTTTAGCACGAAAATAAAAGGATCCTCCGGATGAGTAGTCAGTGCAGCTTGAACGATAATTAAAGCGCCACCGCGTACTGAACTGGTATCCAAATAAATTCTCACTAGATCATCGCAGGCATTCTTATAATCATCTTTGTCATCTACAGTGCGCAGTCGCACCAACATATTAAAGTTCGGATTACTGGTGAGCTCATGCCCGGGTTCAACGATAAAACGACCGATTTTGGTAGGAGATTGTTCCGTGTTCGGGTTCTTCTCTACCTTACGCTTACTAATCCTAGTAAACTCACCATCCAAAAACTTCTTAATCTCACTGTCTAGATATTCATATCCATCCATGGTCTGATAGTGTTTATAAGATTTATCAGTCTGCCCTTCCTTACTTTCTACCTTTATTACAAAAAAAGATAAATATTGCACATCAAATTTCATCCCAAAAACTCCTTTTACTCGCCATCGTTATGCCTCAGTATTACAGCATATTTCATCCACAGCTAAACCGCAAACTCTTTTTAAATATGTTTTCCTCGATTCCAATGATTAATATAGTAGATAGTATGTTTCATTAAACTGTATGTGTTGGATTACCAAAAGGTGCCTATAGTACTTCAAAGTGCGTACTTCCCAAGTACCGTTCCTCATTGCATAATAACAATGAACAAACCACATAAGGAGTTGAAGCACTATGAAAAATGACAACACAGCAACTAGGAAAGTTGCATTGGTCGTTGGCGCCAATGGCGTTATTGGTCGCAACCTCATCGAACACCTTGCAACTCTTAACGATTGGGAAGTAATCGGCATATCGCGTCGTGGCGGAGATTCCAAAGACCGTATCCGATATGTCGCAGTCGATCTACTTGATAAAGAAGATAGTATCAAAAAGTTAAGTGATCTAACTGAAGTTACACATATCTTCTATGCCGCCTACCAGGACCGACCCACTTGGGCAGAACTTGTTCCACCCAACCTAGCCATGCTAGTGAACGTAGTCGAAGCGATCGAACCGATCTCACCTGGTCTGAAACATATCAGTCTGATGCAAGGTTACAAGGTGTACGGCGCACATCTAGGTCCATTCAAGACTCCGGCCCGTGAGACAGATGCTCACCATATGCCGCCCGAATTTAATGTCGATCAGCAAAATTTTCTAGAACAGCGGCAAAAAGGAAAAACATGGACATGGTCTGCGCTCCGTCCCTCTGTCGTATGCGGCTTCTCACTTGGCAATCCAATGAATCTTGCCATGGTCATTGCAATCTACGCTTCCATTTCCAAAGAACTTGGACTGCCATTACGTTTTCCGGGCAAACCTGGAGCATATGATAGCATCTTGGAGATGACGGATGCTGGACTCCTAGCGAAGGCAACGGTATGGGCGGCGACCGACGATCGCTGTGCTAACCAGGCTTTTAACATCACAAATGGTGATCTCTTTCGCTGGAACGAGTTATGGCCGAAGATTGCTCGATACTTTGGCTTGGAGACCGCGCCCCCGCTACCCATGTCACTAGACGTTGTCATGGCGGACAAGGAGCAACTTTGGAATGAGATGGTCGAAAAGCATAAACTTGAAAAGCATTCTTACAGTGACGTATCCTCTTGGAATTTTGGTGACTTCGTGTTCTCATGGAATTATGACTTCTTCGCCGACGGATCGAAAGCCCGCCGATTTGGCTTTCATGAATACATCGATACCGAGGCAATGTTTATGAACATATTCGATGACTTCCGTCAGCGTAAACTCATCCCATAACGATTAATGAGGGTATATTATGAAGGAGCCAGTCTATAGGACTGGCTCCTTCATAAACTATTGCGTGGCTTCGATATGGGGTTTCACCCGAACTAATGCCTTATCTCCGTATGTTCTATTTAAGTGCGAATCCCCCCACCTACACATTAGATGCAGAATATCCTTTAGGCTCCATCCATACTCTGTCAACTCATACTCAACCTTCGGGGGAACCTGATTGTATGATACGCGAGAGACAATGCCTACTTCCTCAAGTTCTCGAAGTTGCTGGGTTAACATTTTTTGTGAAATTGTGCCCAATAATTTTTTCAATTCACTGTTTCGTTTCTTGCCGAATGTTAGATGGAAAAGTATTACAGGTTTCCATTTCCCACCGATAACCTCTAGTGTCACCTCAACGGCGGTGTTGTATATCTTTTCCGTATCCTTCATAACTATGACCGCCTCCCTATTCTGAATTTGAGTCTATTGGATTAGCGCATGTTTTCAAGTTAACATAATATATTTTATGTTAACTAAAATTTTAACCCATCTACATATTCGAATCATTAAACTAAAATATGGGAAGTTCCAAGTCTAGCTTAGCCATGGCCTCTTCCTTCTCACGGCTCGTAATATGTGTATAGACGGTCGTCGTTTGAATCGAGGAGTGTCCAAGTAATTCCTGTACGGTACGCAGGTCAGCACCTTTTCGCAGTAGCATAGTGGCAAAAGAATGCCGCAGCTTATGGCTAGAATACGGGATTCGTTGTAAATGGGGCGTTCCACTTTGGAAATGGTCAAAAGAATCAGCAGCAATCTGCTGAATATTACGTATGGAAAGTCTCCGCCCTTTTTGGGACACGAACATTCCATCTTCCTTCGCCCGCCATGGTTCTAGCCGCTCTGCTAAAGCTTGTTGCAATATTTGGTTCACAGATTCAGGAACAGGAAGGGTCCGCCATTTACGACCTTTACCAAACACGGCTAATGTACCCCTCTCTGGATTGAAATCATTGACATTCAAAGCGTGTACTTCACCTACACGAAGCCCCATATAAGCCATAAGTAGAAAAATAGCTGTATTCCGTAACTTGTACTTTCCTTTAATCGAATATATGAATTTATTCAAGTCACTTTCATCGAGAAACACAGGAGCACGGTTCTTATCGGTTCTTGACTTCTTAATTCCTTCCGCAGGATTTCCTGTGTAGAGTTCTAGTTCAATCAACGCTTTGAAAAAACAATTAACCGAAGCATGTTTACGATTACGGGTTGCATCACTTACGCCGCGTTCACGAACTGAGGTCAGAAACGAGACGATATGCAATTTTTTGACTGTCTCCAGCCTTTTACCGTTCAGACTATTCAGAAACTGCCGCACATCGGCCAAATAGGATTTTTGAGTATAGGGGGTGTAACCCGCATCCTTCATCCAGATCAGAAAGGCATCCAGTTCCTCCTCGTAGTCTTCATTCAAATCGTTCACGCCTTCGCCTCCTCCCCTTGTTTATGACAACCTATTGTACCATATATGAACCTCCTAATTAGGAAAGATCATCGTTTTTTTCGAATGGATATGATTCGATCATTCTGTTTTTTTCAATGAATCTATTATCTGACACTCTAGAACAAATGACAAGGAAAGTAGATAAACGCCAAACAACCGCACGTAGATCCTTGAAAGACAAGGTCTAGTGTGGTTGCTTTCTTTCAATTTACATATACAACAGTTAGATTCTCTACACTCATTCTACTCCCAGTTCAACGGAATCTGGACTCTAAGCATCTCCTGATCTTTGGGATAAGAAAACGGTTGTGTAACGATTCCAGCTATATCGCGCTCATTCATTTCCGGGAATACTAACTTAAAAGATAATGAGTCTTTCGAGATTCGAACAGGATTTTGATTGGTAGCTATCCTTTCTCCTTTATTATTCTCAAACATAAAGAACGTTCTCTGGCTCGAAGATTGGCTAGCCTTATAATATACCACGGTTTGCTTCTCCTGAAATTCAACATTGGTTACAGTCATCGTTCCTCCTTGATCACCTTTAAGTACTAACGGATATGTACTACTAAAAGGTTTACGGTCTTGTATCCCATCCAGCTCATCAGTCATCTGAATGGCCTCTCTCATGATTAATGTAAAGTATTTAGGTCTTGGGTTCAGCTCCGAAAGTGGCGAGAAATTAGTTTTTATACCCTTTGGGCCTCCCCCGCCCCCTTGCCAACCTAAAAGGGTTCCTATATCATCTTCAATTACAGCATGAATATCATCTTCAGGAAAGGAAAAATCCCCCTTAAGCACCAACTGAGTAATTACCGGACCCAGTACCAGCTTTTCAACCATATACTCCTTATCCTTAAAAACAAGCTTAAATTCAGGATGAAATGTTTTTGTCATCGCTTCACTTTTTTCTTTGCTTAATGGCAAAGAAACATCCCAGTTCCCTTTGACCGTACCAATATAATCCACTGACATGTTCAACTGTACCTTATCCGGCAAATCATCAGAATTTCCAAAACCTAGCAGAGTAGTACCTACAAAACTATGATCTCCCGTAATTGTAAAATCATGTGAGCTTATTGACTGTCATCCGAGATCGTAAAAACGTCTCCTGAGTAATGTCGTCAGCAAGCGTAGAAGACTAGGTAAGCATGAGCGTAATACCATACACATAGGAGGAGTGCTCTTCGAATATTTCCATTGCCTGCCACTCTGTTATGGGATATTCTTTCAATTACTCTCCCTCCTTTTCTTCATCAATATATATACGCTTTGAACCCTATTAACCGTTCGCTTTTTGGGCTATTTATCAAAGTCTTCCTTAGGTACCATGACCCTTCGTTTCAGGATGAATTTAACCGATGTATTATGCAGAAAATTGATTCAAGAAAACGACATCCAAGAAACGATTATTTGTAATAAAAGTATGTTAATATGTATTTAATTAACATGTTAAATATAGGTAAATGAAGTACCCTAATCATCATTCCAAGAAAGGCAGTGAATATCCAATGATAAAAAAATTGTACTGGTTACCGTCAGGATATCTATTTCTAGATCACTCCGCGATTAATGTGAATCTCACACCCGGTAGGATGGTCAAAATCCCGATCTGGTCCTATCTGCTTGAGACTAAGGATGGGCCGATTCTAGTCGATACCGGAATGCCAGATTCGTTTATTGAGAATCCGGATTATTTTAATGGAACTCCTCTAGAAGGCCAATTTCTTCCCGAAATGGAGCACAAAGATCATATAAGAAACCTCATCAAAAAAGCCGGTTACGAGATTAGTGATATTCAAGCCGTGATTAATTCTCATCTACATATGGATCATGCAGGAGGCAATCCTTATTTTCAGAATACACCTATTTATGTGCAAAAAGCAGAGCTGGAAGCAGCTATTAATAATCCAAACTATGCTCCACCTGAGTGTATTCAACCAGATTTACAATATCATCCGATTGAAGGAGATTATGAAGTTGCGCCAGGTATCCAGTTATTATTTACTCCAGGCCATTCACCAGGACATCAGTCTGTACTTGTTACTACAGAGAAATCCGGTCCGGTATTACTTACGATTGATCTCTCCTATACCCGAGAAAACTATGAACATTTAGTCCCCTTCGCTTCGGCTGATTCTGAATTGGCAATACAATCAATCCGTAATATGAAACAAAAAGTACAAGAGATACAACCATCACTTATTTTCTTCGGACATGATCTGGAACAAGCAAAACAACAGCGGATTTTCCCGGAATTTATTTGATCATCCCTATAGATTAAGATCGTAACAACGTTAAGTTTACATAATTAATATTATGTAAACTTAATGTTGTTCGTTTTACTTATATGCTCACAATTATTGAGAATGACTTATGATAATATCCGAATTCCTTTTATCCCTAAAATCCACAATTCCTCATCTTCGCCCCCCTTCTTCTCGATCTCAAATCCGAAAGACTCTATTACGTATTTTTGATATTATGAATCTCTAACCCACTTTCCTCTCTCCAGCTATAGTCGAAGAAAATAACCACCAATTTCTATATCCAATATTTATGATTTTAACACTAAATTCAGCATCAAATAAGCTTATCACTTATCCGACGATGAGTATTCTGATTGCTTAGAATAGAAACAGCGTATAATTTATGTTATACGCTGTTTTTCAAGCTCTGAAATTCGGTATATCACGAATATAATGAGTGACAAACACCTCAATTTTAACGATAATAGGTAAATGTAACTTCAGACAGGAGGTATTCGATTTTGGCTAGATCAGACACACAGACAGCACCTATTGCTTCATCTTCAGCAACCGTATATCCGATTCTGTTTGCTATCAGCATTGTTCATTTATTGAACGACTCTATGCAATCAACCGTCTCTGCCCTATTTCCCATCATTAAAGATTCCATGAACTTAACGTTCAGTCAAATCGGTTTAATTGCATTCGCTATGAATATTACGGCGTCTATGTTGCAACCTATTGTAGGGATATATTCAGACATTCGACCGCGCCCCTACATATTACCTTTTGGCGTATGCTTTACCTTGCTCGGAATCATAGCTTTATCCGTAGCTCCTAATTTCCTCATTGTTGTGCTTGCAGTTATTGCGATGGGTATTGGCTCAGCTATTTTTCACCCGGAATCCTCTCGTGTTGCCTATTTAGCTAGTGGAGGCAGACGAGGTCTATCACAGTCGATTTTCCAAGTTGGGGGAAACATCGGATCTTCATTAGGCCCCATCATGACGGCACTCATTTTTGTGCATTTAGGACAGTTCGGTGTAATTTGGTTTACGATAGCTGCCGTTGCTGCCATTGCGATCCAATATTACGTTGCGAAATGGTATAGTATTCAACCTGTGATCACACGCCCCGTCAAAAAGACTAAAACGGCAGAAACCTCTAAGACAGGATTAAGTCGCTCACAAGTCATATGGGCTATCGTCATCCTTGTATTTCTTGTTTTCTCCAAGCATGTGTACATATCGAGTATTTCTTCCTACTACACATTCTTCTTAATTGAGAAATTCGGGATGACAGTACAGCACGCACAGTGGTTTTTATTTGCCTTTCTAGCAGCATCAGCAGCGGGTACCTTTATCGGAGGCCCCTTATCTGATCGATTCGGACGACGTAATATTATTTGGTTATCTATCTTAGGAACTGCACCCTTCTCTCTATTACTGCCACATGTTTCCTTAGTCTACGTTACCTTGCTTAGTATTTGTGCAGGCTTTGTATTATCGTCCGCTTTTTCGATCATTGTAGTCTATGCTCAGGAACTATTACCTAATAAAATCGGTTTGATATCCGGACTGTTTTTCGGATTAGCCTTCGGTCTTGGTGGACTAGGTTCCGCCGTCATGGGTAAGGTAGCAGATCAGACAAGTATCAATTTCATTATGAATCTCTCAGCCTACCTTCCCCTACTCGGTATTCTAGCGATATTTCTACCAAAAGATAAAGAGGTTAGTGGTTAAATCTTGATAACAACACTAAAGGATATCTTCATTAACGGAGGATATCCTTTTTGTTAGCAGCTTCATTAAGCAGCATATCTTCTCATCGAAAAAAGCCTGATTTCTCAGGCTTTTTCTAATCAAGTGGTCTCTGTTATTTCGAGCAGTAGCTGGTTACTAAACGCCCTCAGCTACTACGTGAGCCAAGCTTTAAACCCCCGTCCAAACGTCTTTGACGTAATGTCCTTCGACCATGAGACGATCCAGCCATTTTTTCGCTTCCGTTTCGCTAACGCCGTGAATCCCTTGATAAGATATTTGCAGGGTTGCCTCTACATCCGGAGCCATCTTACTTCCGTCACCGCACACATAGAATCGTCCACCCTGCTCCAAGGTTCCGATTAACTCCTGTGCATGCTGCTGCATCAGATGTTGAACATAAGTCTTCGACTGTCCTTCCATCCGTGAATATGCTGTGTGTACGGTAACAAGTCCCTCTTGTTGGAACTGTTCCAGCTCCTCATGGTATATATCATCCGCTTCGTTGCGGCAACCGAAATAGAGGTGTGCTGTGCCAAGCTGCATTCCTTCTCGCTTGAGTGCACGACGTGCCTGCAGGAATCCACGGAACGGCGCGATTCCGACCCCCGGTCCTACCATAATAATCGGAGTTCCCGGATCTTCAGGAAGCTGGAATCCTGACTCTGGCGTGCGAACGAATATCACGATGGAATTTCCCGGCTGCATGTCCGCAAGATAGTTGGAAGCGACTCCCTTGTATTCACCTTGGCCATTCCAGGCAGGTTCGCGCACAACGCTAACTGTAATACTGACCTGTTTCGGCTGCACGCAAGGAGAACTGGAAATCGAATAATATCTTACTTTAAGAGGAGCCAAAAGCTCCACAAAACGTTCGAACGGTATTTCGCATGCCACGTATTTTTCTAACAAATCAAGCATCGAAATCCGTTTCTGGAGGACATTCACCTTGTATGCCTCTTCCTCCATTAGAGCTTCCAGCTCTCGTTTATGGGGCGGACATTCGGTTAACGCGGCAAGCTCCCGCATCTGCGCTCGAGTCGCGGCCTCCTGTAATTCCACGCTGCGGCTCAGCAGGTCGTATAAGCTTACGGGACGATCCAGCGGGAGATGAGCCGCACGCTGTCCGGTCGATTTCAGAATAACATGGTCGTTGCCATCCAATCCAAATCGACTTAAGACACGTTCGACAAGTTCCTTCCGATTATGAGGAAAAACCCCCAAATGATCTCCCTCTCGATACGATATTCCCTCAGGAAGCCCAATTTCAATATGCCGTGTACTACGCCCGTTCCCTCCTTTTTGAAGTTCGCGGTTGTCAAGTACTTTTGCATAAAGGGCGTCGTACGTTTCGGCAAGTGGCGTTTCTATCGCTTCACTGACATACTGTACGGACAGAGTAGAGCTTGCTTGTTTTGTCTTTTCTTTGATGCCCAATCCTAATGCGCTCATGATTCCTGGCCATAGCTGATCATGCTAGCTCTCTACCTGTGTTTCGAAATACCGAGCCAAACACTCGTCCAATCACATAGTGTCTTTTTATGTACCAACACTTAATTTCGTGAATTTTCGTTTTCCTAAATACCCTGATTATGGATTATATTCTTGGTCTCAAACGGTATTCGGAACATATTATTAACATTGCATTATGACAAAAATATGTTCAAATAAAATAAAAAAACGCGATTTTTGGCGGATATTAATTGGACTACATTCTGTTTATAACCTTTAGTTATCAAATCAGCCCAGATGAAAAAAAAGTATTCGAAATAAACTTCCCAGGACAAAAGTTGGAAATAAAACATAAGATTGAAATAACAGATCAAATTCAGAAGACGTTAAGTGCCGAGTTAGGTCTTCAAATCAGTGCTGAAGGAGGCATTGATTTGAAGGGGATAAATGCAAAAATAAGCCGGCAATTAAATGCAAAGTTAGGGTATAATGTGACAAACACTACAACAATAACGAAAGAGGATACAAACACAGAAACACTAACTAATACTAGCGACGCAACACGTACTTATACACACTATGCAAAACAAATTACACTTACCCTTAGGCGAATGGATGGGAAACCAGCAAAGTCATATACGTATGATGAAGCTACTATATCCCGCGTTTTATAGATAAATAATTCATTAAATAATGGTCATTAACAAAAACGGGCACAGTTGTATAGAAATACATGCAGAAAATGATCAAACTTTTTTATAAAAACTGTACACACAATCCCAAGGATAGAATCGATTTTGATCAAACTTTTTTCAAAATCGATTCTTTTTGTGTACCATAGAATGTGAGTTTCTAAGAGATTTTTTGATCGAATTTTATTCCAAAGCTACACAAGCAGAGTTTTTTTTATCATAAATACAATTACACGCACGTACACATACACGTATACATTTACGTATACGTGTATGTGTTTATAGATTAATTGCTTTCATTAAAGTAAAGTAGCGTCTTAAAGCCTCATTAATGATCCTATTAACATGAAAGTTGGAGAAGGTATTTATTTAGCTGGAAATTATTTCGTTCTTAACAGTGTTTATGGTGTTGTTGAATTGTATCAATCTGGTTATGTCCTCGCTCTTTCTGCGGAAAGCGCTTATATAGGAGCAGACTTACCAAATGGTGACCGTGTTACTTATTCTATTACTGTGACTAACTAACTATTAATTTTAAAAATTGAATATGCTATCTATACCATTTAGACCCGAGGATGATGTTGCATCATGTAAGCAGGAAGAACTTCTGCAGCTTGTACAGAATGTGCTGGGGAGAGATCGTAGGTCTGACCTTCCAAATAAAAAAGGAATCCGCGCTGACTTCAGCGTGAATCCCCCTCATCGAGCGGTTGTTATTTAGTGACTGCAATCTTCATTTCCAGCTTCTTGTGATAGGTCTTGATCCAGTTCTTTTTGCTATCTTTCAGAATCTTTCCTTTAGCGTCCAGTGTGTACGAAAACGGCCTAATGATGATTGTCTTCGGTACTTCATTGAACTCACCATTAAAGATCATGTCTTCTTTACTCTTTGATCCGGACGGTTGCTCTAGGTTGGAGTCCCAAATGGTTGCCCCGAGTACATTTCCTTTTTCATCTGCAATTTCATAAAACATCTTGCTGGAACGATCTTTGGATTTGGCTGCTGTCGGAACTTTTCCTGTGCTGTGCAGCTTGAGCTCCATCGTTATCGGCGTCAATTGGAAATAGTCCACTGTATAGCTAAAATCCCCGCTTTTTTGGGTTGTACCCGGCTGCAATGTTACAAGGCTTTTAGTCTTTTTCACCGGAACGGTAAAGGTGAACGGCTCCTTGACGTTCATGGCGTACAACTTCAGCGTCATATCGAATTCATCCGGGAGCTGCGGTTTGTCATTTCTAGAGAAGGAGATCAAAGCTACCCCTTTATCTCCCGGTATAGACTTCAGATTAGGAGTATATACAATCGGTTTCCCATTAGCAGACAAACCCAGTCCCTGCTTTAGGTCAATGATTTCCTTACCGACAGTCCCCCCCTCCTTCCGGACAGTAACCTCAAGGCTATTCCCGTCAAATGTAACTTTGGATAAGCTGAGCGTCACGTCGCCGTGGGTAATCGCCTGATCGGACTCATTATTCTCCCCATCCGCATCTATCAGGATGGGATTTGAAATGGGAGAGGCACTGTTGGCAACAGTAGCCTTTCCGGAAGTCTCGGCACTAACGTATGTAGGAAACCCGCTGCCTACGACTGCCATTCCCAACGTTACTATCAATGCTGTTACAGCGATTTTTTTTCTCATATAATTAGGTCTAGTAGAGTTCAATGGTCTCGCTCCTGTTCTATTCTGGTATAACTTCTTGGAACCGGCCGGTTTTCAAAAAGGTAATTACCTCTGTCTACACCTATATAACACTTCTCATCTGTGCTTTTGTGACAGGGATAATTTTACAATTACTTGTCACTTCAGAATATGCCCTTAACAAATGCATACTCCGGACGAATTGGCTCGTCTAAATGCAGTTTATCGGCATTTCAGAGGCAATCATTTAACGTAAAAGTTGTAACACACAGCACTTTACATGTGTAGAGTACTTGAAAGGGGTATAAAAACGATCTCATGGGATTAAGTTGATTTTCTAGCTGCGAAAGTAACGGCATTCGGAACTTATTTTTGACATTGCATAATGACAAGAATATGTTCCGGTAAAATAAAAAAAACCGCGATCTACGCGGATATTAATCGGACTATATTCTTGTATCTTACATTTTTGTGTCGGATGACAAGATGCGTTTCGTTACAGTATAAATATCCTTTTCCCAATGCTTAATATTAATGATTTACTCCGTGGTTCATCAGTGTAATCAATCCACCATTAGTGCTAATTAGTAAAAATACGATGGCCGTCATATACAATGCTTTTGATATTTTTTTCATAACAACTCTCCTTACATAACTTTTTTATTATAGCCGTGTATTGTTGTACCTGATCTTGTGAAGCATAGTCTCTGTTTGATTCGAACAGTACGACTGATTTTTTAAATCCAGTATCATCTTTTAGTCTATCAGATGTTACCAAAATATTCAAAATTATACTTATAGCAATTTCATGTTTATTTTCCTTGAATCTATATCTAGCAAGCAGGTAAAGATAATCTACGTAATAGCGTATATTTTCTTTCGTTTCGTAAGTTCCCACCCTTTCCTCTTCCAATTCCCCAAATTCAATTAGAATTTGGTCTATATTGAAGTTATGCATAATCGCTGACTCAAGTATAGTGATGAGGGCTGGTAACAACTCATCCGTATCGCTTGATTTGATAAAATTAACGTATTCTACTAGCACTTCTTCCTTTCCTTCAAGCAAATCTAGGGTGTAGGTGTTCGCTCTGGCGACAACCTTATAGTAATCCACCTCAGATTGTCCTTCTTCATTTAATTCATTTATCCAGCCCATCTCAGAGTATTTCTCTATACAATCTCTAGATTCACTTAACTTGCCTAGTTTTTGCAATGCGATCCCTTTCATCAATTTACTAAATCCAAGATAGTAAATAATATTTCGTTTAAATAAGTACCTATTTAACTGCTCGTTCATGGCACGTTGAAGTTGTCTACTATCATATATGCCGAGTGCTTGTGTATAAAGCTGATCAGCGATGGGTATTATCTGTTCGAGAGCATCAATTGCGAATGCTGCCTTCAGCATATCGGTCAATGAATCAAGATTGACGATGTCAATCAGATCTAAATCTCCCACTATTAACTTCCTCTCTATTACAAATTTACCCATATTATACTATTTGTTTTGTCCTATGGTCAATTACCTATTTTCCACTATTTAAAATAGATTACAAAAAATGTTATATTATTATTTAGGGTTTATTAAGTTGAACATACGGAAATTCGTAGTGTAAAATGCCGTTTCTTTCTCAATCAGGCCTCAGGCTCAATCGCCTCCCTTCCCGATTAATCCACACGTAAATTATTATCTAGAAGTTGGAAAGCGAATCATTTTGTTGATTTGTATATTTTTCAATATAAAGTGCAAATTAAATTAAGCTGTAACACACATGATTATGGAAGGTTGATGATGTGTTTTTCTAACCCAAAGGAGAACTATATAAATGCCCAAGAATAACAACCCATATAAGGATCAATCCTCTAGTCATCATGAAAGTAAACTTCATTGGTGGCAATTATCCCTTCTCGGTGTTGCTTGTACCATCGGAACAGGTTATTTCTTAGGGGCAGGGTTAGCAATTACAATTGGTGGGCCTTCCGTATTGATTTCTTTCGTTATAGCTGCAATCGGCACTTATCTCGTCTTTGACGTACTTGCACAAATGACTGCTGAACATCCAGTTAAGGGCTCTTTTCGTTCATATGCCAAACAAGCCTATGGCCGTTGGGCTGGCTTTAGTAGCGGATGGGTTTATTGGTCCTCCGAATTATTAATAACAGGCAGTCAATTAACCGCCTTGTCATTGTTTTCTCGCTTTTGGTTTCCAAACATTCCAATGTGGGTTTTGGCCTCTGTATTTGCCATTCTAGGTTTAGCGATCATATTCGCAGGTACAAAAGGCTTTGAACGTATGGAGAATATCTTTGCCATCATTAAAGTATCCGCTATCGTCATGTTTATTGTGCTTGGTGCGCTCGCATTATGTGGCGTTCTGGGACAAGGTAAGTCTAGACCTTCATTTCCGTTTGAGACTTTTTTTGAAAAAGGATTCATTGGGTTATGGTCGTCCCTGCTATTTGCTTTTTATGCTTTTGGTGGAATTGAGATTATGGGGATAATGGCTATTCGCCTTCAAGAACCCAAAGACGCTCCAAAATCGGGCAGAGTGATGTTAAGTTTAATCGCCATTATTTATGTAG
>DASXLR010000049.1:0-4024 GCA_036496075.1 Paenibacillus sp. | reverse complement strand
AATCAGCATAAAATTCTATTTTCAGCTAGCACTGATTATGAATTAGAACCACATTTATATAACAAAAACTGGCATTCAAACCTATGTCAGTTTGAATGCCAGTTCAATCGCCAGACTATAACTCTCTCTTTACAGGGGTTTTAGTCTTATTTTCACGTATAAGGAATCGATGGTTAGATGATACAGTTGCCACCTTCACAGCTATTTCCATCTTCAGGGTTACCAACCATCGTAAGCGGATGTGTCTCAATCCAGCCTTTACGAAGAGTGTCAAGGAAGACTTCTACAGATTGTGCACCTGAAATCGCATATTTATCATCTACAAGCACGAAAGGCACACCATTCACTCTTAGACTTGATGCACGAGCTTCATCATCTCTTACTTTGTCAGCATATGCATCACTCTCTAGCACGCGATTTACTTCGGCTGAATCAAGGCCAGCCTCTGCGGCTATTTTTTTGAGTGAATCCAAATCACCAACGAGCATGCCGTCCGTAAAGTAAGATTTGTAGAGAAGCTCATTGAAATTCTTATGCAAGCCTTGTTCAACACTCAAGTGAAGCAAACGATGCGCATCAAACGAATTTCCGGATTTCATAAGGTCGAAACGGTATTCAAGACCATCTTGTGCAGCAAGCGCAGCAATTTGTTCTGTCATTTGTTTCACTTCCGAAGTTGATTTACCAAATTTGTTGGTTAAGGATTCTACAATATCTTCACCCACACGTGATGACGATGGATCCAGCTCAAAGCTCCTCCAAATCACTTCAACCTGATCTTGATGTTCAAACTGAGATAGGGCTTTCTCGAAACGGCGTTTACCTATATAACACCATGGGCAAACAATATCTGACCAGAATTCAACTTTCATTGTCATGATCTATTCTCCTTTAAATTCGTATCTATAATTTTAATAATTACAGTTTAACTGATTAGGTGATATTTAGCAACATTATAGATAGACCGTTATTATGTTTCGTCTGAAGGACTGGCTAATTAGCTCATTTGAGACCGTCTCTTTCTATTTTAAACAGAGAATGTTGCGATAAGAAAGATAGATTTACAGCAAATCATGATTTATACTTGTAGGAAAATAGAAAATAAAGGGTGCCCTTATGACTGTATTTAGACAACCTCGACATTGGCTCGACCATGTAGTATTTGGAATTCGTATAGCATGGTGCTTGCAGGGCATATACATTCTTCTTACTAAATTCGAAGTAAGCCGGGGATTACTCTTGCTTGGCATCGCTGGATATTTGCTTTCTTGCCTTGTTCCCTTTGGCCTGTACCTGCTGAAAAATGTTCCCCGCTATATTCCAGTAGCCGCGGAGTTACTGATTACCGGAGGGCTTTACCTCTTGCTATCGGAGATGGACGGGACTATCTTCGAATTCTTTAATGTTCCATTTCTGACGCTAGGTTATCTAAGTGCAGGTTGGCATACGTTATGGGTAGCTGCGGCGGTGTTCGTTCTTCCTGTTGTATTCCCAGCTGGGAGTACTGACTTATCACCAGGTATGTTTGCTGATGCAACAGCGAATTTGTTGACTTTGCTAGGTATTGGATTCTGTTTTCAAAAGCTTGTGGTCTCCTATCATAAAATAAAAGGCATGTACGGCATTATTCAGGAGCAAAATGCAACACTTGAGGTGTACGCCAAACAAATGGAGAGGCTGACCCTGGCGGAAGAACGGAATCGGCTGTCCCGCGATTTACATGATACAGTCGGACATACGTTTACCACAACCATTATGGGGATGGACGCTGTATACTACTTGATCGATGTCGCTCCCCAGGAGGCGAAGCAAAATTTACGTGAGCTACTTCATATCACAAGAAACGGCTTGGATGAGGTAAGGGGGTATATTCACGGGATTGCGCCAGATAGGGAGGAGCAATCACTCGTGTTAATGTTAAAGCAAATGAGTAACGAATTTGCCCAGCACACTGGAATGAAGGTACTGTTGGAACCAGTTGGCGCGGAGTATGCAGTATCCGAACAGGTTCGTTTAACATTGATCCGCTGCTTGCAGGAATCTTTGACCAATGCAAAAAGGCATGGCATGGCTTCCCTTGTGCAATCAGAACTCGTCTTTCGACAGGACAGTATAATGCTAAGAATTGAGGATAATGGAAAAGGGACAGATGAATTGACGAAGGGCTTTGGACTTGGAGCGATGATGCAGCGGGTGGCTAATCTGAACGGAACGCTTGAATGGGTCTCTAGTTCAGGTAAAGGAATGGTTATTATTTGTGTATTACCGGTGATGACGCATATATTAGCACAGAAAATGAAGTAGGAGGGCTTAAGGAATGACAGCAATTCGACTAATTATTGCCGAGGATCAGGATCTGATTCGTAAGAGCCTTGGTATTGTTCTAGGAATGGCGGATGATATAGAAGTCGCAGGAATGGCCGAGAATGGAAAGATTGCTACTGAGAAAGCCGAGGAACTTCAGCCTGATGTGATTCTGATGGATATCCATATGCCAGTTATGGATGGCGTTGAAGCAACTGGGGTCATAAAAAAACGGTGGCCACATATCAAGGTCATTATCTTAACTACCTTTCAAGAGATGGATTATGTGATTTCTGCTTTGAACGCTGGAGCAGAGGGGTATATTCTAAAGGCCATTGATCCTATGGATCTGGCGGGTGCGATCCGACTTGTCCATCGTGGAGAAACGATGATCACCCAGGAGGTCGCCCGTTCACTGTTCGCCCGTCACATGACGGGGAACTTCGAGACACAAGCTTCGTTACGCTCTAAGGAACATGATTATGGACTAACCGAGCGTGAAATGCAGGTTCTGCACTACATTTCTGAAGGACTGGCCAACCGGTACATTGCGGAGAGAATGTTTCTTTCTGAAGGAACAGTCAAGAACTATATTTCAAGCATTTATTCCAAGCTTGATGTCCAGAATCGTGCCTCCGCTATGCGTAAAGTCTCTAAGGAAGGTTTGTTCTAGAGATGAACAGCAACACTACATACTGTTTACCGCAGCCGATAGCATATCGGCTGTTTTTTTTGATTCCGCAGTTATTATCTCTGCTATTACTTTTTATAGCCAAACGTCACTAACGGAGTATTACTTTTTCAGAGTAATGTAGAGACATAGGAACGAAGTCAGAACAATCAAATAAAAATGAAGGATGTTGAATCCCATGTTTACTACATTGAAGGAATCCAGTAAGGCTATTATTTTTACAGCAATCGTCATGTCATTGGCGTTGGTATTCAGTCTTACACCGGGAATGAACGGATTTATGTACATGATGACACCAGCATTATCCGTTCTAATCATGATGTTTATGGTTACGAGAGACGGTTATTCCAAACAAGGGTGGGCTGCAATCGGCTTGAATAAGCTGGGGGTTAAAGGCTGGAAATTTGCATTCCTGATTCCAATTATTCCGGTTGTTCTAGGATTTGGTATCGTCTTACTAATGGGACTCTCCAAGATGGTAATTCCGGAAAGCTTTCAAGGGATAAGCTGGAAGGTATTCCCCCTTGTGATCGTGATTCTGTATGTCAAAGCCGTTATAATGGAGTCTATGGGGGAAGAGCTCGGCTGGAGGGGGTATCTGCTGCCGCGCATGCTCAGGTTGGGAGAAAAGAAGGCGATGCTGTTAAATGGATTGATCCATGGACTTTGGCACTTTCCAATCATCCTTAACACGACTGAGTATCATGCCGGTGAGAATTTATGGATTCTACTTCCCTTTACATTAGCCAGTACGATTTTCCTTGGGCCTGTTATCGGGACGCTGCGGCTGCGTACGGGAAGTGTGTGGACAGCATCGATACTGCACACGAGCCATAATCTATTCAGCCTGATTTTGACTTCGTTAGTTGTCAGTAACTCGCCCGCTTCAAAGTATATAGCAGGGGATATGGGTCTGGTTATCGTTATTTTCTATGCGGTATTGACGTTGTACTTATGGAGACGGAAGATATAAATAATTTCCTGAATTTCCTTGTTTAACAAAAAGATTTAATTTACAATGACAACAGG
>DASXLR010000048.1:0-55110 GCA_036496075.1 Paenibacillus sp. | reverse complement strand
CGAACTTCATCTTTCACGGTCAAATCACAAACCCATGGTTCCACCCCTGCCGTGGGTAGCATACTATTAGGACGACGGATAACGGCGACAACCCTAATTCCTTTCGATGCAAAATAATCACAAGCATGCCTTCCTGTAAATCCATTTGCACCTGTTATAAGTAATGTCTGCTGTCTCATCACATGTTCATCCAAACAGCAAGTTCTTCAAGCATAAATCTGTAAGAGGGCATGGAGTAGGTCATATCATTACGTGTTGTCTTCAACGTTCGATCTTGTTCAAAACTATCATCTGGAATGACTTGAACATCTCTTATCTCCCATATATCCTTCATCATTAGAAGCAAGTTATACTTACTTATAGAGGTACTTTGAGCTAAATGAATAATACCAGAGGTGTCTGTGTCCAAGAAATGGTCTATCGCTTTTGCAAGTTCTAAGGTCGTTATTCCATTCCATAATACACACTTATATCCATAGACCTCTCCATGCTGCTTCATGAACCAATTCATTAGGCCGATTCCATTGGTGCGGATCTCAGGTCCAATGATGGAGGTCCGTATCGTTAAATGACCCTCCATACGAACTTCACCCAATGCCTTCGTCAAGGCATAGGGTGTGACTCCATCAGGACATTCTTCCTCTACATACTGACCCCGTGTTCCTAGAAATACACAATCTGTACTAATATGAATGAGACGTGCAGAAATTTTGTCCGCAGCCGCCTGAAGGAGATGGGGCAACAGTCCATTTACTTGATAAGCTTGGACAATGTCTTCCTCGGCATGATGATTGAGTACTCCTACTGCATTAATGATCACCTCAGGATGGACAGTTTCAATTACTTGTTCTACCTTGTGCATATCCTTTACGTCTAAAATAAGACCTAACGAATCCTTGTCATTTCTCGTTGTGTAGAACACACTATGTTTTCCTTGTCTCTTGAAATAATCGACTAGCATATGCCCTGCCATGCCATTACCACCTAGAATAAGTAGCTTCATGACAAGAATCCTCCTCGGACGAGAATATCTTTGATCTCCTCTTTGGTCATAATATTTTGTTCCGAGCTAAAACTACTAAAGGAAACGTGAGGATAACGACTATAATGTCTTTTCACATGAGGAATATTAATAGTAGGCAAAATAACAAGATATTGTTCATCGTAAACAATCGTTGTTTGGCTCTCAAAGTCACTCATTAAGATCTCATGAATTTTCTCCCCAGGACGAATACCTGTTTCAATCATGCCCACATGATCTATGCCTGAGGCTTCAATGAGCACCTCAGCTAAATCTATGATCCGACAAGTAGGCATCGTCATGATGAATATCTCTCCACCTACACTTTCGATAGATGCCTTGAATAATAGTGTAATAGCATCTCGCAGTGTTAAGAAGAATCGTGTCATCCTTATATCCGTGATGTTGACTAACTTTTTACGCTCAATTTGATCCATGAATAGGTGGACGACACTACCATTGGTACCTAATACATTCCCTCCGCGTACAGTAACAAATTGAGTCTGACTACGCAGCAGATTGGCGTACACAATTAATTTCTCACCGATTGCTTTAGTCATACCATAGAAGTTTGATGGATTAGCGGCTTTATCTGTAGATATATAAATCACCTTTTTTACATGATTCTCAATAGCTGCCTCAATCACATTCTGCGTTCCGATCACATTGGTCTTAAGTGCTTCATAAGGCTGCTCCTCACATACAGGCACATGCTTCAGTGCTGCTAAATGGAATATATAATCCACCTCTTGGGAGGCCACTGTCAGTGCCTCGCGATCTCTAATATCTCCGATACAGAAACTTAGTAGACTGCTCTCAAATTGACGACTCATCGCTACCTGCGTAGACTCATTGCGCGAATAAATAATGACTTCCTTGGGCTGATGTGGCAGTAGCTGTGTGATGAGCTCGTGACCCCAAGATCCTGTACCTCCGGTTACCAAAATACGCTGATTTTCAAACATGTACTTTCCCTCCAAGCATAAATTTGACAACCTTATCAGATACATTGCCTGCCAAATACCCTTCTGGACACTGCCACTTTCTTGGCATGCTCAACATCATGGATGCCGAATTCGCAATAGCTACAGCATCTACACCAGATACAATATTGCTACCACAATCCACAGTCTCAGGGCGTTCTGTAGTCCAACGCATCGTAACGGTTGGAACATGCATGATGCAACATTCCTCCTGAACGGTTCCACTGTCTGTAAGAGCGCAGCAAGTTTGACGCTCAAGCATAATAAAATCAAAAAATCCAAAAGGCTCATGAAATTCAACAAGTGGATGCATCTTCAATTGCAAATGTTTCGTAATCTGAGAAGCTGTTCGTGGATGAATGCTACATATGAGACGACGTCCATGTGTCTCAGCAACGGTGTTTAGACCCTTCATAATTTGAAGCAAATGATCCGGTCGATCTACATTCTCAGCACGATGGGTAGTTACAAGAAAATATTCTTCCGGTTTTAGCGAAAGACGACTCATCACATCGCTATTTAAGACCTTAGATTCATAATGCTGCATAACCTCATTGATCGGATTACCGGTCAATACAATGCGCTGACTTGGAACCCCCTCACGAATGAGATGTTCTTTACTCTGCTGCGTATATGGCATATTAATAGAAGAGATCGCATCAATGACACGCCGATTTTTTTCCTCTGGAACATTCAAGTCGAAGCAGCGATTGCCTGCTTCCATATGCACGACAGGATAGCCAAGCCGCTCGCTCAAGATCGCACATAATGCACTATTGGTATCCCCTAAAAGCAGGACAGCCTCTGGTTTCTCTTGGTCCAGAATATGTTCTAGTTGTAGAAACATGGATGCCAACTGACCTCCCAAGGAGGCTGCTTCATCTTGTAATATATAGTCAGGCTCTCGTAGACCCAGCTCCCGGAAAAACACACCACTTAAACTTTCTGTGAAATTTTGCCCAGTGTGTACTAGTATATGTCTCTGTGCATATCGGTCCAGCTTGGGAAGGATCAGGCTGAGCCGAATAATTTCGGGTCGTGTGCCCAAAATCGTCATAATTCTCATATTTCGCTTCCCTACCTTCTTTTTTTCAATTTCTTACGATGCTTCGTGACATAGCGTTTTTTTAGAAGTTTTCCTTTCTTACGAATCATTTTCCTCTTCAAGGATCTATTCTTTAAGGATCTATATCTATTCTTCTTCCGGACCCTTTTCTTCCGAACCGCTCTCTTTTTGCGGCTGTGGACTTTTTTCTTACTAGCATGAATAGATTTCTTGTTAGGCTGTAATTTAAGATGAAATGGAGAGACAACAGGCTCTGTGAACCATTCGGGATGCAACTGACACCAGTGCTGAACCATCTCTTGTAATTTCGCTATGAATGAATCTATTCCATATCGTGTATTGGCCATTTCTTGATTGTGTTTACCTATTGCTACTGCTTCTTCTGGATGATCCAGTAAAAAGGCTACTTTCGTTGCTAATCCTCGACTATCACCTGGTTCTACAAGCCAATCCTGATTACCAGTGCCTTGCATCATTTCAACTAAACCACCGGAAGAGAAAGTCACGACGGGTTTAGCAGACAATAACCCTTCCAATGCTGTCAACCCAAATCCCTCTTTGACCACACTGGGAACAACTAGGATGTCCATAGCAGAATATATAGGGTGAACCTTCTTCACATAGGGGATAAACGTAAAACGGGATGTGTAACCTGACTCTTTTACATTCCGAACACAAGCATCAAAGTATGTTTTATCTGTTGAAATTGAACTACCAATAATAAGAAATCTTGCATTAGGATGAGTTACACAGAGTAATAACGCCATCTCTATAAAATGGTTGAGTCCTTTATCCTTATAAATGAAAGATGATATATAACCGATACACGATTGGTTAGAACCTAGTTCAAGCGTTTTACGTTTAAGGAAACGTAAATTCTGATTTGTCTTGGTGTCACCCAAGTTATGCCCTGCAGATGGATACAAAATAGAGATGGGGGAAGTTATATTGCCAACAAATCTTTGTACTACCGCTTGAGAAATAGCAATCACCCAATCACTATATTGGTCTATCCATTGCACCGCCAAAGAGGTATAGGCATTCTCCGTAATGATTTCGGTTAATTTCCAGATCACAGGAATACCTAATGACTTGGCAGCCATAGCTGGGACTATATTTACACATGTATTCGTCAAAACCACATTTGGAGAAACCTCTGCAATTAGCCTCAGGATAGCATCATAATTAGGAGCGTTTCTAAGCGCCTCTGCATCGTTCAGTAGATTGGCGTGAGGTGTATACATTTCGAAATACAATGGATAGGGCTGAATTCGCACCTCAGTCTGTTGCTGTCTTGCGTATGTGGTCAATTCCCCCTCTTGCGGGGCTACTAAGACGCAATCAAAACTAGCCGATATATGGCGACAAAACAGTATTAGGAGCTTCTCTGAGCCCGTTATGCTCTTCGTATTACTCACATGACAAAATAACATCAGCTTAGGTTTCTTCATCGTCTTTGTTTCCACCATTTTAATAGGGACAGGGACAAACTCTCACCTCCTTACACCCATGTTGTATAATATTAGCTAGACGTTGATACGGGTACGACATTTGTTCCCCTCAATACGTCCATATTTACTTCTGAAAGCCTTCATTTATGGAAACACAATGGACAATAACTCATTCACTCTTGTGTTATAGGTGTGATCCCTATAAGTTCTTTCTAAAGCTGCCAAGGCTATCTCCTGGCGCTCCTTCTCATGCGTAAGATAGAATCTAACCTTCTCCAGAAGATCCTGTGGCGAACTATAAGTGACGATTTCCTTACCTGGCTCATAGAATCGCGCTAAGTCATCTCTAGCATCGCTCAGTTGCAAAGTTCCACACGCCGATATTTCAAATGTTCGAGGATTTGGAGAAGCGGCAGTAATGTTAAGTGAATTATTGTTAACCGTGTCGTCGTCATACAAACGGTGCAGGTTAATAACAATTTTCGAAGCGTTATACGCGGCAGCTGTTTCGACAGGTCCCATCCACTTTCCTAATTCAATCTTGTGCTGATACATAGGAAACTCAGGCAGTCGGTTCCACCATATCCCATTGAAACTCGTATTGTACTTCATCAACTGTGTAAGGATGGGGCGAAAGAAGTGAATTCGATTCCAGTAGGCAGAACCAATGAAGCTAATATCACGCTTTAATGGGGATGGAGTTCGAGAAGGAAGAGGCTGATAGTGTTCTGTATGAACACCAAAAGGGAGATAATGTACTTGTTCACATCCCAATTGCTTATAAAGACTGACGCAATTCAATTCTAATGTAAAAACATAATCGTAATGTTTAACATTCGTAATCGTTAGATCCGAATAATAAGGGTCATCTGTTAACCAAACAGCTGTCGGAAATCCTAATTCCCGTATGCAGTCAAGCTCCTCTGTGCTTATATACATCCCATCTAGAATGAGTACAAGATCTGGTGAAATCTGAGCTGTAACTTCAGCAATAACTGCCCCAGAGTTAACGGTAGTTACCTGAGTGACTAATGACTGTAAGGTAGTTGTAATAGCTTCATCGATAGGTGAGTAGGGATATCCCTTTCCAGATGAAACAAATAGAATATGAAGTTGACGCACCGGGAAAATTTCTGGGGGCTTACTTATAATTTTACTCGCCCGTCCACGTAAATACCCTTCTTCATATCCACCACGGAATCCATCATCCTTCCCGCGAAGGCTTGCCTCAACAGTTGGATGATTAGAATAAGGTTGCTCGGACTCGGTTCTACTCTGAACTTTCGGCATTTGGTCACTCCCTCTTTCTTGCGTGTAATCTACATGAACGACTCAAATGTGCTCAAGGAGAGATTGGACACGAGACATGAAGGTATGTTGATGCCGCGTGGTCCATAACCCCCGATAAGCAATCTGTTCTCGCTCCTGATCATGGTTCAAATAATATTCAATTTTATTTTGCAACTCCCTAACTGTTGTATAAGTCTCAATGTCGTACCCAGGTCTGTAATACAACGTTAGGTCTTCACGAATATCCGTGATTTGCATAGCACCACAGGCACTGATCTCGTAAGTTCTAGGATTAATGGAACGACCTGGTAATTCGTAACTATTCTTGTTGTCTTGCCCCATCTCCACAGGACGGTGGATATTAATGACCACTTTAGATCCGTTATAATAACGCGCTGTTTCCTCAGGTGGAATAAATCCATCCCTAACACAATGGCGAAGGGCTGGTAGCTGCGTAAGTCGATCCCATGACCCTCCTGCGATCAGTACTTTTTTATTCACAAGGAAGGGTGCCATCTCATCGAACATAGACACCCTGTTCCAGAAAGCATTACCGATAAAACAAATATCATAACGGTGCTCAGGTCGATTTTTCTGAGGATAGAACATTTGAGGATTAACCCCTAGTGGCAAATAGTAGACCGACTCAGCCCCTAGATTGCGGTAAAAAGGAACACAGCTAAGCTCATGCGTAAATACGGTATCATACTGGGTACACATGCCCTGGGTATACTCCGTAAAATAGGGGTCATCAGCGAACCAGATGGCTGTCCTTATACCCATATCTCGAATTCTCCTAATATGGACTAGGTGATCCTCTGGAAAGACATGGAGTCCATTTAGAACAAGAACTAAATCAGGCTGTTCACGAATGGCTACCTCCAGCATCAATGCAGCATCTACGACGATGCACTCTTTAACCATGGACTCAAGTGCGGCTGAGACTCCCTGATCAATCGCTTCAAATCCCTGAGGTATAAATAACACCTTCATATCTCTAGTATAAGATTGCGCTTGTGGAATACGTTGTAACATGGCCTCACAGACTCCAAGACGGTAACCATCGCCATACCCTTGGTCGTAGTGATTGCCATTCTTTCTTGGGATTACCGTTTTCACCGTCATCATCCTGTCTGTCATGGTTTATATGACCTGTATAACTATATGAGGAAAAGACTAATGTATCGTGGACGGTGGCCTTGAAATGAGGAAATTGGCGGATGCCCTACCTATTACAACAACAAGAGTCTGTCCCATAATAAGTGTCATTCTCTACTGTTGGGGAGCCCTTTCTCTATATGAAGGACGATTCAAAAAGAACAGTAAGCCAAGAGAATAACCTTGGCTTACTGTTCTTTTTCTTCCGCTGCTACTTTCTTCATCAGCATATGGATGGTTGTTCTAATCAATCATTTTAACTCTTCTTACTTCGACTCATAGCTTATATGATTGCCATCTTCAAATCCTTTAGCGAATCCTTCATTAAATCCTCCATTATATACTTCTTCAAATGCCTGTTTATATGCGTCATCAGGTGAAGAGTTCTCTGCAACGATCGGCAGAGCAGTCAGAACCGGAAGACATACCTTCGGTTCTTTATACCTCCGATGATGCCTTTTTTTCTTAAGACTCCGTTTTCTACGTCTTGAAGCAACGCGGGAAAGTAGACGCCCCCTTACTAACTTTAATGTTCTACTTCTACGTCTGCGAATTTCGAGTGCACGCTTCCTCCGTAAGAGCAACAATCTATGACGCCGGGCTCTTGCTTTTCTAAGAAGCAATAGCCTCCTCTTTTTAAGCATCCTTATTCCTCCTGTAATCCACTTGGTAAATTGAGATTAGATACTTGAGTTAGATTCAGCCAGGGTAATGTAGGTACGCCATCTTTATGACAATGTAGCTGTATGCCTGTCATCATCCGGCACATCGTGCTCTGATATTGCGTAAGAAGTCTTATATTGTCTTGCAAGCTGCGGGCTGATATTTCCGAATGGGAAGAGACGTCTGCTATACTGCTGAGAATTCGGGCAAGTGCATTTTGACTAAGAGCAATAGAGTTCACTAGTGAAATTTTGGCCTCCTGCTGTTTGCCAAGATAACTCATTTGTCCATCTCTCCCATACCCAAGCCGCCATCATCTTCGGATTCTTGCCCTCTTAAAACGGCCTTTAAGTTGCTACACATGCCGTTCTCAAGCTTAGTCATCCCTTCAAGAAGTTCTACAATTTGTCCATGGATTTGTAAAGGTACACTTAGTTGCTTGTCATGACAATGAAGAACATCTGCGTTCAAACAATTCACAGTCCAATTCCGAATCTTCTCTGCTTCTATAGCTTTAGCTTCCAGAATTAGAGCAATATTTAACTGTATTTTGGAGGAAGCTTCAAGCATCTGTAAAAAAGAATGTTCTCTGCTCATCTAGAGTCCTCCTCCTCGTAACTTCTACTACTCTTCCTCATGATGACACAATTCCCTTACGACATGACTTAAATTTTCTGCCAGGGATTCCTGCAAATCAGCAAGACTTTCCATGTAACAAATTATGCTCTTATTGATTTGCACAGAATTCTCGATTAAAGATTCTATCTCCTCAAATTCTGGATTAGGATCCGGTAAATCATGAATAATCTGAGCTATATGCACAGCTACATGTCGTTCGGCATCTAATATTCGAGCCATTTGCTGTTGGGAATGTGATAGATGAGTGATTATCCCGTCGATCTTGGCCTGCATCTAATTCCCCCTAATCTAGAATTCATATCACCTGTACAATAAAGGTGATCTTACCTCTATGTCCGCTTCTGCCTGCTACATTATATGCAGCCCACCTAAGGACAGTTACGGAATATTAGAATACGCAACAAAGAAGGGTTCCTTCAGATCTTTCAGAGTATCCCCAACTCCTATTTAAATCCTATGGAAGAATCCCTTTCATTTGGTGGCCAGCCTCCTTCAGAGATTCAAAGGTCCCCGCATCGCTCCACCATTCAGTTAAAATATCATATTCTAACTGCCCACTTCCAGCATATAAATTGTTAACATCCGTAATCTCTAACTCTCCCCGAGCAGATGCTTGAATATTTGAAATTTTACTAAACACCTCTGTATCATACATATAAATGCCAGTCACGCAGTAATCAGACTTTGGATCTGCAGGCTTTTCTTCAATAAACACAATACGAGTTGAATCATCCTCACCGAATACCGGAACGCCATAACGCTGTGCATCATCGACTTGCTTCAACAATACTTTAGCCCTACCCTCTGGTTCCAATAAATAATGATCCACATAAGGTCTCAAGTCATTTATGAATAGGTTGTCACCGAGTAGAACTACAAATTTCTCACCCAAACTCATGTAGCTTTTGGCCAGATTCAATGCTTCGGCAATACCACTCGCTGCTTCTTGAATTCGATAAGTGAGCTGAACTCCCCATTCTTTACCACTACCCAAGAAATCGGTGTAAAGACCTGAAGAATGCTTGCCCATCACAATCAATATATCTGTAATCCCTGCCTGCCTCAGACTCTCTATACCGTAACAGATCATGGGATATTTGCCGACAGGGAGTAGATGCTTGTTAATCAGTTGAGTTAACGGATACAAACGCGTACCCGTCCCACCCGCCAAAATAACACCTTTCACTGCACTTCTCCTCCTTCAGGATTGGTTCTGATCCATGAATCGATAAATTGATGGGGATCTATATGCCACTTATCTACAAATAGCTGATAGTTCCTATCTACTAATGCTTCAATCTCTTCCGGTGCATATGATGCTTTAAAACTCACACTACCTTCATGGTAAAGGAGCACATCACGACATACTAACAATCTATATCCCCTTGATCGTGCACGAAAACAATAATCGTCATCCTCATAATGTCCAGGAGAAAAAGCCTCATCAAGCAATCCTACTCTATTCAGAACCTCTCTTTTGAACAAGAAGCACAATCCTGTTATTCGTTGAACTTCCAGCCAGCGACTCGGATCCAGACTATTATTAAGAGCTGCAATTTGTTGAAACTCTTCCAAGCTTGAATAGGTAACCTCAACCTGCTGCAACCCATTGACATAATTGCTACTTGGACCGACGATACCGATATCTGGACTGCTAGATAACGCCTGAGTTAGATTAGATAACCAATGAGGAGTACAGATAATATCATTGTTCAATAGTAATAATTGATCTCCTGAGGCTATGGATATCCCGATATTACAAGCCTTGGGAAATCCAATATTCGTTGGAAGAGATACAAACGTTAATTGCTCGTGAATACAATACTTTGCTGTTCCATCCGTTGATCCATTATCCACAATGATGATCTCATATTGCTCATCTACCGTATGACTTCGAATAGATTCAATACAGGTTTTTAGTAGAGTTAGCCCGTTATAGGTAGGAATAATGATACTCGTCTTCGTCATCAGGCATTCCTCCGAATAGCGACATCAGAACGAGACTGAAGAGGTGTACATAGCATATCACCATATCTTAACATCAGTTCATGCATGGCTTCCGCATGGTCTCCCTTGATCATATCGGCTACTACATTATGTTTGCCACGATTAGTAGCATTCTGTCGGTTTCTTGAGATTACATCCACCGAATGGACAGAAGCGGCTTGATACCCTTGTGCCAGAGCTAGTGCCTGCGCTTTGGGTGGAACCATTAATGAAGATACTCCGATACCAGCAATACATCTACTGGACAGAGCATGGGGTACAGCCGTAAGGGAATCAGCATGTAACTCTTGACGCTGTAATACCATATTCAAGAAGCTTTTAATACGTGTCACCTCATCATGATAGCTAAAAGAAGGAAGATAAGGTGTTATATTGTTCAAAGCCACATCCACGCCCCCATCAACAGCGTATAGAAATGGAGCTAATTCTTCAGCCGGAATCACAATATCCCCATCCGTGAAAAGCACGATATCTGTCTTAGCTATGCCTGCTCCAATAGCCCGCCCCACATCATGTCCAAGACGCTGATGATAATGGACTATTGTTGTCCCTTTATGACTTCTGGCAACTTTGTAGCTATTGTCATGACAACCATTCAGAATAACGATAATATTCGTTAATGGGAGCCTCTCTAGCTCGTTCAATACGAGACTCAAACTCTCTTCTTCATTACTTGCACATATAACGGCAGATGCGCTTCCTTGAAGCAACAGAGGGACTCCCGGAACTTTCTTACCTGTAGAATTCCAAATACCTCGGCAGTAAAAAGAAGAAAGCTTCTTCATAAGTGAATAATCTGGACGCTTCTTGAATTCAGTGGAGCACCAGCCATTGAAAGATTGTTGTATGAATTGAAACATCTCATCTGTTGTGCCTAGCGCAGAGTTACTCTGTGAACCCGCTTTTTCCCCTTCGAGAAAAGCTCGCTTTATCCATATGGATTGGCTATTACTTGAAGGTAAGTTACTGACCTTGCGCCCTCTTAATCTATGATTTTTTGCTTGCCTCTTCGATTGTCTCCTCGATTGTCTCTTCGGTTGTTTAATCAATGGAATCACCCTACCCTATTTCGCTTTCGATATAAATCGCCACATCCATTTCTCTCATTTGTCTGCTCCATCAACCAGCGAATCGCTTGCATGTGGTCAGAGACAATAATATTTAATAACGGATCTACGCTACCTCGCTTTGTACGCTTACGGTTCATGCGCCCTACCTGGAGAACGTGAACTGTGGCTACCTTCAATCCGGAGTGTACGGCCATGGTTAATGCTAATGGAGGAACCGATAAACATTCGGTTCCTAGAATATCGAGCGCTCCTCGACTTAAAGCATGCGGAATAGCCGTCATTGAAGCGCCTTTAAGATCAGAACGAGACAACATATCATTCAGTACATGCTTGGCTAATACAACGGGATGGGCCTGTTTTCTTTTAATGGGGCCACTATATTGATTAAGGGCGACGTCAGTTCCAGAAAGAACGGCGTCCACAAATGGACGTAATTCCTTAGCAGAGATGACTATGTCACCATCTAGAAACAATAATACTTTTCCCCTAGCTACCTGTGCTCCCAATGTTCTTCCAACATCATGACCTAATGGTTTCTCATATTCCAACACCTTCGCTCCGCACCTTCTAGCTATAGATGATGTTCCATCTGTACATCCATTAGCCACGACAAGCACTTCTACACTCCGATGGATACGTCTAACTTCTCGAATGATAGCACCAATCGTCTTTCGTTCATTCATCACTGGAATGATAACAGAAACAATGGGCACACCATGATGAGTTTTCTCAACTCTTTTTCGCACATCATTTAACGAATGCCGATCCTTGCTTGCTCTCTTAGAGGAATGGAATCTCATTCTCATACCGTCCCTCTCTCCTCCCTAATGTGAATGAGATAGATTGAACTAAAGTTTTCGCCCCAAGGTTGGTCTTTGGTTCATTCTATATAGATGATCTTGTTAATATTCAGTTTATGTTAGGACGATTATCACGTAACGGCGTTTGTACATCGAATATGTATAAATGCATAAAATAGAAATAGGTATCTTCCGAATGGACGATACCTATTTCTATATAAGGTATACGTAAAGCAAGTTCTATCTGATATTTCTAATGATCTAGCTTATATATGGTGAAGAACCGACTACGATCCAAGATAAATATCCAAACGACTGTGATCCCCCACCTTCACGCCGAACGACTTCAATTTTGGCGCTTTCCTCACGTTGTGATTTCAGCGATGCGTAAAAGTCAGGATGATTACACATGGCGACAATCACATAATGAATGTCCGGAAAAGATTTATCAAAGGTAACCGACACCTCCACGCAATTCTCTCCCATTTTGAAAATAAAAGGTGTCATTCCAAACTGCTGTAGCGTCGGCTCACTAGAGCTGCCATATACAGGTGTAAATGCGAGATGCTCAGGTGTGACGGATTCTGGTGCCAGATGTGTACTATGGACAGCTCCCTCCTGCAAATGATCCGCGCTAACCAGTTTAGACGCGAGATGCCATTCTTGCACACTTTGCGCTTGTAGGTGCTCTGAACCAATCACACCCTCCTGGAGCGCTTCACTTCCTACCGATTCTATGCCAAGCTTCTCAGCGGTAACAGCATGATCCTGTAACGCTTGAGTACCTACCGCTTCTGCACCCAGCTTCGTCGCAGTGACAGCACCGTCTTGTAGTGCTTTATTGCTCACCGCTGCTGTCGTCAAGTGATCCTTGCCTACCGTTTCAGGCGCAATATGTGACGTATGCACACTCTGTACTTGCAGGTGCTCAGCACCAACTGCACCTTCTTGCAACGCTTCGCTGCCAATCACTTTCAAGCCCAGCTTTGCCGCAGTGATCGCCCCATCTTGCAGCGCTGCCCCACTGACAGAGGACTTTGCCAAGTTCTCCGCTCCTACCGCTCCCGGTGCAAGATGCCGCTTGTGCACAATCTGATCTTGCAAATGCTCTGAGCCTATAGAGCCTTCCTGCATTGCTTCGCTTCCTACCGCATTCTCGCCCAGCTTCGCCGCTGTAACTGCACCCTCCTGCAGTGCTGAAGTGTTCACAGAGGACGTCGCCAAGTGGTCGCTGACTACCGCTCCCACTGCAATATGCCACTCCTGCACGCTCTGCTCTTGCAGGTGCTCCGTCCCTACCGTGCCTGCCTGCATCGCTTCGCTTCCTACGGCGTCTACACCCAGTTTCTCAGCCGTGACTGCACCTTCTTGCAGCGCTAAGCTACTCACGGAAGAAGCTGCTAAGTGGTCGCTAACTACCACGCCTGGGGCTAGGTGCCATTCCTGCACGCTCTGCGCTTGCAAATGCTCTGACCCCACTGCTCCTTCTTGGAGCGCTTCGCTTCCTACCGCATCCAAGCCTAACTTTGCCGCAGTAACTGCACCTTCTTGCAGCGCTGAAGTGCTCACAGAGGACATCGCCAAGTGGTCGCTAACTACCGTTCCTACTGCGATATGCCACTCCTTCACGCTTTGCTCTTGCAGATGGTCAGCACCTACTGCGCCTTCTTGCAACGCTTCGCTTCCTACGGCATCTACGCCCAGCTTCGTAGCCGTGACTACACCTTCTTGCAGCGCTAGGCTACTTACGGAAGAAGCTGCTAAGTGGCCGCTAACTACCGCTTCTGGGGCTAGGTGCCATTCCTGCACGCTCTGCGCTTGCAAATGCTCCGGCCCTACTGCTCCTTCTTGGAGCGCCTCGCTTCCTACCGCATCCAAGCCTAGCTTTGCCGCAGTAACTGCACCTTCGTGGAGCGCTGAAGTGCTCACAGAGGACGTCGCCAAGTGGTCGCTGACAACTGCACCCACTGCGATATGCCACTCCTTCACGCTCTGCTCTTGCAGGTGCTCAGCACCTACTGCGCCTTCTTGCAACGCTTCGCTTCCTACGGCGTTTACGCCCAGCTTCGTAGCAGTGACTGCACCTTCTTGCAGCGCTAGGCTACTTACGGAAGAAGCCGTTAAGTGGTCGCTAACTACCGCACCTGGGGCTAGGTGCCATTCCTTTACGCTCTGCGCTTGCAAATGTTCTGGCCCCACTGCTCCTGCCTGTAGTGCTTCGCTTCCTACCGCATCCAAGCCTAACTTCGCCGCAGTAACTGCACCCTCCTGGAGCGCTGAAGTCCTCACAGAGGACGGAGCCAAGTGGTCGCTAACTACCGCTCCCACTTCGATATGCCACTCCTGCACGCTTTGCTCTTGCAGGTGCTCCATCCCTACCGCACCCTCGGCTAACTTTGCCGCGGTAACTGCACCCTCTTGGATCGCTGAAGTACTCACAGAGGACGTCGCCAAGTGGTCGCTAACTACCGCTCCCACTGCGATATGCCACTCCTTCACGCTCTGCTCTTGCAGGTGCTCAGTACCTACTACGCCTTCTTGCAACGCTTCACTTCCTACGGCTTTCACGCCCAGCTTCGCAGCTGTGACTGCACCCTCTTGCAACTCCAGGCTACCCACGGAAGAAGACGCAAAGTGGCCGCTAACTACCGCACCTGGGGCTAAGTGCCATTCCTGTACGCTCTGCGCTTGTAAATGCTCTAGCCCCACTGCTCCTGCCTGTAGTGCTTCGCTTCCTACCGAGTCCACACCCAGCTTTGCAGCCGTGACTGCACCTTCTTTCAGCGTTATACTGCCCACGGAGGACGCCGCTAGTTGAACGCCGTCTAGCGCACCATGCGCAAAGTGCCACTTATGCACACTTTGCTCCTTCAAATGCTCCGATCCTACTGCACCTGCCTGTATTGCTTCGCTACCTACGGCTTCCAAACTCAACTTATCCGCTGTAACAGCGCCTTGTTGTAGTGCTAATTCACTAACTGAGGATGCCTCAATCTGCTCGAACCCAACAGATCCAAGCGCTAAATGTCCTTTATGCACGCTTTGAGGCTGAAGATGTTCCGAACCTACTGCCCCTGCTTGCAAAACTTCTCTTCCTACGGAAGCCACACCTAGCTTCGCAGCCGTAACTGCACCCTCTTGTAGCGCAGCATGGCCTACAGAGGAGATAGCCATATGAGCCGCGTCTACTGTTCCGGGTGCAAGATGCCATTTCCGCACGCTCTGTGCTTGCAGATGCTCCGAACCTACTGCTCCGGCCTTCAGCGCCTCACTTCCAACTGACGCCCCTCCCAGCTTCGCGGCCGTCACTGCACCTTCTTGCAGCGTAGCACTGCCTACAGAGGATGCCGCCAAATGGTCGCTAACAACTGCACCTGGCATGATATGCCATTCATGTACACTCTTCACTTGCAGATGAGTAGCCCCTACAGCCCCAGACTGTAACGCTTCGCTCCCAACAGATTCTACAGCCAACTTCGCCGCAGTAACTGCACTCTCTTGCAGTGCCTCGCTTCCTACAGCCGCTGCGCTCAGATTCACAGATGTAACTGCACCCTCTTGCAGAGCAGAACCGCTCACTGACGAAGCCGCCAAATGTTTACTATTTACGGCCCCTAATCCAATCTTCGAAGTCGTAACTGCTCCATCCTGTAAAGAACAAGTACTTACAGCTTCTTCTGCTAAATGTTCACTAGTAACAGCTTCCGGTGCGAGATGATACTCCTGCACACTGTGAACTTGTAGATGATCTGAACCTACAGAAGCAGATTGTAGGACATTGCCCCCTATTGACTCAAGTGCATAATGCCTCTCCTCCACACACTGCTCTTGCAAATGTTCGGAACCTATCGCCCCTTTAGCTAGAGCTTCGGGCCCGATTACTTCCTGAGCGAGATGCTCGCTCAGGATGGAAGCAGCTTTGATTTTGGAATGTCCAATACTTCCATCTGCCAGCTTAGATGATGTCACTGCCAAATCCTGAATTTTATCGCTAGATACACTCTCAGGGGACAATTTAAGCGAAGTCACAGCGTGATCCGCCAAATTTTGTGGGAATACAACTCCGTGCGCTAAGTGCTCAGTCTTAATGCTTCCCAATGCTAATTTACTTGCTATTACAGAACCATCCTTCAGGATATGCGTGTCTACACTTGCTTCTTGTAATTGCTGTGTCGACACAGCCCTCGATGCAATATGCTTAGACTGAACAGCTTCAGCTTGAATCTGAGCTGAGCCAATACTCTGCTCAGCGACATGCTTATCCTTTATAGCACCCGTAGTAATATGATGAGAAGTAACACCATTATTAGCAATAATGTGTCCACCAACAGCTCCAGCAGTAAGCTTACTAAAGGTCACACTACCCTCGGCAAGCTTATCTGTCGTTATACCTGAATTTTGGATATGCCTTGTCATAACGGCACGATCCGCAATATGCTGTTCTTCAATGCTACGCACTTCAATTTTATCTGAAGTCACAGAATGCGACTGTAAGTGAATATCAGACACACTATCTGCTGTCATATGCCCTCCATGGATGGCTCCAGGACGGACATGTTTAGCGATAATAGCTTCTGCTGCAATATGCATTCCGGTAATGGCTGCTTTGGAAATATGCCTTGTCAGTATGGCTTCATCAGCGATCTTATGCGGCAGAATACTTTGATCTGCAATTTTAGATGCTGTAACGGTCTGTTCCACAATATGAATGGTTCCCACCGATTGGTCGGCAAGCTTATTAGATCCTATACTTTGATCCGCAAGATGAGTGCTCGTAATTTCACCTGACCCGATATGTTTTCCGTTTAATGTGATCCCTCTCAAATGCTCTGTTGTAAGAGCATCCAGTGACAGTACTTGTGAAGTTACTGCACCTTGCTGAAGATGTGTTCTTCCTACAGAATCTGGGGCTAATTGCTCAGAATTCACACTCTTCGGGACTAATTGATCTCTGCCAATGGATTCCTTCGCAATGTGTTCTGTAGTCACCGAGTGATCACTAAGATGAATGCTTTCTATAGATTGATTCGCAAGCTTATCACCTGTAATTTCGCCATTCCGAATCTTAGAGCCTGTTATTGCTCCGTCGCTAAGCTTAGAGGTCGTAATCGCTTCATTTACTAAATGATGATCCTGTATGCTGGATCCAGCAATCTTGCTTCCAGTGACAGATTCATCCTGCAACAGCTCATTCGAGATGAGTACATGACTCAGATGACGAGGACCAATCGAGCCATCAGCGATTTTGCTGGCATCAATGATTTGATTGGCAAATTTGGAAGAGGTGATACTTCCATCTTTGATTTTCTCCCCACCGATAGAACGATCACGAATCTTATTACCTGATAAGGAACTATCTACAATGTGCTCCTCAATGATCGAATCATGAGCAATTTTGGAAGAAATAACTGAACCATCAGCAAGCTGTGTATGAGTCACGGCGTAGTCTGCAATGAATTCACTGGCGATAATACCTGGCTGCAACTTGGTACGGTCAATAGCTCCCGTTGCAATTTTATCCGATGTCACAGATCCAAGACTTAGGTCTTCTGTATAGATGAAAGCTTGGGGGGCACCAGGCATCCTCTTCTCAGCCAGAATCCATTCTACCTCTCTATTCTCCTCCTCTGTCACATTTCCATCATCTATAGAATTCTCTTCTGCTACAACTTCTTGCTCTGCTTGCACATCTTCTTCTGTCCCCGTCATACTCGTGGCTTTAGATTCAGCCTCATCATCTGCAATAGGCGCAGATACAGCATGAACATTGACTTGATTGTTCTCTTTTGGCGATTGACGTCCTACCTTCTTGGATTTATTAATTAAATCCAGCTCTTGCAAATTCGGGTTATCCACATAATAGAGGCGCTTATTGGCTTTTGCCGATTGACTGTTCACCTTTTTTTTCAAAGCACTCGCTCCTTCCTGACGTAATGCATCTTGGGCATCATATGCGGATTCGTAGGCGAATGTCACCGAGTCTTAAAAAAAATAGGCACCTGAGTATGGACAGCCGTCCGTTTTCTCTTCATCCGCAAATACATACAATATCAAGTACAAATCTTAGAGCAGCAACGGAATAGGAGGGCGGCTGTGCAACGAATCCATGTTGGGATTTTATTTAATAATAAAACGTACTTAGGAATACCAAATAACGCAACTGGAGTAGAGTCCATTGATAACTACGAGGAAGCAGCGGTAATATATGGGTTAATTCCTTGTTATTTGAGGCTACAAGATTTAAATCTGACCACAGGTCAATGCACAGCCTATCTTAAACAAAAACACAAATATGTAAGGACTGCCATGCCCATTCCGAGCATTATCCATAATCGTGCGATTTATACCGATGCTAAAGCAAACCAAACAATAGAGAAATTACTTAAACAGGGATTCATTATCTTTAATACCTTTAATCGGTATGGCAAAGATGAGATATACAAGCTACTCAATCAGAATACTGCGTTACAACCCTTTCTTCCTCATACGGAAGATGCCACTACATCCAACATCACAGATATGATGACTCGTTATAATGATCTTATTCTCAAACCATGTAATGGCAGTATAGGACGGGGAATTATGAGACTTCAATATGTCAAACCAAGCTGGGAATTAACATATACTAGGCCTGGATCAGATCGAAAGTCGATTACCCAATTGTTAACAAAAGGAAAGCTTCCTCTATTTCTACGTAACCGTATCCTCCTTTCTCCCTATATAATTCAAGAGCGCATCCAGCTTGCAACATACAAGGAATGTCCTTATGATCTACGAGTTACGATTCAACGTGGACTTAATAGCCAGTGGCAAATTACAGGTATGTTCGCAAAAGTTGCTCTTTCTAATACTTTTGTTACTAATATTGCTCGTGGTGGAGGGGTTTTCCCTATCGAGTATATTCTCTCTAAGAGCCTTGAGAATCTTCAACCGGAATTAATAATCGATCAAGTGGGGCAACTAGCTCTACGCATTGCACATCAATTAGAGAGACATATTCCCTTTGCTGCCGACCTAGGAATGGACATCGGCCTCACATCCTCTGGCCATCCGTATTTTATCGAATGCAATGGGAGAGATCAACGTTATGGATTTCGAAAAGCTAACCTTATGGAAAGCTGGAAGAGTTCCTATAGACAACCGATGGGGTACGCTCGTTTTCTATTCAATCAAGAGTACCTATTACCCTATGAAGCAACATAATACTGATTTTCTAACCTAATAAACTTAATAGACACGACAGCACCAAAAAAGCAGATCCCTAGTCAAATAACCATATACAGAGGGATCTGCTTTCTTCATATTCTGACTAAGGATTCAGCTTCTCCCTATCGCTACACGAGCGCATGACATGTTGGCAAAAATCAATTTATATCTCATCCTTATTGATTTAAAATCTATTCTATGTCAATATATTGCAGAGCGCTTACTTACCTCTGAAGGGAGAATGACCATGGCAAAAAAAATATTACGGCTAATGACTGAGCTCTCTTCCAGAAAATCGATCTCTAAAATAATGGGTCGCTTTTCTCACAGCAGAGTAAGCCGATACTTCATCCCAACGTTTATCAAAACCTATCAAATTCCCGTATTGGAAGCGGAGAAAGACATACATGAATACCGTTCGCTTAATGCGTTCTTCACACGCAAGCTCAAATCGGGTATGAGACCCATTGATGACTCTGAGCATTCATTAACATGCCCTGTAGATGGCCTAATTACAGCAATGGGTCCCATCTCTTCTGGAACGATATTGAACGTTAAGGGGCAGAATTATACGGTAAAGGATCTTCTTCATCATTCCCCTCATCTAGAGCTATATAAGAATGGTTATGTATTCGTGTTGTACCTGAGTCCAACCGACTATCATCGCATCCACTCGCCAGTAACTGGAACGAAGGTCGAAAGCGAACATATAAAGGGACGGGTATATCCTGTGAATGATTTCGCTATGACACACATGCCTTCGGTGTTAAGCCGTAATGAACGACTCATTACATACATCAAGCATGAATTTGGAGAAATCGCTGTCGTAAAGGTCGGCGCCATGAACGTAAGTAGTATTAAATATAGTGATTCGGACGTCACAGCATGGGACAAGGGTGATGATTTAGCGTATTTCGAATTTGGATCCACGGTTGTTCTGCTTACTGAGAACGGCACCTTTACCCCATCAAGCGATCTAAAGACTGGAGATGCCGTACGTATGGGTCAATACCTAGGACGTATGCATATTTCTGATCAGTCTACCCCTCGTTAAGACTTCCTTGTCAAAAGGGTGAGTAACATTCGCTGGAACCAACGTTCTGGCAACCCTCGCTTCGCAAGCATAGTGACAGTTGTTCCTAAAGGAGTTCGATAACGAAATGCTGGGGACCTCATGGTAGCGATACGTGCCACTAATTTGGCTACATCCAAAGGGTTACCTGCATCCTCAGCACTCCGTTTAGAATAACTCAGAATAGACTTCAATAATTCTTGATAGGGCGAATCTGTATTAGCACTCATGGAAGAAAATCCTTTGCCCCAGATCGGTGTCCCGTAGGCTCCAGGCTGAATCAGAACTACGTCGATACCGAAGGGCTTCACCTCAAGTGCAAGACATTCACTGAATCCTTCCATCGCAAATTTAGAGGAAGCATACGGTCCAAAGCCGGGAAACCCCACTTCACCACTAATGCTGCTTAACTGAATAATTCTACCTCCGTTGTTTGCCCTCATCAGAGGCAGAACAGCCTTAGTAACGCATACCATCCCAATGAAATTTGTTTCCATCTGCTCACGCCAGACAGATAACGGAATTTCCTCGATTAATCCTCCCAGTGCTTCTCCTGCATTATTAACCAACACATCCAAACGACCATAACATTCTGAAATTTGCTGAATTACCGATGTTACTTGTTCTTCATTCCGTACATCCATTGCTTCTACGACGATAGATGACTCTACTCCTGCAACACGGGCCGCTTCCAACAGTGCATCCTTTGCCTCTGGCCGGCGCATACTTGCCACGACAACATATCCTTGCTTGGCAAGTTCTATGCTCGTAAGAAGCCCAAATCCACTTGAACACCCTGTCACGAGAGCAACACGTCCAGACTGAGTACTCCTCCTCATGGTAAACTCACCTCCCCTTTCCTCACTTCACTTTCTTGAAGATTATACAACAATCAAAAAAAAACAACTTCAGGAAAATATATTTCCCGAGCTGTTTCTCGTACTTTCATATATAATTTCGACTCAACACTAGAACTAGTGCTTGAAAAACAGTAGATGTAGGAAGACGGCTACGATGACGGATTATTCGAACGATCGCTACCATCCGCATTGACCCATTGTTTTCACTAGCACTAATATGGTTTTGAGCCATAATTTCATCTATTCATTTTCATTATATGTTTTAGAACCACATTGCACTCTCAGCTTCGCTCCGTTTCAATCGTCTTAAGCGATTCTGAAATAAACTGCCGCGAACCACAACACTCACCCGGCTACGAAATCGCCGTCTATAATTCATTACCTATACCTCCTCTCTAGCATCATAATGTAATAAATATGAGAGTTATTTACCCATGTTCCACAAAATTGAATCACTGAATGAATAATACATCTCCTATTAACGAATTTCCGAAGGATTCTGTCCTGTATATTGCTTAAATTGACGACTGAAAAAAAAGATATCACGATAACCCAAAGCATCAGCTACTTCTGTAACATTCATCCCAGCATGCAGCAATAAATGCTGAGCTCTCTCAATACGTGTCTTAATAATGTAGGATTGTACAGGTGAACCAATTAAATCCTTGAATTTGATGGAGAAATAACGTGGTGACAATCCCGCACGGGCCGCCAAATCTTCCACACGGTGTTGAATCCCCGGATGCTGCTTGACATAATTCGATATTTCATGGATCACTTCCGCTAGCTGGTTACTAACGGTCTTCTCCACAGGACTCTCCTGATCCTCACGCAACAAATGAATCATTAATTGCTTAAGAATGAGCTGCCCCTCTTCCTCAGCTGCATAGGTATGTACTAAGAACAAACGTACATAACGAGCTAACATATATTCAAAGTCAACTGTTTCTCGCACGGTTCGATAAGGAAGTGGAATTTCATTCACGGGTTCTAATACATCAAAGTGTATATAAGTTAGCACTAATGGCTTCTGTGGATTGTGTACTGCACTCGTATGGTCTCCGGGGCGGAATAGAAAACAACTACCTTTACCGACAGTGAATGATTCATCATTCTGAACCACTGTACCTTCTCCACTCCATACATAGAACAGATCATAATTTTGCATTGGAATCTCTCGCTTTTGCCATTTCCAATTCGGTTCACATACAATTTTGGCCAAAGCAGGCTTGATCTCAAAAGAGGACGGCGCTGCGTGCAGCATGTCGTGACTTCCCCCTCGTTTATGTATTCAACTACTCTCTATTCATAATACTCTGTCCTGACTGTTTTTGCACATCTTTCCATGCCTTCACGAGTCGCAGAACACCTTCAGTCAACGTATTCTCATCTAAATGAGCGAATCCAAAACAAGCAGCCGGTAAACTGGATTCAAGCTCATAGAGCGAAGCATCCCTAAACTCTACCCCTCTCGCCTTCGCAGCAGATACAAAATCTGTAAATTGTTGAGGTGACTGTCGCCAAATAGCGTATATATGTAAACCTGCATCACTAGGTACTAACGTAAACAGTTCTGGAACATGCTTAGTCATTAGGCTACACAATATATCATATCTAGCTCCAAAAATGCGAGTCATCCGCCGTAAATGTCTCCCATAATGGCCTCGGCTCATAAAGTGTGCAAGTGCTCGTTGCTCAAGTACGCCTGTCGAGAATGGGTCATACAGTGCCTTTGCACAGACTACAGGCTCCACAAGCGAACTTGGAAGTACAGCATAACCTAGACGTAACCCCGCAAACATGGTTTTAGAGAATGAGCCAAGGTAAATGACCCTATTGCCACTATCTAAGGCCTTTAGAGGCTCAATAGGACGACCTCCCCACCGGAACTCACTGTCATAATCGTCTTCAACAATTACAGCAGCATTCTTCTCGGCCCATGCTAGAAGCTGCCTGCGTCGCCCCAGACTCAGTACCACTCCTGTTGGATATTGACGACTAGGCGTTACGAATAGCATTTGGGCCTTCCAATCCTGTGGGATTATACCACTAGCATCCACATCAGCTGGTAATATCATCCCTCCACAAGCCTGTACTGCCCTATGAATGCCATGATACCCCGGATTCTCAATGATAACAGGGTCTCCTTTGTTAACAAGTAATTGTACAAGCAGAACGATCCCTTGCATAGAACCACTAAATAATACGATATTGGAGGCCTCGGCGGCAATTCCCCGGGTAACTCTTAAATGACCCGCAATAGCCTCACGAAGCTGAAGGTCTCCAGCGGGATGAGTGTAATTGTGCAAAGAACCTCCACCCTTTCCCCCTGCATAAGTTAAAGCACTTCTCCACTCAGCATAAGGGAAATATTCCATAGGTCCCACATCAGGTAAGAAACTAATCGTCTCTGGCAAGCTTGGTTTCATCGCTGAATTAGAATACAAATGGATTATTCGTTGCCCCCATGACGATAATTGGATATCACTAGGGGGTGGTTGACTCAGTACTGGTGATGGACCCGAATGTGCAACAAAAGTGCCCCTACCTAGCTCCATTTGGACATACCCCTCCGAGAGTAACATCTCGTAGCTTTGCGTTACTGATCCTCTAGAAATATCATACAGATTCGCTAAATATCGGGTAGAGGGAAGCTTACTTCCCGCGGGTAGTCTTCCGTCTTGAATGGCATCTCGCAGACTATGATAAAGGGCCAAGTACTTATATCGATATTTCTCCATATAAGAGTCCATAGGTAATGCCAACTCCATATTCTATCCCTCCTAAATGAACCTTTTGTGAACATTGAACACGTAAAGTGGACTATAAATATAACTCTAAATTGGATCTTTTTCCTTGTCAATATATGAAATAAGATGGATCACAAGCAGCGTATATTGAGGTGTAAAAGACCAGGAGGTTACTAACCAATGAGAAGAAAAGAATTTAACATCCCCAATGAACAAGAAATTGAACAATTCCTATCCAAGATGAGCTTTGGCTTTCTAGGAACTGTAGATAAGGATGGTTCCCCCCGAGTTACGCCGCTTAATTTTGTATTCGATCAAGGGTTCTTCTTTTTCCATGGAAGCCGTATAGGAGAGAAAATGGACCATTTATCTGCTGATTCACGGGTAAGTTTTACAGTTGCTGAAGAATTGGCCATCATCCCTTCTTATTTCACTGAACCGAATATGGCATGTCCAGCTACAGCCTACTTCAAGAGTGTAACCGCAAGTGGAACAGCAGAAGTCGTAGTTGGCTCCATCGAAAAGGCAAGAGTTTTCACGCTCTTCATGAACAAGCTCCAACCTGAAGGAGGTTATGACAGGATTGATCCCGCCGACCCAAGATATACGTCAAGGCTGCACGGAGTGGCTATGGTCCGAATTATTCCCGATCATGTGACCGCTAAGTTCAAGTTCGGTCAAAATTTATCAGAAGCTAAGATGGACAAGGTTATAAATGGACTTCAAAATCGTTCCTTACCTCAAGATGAGGAAACCATCGAGCTCATGAAAAAATACTGCCCATACTCGCCATAGTCTGTTATTTCTCAGTGACGCTTCCTTAGCTAAGTGGTATAATATGAACCAGCGAAAATTGATTTTCCCCATACCTAAACAGACTCGGAAGGATGGAACAAATGAACTCACTTGCTGGACAGTTAAATGAAAGTATCAAAGCTTCTAATACTCACGTTTATGACATGTTATCGACACTCGGAAGAGAGATCTATTTCCCAAAGGAAGGAATTCTTAGTCAATCCGCAGAAGCTTCAGGTCACGCCAAGAAATACAATGCGACGATTGGTATCGCCACTGAGGGCGGAGTTCCTATGCACTTAGGTGTGATTCAGGACAAACTATCCTCTTATGCACCCAAGGATCTTTACAGCTATGCTCCACCAGCAGGTAAACCAGAGCTTCGTACGGTATGGCGTAGCAAAATGCTGCAAGAAAATCCTACCTTACAAGATAAATCCTTCGGTAACCCAGTTGTAACCAATGCGCTAACACATGGTCTGAGCATTGTCGCTGATTTGTTCTGTGATGAAGGTGATGCTGTCATTTATCCTGATAAGAATTGGGAGAACTATGAGCTTACTTTTGGTGTTCGTCGTCATGGAGTAACGGTTAACTATCCGCTTTTCACCGAGAATATGACATTCAATAGTGCTGGACTTCGTGAAGCTTTGCTCTCTCAGCAAGATAAAGGTAAAGCTATCGTTCTGCTAAACTTCCCTAACAATCCTACAGGCTATACCCCTGGAATTCAGGAAGGTGAAGAAATTGTTGCGGCCATCAAAGACGCTGCTGATGCAGGTATTAACGTCGTTGTCGTTACTGATGATGCCTACTTTTCTCTATTCTTCGAGGATTCCATGAAAGAATCTTTGTTTGGTAAACTTGCTGGAATGCATCCTCGGGTGCTGGCAGTCAAAATAGATGGAGCTACTAAAGAAGAGTTTGTATGGGGTTTCCGAGTTGGATTTATAACCTTTGCTTCGGAAAGCAAGGATGTCCTAACCGCCTTGGAACAAAAAACATTAGGAATTATTCGTGCAACCATTTCTAGTGGTGCTCATCCTTCTCAGACTTTTGTACTGGACGCTCTTAAATCCCCTGAATTTGCAGCTCAGAAAGAAGAGAAATTCCAAATTATGAAAGGCCGTGCAAACCGAGTTAAAGTATTACTGGACAATGATAAGTACAAGGAAGTATGGGATTACTATCCCTTTAATTCTGGTTACTTCATGTGCCTGAAGCTTAAGACGGTGACGGCTGAAGCTCTACGCGTTCACTTAATTCATGAATATGGTGTGGGTACGATTGCTCTTGGAGAGCATGATCTACGTGTCGCTTTCTCATGTATTGATGAACAATATTTAGAGGATCTCTATAGTCTGATTTATCAAGGCGTTCAAGATTTACAAACTACATCCTAACAAGAAGAAACGGTTATCGTCCTTAAAGGGATGGTAACCGTTTCTCGTAGAAATATAAGAACGTATAGTGAAAACTTGTACCTATTATATTTTAGGAGTAATTGTAAAACTAAGGGGAATGAACATGGGTGCAGAAGAAGTAAGAGGTGGGTACGGTGGCGGTGCTTATAACAGCACTGGTGCTATCTTAGTACTTTTCATTCTTTTTGGTTATCATCACACGCTCTTTCTGGTAATCAATCCATACAAAAAAGGTACCGTCCATAATAGACGGTACCTTTTTCTGTATAGATGTAACCCTATTCATGAGCTAGATTACTCCTCGTCTGGGTCCATGCTACTTTTACGTGAAAGAAGGATACGGAATAACACAGACATCAATAATCCTGCTACTAATGTCCCCACCAGCAGACCTATTTGTGATAATCCTGTACCTAACAAAGGTAACCACAGAATACACGCGATGATTATAATTACTCGGAATACAAGCACCGTCACATTCTCTTGTCTGCTATTCGGTTGAACTGGATATATGTTTAACCAGAAGGATTCACTGTGATATCGCTTAAGAGACGATAACTGCATCCCAATAATGAAAAGAAAGAACAAATAAATACCGCTTGCAAGCAAGCTCCCGCGTGTCAACCAGACAAGCAGTAATCCGAGCAAACCTGCACGAATAATAATGCCTAGAATATCGCTACGTATGAAACTTTTCGTAATAAGATATCTATAAGCATAATTGGATTTCCAAGGTATCCCGCTTCCTAAGCTTGAGAGCAGACGGCGTGAGTACACTCGTTGTTGGCGTTCTGGAACATTTACGAACCAACCCAATACCGACATCACTCGACCAATTTGAGTTTTCTCTTTCTCAATAAGTCGCTCCCATGCTACTAGATGCTTAACAGGAAATTTCCCCGCTACGATATAGGTGATACATAGTAATCCAATATAGACAAGGCTCTTGCCAGTAGGCTCCCATAGCCACGAAGCAATAGCGAGTATCATAACCCCCCACCGAAGTAACCGATATCCCATAGCGGCACGATTCGAGACCATGGATAGTTCCTTCCATCCCCCATAACTTGAAATGATTTTGAGGATTACGAGGAGCATCATAAACGTCCAGAACGGTTTCGGTTCAACATCACTTCGCACATAAAGCGGCCAAGCGATTAAGAAAACTAACACAAGACCTACTAACTTATACACTACACCGCTAAACCAGCTTCCTGATAAATACTGATTCATTTTTGATTCCTGCGGTAGTAAGAAAACGACATCTGGTGATTGTAAATAAGTTCGAAAACTACTTTGTACCGTCAATGGGACTAATAGCACTAACATGATCCAGCGAATAGGTAGCCCTTCTGGAATATGCTGTACAAGAGACGTATACCATGCAGAGAAAGTAATCAACACAAACATAAACAGTACCGCAACACCACTCTGCATGACATATCCTAAATAAGGAATGATTTCTCCCCAAAAATGGTTACGTCGATCAACTCGAAGACTCTTCAGATCCATACTCAGACCTTACCTTGAACAAGTGTATAGAAGAGTTCCTCAAGTGGAGCTCCCGGCGTTCCTGCTTGTTCGGCGATTTCTTGCAAAGTGCCATGAGCAATAATACTACCCTGATGAAGCACGATAAAACGATCACAATAATTCTCTATGGTTGACAGAATATGTGAACTCAATAGAATGGAAGCACCCGTTGCTTTTAATTCCAGCATGAAATCTAACAAAGAACGAATTCCAAGCGGGTCTAGTCCGAGGAAGGGTTCATCAATAATGTACAATGAAGGGCGTGCTACAAATGCACACATAATCATGACCTTCTGCTTCATTCCTTTGGATAAATGCATAGATAAACTATCCATCTTGTCTTCCATCCGAAATAACTCGGATAGCTGGCTTGACCGTTCCTCATAATCTTCTTTGGATACATTGTAAGCTCGTGCAGTAAACTCTAAATGTTCTCTAACCGTCATCTCTTCGTATAAGAGTGGAGATTCAGGCACGAATGCAAGCGCGCTATGATAGGCTTCAGAATCATCTTCTCGTTTTTTACCATGTACACGTATATCACCCTTTTGAGGTGACATGAGGCCTAAAATATGTTTCATGGTAGTACTTTTACCAGCACCATTAAGCCCGATCAGCCCGATCATTTCCCCAGTTCCCACCTCAAAATTAACATCATGCAGAACAGGACGATTTAGGCTATAGCCGCCGGTTAATCCTTGAATATCAAGTACAGGTGTATCACTCATTATTCTCACCTCGATTAATAATAGCTACTACCGAGCAGAAGGGCGACAACTTTATGATATTTCTCTGCTCCTATACCCCTTGCAGTATATTACACACGTGGTGGCTTATTCTTCAGCCACTTGGGTGCGCCTTTATTCTTGCGTATACGCTCACGTTCTGCTTTACTACCTCCACCTGACTTACCTCTAGGTTTTACTGAATTGGATTGGGGCTGAGTGCTAGTTGAGTTAACGGTAGGAGTTTCACCCTGTTGCCCCTTCGTTTGAGCGACTTCTCTTGGCTCTGATGCGGCTTTAGTGCTGTAACTAGTATCACCGCTTACTTTCTTATGCCCAGCCTCGCCAGCACCTGTTCGGTTAGGTTTACGTTTAGTATCCTCATATTTGCGAGGAGCTACAGTCTCACCTTTATCAGGATACACTTTACGTGCCTGGCTTCCCGATGACGCTTCGTCAGGGTGCATCACTTTACCGCCGAACATATCACGTAGTTCAATGGTAACGTCCAGCTCTTTCATGAATTTCTTCATGATGAAGATTTGACGATCCGTAACAATAGATAACACAATGCCGCTACGTCCCATTCTTCCTGTCCGTCCTGCACGATGCACATAATGCTCAGAGTCTGTCGCTGGGTCATAGTTGATAACCATCGTTAAGCCTTCAATATCCAAGCCGCGTGCAGCTAGATCGCTTGCTACTAACACTTGGAATTTCCCACTACGGAAGCCTGCAAGTACGCCACTACGAGACATCTTGTCAGCATCACCATATAGCGCTTGTGCGCTAAGTCCCATATGGTTCATCTTAGCTTCTACTTCAGCAATATCTTCCGTAGTATTCACAAAAACAATGGCCTTCTTCGGTTTATAGTGACGAATTAATCTCCGCAGAGTATCCGGTTTATTACGTTCTTCGGATACGAAATAGAAATGTTCAAGTCCCGTAGCTGTCATCTGCTCTGGATCGATTCCGACCTCTACCGGCTCCTTCATCTCACGCTTAACAAGTGCTGCTGTCTCCTTGCTCACCGTTGCAGAGAGAAATACTAATTGCCGATCACGCTGAGCGCTGCGAATAATATGATCTACATCGCCAGCTGCACCGAGTTGAAAGACTTGGTCTACCTCATCTACTACAATCGTTGTCACTTCATGCATTTTTATTTTACGCATTTCGATCAATCCACGTACTCGTCCAGGGGTACCCACTAGCAACTGTCGGGGTACTTTTAGTTTCTCAATTTGCCGCTTAATTGCCGCACCCCCAATTACGCCAAGTACAGAAATTCCAAGATGCTCACCATAACGCTCGCTCTCCCGTACAATTTGCATTGCTAGCTCTTGTGTAGGTGCCAGAATCAGTTTTTGCGTAGATTTGCGATCAGCATCAATGCTTTGCAGGATAGGAAGCAAATAAGCTAAAGTCTTGCCTGTTCCGGTCTGTGAATGAGCCAAAACGTCCTTTCCTTGCATCACAGCAGGAATAGCCTCTGCTTGTACTGGAGAAGGCTGTTTGATGTCGAATTCGGATAGTTTATTAACTAAATCCGTATGAATACCTAGTTCTTCAAAAGAAGTTAAATTCATTTAAGTCCATCCTTTATGTTCATATCATTCGTTATCTTTCAATTATCATTATATGCTAAAATAGTTTTCCCACCAAATGATTGGTAAAACTCTTCTCTAACTACCGTCCAGCGCACAAACTTCTTCCACAAGTAAATAAATTCTACCATTAATAATGTATTAAATACACTTCGAGCGTACAACTCCCCTTATTAATCCCGATACAAGGAATTTTTCCAGCCGCACTCGACAATAAAATGCAAAGAAGGCTACTCAAGCGGGACAACTTGGTTACTGTCCCGCCTGAGTAGCCTTTCACGTTATGTTATGCTTGGCCCGTTCCGTAGCCGGACGTATCTAATGTTTGTCCGTTCTTTAATAGTAAGCCGGCTCTTTCGAGTTCTCGTCGTGTCCCCGGTATCCATTTACGAGTTCTCTATCAGGCCACCCATACTCATTTCTTATTCATCATTCTGTAAGTCAGTTTATCTGCAAAACGTGGACATAACTGATAGAACCATATCCCCACAGCAGCTAACCAAGGAAGATTAATCTCTTCCTGCTTCTTATTCATAAGCTTCACCATTTTGCGAGCAACAAGATCAGGCTTCATCATGAACCACCGAATATTATTTACGTATCCTCCTGTAGGATCAGCCAATTCAAAAAAAGGAGTATCGATTGGTCCCGGATTCACAGTAGACACGGTAATTCCTGTCCCACGTAACTCTTGGCGAAGACTATTACTAAATCCATATACAGCATGCTTAGTAGCTGTATATGCTGTGGACCTAGCTGTTCCAATCTTAGCTGCGATAGAAGCCACATTCACAATGTGACCTTCTCCCCTCTCTAACATGTGTGAGAGAACAGCTTTCGTACAACGAACCGTACCCATATAATTGACATCCATCATATCACTATAATGTTCTATGGGCATGTCCAAAATAGACTCAAATTTACCATATCCAGCATTGTTAAGCAGCACATCTATTTGTCCATATTTATGAATAATATCATTCATTACATTCTTCACTTGTTCCTGCTTCGTAACATCCATCACGATGAGCTCGTGTTGTCCTGATAGTTGATTCGCCACGGCTTCAAGCTTATCTTGAGAGCGTGCAATCAGTATCGGAATAGCCCCTTGCTCGGATAGAAACTTTGCTGTCAAGGCCCCAATACCGCTGGAGGCCCCTGTTATTACTACTACTTTATCCTTCATCATAAATCCTTAGTCCCTCCTATGGGAAAGAGATATTCAGTTCATCGTTTAGTCTACGATATCATAACTTGAATATCCAGTTCTCCAATACCATCCATCAGTAAGGGAATGCATAGTGCCTTTCTAGGTACACTTGATGTAAGATTCTCAACCATGATAAGCTTAGGGGGAGTAATATCTACAATCACACCTCGATTGTAAAGGATTGTACTAGCATTCCCACTAATCATATTACTGAGTTCAGAGATTGCACTTTGTCCCATCTCATCCATCTCTGTCAAGACAAATCCGCCCATCATAGCAGATACAATCCTTAACGCAACATCTTCTTGAAGTCCAAACACGATATTACCGGTTAATTCCCCGGTCATCCCCACCTGAATCCAGATATGCTCTTTATTAAACTCAATATCCTTAATTCCGAGACTCCCCGTAGAGGGTGATATCTGAATGACCTGTTCAATTACAATCCGCGCTGATTCTAGGAACGGATTAATAATTTCTGCTTTCATTGTAAGTAAGCCCCCTTGAAATGGGAAATTTGTCACGGTATCAAAAGTCCCTTTTTTCTTAAAAATCATTATACTTTAAACCCAAAAATAAATCACTCAATATTGTCTAACGTTCCAGATGATAGTTCTAATTTACTATGTATCTAGTTATAAGCTCATCTGTTTATTCCAAGATTGAACGTTGCAATATTTTCCCTATATATTTATCGGTCAAAAACCTCAAAATGTGAATGGAAAAGTAATGCTACATTGCCCTGTCAAACGGAATCACCTATAATTTAAGGAAAGATACAGTCAAGAACGAAGAGTTACAAATATATTCTCAAGGAGGTCATGCATGAATATTAGTCAGTTGGAGACACTTCTAACCATCTCAAAGACCATGAGTTTCCGCAAGGCAGGAGAGTTACTTAACCTAACCCAGCCTGCCGTGTCTGCCCAAATTAAAAGTTTAGAGGATGAGTTCAAAACTGTACTTGTAGATCGCAATCAGCCTGTTACATTAACAGACCGTGGGGATGTATTTCTTGAACATGCTGAGCGAATTTTGTCCATTGTCGAAGAACTTAAACAACGACTTTCGGATTTAAATCAAACCCCTCAGGGACATATCGTTCTAGGAACAACAACTTCTATCGCCATCCAAATGTTACCCCGTGTTTTATCGTACTTTCAGGATCAATTTCCTTTAATCAAAACTTATATTCAATCTATGCCCTCTTGCCAAATCTATAATAATGTAGAAAATGGGACCATCGACGTTGGAATTGGTTACCTTATCGAACGAAATCCTAACTTAATTACATCGGTTCTTTATTACGATACTTTCCAACTTGTTGTATCACCACATCATCCTCTTGCCAAGCAAAACATAGCTTCAATAGAGGTGTTAAGAGATGTTCCACTCATTCTACTCTCACCGGATACGGTAGGTCGGAGATTTATGGATGACTTGTTTAAGAAATATAAAATTGTTCCTAACGTCGTGATGGAGCTATCCAGTAGTGAAGAAGTCAAACGAATGGTAGAGCTAAATCTGGGTGCTGCCATTATTTCTAAATTGGCTGTCACGTCAGAGCTTCGTCTAGGGACACTCAAGATTATTCCCATCTGCGAACTTGAGGTTACACATCCTGTAGGTGTTATCTATAAATCAGGTCGATATTTAAACTCTGCTATGCAGCAGTTCCTCAGTGACCTGAAAGGCATGCCAGAAACGCAGTTTATCAGTTCAGAATAACTATATAAGGGAGTGTCCTCAAATTGAAATTCGATCTTCACACACACCATTTTCGCTGCGGACATGCTTCCGGTAATATCCGAGATTATATCGAATCAGCCATCTCATCTGGCCTTCAAGTCATCGGAATTTCCGATCATACCCCTTTCTTTGGCAGAGAAGAGGAGCAAGCATTTCCATTAATCTCTATGGCTAAATCTGAGTTATCTTCCTATGTACAAGAAGTCCTTGAACTTAAAAAGGAATATTCAGGGGTCATCGATGTGCTGTTAGGTATTGAATCTGATTACTTTCCTATTCATGCTGAGCTCTATCGCAAGACACTCGCAGCTTATCCATTTGATTATATCATCGGTTCTGTCCATCAAATAGATGATATTAGTATCTTCAACGCTAATCGCTGGAAAAAATTAAATGATACACAGCAAATCGCAGTCAAAAAAGAATATTACCGTATGGTTCAGGAGTCTGCACGTAGTGGTATGTTTCAAATACTAGGACATATTGACGCCATGAAAGGGAACTACCCTCCCTTCTCTGACATTATCACTCATGGAGAGATCGATGAGACCCTGAGAGTTATTGCAGCATGTAATATCGCCATTGAGATCAATACCTCAGGCAAAACGAAACAAAGTGGGGGCTGGTACCCATCAGATGCAATACTTGAACGGGCATGCTATTTCGGTGTCGATGTGACTTTTGGATCTGATGCTCATAAGCCTGAACGTGTAGGAGATGAGTTATTAGAAGTGAGTTCCCGCCTTAAGGAAATTGGATTTAAAGAGTGGGTGTACTACAAACAGAAGCAAAAACAAGTCGTTCCGCTTCTTTAAACTACATAACAAAAGGGTAATTCGTGGGATTGATCCCGCAAATTACCCTTTTGTTATGTATGAAAATACTGTAAGCCGTAAAAAAAAGGACCCGCCAGCAACGGGTCCAAACATATATTCAAAAGGGGGTTATGTGATAATAATAACCTATCACTGTTAAAGACACGTAACGACTATATTTCATTTGTGTAACAAAAACCTTGCCCTTTGGATAACCATAAATAGATTCCTTATATTTCATGTACCACCCGCTTAGATTGTCGACCTGATACATTTACTGTAATAATACCAGCAACGACTAATAGAAGTGATAATCCAACCCAACTGGATACATGTTCTTGCAGAATAAATGCAGATAAGATGACACCAAAGACAGGGATAAAGAATAGATACATTGAGACTCTTCCTACCGAATTATATTTCATGACTGTATTCCAAAGTGCAAATCCAGCTGCAGATAATAAGGATAGATAGATCAGCAATCCCACGGTCTGTCCATCGAATGAATAAGGAGTAAATCCTCGGTTCACCCCCCCGACAAGGAGTAGTCCAAGTCCACCAATGAGCATTTGTTTTCCTGTTAACGAGATAACGGATTCATGCATACTTTCTTGCCGTGCCAACACATTACCGAAACCACCAAAGACCGCAGAAGCTAGTAGCAAGACTGATCCGATACCAAAATGGAAATGAAGGCCACCGCTTTGTCCGAAACCCATGACAACAATCCCTGCAAAACCCATTGCAAGTCCCCACCATTTAGCTGCAATGAGCTTTTCCCGAGGAGCCATAAAGCGTGCAGTCAATATTTGAAAAAAAGACGTCGACCCCACGAGTATCGATCCTTCGATCCCCGAGCTATAACTTAATCCTACGTATAATAATAAATATTGCATAAATGTTTGGATCGCACCTAGCCGAAATAACCTAGACAAAGGTAACCTTTGCTTGCCGATATTTGTACTTTTCCCCAACATCGTTGAAAGTAAGAGTAGAATCATTCCAGCCATTGTAAATCGATACCCTGCAAATACCCATTGACCAAAAAAATCTCCCTGCTTCATGTTCAGCTGAGCATAGCTCAACTTGACTATGGGCAATGCACTTCCCCATAATACCGTCGCTCCCAGCGAACTAATCAAAATACCCACAGGATGTCTAAACCATGTTTCTGCCTTCACAATACCTTATGTCCTCCTTGTTGATAAACCTTAATCTCCATCAAATGCTTGAATACCATCCTCTATGGTCAGACCATAAATGTGAATTCCATCTTCACTGGCTTCATCTGATCCATCCATGAGTGGAAGAACCCTCTCCAATAGGAGTCCGTTCTTTAGCATAACTTTAGCTGAAGCCTTATTAGCTTTACGACATCTACCTTCAATTCTTCGCAGACCGAGATCGTCAATTGCAAACTGAAGCAAAAGGCCAACCGCCTCTGTCGCCAATCCTCGTTGCCAGTAAGTACTGTCTAACATGAAGCCGAGCTTAGCCTCACCTTTAAATGAGTTCCAGCGCTGAAGAGAAACAATCCCAACGAACTTCTCCCCTTCGTTGCATAAACATATCGCGAAATGCAAAGAATCTCGCTGATTTCGACTAAGAAGTTGTGCTAGAACTTGTTTAGAACGATGATAAGAAGAACCAGCGCTTCTAGTCATAGAACACATAATCTGAGGATCAGATAACATAGACCATACGTCAGCTTCATCATGGTTTCTTAGTGGCCTTAACTGAACCTGTTTCCCTACGAACATACCATTATTCAGCAAGTTCCTCTTCTCCTCACACAATCTAGTACACACAGAACTATGGAACACTCTTATTCGATATTCGGTTTCCATGTAACGAATTACTTATCTCCAGATTTCAAAGTAAATACCGTCAGCTCAGGCTTACATAACAACCTTATAGGCAACTGAGTCGTTCCGAAACCACGATTAACGTAGAGTAACATATCGCTTGATTGAAAATCATATAAGCCCTGAATATACCGCTTCGAACCCACAGGTGTCGTAATTGCACCTATCAGTGGAAATCTTACTTGACCTCCATGACTATGTCCAGACAATTGTAAATCAAATGGGTATAGCACCGCTGTATCCGCATAATCCGGTTCATGCATGAGCAACAAAGAGAACGTTCCTTCTGGAACTCCTTTAAGTGACACATCTGGATCAGGCGTTCCGTGTAAAAGATCATCTAAACCAACGACGGCTATGACCTTTCCATCCTTCTTCAGAAGACGATGCGAATTACGCAGTAATATGAAGCCTGCCTCTGCTAGCATGCGAACCACCTTATCGTGCTGCCCCCAATAATCGTGATTTCCTAATACAACAAATTTCCCTAGGGGGGCTTTAAGTGAAGCCAAGTAGGGAACGAAGCTCGTCATTTGTTCCGCATAGCTATCTACAATATCTCCTGTCAAACAGATCAGATCAGGTGACTCGCTCATGATGGCATCCATGAGCTCGCTGAAATCATCCTCATGTGAGTGGTGTCCTAGATGAAGATCACTAAATTGGACAACCTTCAATCCATCAAAAGCAGCTGGAAGCCTTGTGAAAGTAAGCTGAACACGTTCTATAGATAAATGCCGTGGCTCCCATAACCAAGAGTATCCCCCTGTAAACAATCCGGCACCTATAACTGCTAATGCACCCCTACGAAGAAATTGCCTTCTCGTCATTTTGTTATCGACTCTATGCTTTCGGGGATCCCTCCTAGAAGGAATCTCTGTCGGAGGGTCCCCATAGGAACGTTCCTTACTATTCATTATATTGCAACCTCCAATATCATTAGTCCCTATAAACGATACCACGAGTCATGTATAGAAACAAAAAAATTCTCATACTAAATAATGAGAAACATAGATTCATAGAGAGGATTAAATCATAGAGTCGTTGAGAAAACCATGGGATATAACATTGAGTATGAATACAGAATATGATAGCACGTACTGGATTCCAAAATACACTTAAAAGAAGAAGTCCACGCTTCAGCGTGAACTTCCCATAGGCAGCTTTAAAATATACAATGGACCTACTCATACCCTTGAATATGTTGTCTTCACCCTCATTCTATTAAGCGGTAATTTCAAAGCGATGACGAACTTCCTCACTCTGCATATATGCATCAGACAATCCTAATTTCTGAATATCACTTTTGGATACATATCGGCAAAGTAGTTCAATCGATAATGATGATTCAAATGGAAAAGGGGTAAGGTTCACTTTATCACGATCAACCCAATTCGCTTGGATCATCCCTCCACCAGTAAAATCAAATTTCTCAGATACGGTGAACCCATCACGCCACCACGGGTGCTCATGCTCTTTATCTGATCCAGGCTCATTCAGACATAAATAGAGGGATAGATCATCACAGAACTGCAATACCCACGAATGAAAGATGAGCTCCTCCTCTGACACCAGATCTGTAATGCCCAGTTGCTTCTGGATATGATCTCTGCGTAGTCGTTCCTGCTCCATATATTTAGTAAAGGCAGGATGCTCTATATCAGCTTGGATCAATAGCCTTTCAAAATGTAAGCTACATAACAGTGCCGCATAGGGACTCTCAGCTTGTATTTCTTCTAGTCCCTTAGAATAGAAAGCTAACTTAGCAGCAATCGGAAAATCCATGAAAGTATAGGGTGTACCCTTAGAAGTATTCAAAAAGGGAGTATCATCCAAATCAATCCATCCCCGATCATGCTCGTATATTGCATATATGGCTTCATCTTTACGCTTACTCTCAAGGAAAAGCTTAGAATTGAAAGCATTTGCAAATTTACCCGCAATTAATCCGTGTTGGTGTTGTTCTATCATGACCCAGGCTTCCTTCAATTCTCGGCATATCATATACATTCCTCCTGATTCACGACTATATTATAATAATTTCACTACTTCGTACCGGTAGTAGCATCATATTCTCTTTCGGCGAGAAGAGATACGGACCATATCTTCGAAGATCTGAATAACTCACCCTTGTCTGTGTTAGTTGTATTAATTATAACACGAGACTAATGTTGTAGATCAAGGCTGTGAACTGAGAGTTGTGTCCCATTTGCGAGTTAAGTATGTAATGCAATGATATTGAATATCCAGATTACATAAAGTGTTAAGTGTCGACAATCTCCCTCCTAGACAAACCCATTTTTTTAGATAAAAGTAAAAATGATATCAATATGTAATTATTTGTTTGTATTCTAGTTTTAGTGTGCTATTCTATTGATGGGGATTTGAAATTAATAGAAATGCTGGCCAGCTTATCGCCCTTCATTAGACTCGACACCTTCCCCTAATATGTTGAGAGGAATGATATTCATGAAAAGAAAAACCCTATCCATTCTTATGCTTTTTGTCCTCGTGTTTGCAATGCTTCCTCTATCGGCTTCTGCGAGCAACACTGGACAACAGATTCAAGGACAAGGCGAACTTGTTATTATTGGGAAGTATCAAGGACCTTCTGGTCATTATCCTTACGGTGTAAATGTGTATAACGAAAGTGGACAACTTGTTTATAGTAATTCTCATTACACGGCGTGGGGTGGACCTTTTGGTGACTCGGGCATAGATTCGTTTATTGTACCTAACTTACCAAGTGGGACATATACAGTTGTAGCTACGCAAACCTTGGCATCATTCAGTATACAAAGTCTCTACTTCAGATGATTTTGCTTTTGTTCGTTGACTTCATATCTTGTATATAAGATCGAGTAAGTGGGGGCGGCTAGCCCCCAACCTCTCGATCCACCGTAAATACCGCTTCGGTATACAGGCGGTTCACAATATATTTGTTTCCTCATCTTATTCTCCGTAATTCCCACTGTTTCCATAGACACATTCGAAGACTTCTTCGCGTCCATTCGTGCATACCCATTCTGAAAGATTTGGACATAGTAATCTCTTACTCTCTTATAACGTATTATTCTATGTCACTAATTAAAACACCTCTACCTAATCGCCAGATGCGAAATGTAGAGGTGTTCATAAGTCATCAATCGTACCATTAGATTTGTGAATTATACACTCAACCAACGCTTGAACATATGCTTCGTCGTTTGCTTATTAAGCTCTGCGATAGAAGTTGTCAATGGAATTCCTTTAGGACAAGAACGGACACAGTTCTGAGAGTTACCACAACCCTCAATGCCCCCATCTTCCATAAGCGTCTCAAGACGTTCCTCTGCATTCATTTCACCTGTAGGGTGAGCGTTAAAGAGACGGACTTGAGATAGAGCAGCAGGACCGATGAAATCCGTTTTCTCATTCACATTAGGACAAGCCTCAAGGCAGACACCACAAGTCATACATTTCGATAACTCATAAGCCCATTGTCGTTTCTTCTCAGGCATACGAGGTCCAGGTCCTAAATCATACGTTCCGTCGATCGGAATCCATGCTTTGACTCGTTTTAGCGCGTTGAACATTCTACTGCGATCGATAACAAGGTCACGAACGACGGGAAAAGTACTCATAGGCGCGATACGTACAGGTTGCTCTAAGTTATCAATGAGTGCCGCACAGGCTTGACGAGGCTTATCATTAATCACCATGGAGCATGCGCCACATACTTCTTCAAGACAATTGGAATCCCAGCATACAGGTGCGATATCTTGACCTTGGACATTCACTGGATTACGCTGAATTTCCATAAGCGCACTAATCACATTCATATTTGAACGATAAGGTAGTTCAAACTCCTCAACGTATGACTTTCCCTCAGGTCCATCTTGACGAGTAATTATGAGTTTGACACTTTTACTTTTGGTTGGTGTAGTTGTATCAACTGCCATCTGAATTCCTCCTTCCTATTTCTCTTTCGAATAGTCACGAATCCGCGGCGCGATCAAGGAAACATCCACTTCATCATAAGTGATCTCTGGACCCGCAGGCGTCCACTTCGCCTTCGTTGTCTTCAAGAACCTTTCATCATTACGTTCTGGATAATCTGGTTTATAGTGAGCACCACGACTCTCATCACGTAACAGTGCCCCTAATGTCATCGCATGTGCCAGCTCTAACATATTCCATAACTGACGAGTGAAAGCCACACCTGGATTGTTCCAGCGAGATTTATCCGTCATATTAATATTAGCGTATCGCTGCTTAAGCTCTTTAATCTTCTCAATGGTAGCCTCAAGCTTATCGTTATAGCGAACAACTGTCATATTATTCGTCATCCACTCGCCTAGCTCTTTGTGAATCACGTAGGCATTTTCTGTACCATCCATACTCAACAAGCTCTCATATTTATCTGTATGTTGCTTGGTATAGCGATCAAATAAGGACGTAGGAACATCTTCAGCCTTCTTCTTCAGACCTTTGATATACTCGACTGCCTTAGGACCCGCAACCATACCTCCGAATATAGCCGACACTAAAGAGTTCGCGCCTAATCGGTTTGCTCCATGGTATTGATATTCACATTCACCAGCGGCAAATAACCCTGGGATGTTCGTCATTTGATTGTAATCTACCCAAATACCGCCCATAGAATAATGAACTGCCGGGAATATTTTCATAGGAATCTTTCTTGGGTCGTCCCCCATGAATTTCTCATAGATTTCAATAATTCCACCTAATTTTACATCTAGCTCTTTCGGGTCTTTGTGAGATAAATCGAGATACACCATATTCTCACCATTAACACCTAGTCCCATATTAACGCACACATCGAAAATTTCCCTTGTGGCGATATCACGTGGTACTAAGTTACCATATGCAGGATATTTCTCTTCAAGGAAGTACCAAGGCTTACCGTCTTTGTAAGTCCAAATTCGACCACCTTCTCCACGCGCAGATTCTGACATCAGGCGTAGCTTGTCATCACCCGGAATAGCCGTAGGATGGATCTGGATAAATTCTCCATTAGCATAAAAGGCACCTTGTTGATAAACAGCACTTGCAGCTGTACCTGTGTTAATGACAGAGTTCGTTGTTTTACCAAAAATAATACCAGGACCACCGCTTGCTAGAATAACCGCATCCCCAACAAAAGTGTGGATCTCCATAGTCTTAAGATCTTGTGCACAAATACCACGACATATTCCTTCATCATCAATGACGGCCGACAGGAATTCCCAGTTCTCATGCTTCGTGACTAACCCTTCTGACTCATAGCGCCTAACCTGCTCATCAAGTGCATACAATAATTGCTGTCCTGTCGTTGCTCCAGCAAAGGCTGTACGGTGATATTTCGTACCTCCAAAACGACGGAAATCAAGCAATCCTTCAGGTGTACGGTTGAACATAACACCCATCCGATCCATCAAGTGGATAATACCAGGTGCAGCATCACACATCGCCTTAACAGGAGGCTGATTCGCTAGGAAGTCTCCCCCATATACAGAATCATCAAAATGTTCCCAAGGTGAATCTCCTTCCCCCTTGGTATTGACCGCTCCGTTAATTCCACCCTGTGCACAAACGGAGTGAGATCTCTTTACAGGTACTAATGAGAACAAATGAACATGAGTGCCCGCTTCTGCCGCTTTAATGGTGGCCATCAACCCTGCTAAACCGCCGCCCACAATAATAATATTAGTTGTTGCCATTTCAGTTCACTCTCCTTAACTCAAAACTGACTTGAATGTTTCTATGAATGCTGAAGCTGTATCAAATTCAACTGCACGAAAAGCGATAAGAGATAATACAAACATCACAGATACAACCGCGAATAGACTCATACATATATAAGACGATACACGCTGTGCACGTGGTCCAACTGTGATTCCCCAGCTTACGAGGAATGACCAAATCCCATTAGAGAAATGGTATGCCGTTGAAATTACACCTATTAAATACAATGTAAATGTGAATGGGTTCATCACAGCGGCGTGGATAATACCACCCAATTCTTCATGTGTAACATTCCCAAGAGCCACCTGAACTCTTGTCTCATATACATGCCAAATGATAAACATGAATGTGAGAACACCTGTGATACGTTGAAATAAATAACGCCAGTTTCTTTCGTATTTATAACTCCCCACATTCGAATCAGACTGATAAGCAATGTATAAACCGTAAACACCGTGATAAAGCAAAGGTAACCAAATAAGGAACATCTCCATGAACAACACGAGTGGTAAGCCGTTAAGAAAAGCCACACCTTCGTTAAAAGCATCCTTACCGCCTTCGAAAGCAGCGAAATTCGTTACTAAATGCTCCAGAATAAAAAAGCTGAGCGGAATAACACCGAGTAGCGAATGCAGCTTTCTGGAATAATAGCCTTTCATAAATAGTTGTTCCCCTTTCCATGAGACAGCGTTTTCAACAAAATGTGATTATTAATCGTTAAATATAAATAAAAAGTGAGAAATGCCGCAAGAATTAGCTAAATTCAGCCTTCCTTGTCACAATTGTGTGAACAACTTGTGGCACTTTTCATGTTACTCCTTTTTATCTTATAATGGAATTGCAATATAATTATTAATAGTTATAACATTAACGCATAAGCAATGAAATGGATGAATGAGGTGATTGTCATATTTGAAGCGTTAGATGTCTTCGCAACTGTCGTCGAACAATCGAGTCTTAACCAAGCATCTAAGATACTTAATCTTTCCCAGCCTGCTCTATCGCGCAAAATTTCCAAGCTTGAGCATGATTTAGGCGTAAGTCTCTTTAACCGTAAGGGGAAGCGGCTTGTCCTTACTTCAATTGGTCAATTAACTTATACCTTTGCCTTGGAACAAAGAAAACAACAGCATACATTTCTTCGTACGCTTGCTCAGTTTAAGGATGGAAGCCAAATGACAGTTACGCTTGGAGCTAGTCTGACTACTTTACAGACAACTCTTCCTCCATTAATAAATGCTTTCATGGACAAGCATCCATCCGCAGAAATTAAGCTCGTGACTGGCAAAACACATGAAATCGTATCCGCCGTTCGTGAGAAGAAAGTAGATGTTGGGATCGTTGCTTCTTCCATTCTTGAGCAAGGATTACAGTGTATACCCCTATTTGAAGATCATTTAGAATTGGTTCTGCCTCGTCATCATCCCCTAGCAGAATCCAAGGAGGTTCAAATGGAGAACTTACATGATCTACCCATGATTGTGTTTTCCACTGGAACATGGTATCGGAAATTAACGGATGAACTATTTCAACAATGTAAAGTGAAGCCAGATTTACGGATGGAGATTGATTCTTTTGAAGCCATCGTTCGTTTATTACCTACTTCTAAAGCTGCGGCACTTCTTCCCAAATCCTATCTGCACCAGCAACTCCTTGACGATAACGAGCTTATTGTTATTCACATCCCAGATCTGAAGGAAACCCGGCGAACCACGTCCCTTATCTTCGGAGAACACGCGGAGCTAAGTACAGCAGCGAGACAATGGGTTAACGAAACAGAGGCACTCTTTAATTCTCGTTTATAACTTCATTCTTAAATTGATCAATACTTTCATTAGAGCCAATGATAACCATAATGTCATTCGTATGGACCTGATCCATAGCAGTAGGAGCTACAATAATACCATCAGGTCTATGAAGAGCTACGATACTACAACCGTACCGAGAACGTGTATTAATCTCTGAGAGGGTCTTCCCATTTAGACATGTTGGAACACTCATCTCTGCAATCGTATAATCTTTAGAAAGCTCAATGTAGTCTAGCAAATTCGGGGATACGAGTTGATGAGCAACTCGTATTCCCATATCCCGCTCAGGATAAATGATTCGATCTACTCCTAGCCGCTCAAGTACTCTACCATGCAGCACAGATATCGCTTTAGCTACAACTTGCGTAACACCAAGTTCCTTCAACTGTATAGTCGCGAGTATGCTCATTTGGATATCATCTCCAATGGCCACAATACCGCAATCAAAGTTACGAACACCTAGTGATTTCAGCACCTCTTCGTCCGAAGCATCCGCTACCACTGCATATGTCAGAAATTCACTCATATCACTCACAATCTCTTCGTTTCGATCAATCCCGAGCACCTCATAGTCCAAGGCCATAAGCTCAAGCGCTAGCGCAGATCCAAAACGTCCCAAACCAATAACAACAAACTGCTGTCTTTTCATTTTTAGCTCTATACCCCTTTTATATTTATCCATTTCTTGTATTAACCAATGATTATTTTTCCTTCTGGGTGCCGATATAATTCCTTACCCTTTTTCGGTCCAAGTGCATACGCAAGTGTGAGTGGACCTAGACGGCCAGCAAACATCGTCAAACTAATTAGTACCTTACCAAACACTGATAATTCTGGAGTAATTCCCATACTCAAGCCAACGGTTCCAAAGGCTGAAGTAGTCTCAAATAATATCATTAGAAAATTCGTATCTTCTGTGGTAGATAACAGCATCGATACGCCAATTACGAGTAAGAGAGCAAGAAGCATTACTGTAAGTGCCTTGAAGATTCTCTCTTGAGCTAGCCGATAACGATACAGTACAATATCGTCACGTCCTCGCATCATAGCGATAACGGCAACTATAATAATCGTAAATGTGGTTGTCTTAATACCTCCACCTGTCGAACCTGGAGAAGCTCCGATGAACATTAGAATAATCATGAAGAATTGAGACGCTTGACGCATACCCGCAATATCTATCGTATTCGCACCTGCCGTTCTTGGAGTGACAGATTGGAATAAAGAACCAAGTATCTTTCCTCCCCAATCGAGTGACCCGAGTGTCCTTGGATTGGTAAACTCAAATACAAATATAACGAGCGCTCCGAATATAATCAAAGCTGCTGTCATAGATAATACTACCTTAGAATGCAATGAAAATTTACGATTCTTACGGAAATCCACAATGTCTGCGAGTACAATAAATCCTATCCCACCAGATACAATAAGGAACATCACTACGAAGTTTACTACAGGATCATATACATAACCTGATAAGCTGCGGAAGTGACCAAACAAATCGAAACCAGCATTATTAAACATCGAAACGGCATGAAACACACCATAATAAAGGGCTTTACCGAAGGGCATATCAAAAGCCCATCGTATCGTCAAAATTACCGCGGCTGTACCTTCAATAATGAATGAAAATAACAATACTTTACGGATCAAGCGAACGATTCCCTCCATCGAGCTCTGATTCATAGCTTCCTGTAACAATAATCGATCTCGTAGAGAAATTCTACGTTTCAACATTAAAGAGAATAAGGTTGCCACGGTCATAATTCCAAGACCACCCACTTGTATTAGTGACATAATAACCACTTGTCCAAATGTACTAAAGAAGGTTCCAGTATCCTTTACAATAAGCCCTGTTACACAAGTAGCAGAAGTTGCTGTGAAGAAAGCATCAATGAAATCGAGAGGCTTTCCAGTAGTATTAGAGACTGGCAGCATAAGCAGGCACGTTCCAATGAGAATAATCCCTGCAAATCCCATGACCAAAATCTGTGGAGGAGAAAATCTTAACCATTTTAAATGAAATTTCAATTGATTCGCCCCTTAAAAAAGATCAACAAAAAAGACATCGGAAATCCAATGCCTCTCGGGTTGGTTTCTGCTAGCATATCGCCTACGAGGTTAGCTGACGGATTCGGGTATGCACAGGTTACCCTATTCGTTGTAATACAACGAAATTCACCCCAACAACGCTCAACGTCAAAGACGTAACGGTTGTATATTGGTTCCCCCGTAATTCAAAAGAAAATTCGGCGTAATATTAAATTGCATTCCGATTATAAGCCTTATTTTCAGACTATACAAAGCTTTATTTTCAACAAAGAATGGAAATAAACCCGAATTGAGCATACTGAATGAATAAGAGATACACTTCTCTTGCAATTACGTAATATTTCTCCATTTTCATCATATTTTCATTATTTACTCTACACTATAGAATAAACTAAAGACGTCCTTCATATTCTTGTTCTTCTTTAGAATCTATAGAACTTGGATAGCGTAAGCTTTAGTTCAATTGTAGATAAGAAACTGGTTCTAAAGATGCGACGTATGTTATGTTTACTTTGATGGTTCAACATATTTATATTTAGGGGGTATTAGATGAATTCCGTAGGGCAACCTTTGAAGATTAAAGCAAACTATAAGATTTTGGGTATACTTGGGGCAATAGGTCTAATTTTATTTTTCATTTTCAATTTTTTACTTCCTGCCACGACTTCAAGTTCGACAGAACAGCTAAATGTGAAGAGAATCAGTAAAGATCAAGCTACACAAGCTGCCACGCAATTTGCACAATCCCAATTAGGCGGTCTTAGTCTAGATGAAAATGATGCGAATGCCATTGTCACTTACCAGTCCAAATCTGACTTTTATGGCTACTTATCCAAGAATAAGCTCATCAAAGAATATTCAACTAAATTTGAAGATTCTTATCCGTATGATGTTTTTCGTGTCCGTCTAACAGAAGTAGATACTTATCTTAATGTTGATGTACATATGAACACAGGTAAAGTAGTTGCCTTTAGCTATACATCTAAGGAGAGCCAAATTGCAGCAAAAACTCCAGTTATGGATAAATTATTAGAGGTTGAATATAAACAAAAGCTCGCAGAACCGTGGCTTGAACAATGGGGATATAAGAGCTCCAAGCTTAATATCACCCAGGATAGTAAAACCAGTCTCGTTTACACCGATCCTAATACGAAGATTGGTGATGCTGCTCTGCAATTTAAATTTATTGTTGGAGTGAAAGGAATCTCCTCCTTCGAACCCGCCTTTTCAATTCCAGCAGATCATATTGCATATGTAGAGAAGGAAACAGCGACAGCATTATGGTTAACGATACTAGGCTATGGACTTCTAACTCTGGTATTCGGCATATTGGCCATCGTTTACAGCGCACTAACACATACACATACTTCATTTGTAAGAGGTATATTTTTGAGTGTATTTTATTTTGCTGTATCCATGCTGAGCACATACAATATGATGCCCGCATTAAAGGCACAAGGACAGACGCTTGATGATATGACATTCTCACTAATTACTACAGGTATCATTTCATTAATCATGTCCGCGCTACTCTATTTCTCACTGGTTAGTGGGAATGGCTTATGGCGAAAAGAAGCTGGACTTAATCCATGGCCCAGGTCCAAAGAACCGGGCTATGGCTCATACGTGCTAAATAGTATGTACGTAGGTTACTTATGGGCATTCATATTACTTGGGGTTCAATCCATCCTATTCTTTGTGCTTGAGCATACATTGCATACTTGGTCCACAACCGATTCGTCACAATCACCTTTTAACATGCTCTATCCTTGGACATTTCCGCTATTAGCTTGGCTGGCAGGAATATCTGAAGAAGCGGTTTACCGTTTATTTGGTATCAAGATGATGCAGAAGGTCGTTAAGAACACTTTTATCGCCTGTCTGATTCCAACCATCATTTGGGCGCTAGGACATACCCTATATCCTATCTATCCCGTTATCTCGCGACCTATTGAACTTCTTGTAATCGGGCTAATCTTTAGCTTTATATTTCTGCGATATGGTTTTATTGCTGCCCTCTTCAGCCACGTTATTTTTGACAGCATCTTAATGGGCTTTAGTCTATTCGTGCTTGGTGATATAACGAATGTCTCAGCAGGTATTGTCTCTATGATCATGCCAGCAATCGTAGCTTACGTGATCTACCTGTTTAATTCCAAAAAGAAAGAGAAGCCGTATGTTACGACTCCTCCTGAAGTGCTGCAATAATCGAAGCAGCGAGCTTGTCACCGATTGAGAGAGGCCTGAAGTCTTCGAGACTGGCCTCTCTTATTTTTTTGAGTGAACCAAAGTGCTTCAACAGCAACTTACGACGTTTCTCCCCGATTCCCGGAATGGAATCTAAGCGAGAGGTCACCATAGACTTGCCACGTTGCTCACGGTGAAAGGTAATCGCGAATCGATGCACCTCGTCCTGAATCCGCTGCAATAAATAGAACTCTTGGCTGTCCCTTGGCAGAGATACTGCCTTTGCGGGATCACCAACCATAAGCTGCGATGTTCTATGCTTCACGTCCTTGACCAATCCACATACTGGAATAAATAAACCCAGCTCGTTCTCTAGCACGTCCACAGCGGCAGAAATTTGCCCTTTACCACCGTCAACAACGATAAGGTTGGGTATCTCAAGGTTCTCCTTCATCACGCGCTCATATCGACGCCTGATGACTTCACGCATGGTTTCATAATCATCCGCTCCAACAACAGAACGAATCTTGTATTTACGATACTCTTTTCTCTCCGGCTTCCCATCAATAAATACAATCATGGCAGATACAGGATGAGTTCCTTGAATGTTAGAGTTATCGAATGCTTCAATACGATGTAAAGAATCTAACCCTATAACCTGGCCTAGATTCGATGCCGCTTTGGAGGTACGCTCTTCATCACGTTCGATTAGACGAAACTTCTCATTTAGTGCTACCTTCGCATTCTCAGTGGCCATACCAATCATCTGTTTCTTCAATCCACGCATAGGAACGAGTACTTTAATACCTAGCCATTCCTGCAAAGATGAGGCCCCACTTATCTCATCTATCCCATCAGATATAAGAGACGTGTCTCCTTCACTTTCAACGACTCCCGTTTCGTTCAAAGAACCAGTATCTACTTCAATCTCAGGCTCTTCCTTCAACATATCGGGAAGCAGAATTTCCTGAGGTAAAGCTGGATTGTCACTATAATATTGGGTAACAAATGATATGAAATCACTATATGCCTCACCATAAAACGGAACGACAGAGGTATGGCGTTGGATCATTTTCCCTTGGCGCATATAAAGAATCTGCACACACATCCAACCTTTGTCTACAGCAAATCCGAACACATCTCGATCTCTAGCATCGGAAGTCGTAATCTTCTGTTTCTCCATAATAGCGTCGATGTTTAGAATTTGATCCCTAAGTTCCTTAGCCCGCTCGAAATAAAGCTCTTCTGCAGCTTCCTCCATCTTCCGTTGAAGCTCTTTCTTTATCTGCTCATGTCCACCACCAAGGAATGCGCTAATCTCCTGTGTGATCTGTTCGTAAGCTGACTGAGGAACCTCCTTCTCACAAGGGGCTAGGCACTGTCCCATATGATAATACAAACACACTTCCTTCGGCATGACCCCACATTTACGAAGCGGATACATGCGATCAAGCAGCTTCTTCGTCTCTTGGGCAGCATAGGCATTGGGATAGGGCCCGAAATACTTTGCCTTATCCTTCAATACACGCCGAGTGACTTCCAATTTGGGGTGGGCTTCATTCGTTATTTTGATATATGGAAACGTCTTATCATCTTTAAGTAACACGTTATAACGGGGTTGATATTGTTTGATAAGGTTACATTCTAAAATGAGTGCTTCCATATTGCTACCCGTCACGATATATTCGAAATCTCGAATTTCAGAAACGAGCAACTGTGTTTTCCCATTATGACTTCCGGTAAAATAGGAGCGTACACGATTCTTCAGAACCTTTGCCTTACCGACATAAATAATAGTGCCTTCGCTATTCTTCATCAAATAACATCCCGATTGATCGGGCAATAACGCAAGCTTATGACGAATGTTCTCCACCGCTTTATCACGTTCATGATCAGTTTTTGTTAAATCATCCATGGTTATATACTGTACCCCCCTTCTCCTACGGGAATTGTATTACTATTTAATAAAGCGCCCCCGATAATCCGGAGGCGCTGTGGTATAACATACACCTTATTGGTGTTTAGAGATCATGTTCTTCAATGCTTCTTTGGAATTCAATCCAACCACTTTATCCACAGGTTGACCATCTTTAAAGAAAATCAATGTCGGGATACTCATAACACCGAAACGGGAAGCTGTTTCTGGATTTTCATCAACGTTCAATTTTGCAATCTTCACGCTGTCACCTAATTCTGTAGATAATTCATCCAAGATTGGAGCAATCATCTTACAAGGACCACACCAAGGCGCCCAAAAATCTACCAAAACCGTTCCTTGACCTCCCACTTCTGTGCTGAAGGACTGATCGGATACATTAACAATAGCCATGATATTTTTCCTCCTTATAGGAAAGTTAGAGAAATTTAAACTGATACGTCTTTGTGGACAGTTATAAGTATATCACATACTTATGGTCAATGTGAAATCCGTTTTTTTAAAATAACTAGATATTCTTTACAAAATCTTTGGGAATTGGGTATACTTATTGCAACTCAGGTCTCCTTTGTCTATGATTATTATCATGTGCAAAAGAAAGAACCTTTATGAGGAGGAATTGTTCATGGACACTAACGTACATTTCAACGATGCACGAGACCATGTGAATGAAGAGCCGCGAAATGATCTTTTCGATTTAATAGCTGGCGTTGGTGGAATGGCCCTCTTTATGACCGTTATTTTCGCCGCAATGGTTATTATCAAGTTCATCATTTCAGGTTGACATGTACATCAACCAAGATGAAATGGCTTCGCCGTCCTAAGAGACGATAACCATTTCCCGTAGAAATATAAGCAAAGTATAGCGGTAACTTATACTTTCTTATATTTCAAGAAAAAGTCTGATCTCCTTCAATGGAGGCCAGACTTTTTTTAATATCGTCGAAAGCTAAACTTTCATCCCTATTTCATCGGCTAACGAATGCGTCCTTTTGGGGATATCAAGTCGTGTATCCTTAATTCTTACCCCGCTGGTTCTCTCCGTGTAAATAAACTACATCTACAAATGGAGAAATCCGATCCATCAATCTTTGACCCTTGTATCCTTCTTCTCCGTCCTTATTCGTGAAGCTCAAATGCTTCTCCAGACCCTCAAGCGTATAATTGGACGTATAAAAGGTAGGTTTGCGATTCATTCTATAATTCAAAATCGAGCCCATGATATGATCCCTTGCCCACGGATTCAAATTCTCTGCCCCAATGTCATCAAAGATCAGAAGATCACAGTTCTTCATGATTTCCGTGCTTTCCTTCAGCTTCTGATTGTCTGTCATCATCGACTTCAGATCTTCCACAAATTCAGGCATATATACGATCACGCCGGTATGTCCAGCAATAGCAAGCTCATGTAGTAAATAACTCATTAGAAATGTCTTACCCGTTCCAAATGAACCGTAGAGATACAATCCACGTGTGGAGAGACCCTTTTCTTTCGTATCTTCTATATACCGGAACACTTGATTCACCGCTGGGGCACGAAGCCGATCTTTGCTCATAATTTCAACTTCGTCATATCCTTCATTCAAAGCTCTTTCATCAACATAAAAGCTACGAATTCGCTTCTTCACCTGATCCTCATGTTGCTTGTTCCTATGCAAAACGCATGGCGCCTTTCGCTCATAGAGCTCTGCTACACCATTGCCAACCTTTACTTCTAGCTTACTATAATGTCCCTGAAAATCGTTAGGGCATCGTTCAAGTCCTGGACAGTTATCACAATTACGCTTGTCACCAATGTATTGATACAACCGGCTCATATTTAACTTTAGAGTCGATTCCTCAAGCTCAGGGTGATTCTCCTGAAGTTCCTTAACGAGTGGGTTGTTCAATACTTCGTTCGTGATGGCTTGTGATCGTTTGCGAAATTCCGGATTCTTCATCTGCCGAAGTAGATCACCTATTGATTCCATGGTCTGGGTCCTCCCTTCCACATATGTTTAAGACTACTGACAATTACGCGCCGCCCTTTTTCTTATTCGCTTGCATCTCTGCTGCCATCTTCATCATCTGTTCAAATTCTTCTTCAGAAACAGCGTTATCCTCGCCATTGTCCTGAACAATAGGAATCTCGGGTTTCATCTTCACTGGCTTACCATATGATCTAGCCCGTCCGCCTCCCGTTGCTGCGGCTTGCTTACCTTTCACTTTCGACTGATCTTTAATATATTGCACCGCTTTCTCATACGAATTAACCTGTTTAAGGAGCATGTTAGAAGCAATAGCCTCCACAAAATTACGGTTAATGCGCTGATCGCCGTTTGTAGACAATAAAGACATCAGATAATGAATTAACACATTGATAACTTCCCCAGGCAATTTATAACTAAGATCAACTTTCTCAAATATATCAATTAGATTATCAGGTACCGAACCTGGAAAGAATGTTTTGAGCAATTTCGTATAGGGTTCATTACGAAGCATCATATTATATTGATGAATGTCGCACTTAGACTTGAACTGCATAGGTACCTCAACATAATACTCCATTTGCACAGCATGCTCCAGCTGGAGAGCCCCTTCCGAGTTCTCCTCATTTTGACGAATCGCAACAATTTTACCACTCAACACTTCACGTTGCTCTTGTCGTTTCTTCCCTTGACGGAAATGTAGATTAGCTTGGTGTTGTAATTCATCTACCTGAATATCTCCTTCGGGTGTGAATATACCATCCTCATCTAATAAGCGGCATAAATCCTGCACACTAAGATCGTATTTATTAACGACATAATTGATTGTCCCCATCTGCTCGAAGTTGAAGCGTAGCTTCTCTACAAAATGTCGATTCGCAGAACCACGTGGAAAGCGAAGAATAATTTCGGCATAGTTCAGACCGTCACCTTCTTCTCCTAATTGCATTCCAGGCTGTCTCGTTGTAGATACTTCAGTTAAAGCTTGCTCCAGTTCATAATCAATGACATGCGTATTAAGTTCAAAAATATCATAGAAGGGTACCGAAATGTTCTCCTTATTCCGCGAAGTACCTGACCATTCATCAGGTTCCTTTGCCCAAAGTTCCTCCCGCAAAGACAGGACAGCAAATTTCCCGATTTTGTCACGTAATAGAAGCGTTAAATGCTGTGTATTAAAAAAATCTGTAGGCGTCAAAGGAGCCTGCAATTCATATTCGTACATATAATCATCATTCTCAGGAACATAAATACGACTTGTTTGTAATAGACCTACCGCTTCCAATCTAGAAGTCTGCTCAATAAGGAACTTCCGACCTGTTTCACTTGGCTCAAGCCCAAGCGTTAAGAAAAGTCGGCGCTGTTGCTCTGTGTGAGAATAACCTATTTTCTCAATAGGAATCTGTTGAAACAGCAATTGATATAAGCTAATAGCGAACGCTCCGACCATGGGCTGGTATGTGTTACTCAACATTCTGTTGTCCAGATTGCTGAGACAGAAATCACGATAAACGCAGTATCTATGGTTCTCTGTATAATGTAATAGACTCTTCATGCGCATCGGTTAACCCCCCATCGTTTACATAGACTTCTTCCATTCTAACATAAAACCTCAGCAACGTTCGACGTAATTCGTGTTAAATACTGACAGCAAAGCAGCCCCTCCTAAAAGGAAGAGCTGCTTTGCATGTGTACTCTCTTTAGAACATCTTATACCCGCCATCACGTAGTTTTTGAATCGACCAACCACTTAGTATAGCCCCTGCTAATCCCGCAATTCCTGTGAAATAATCAACCATTTGGAATGAAGCTAAATGAGTCCATAACGTTGTGCTTCGATCCCACAAGGAATACACGACGATGGGTAAGATAACAATGATAAACAAATAAGACGGAAACCATGTAGTTTTCATTAACATATTGAGAATAAATCCAATGCCGAACATCATAACAAAAAACAATACCATCAGCACAAGCACAGGAATAAATTGCATTTTGATTAGTTCACCTCATCTTTATTGAGCCTGTTCTATTACCTGTTCTATTAATTATGTCACAGACAATACAAGCTAGTAGATAGTTTACTAAAAAAATTATAACGAAGCAACGAACACTTCGTGAATAGATTGTGTCATCGTTTGCTCTATTCATTCTCAATGGGATACAATAGTAAGCAAAGCTAAAAGTAAACTACATACCCTTAGGAGTGATAAATCATATGTCAGAGGTTGCCTTAACATTAGAAGGTTGGTACGCACTACATGATTTCCGTTCTATTAACTGGACAGCTTGGAAGTCTGCTGATGATGAAGATCGAGCGATGGCACTCGATGAACTTCAAGCCTTTCTACAAGATTGGACTGAGATTGAGGCCAGCAAAAAAGGAAGTAGCGCAGTGTACACGATCGTTGGACAAAAAGCCGACTTTGTATTCATGCACCTTCGTGAAACGTTAGAAGATTTAAACGCTGTCGAGACTGCCTTTAACAAGACTACATTTGCTCAATATACTACCAAAGCTTATTCATATGTAAGCGTAGTCGAATTGAGTAACTATATGGGTTCAGCAAGCGGTGGAGATCCAATGGAGAACCCAGAAGTAGTCGCTCGCTTGAAACCGGCCTTACCTAATAATAAATATATTTGTTTCTATCCAATGAACAAGAAACGTGATCTAGACGATAACTGGTACATGCGTAGCATGGAAGATCGTAAAACAATGATGCGTAGCCATAGTATGATTGGACGCAGTTATGCTGGTAAAGTGAAGCAGATCATTACAGGCTCTGTAGGTCTGGATGATTGGGAATGGGGTGTAACCTTATTCTCTGACGATTCCCTTCATTTTAAGAAACTGGTTTATGAGATGCGTTTTGACGAAGTTAGTGCTCGTTATGGTGAATTTGGAGCATTCTACGTTGGTAGTCTGCTAAATGAACAATCTTTTGAAGAATTACTTAAATTGTAATTTGTAAAAGTATTAGTATCTTAGATACAAACGATGCCTTGTCCAGCTTAAGAACTGGAGAAGGCATTATTTGTATAATGATCCCATAAAAGAAGGACCTGCCTCCATTCGAGCGATGGCAAATCCTTGTTGATACGATCTTATTCCTCTTCTTCATCTTTCAAGGCGTTTAGGGAGTTTAGGAACTCGATTGTCGCCGCATCTCTATCTCGCCCCTTAGCCTTCAATCTTTCGATTGCCGGAAGAATGAGGATATCCACTTCTTTTTGAATCGTATAAGCTAGGTCGTAGGACTCCTTAGACTCTAGGAAAGAACCCACTTCCATTAATGCGTTGTAACGATCCAATTCATCACGCGTAAGTAACCCACGAACTTGAACGCTGCAATGGCGCATGTTATAGGAATCTTCCTTTTTTCAGCATCAACGGAATACCACCAATAGTAAGGAGATATCTCATATCAACCACTTTTTTCAATTGGGCGGCACTCCAACCTTTTAACAATTTATTACCCACAACAGCAATACCTTCGCCTTTACCAAGCGATGCAACGGTCCCTTTATTGCTGAATTCGAATTTCTTAAGTGGTTTATTACGGATCGTAGATACGACATTCTGCGCTGTACACACACCTTGTTGCATAGCAATTTGTGCTGTTGGTGGATATGGACGACCTTCTGGATTCATAACAAGTGAATTATCG